>JBBIUY010000009.1:0-73199 GCA_037440005.1 Armatimonadota bacterium | reverse complement strand
GGGAGAGGGTGGGGGTGAGGGGCGCCGCCACCCGACCGCCCGACCGCGCGACCGCCACCATCCCTCTCCCCTGTGGGGAGAGGGTGGGGGTG
This sequence comes from Armatimonadota bacterium, assembly GCA_037440005.1. Classification (GTDB taxonomy): domain Bacteria; phylum Sysuimicrobiota; class Sysuimicrobiia; order Sysuimicrobiales; family Kaftiobacteriaceae; genus Calidihabitans. The sequence goes on along the minus strand of JBBIUY010000009.1, from coordinate 73,107 downwards.
AGGGGCGCCGCCACCCGACCGCCCGACCGCGCGACCGCGCTCCCCGCCACCCCTCTCCCCGATGGGGCCATCCTCGATATCCCTCTCCCCGCTGGGGAGAGGGCGGGGGTGAGGGGATGACCCCCCGCCTGCTCGACCGCTACCTGTGGCGCCAGCTCCGGGACGTCCTCGCCTTCGGGGTGGCCATCTTCACCACGCTGCTGCTCATCAACCACCTGTTCTTCGTCGGCCGCCTGGTGCTGCAGCAGGAGGCGCCCCTGTCGGTGGCGGTCCAGCTGGTGGTGTTCCGGCTTCCCTACTTTGTGGGCTTCAGCCTGCCCATGGGGATGCTGCTGGCCGCCCTGCTCACCACCGGCCGCCTGTCCGACGGGCAGGAGATCACCGCCATGCGCACCAGCGGCATCAGCCTGTCCCGGATCGCGGCCTCGGTGGTGGCCGCCGGCGTGGTGGTCAGCGTGGCCAACCTGGCCCTCAACGAACTGCTGGTCCCCTCCGCCGAGGATCGCTACCGGCAGGCTCTGGCCGTTGCCCTGCGCCGCCCCGCCCCGGCGGCCCAGCGGGACGTGCTGTTCCGGGACGTGCAGGAGGGCGTCGAGTCGGTGTACTTCGTCCGCCGGTTCCTGCGGGACGAGCAGAAGATGGAGGGCGTGGTGGTCAACCAGCTGGAGCGCGGGACCCTGCGGCGGGTGATCGAGGCGCCCGAGGCCCGCTACGTCGGCGACGGGTGGGAGTTCCGGGACGGGGCCATGTACGTGCTGACCGGCGAGGGCACGGTGGTCACCCGCTTCCAGCGCCTGCGGGTGGGCCTGCGCCGGACCCCGCGGGAGATTGCGGTGCCTGCGGTGGACCCCTCGGAGATGAGCATCCGCGAACTGCGCCGGTACGCCGATGTGATCCGCCGGGGCGGGGGCGACCCCACCCGCTACGTGGTCCAGGCTCACTTCAAGACGGCGGTCCCGTTCTCGGCGGCCCTGTTCGCCCTGCTGGCGGTCCCCCTGGGGCTGCGGCCGCACCGGTCGGGCACGTCCATCGGCCTGGGTCTGACCATCCTGGTCCTGATCGGCTACTACATCGTCAGCTCCATCACCCTGACCCTGGGCGAAAACGGCCGGCTGCCGCCTCTGCCGGCGGCGTGGGCTCCCAACGTGGTCCTGGGCGCCTCGGGCGTGGTGCTGCTGTGGCGGGCGGACAGGTGACGGGCGCCGGCGGGCCGGAGGTGGGAGGGTGAACAGCCCCGACCGGGTGTCTGCGGACCCAGTAAAGCGGACGGCCGGCGGTGCCGGCCCCGAACTCACGGTCGTGGTCCCCACCTACAACGAGAGGGAGTCCCTGCCCGCCCTGGTGGACCGGCTGGCGGAGGTGGGCCGGCGGCTTTCCCTGGAAGTCGTGGTCGTGGACGACGGCTCCCCCGACGGGACAGGCGCGCTGGCCGAGCAGCTGGCCCGCACGTCCCCGGTCCGCATCACGGTCGTCCACCGGCCGGCCAAGGCCGGTCTGGCCTCGGCGGTCCTGGCCGGGGCCAGGGTGGCCCGGGCGCCGCTGGTGGCGGTGATGGACGCCGACCTGTCCCACCCGCCGGAGCTGCTGCCGCGCCTGACCGGCGCGCTGCGAGACGGCGCAGATCTGGCCGTCGCCTCCCGGTACGTCCCGGGCGGCGGCGTGCACCGCTGGCCGCTGGTGCGCCGGATCATCAGCCGGACGGCCACCCGGCTGGCCCGCGCCCTGCTGGGGCTGCGCGTGCAGGACCCCCTGTCGGGCTATTTTGTGGCTCGGCGGGAGGTGCTGGCCGGGCGGACCTACCGGGGATCCGGCTTCAAGCTGCTGCTCGAGGTCCTGGCCGCCCACCCCCAGGCCGCGGTGGTGGAGGTGCCCTATGTCTTCACCGACCGCCGGACCGGCCGCAGCAAGCTGACCCCCGCCGAACTGTGGGCGTTCGTGCGGCTGCTGGTGCGATTGAAAGTGCGTTGAAGGTTGAAGGTTGAAGGTTGGAGGTTGAAGGTTGGTGGTAAGGGCGGCGGGTCTTGGCCGGGCCCCCGAGGAGGGTAGGTCAGGCCGGAGGATCGTGATGCGGGTCAAGTATCAGAATCTGCGGGTGTGGACGTTCGCCATGGAGCTGGCCTCCGATGTCTACGACGCCGCGGAGACGTTCCCGCCCCGGGAGCAGTTCGGGCTCGCCGGCCAGCTGCGGGCGGCGGCGGTCTTTGTTCCAGCCAACATCGCCGAAGGGTGCGGACGCTACCACACTCGCGATTTCGTCCAGTTCCTGTACGTGGCCCGAGGGTCGCTGTTCGAGCTCATGACTCTTCTGGAACTGGCCCTGCGGCGCGGGTACGTTTCTGATAGCATGCACTCAGCCATGAGAGATCGGTGCGAGAAAGTTCTCTCATCGCTCAGCGGCCTGATCCGAAGTCTGCGCTCGCGCCCCCACCCTCCTTCAACCTTCAACCTTCAACCTTCAACGTAGTCATGGAACCGGGCCTCGTCCTCATCCCCCTCCTGGTCGTCCTCAGCGGCGTCATCGCCCTGGTGGGCAACGCCGTGGGGCGGTCCATCGGCCGCCGGCGGCTGACCCTGTTCGGGCTGCGGCCCCGCTACACCGCCCAGGTGATCACCGTCCTCACCGGCGTCCTCATCGCCCTGCTGACCCTGGCGGCGGTCCTGCTGCTGTCGGCCGAGGCCCGGGTGGCCCTGTTCCGCCTCAACGAGGTCCTCCAGCAGACCCGCCGCCTGGAGGAGGAGATCCGCCGCCAGGAGGACCGCCTCAAGCAGCTGGCCCTGGGCGACATCGCCTACCTCAACAACCAGGAAGTCCTGCGGGACGTCATCGACGGCCGCCAGGCCCCGGCCATGATCCGCCAGCGGGTGCAGGCGGTGGTGGACCGGGCCAGCGAGCTGGCCCGGGAGAACGGCATCGGCGTGGACAGCCGCGGGCAGGAGATCGTGCTCTCGCCGCCCCGCGCCACCTGGGACGCCATCGCCGCGCTGATCGCCCACCGCAACGCGGACACCGTCCTGCGGCTGGTGGCCGCCCAGAACACGCTGAAGGGCGAACCCCTGGTGGTGTACGTGCAGCTGTTCGACAACCGCCTGGTGTACCCCGCCGGCACGGTCCTGGCCCGGGGAGTCGTGGACGGCCGGCAGCCCCGAGACCTCGTCGGCCGGGAACTGCTGCGGCTGGCCGACCAGGCGGCGCGGGTGGCCCGGGGCAAAGTCCTGCCCCCGCCGTTCACCCTCGTGGGCGCCCCCCCGGCGGCGCAGATCGACATCGACGACCACCGGGCGGCGGTGGCGCAGGTCCGGGCGGCCGGCGGCCCCGTAACGGTGCAGGTGGTGGCCCAGCGGGACGTCTACACCGTCGGCCCCCTGCTGGTGACCTACCGACTGGGACGGGTGGGGGAACGGTAGGGCGTTGGAACGTTGGAACGTTGAAACGTTGGAACGTTAAAAAACGGATCTTCCGTAGTGTTCCAACGCTCCAACGGTCCAACGCTCCAACGCCAGAGAAGACTCCGTTAGAGCGTTGAAACGTTGGACCGTTGAAAAAGAATCTCCCGTCGTGGTCCAACGTTCCAACGCTCCAACGTTCCAACGCAGATAAGGTCCGTTGGACCGTTGGAACGTTGAAAAAGGATCCCCCGTCGCTGTCCAACGCTCCAACGTTCCAACGTTTCAACGTCGCAGGAATCTCCCCGTCCGGCGGATAATCTCCCCTCCGGAGGTGCGGGTCTAAGGGAAGTCCGGTGCAACTCCGGCGCGGTCGCGCCGCTGTAACCGGCGATGCCCGCTCCCACGCACGCCACTGGGCGGTGACCCTGACAGCGGGGCCCGCCTGGGAAGGCGGGGGCGGGGCGATGACCCGGAAGCCAGAAGACCTGCCCGCACCGCACGCCACACGCCTTCGCGCAAGGGAGGTGGGCGGTATGGTATGCGTGCGGCCCAAAGGCGTCCGGCGCCTTTGGGCGTTGTCGTCTCTGGTCCTGGCTGTGGCCGTCTCCCCGGCGGCCGGCCAGCAGGAGCAGCCTCCCACGTTCGAGCTGCCCGAAGTCGTCGTCCCCGGCCGGCGGCCCCAGCCGGTGGCGTCCACCCCGGCGTCGGTCAGCGTGATCACCCGCGAGGACATCGAGCGCCTCGGCGCCCGCACCGTCGCCGACGTCCTGGCCCTGGTCCCCGAGGTGGTCGTCCGGTCCTACGGCGGCCTGGGCGGCCTCGCCCAGGTGAGCGTCCGCGGCTCCACCCCCTCCCAGGTCCTGGTCCTGCTGGACGGCGTCCCCCTCAACAGCGTGGCCCTGGGCCAGGCCGACCTCAGCACCGTCTCGGTGGACGCCGTCGAGCGCATCGAGGTCCTGCGGGGACCGTTCGCCGCCCTGTACGGCAGCGGGGCGCTGGGCGGCGTGGTCAACATCGTGACGAAGGCCGCGGACCGCCGCCGGGCGGTGGTGCGCACGGGCGGCTACGGGGGCCGCTCCGTGATCCTGAGCCTGCCCGGCCCGCCCGCGTCTGCCTGGCAGCTGACCGTCACAGCCGACGGCACGGACGGCCACCGGCCCAACAGCGACTACCAGGGGACCACCGTCGCGGCCCGCCTGACGCTGTCGCCGTCGGCGGGGCTGCTGGTGCACTCCTACGCCGCCGACCTGGGCGTGCCGGGGGACACCGCCTTTCCCACCCCCACCGACCGCCAGAGCGAACGGAGAACCATCCTGCAGCTGACCCGTGGCAGTCCGCAGGACGCCGCGTCCGCCCGCCTGTACTACGTCAGCGACGACTTCACGTTTACCTCGGCGTTCGGAGCCAGCACGTATGCGTCGCGCCTGCTGGGAGGAGAGGCGCAGCGGCGCTGGCAGACGGCCGCGGGCCTGCTCACCGCCGGGCTGGAGGCCCAGCGCCCGTCCCTGGACGCCCTGGTCTTCGGCTCTCCCATCGTCGCCGATGCGACCGTGGCGGCAGGGTACGTCCAGTACGACGCCGCCCTCACAGATCGCGCCCTGGCGTCGGTGGGGCTGCGGGTGGACAGCCACTCCACCTACGGCGCCACCGTCAACCCCCGGGCGGGGGTGGTGTACCGCCTGGACGAGACGACGCGGCTGCGGGCGGCCGCCGGACGCACGTTCCGGGGCCCGACGTTCCTGGAGCTGTACTTCCCCGGCTGCAGCAACCCGGCGCTGCTGCCGGAGACGGCGTGGGCGGCCGAGATGGGGGTGGAGCGGCAGGACCGCGGTCTGGTGCTGGCGGCCACGGCGTTTGGGGCGTGGGCCACCAACCTGATCGCGGGGGGCTGCCCGCCGTCCAACGTCGGCCAGGCGACGGTGCGCGGGCTGTCGGTGGAAGCGCGCCGGCTGCTGTCCGGGGGGACGACGTTCTCTGCGACCCTCACCGCCCTGCAGGCCACGGACGCCTCCGGCACCCCCCTGCTGCGGGTGCCGGGGGTCACCGCGCAACTGAATCTCCACCGCCCCCTGGCGGCCGGGACGCTGACGGTGGCGGCCTTCTACGTCGGCCCCCGTCCCGACCTGGACCCGGCCACGTTCACCACGGTCCAGATGTCCGGCTACGTGGATGTCCGGGTCCGCTACCGGACGGCCCTGTCCGGCGGCGCGGTGGTGACGGTGGGCGTGGACAACGCCCTGGACTACGCGTACGAGCCGGTGGCGGGCTATCCCGCCCCGGGCCGCACAGTGTTCGTGACGACGTCCTGGGAGTGGTAGAGACGGACCCGTCGGAACGACGAAAGGAGGAGGAAACCATGCGCGCACGGACGGCAGTGTTGCTGGGGCTCGTGCTGGCCGCCGCCGCCTCGCGGCTGCTGCCGCACCCGCCCAACTTCACGCCGGTGGCGGCTGTGGCCCTGTTCGGCGGCGCCCACTTCCACCAGAGGTGGCAGGCGTTCGCCGTGCCGCTGGGGGCGATGCTGCTGAGCGACCTGGTGATCGGGCTGCACGCCCTGGTCCCGGTGGTGTACGCCGCCATCGCCCTGGCGGTCCCGATCGGGATGTGGGTGGGCCGCCGGCTCGGCCCCGTCCGGGTGGTGGCCGGAGCGCTAGCCGGTTCGATCCTGTTCTTCCTGGTCACCAACTTCGGCGTGTGGCTGGAAGGCGCCCTATACCCCCGGACGGCTCAGGGCCTGCTGGCAGCATACCTGGCCGCGATCCCGTTCTTCCGCAACACGGTGGCCGGGGACCTGGCGTACTCGGTGGTCCTGTTCGGAGGGTTCGCGCTGCTGCAGCGTCTGCTGCCGGGCCTGCGGGCGCGACCCGTCGGGGAGGCGGTCGCGCGGTGAGAGCGCAGGCCATCCTGGCGGCCGCCGCCGCGGCCGCGCTCATCGCGGCCGTGGGGGTGGCGCGGCGCCCCGGGACGGCCATAGAGCGACCGCCCGCCAGCGCTCCGATGGTGTCCGCGCAGCGGCGGGCGCCCACAGCGGAGGAGGAGGCCGGCTGGGACCCGACCTTCTGGTCCCCGCCCGCAGACGCCGGCACAGTCACGCGGTCAGCTCCGCCGGAGTCTGCGCCCCCGCCCTCACGCCCCCCACGGCCGGCGGCGCGGCCCGCCCCCAAGACCGCCGACGCCTCAGCTGCGCGGCGTCCAGGTCCTGCGCCGCAGCCTGTCGCGATTTCTACCATGCAGCCTCCGGACTCCCAGGTCGCGCCGGACGGTGCAGGCGCGTCCGGGCCCGGGAAGCCTGTCCGACGGGGTCGCCTGGACGGCGGGGACGCTTCCGGAGACCTCCCGGAGACTCTCAGCGACCCCCGGCAGATTACCGCAGGCGGGGAACAACCGTCCGCCGTCATCCCGCAGCAGGCTGCCCCTGTGCTCACGCCTCCCGTCCTGGTGGATCCGGGGCGGCTGGACTACCCGGCGAGCGGCTACCGGATCGTGGTGGAGCGCGCGGGACTGACCGTGCAGGATCGGGTGCAGGCCGCCCGGGGACGGGTCGTGCTGAAGGTCCTGGTCCGCGCCGACGGGACCGTCGCGGCGGTGGAGGTTGCGCGTCCATCGGGAGACCCGGCGCTGGATGCGGCGGCCGCGACCTCCGCCTGGACGTGGCTCTTTCAGCCCGCCACCCGCGACAACCAGCCCATCGACTCCTGGGCCCTGGTGCCGGTTGTATTCCTGCCGGAATAGGGAAAAGGGAAAAAGGAAAAGGGAAAAGGGAAAGAGGTGGTGGGGGTTGTAAGGCTGGGGTGGTGGGGGGCGGGTGGTGATGTGCAGGGGCAGGGATACCGAAAACTCGCGGTATGGCAGAAAGCCCACGCTTTTCTGAAGCTTGTGCTTGAAGTATCGAGGCACTTCCCCAGCACCCGCGAGGCGCAGATCGTCAGAGCGCAACTGGTGCGCGCGGCGATATCTGTTCCGGCCAACATCGTCGAAGGCTACGGAGGACAGTGCGGAAGGTCATTCGTGCGGTATCTCAAAGTGTCGCGGGGATCGGCGTGGGAGGCCGATTACTGGATCTTACTTGCGGAAGAGATCGGCGCGATCGACCGCGCCTCCTACAACGCTCTCCGCCGGTCGTGCGGGGAAGTGATCGCGATGCTGACCGCTGCCATCAACAAGGCACCCCAATAATGCATTTCCCTCACTTCTTGGCGCTATTTTCCTGCTGTCTCTCGCAGTGGCCCTTCCCCGTTCCGCTTTTGCTTTTTCCCTTTTCCCTTTTCCCTTTTCCCTTTTCCCTCATCCTCGCCCTCGACCCCGGCCGCGACAAGTGCGGGCTGGCCCTCGGCGACGGCGCGCGGGTCGTCGCCCGGGCGGTGGTGCCCCGCGCCCGCCTAGCGGAGGTCGTGCGGGAGTGGGCGGGCCGGTTTGCGGTCACCCGGGTGATCGTCGGCGACCGGACGGGCGCCGCCGAGGTCCGCCGCCTCCTCGAGCAGGCGCTGCCCCAAGTTCCCGTCAGCCTCGTGCCGGAGGAGGGCAGCACGCTGCTGGCCCGCCGCCTGTACTTCCGGGACCACCCGCCCCGGGGGTGGAGGCGTCTGGTCCCCCTGTCGCTGCAGGTGCCTCCCGAGCCCTACGACGACTACGCGGCGGAGGTCCTCCTGGGCCGGTTTGCCGGTCAGCCCGCCGCCCCAGAGGGATCCGGAGGATAACCAACCGACAACTTTCCTCCTGTGCCCACCGGGCGGCGAAAATCCTCCGGGGGCAGGAGGAGTGGGCCGCCATCGCGCGTATATACCCTTGGACGGAATAGTCGGAGCCGTGCCGGCCGGCTCGCGCCGGCCGCAGACAGACTCCCAGGACGCGGCAACCGGGTTCCGGCCCGTCCACGCAGCGGATGCCCTGCGGCCTCGCCGCAGGGGAGCAGTTCCCGGGACAGCTTCACAGGTGTCACCTGCCGTCTGCAGACGGCGGTGCCGGAGCGGGGAAAGGAGGTGAGGACCGCAGGAGTCCGCCCGGGCCGGGATGGCAGGGGACAGCGGACCGGCGGCCGTCGCTGACGCGGAGAGGAAACACGACCACTCCCCGTAGACGCCGCTCGGCTGTCGGTTCGACAACTCCAGACAGGGGGACACGAGCAGATGAGGAATCTGGCACTGACCGTTGCAGCGATCCTCGTGCTCGCTCTGGTCTCCCCCGCGCTGGCTCAGCCGTTCGCGGACGTCCCCACCGACCACTGGGCGTTCGACGCGATCGCTGAGCTCGCCGCGAAGGGCATCATCGAGGGCTTCCCCGATGGGACCTTCAAGGGCGACCGCGGGGTGACCCGCTACGAACTGGCCATGGTGGTGGCCAGGATCCTGGCCCGCATCGAGGCCATCAAGATCCCGCCGCCGCCTCCGCCGCCTCCGCCTCCGCCGCCTGCGCCGCGGCCTGAGGTGACCCGGGCCGACATCCAGGCCATCCAGCGGCTGGTCAACGAGTTCCGCGCCGAGCTGGCCGCCCTGGGCGTGCGGGTGACCGCCGTCGAGGAGGAACTGGCGGCCCTGAAGGGCGCGCTGGACAAGACCACCATCACCGGCGACTGGACGTACGTGAACACCTTCGCGACCGGCGCGATGGGCGCCGTGGAGCTCAACCGCGCCCGCCTGACCTTCAAGGGCAGCGTGGGCGGCGGGACCGCTCTGTTCGTCCGGGCCCGGTGGAACGCGGTCTCTCCGGCCGCCAACACCACGGACTTCGACCGGGTGTACTTCGACTGGTCGTCGCCGTGGGGGATCAGTTTCCGCGTGGGCCGCGACTACTGGTCGTTCGCCAACGGCATCCTGCTGTCGTCGGCGGAGACCAGCGGAGCCCGCAACGGCGTGCGGGCCAGCGGCTCGCTGGCCGGATTCTCCTGGACCGCTCTGGGCTACTACAACGCCTCGACCGCCAACACGTTCACCTACGCGGCCCGGGTGAGCACCAGCCTGGCCGGGTGGTCGTTCGGCGCCAACTACCGGTCCGACCGGGACTACGAGAACACCGGCACCGAGCTGCGGAGCGGGTGGAGCGTGGACTTCAGCGGAGACCTGTTCCCCGGCTTCAGCCTCTCGGGCGAGTACGCCAGCCTGGCGGGGGCCACGGCCTGGACCGCCACCCTGGGCATTGACCTGTCTGCCCTGGGCATGGCCCAGTGGTCGCCGAAGGCCAACGTCTGGTACAAGGCCTATGGGGCCACCTACCCCTACCAGGACACCGCCATCTACTCCCTGGGCGGCTTCTGGAAGGGCTACGAGCTCAACCAGGTCACGGCCTTCGGGGCGGACCTCAGCCTGAAGGTCAGCGACAAGCTGACCGTCAAGGCCGCCTACGAGTCCGGGACGGACAACCCCACCTCTATCAGCTACACTGTGTGGCTGGCCGGCGCCGAGTACAGCCTGGCCGCCAACACCACCTTCGGCCTGGAGTACATCTCCAGCACCGGACAGGCGACTGACACCGGCTACGCAGCGTACCTGACCTACCGCTGGTAGCCTGTCTCGCAGTCGGGCCCGGAGGGAAATCTCTCCCTCCGGGCCCTTGTTCTTTGGTCCGGACGACCTGCGGTTCCGGCGACAGCCACACCCGCAGCGAGACGCCGGCGGACCCTCTCTTCCACAAGTCCTTTTCCCTCCCTTCGCAGCTCCTCTTCCCTCTCCCGCGCAGGCCCTCTTCCCTCTCCCCCTGCAGGGGGGAGAGGACCGGATCCGGGCCCGCGAGGCGGAACTGGCCCTTCCCTCTCCCCCTGCAGGGGGGAGAGGGTCAGGGTGAGGGGGTACCAGATCCCCGCTGCCCTCCTTTCCTCGCCGCCTGACAGGCATTTTGCCCGTCTCCCCCATGAACAAGCGTCCCCCTCCCCCGTAAGGGGGATCAGTGATAGGGCGAGGGGACTGATGACTCTTCCCTGGCCCCCACGGCGAAGAGGGCGAGGGGGTGCCAGCCCCCGAACTCCTTCCCTCTCCCCGCAAGGGCGAGAGATCCCGCTAGACGCCCTTGCCGCGGCCATCGGCCTTCCCTCTCCCCCCGCAAGGGGGAGAGGGTTAGCCCATCTTCCCACGCGGCCCCGGCAGCCGACGAGACCTCCTTCCCTCTCCCCCTGCCGGGGGAGAGGGTCAGGGTGAGGGGGCACCAGATCCCCGCTGCCCTCCTTCCCTCGCCCCCGCCGGGGGAGAGGGTTAGGGTGAGGGGGCGAGAAACCATGAAGAAGGAGGAGATACCGTGAAAGTCCTGATGGCCCTTGTCCTGCTGGCCGTGATCGCCCAGGTTCCCTCCTGCGAGCAGGAGGACCGCGGGCCCGTCGTCGGGTTCGTAGAGGACAAGTACATCGTCAGCGTCGGCATGGGCGCCGGCCAGCCCGCCATCGTCATTCAGGCCACCGAATACATCGTCCCCTGGGATTTCTACCGCCAGGTCCAGGTCGGCGACCTGGTCAAGTTCGAAAACGGCCAGTGGATTATCGTGCGAAAGGCCTCAGGGTGACAGGCCCTGCGGCTGGAGGGCAGAGGGGCGGGCGTGCTATCCTCGCCTCGGTGGCAGGATGGGCACCTTCCGTCAGGTGGTTGAAATCGGCCCCTCGGACGCCGGCCCCTTTGAGCCGGTCGAAGCGGTCGTAGACACCGGCGCGACCTTCAGCCAGTTTCCCCGTTCACTGCTGTCCCGGCTGGGCGTCCGGCCCATCGAACAGCAGGAGTTTACACTCGCAGACGGCCGCAGGGTCGCGCGGGAGGTCGCCGTCGTCACAGTGCGGCTGGGAGGCCGCACCCGTCCGACCGTCTGCGTGGTGGGCGATGAGGGAGTCCCCGCTCTGCTGGGAGCGGTGACCCTGGAGTCCTTCGGCCTGGCCGCCGACCCCGTCAACAGACGCCTGGTGCCGGCCGAGCTGTACCTGCTGTAGCGGAAGCCCTGCACAGACACGGCGGGGAAGCGGGCGCTGCCCGCCTCCCCGCCACCGTCGGACGACCCTCCTACCGGAGGTTGAAGCTCACCCCCACGTACACCCCGTTGCCGGCGCTGGAGCCCATGAAGCCCAGCACGCCCGAGGTCTGGCTGGTGAACTGGTACTGCACCCCCACGTCGTAGATGGTCGCCGTGGTGCCCGACGACGAGACGTAGTGGATGGAGGCCAGGCCGGTCCACCGGGGGGCCAGGGTCAGGGCCGCACCCGCCTGGATGAAAACGCCCGACCCGCTGGTGCCCGCCAGGGTGGTGAAGGCGATCCCCGCCTCCACAAACGGGTCGATCCCCGGCGTCCGGGCGGGGAAGTGCAGCCGGACCCCCAGGTCAATCTCGCTGTCAAAGGGTGGGATGGTGCTGTAGGCGAACGCCGCGTCCAGCGTGGGGTTGATCCGGTAGGCGACCCCCAGCACCCAGTCGGTGGTGCCGCCGATGCTCACCAGCCGCGCGCTGACCGAGTTGCCCCGCTGGCTGGCCAGCTGCGCCTCAGCCGGCGCCGGCACCCACACGCCGATACCCAGAGCCACAGCGACGACGAGGGCGACGACGGATGATCGCATCATCGTGACCGCTCCCTCCTTCAGGGGCAGGATTGACCGTGCGCGAGAACGTATGCCCTCTTGGCCCCAGGAATTAGACGACAACCCCCCGTTTCCTCCGCCGCGCGCAGCACCCGCCCACGACACCAACATAGAGCGTCTGACCCCAATTTCCGCCCATCCCCGGTGTAGTGTCACACAGACAGGGGACACGAACCGACATTAGGGGTTTGACCCCAAATTCCCCCCTCCAATGACTCCGACGAGAACGGCTCAAGATCCCGGGTACCGGTCACCGGGGGGTTGACAGGCGCCGCGCTTGCAGAGATGACCCCAAATGTCGTCGCGGCGGCGCCAGCCCTTTCGGTGCGCCGCAAACTGTGCTACAGTGCTCGCAGGCGGTGTCCTTTAAGCCGGTCCCGCGAGGCCGGGAAGGCATGCGAGAGAAAGACACACAGGACCACGGGCGCGTCGGATCCCCTCCGTCCCTGGCCGTCGAGGTCGCCGGCATCCGGTTCGCCCACCCCGTCCTGGCGGCTCCCGGGCCGCTGGGCTTCGGCCGCGAAGTCCAGACCACCGTGGATTTGCGGTCGTTCGCGGGCCTGATCACCAAATCCGTCACCTTGGAACCGCGCGCGGGCAACCCCCGCCCGCAGGTGGTCCGCACCGAGGCCGGATGGCTGAACTCCCTGGGCCTGCCCAACCCGGGCCTGGCCGGCTTTGTGAGCAAGGAGCTGCCGTTCCTGCGCACCCTGGGGATCCCTCTCATCGTCAGCCTGGCCGGCGAGTCCGTGGACGAGTACGTGACGATGGCGCGGTGGCTCGCCGACGAGGACGGGGTGGCGGGCGTCGAGCTCAATGTCTCCTGTCCCAACGTGGCGCGGGGCCTGGTCTTCGGGACGGACCCCGGCCTGACGGCCGAGCTGGTGGCCGCCGTGCGCCGCGTCTTTCCCGGTCCGCTGCTGGTGAAGCTGACGCCCAACGTCACCGACGTGGTCGCCATCGCCCGGGCGGCAGAAGGGGCGGGGGCCGACGCCCTGTCCGCGGTCAACACCGTGCTGGGCATGGTCGTTGACGTCTCCACCCGCCGGCCGGCTCTGGGAGGCGTCACCGGGGGCCTGTCGGGTCCGGCCATCCGGCCGCTGGCGGTGCGCGTGGTCTGGGAGGTGGCCCGCGCCTGCCGGATTCCTATGATCGGCATGGGCGGCATCGCCACCGCCGAGGACGCGCTGGAGTTCCTGATCGCCGGCGCCCGGGCGGTGGCGGTGGGCTCGGCCGTCCTGGACGACCCCGCCGCCCCGGCCACGATCCGCCAGGGGCTGGAACGCTACCTGGTCGCCCAGGGCCTGGCCGACGTGGCCCAGGTGATCGGCTCGCTGGAGGTCTCCGACGGTGGACGTGAATAGGTTGCCGTCCGACTCTCACGCGCCGGGCCGCATTCCCGCGATCTCCCGTGTCCGCATTCCCGTGCTCGTGGTCGCCCTGGACCTCCCCACCCTGGCCGAGGCCGTGGACCTGGTGGAGGCCCTGCGCGGGCGCGTGTCCTGGTTCAAGGTCGGATCCGCGCTGTTCACCGCCGCCGGCCCGCCGGCGGTCCAGGCGGTCCGGGGCCGCGGGGGGCGGGTCTTCCTGGACCTGAAGTTCCACGACATCCCCCGCACCGTCGCGTCCGCCGTGGAGGCGGCGGTACAGCTGGGAGTGGACCTGCTGACCGTGCACGTGGCGGCCGGGCGGGAGGCGCTGGTGGCCGCGGTGCGTGCGCGCGACCGCTCCCTCCAGCGCCGGAAAAAGGGGTCAGACCCCTCCATCCGCCCGGGACGGAAAAAGGGGTCAGACCCCTTCTGTCGTCCGCTGCTGGTGGGGGTGACGCGGCTGACCAGCGAGCCGGGCGCGCCGGACGTCGCGCGACACGTGGTGGAATCCGCAGTCCTGGCGCGGGAGTGCGGGCTGGACGGCGTCGTCGCCGCCGTCTCCGAGGTCCCGGAGATCAAACGCGCGTGCGGGGACGAGTTCATCGTGGTGACGCCGGGGATCCGTCCCGCCGGCGACCGTGCCGCAGATCAACGCCGCACCGCCACCCCGGCGGAGGCAGTCCGCGCCGGCGCCGACTATCTCGTGGTGGGCAGGCCGATCATCGCCGCCCCCGACCCCCACGCCGCCGCGATCCGCATCCTGGCGGAGATGGAGGCCGCGGCGCGCCAGGACCCTCCGGGCCCGCCGCGAAAGCAATAAGCGGACGGGGTGGTGCCGATGCGTGCCGATGAGGTGATCGCCCTCCTGCAGCAGACCGGCGCGTTCCAGACCGGCCACTTCCTCCTCAGTTCGGGCATGCACAGCTCCCAGTACGTCCAGTGCGCGCTGCTGCTCCAGTACCCCGAGCACGCCGCGCGGGTGGGGGCGGCTCTGGCCGACCGGTTCCGCGCCCGCAGCCCTCAGGTGGTGATCGGGCCGGCCTACGGCGGGATGATCATCGCCCACGAGGTGGCGCGCGCGCTGGGTGCCCGGGCGGTGTTCGCCGAGCGGGTGGAGGGCAGGTTCGAGCTGCGGCGCTCGTTTGCCATCGCCCCCGGCGAACGGGTGCTGGTGGTGGAGGACGTGGTGACCACCGGCGCCGCCACCCGGGAGGTCAAGCGCCTGGTGGAGCGGCTTGGCGGGGTGGTGGTGGGGGTGGGCGCCATCGTAGACCGCAGCGCGGGCCCGCTCCGCTTTGACTGCCCGTTTGAGGCCCTGGCGGCCGTCGAGGCTCCGGCGTACATCCCCTCCCTGTGCGACCTGTGCCGCGCGGGCGTCCTCCTGGTCAAGCCGGGCAGCCGCGCCTGGCCGGCCGCCGTGGGATAGGAGGCCCGGGGGCGCTCCGGGGGCCTTCTCGCAAAACACGAACATTCTCCGCTCGTGCCCACCATCCGTTCGTTGACAGCCTCCGACGCGGGCCCGTATAATCAAGCCACATTCCGGCCCGGCCCTCCGGTTGTGGCGGGACAGCTGCCGCGGGCATCCCGGATCCGGACAGCGCGGGTGAGCAGCTCTGGCGCTCCTGGACGATATCGACGAAATCCTCATCCCGGAGGCGGTGCTGGCCGCCCGCGTCCGGGAGCTCGGACAGGCCATCAGCCGCGACTACAACGGCAAAGAGCCGCTCCTGGTCGGGATTCTGACGGGAGCGGTTCTGTTCGTCTCCGACCTGCTCCGGCACATCTCCATCCCCTGCCAGCTGGACTTCATGGCCACCAGCTCGTACGGCAACCACACCGAGAGTTCGGGCATCGTGCGCATCCTCAAGGACCTGGATCAGTCCATCGAGGGTCGCCACGTGCTGGTGGTGGACGACATCATCGACACCGGCCAGACCATGGACTACCTGCTGGAGACCCTCAAGGCGCGCTACCCGGCCAGCCTGAAGGTCTGCGCGTTGCTGGACAAGGTCCCCCGCCGTCTGCGCCCCGTGCCCATCGACTACCGGGGGTTTGAGATCCCCGACCGGTTCGTGGTGGGCTACGGCCTGGACTACGCCGGCCGCTACCGCAACCTGCCCTTCATCTGCGTCCTCAAACCCGAGGTGTACGGCCAGAAGCCGGTGGAGACCGCGCTGGTCCGGCCGGCTGGAGCCGTCACGCCGGCGCGCTGATGTTGTTTGTGGGGCGGGACCGCATCGTCAGGCGCGCCTACAGTCTGGACGAAATCGCCCTGGCCCCCGCCGCCGCCACCGTCGACCCCGCCGACGTGGACCTGTCCTGGGCGGTGGGCTCCCAGCGGTTCAGCCTGCCCTTCCTGGCCGCCGCCATGGACAGCGTGGTGGACGTGCGGACCGCCGTGGCCCTGTCGGCTCTGGGCGCGGTGGGCGTGCTGAACCTGGAAGGCCTCAGCACCCGCTACGAGGATCCCGAGGCCCCCCTGGAAGAGATCGCCGGGGCCGCCCCCGAGGACGTGGTGGCGGTCCTCCAGCGGGTGTATCAGGCGCCGGTCCGCGAGGAGCTGGTGGCCGCGCGGATCTCCGCCATCGCGTCTAGCGGCGCCGTCGCCTGCGGGGCCGCCACCCCCGCCGCCGCGCCCCGGCTGCTGCCGCTGGCGGCCGAGGCGGGCGCGCGCCTGCTGGTCATCCAGTCGACGGTCGTCACCGACCGCCAC
The DNA here is from genome assembly GCA_037440005.1 of Armatimonadota bacterium. Lineage (GTDB taxonomy): Bacteria > Sysuimicrobiota > Sysuimicrobiia > Sysuimicrobiales > Kaftiobacteriaceae > Calidihabitans. The sequence continues at coordinate 57,097 of JBBIUY010000009.1, read as the reverse complement.
CTGTCGTCCCGCGGGCGGGCGGTGGCGATCCGCGACCTGATCGCCCGCACCGACGTGCCGGTCCTGGTGGGCAACTGCGTCGGCTACGAAGCGGCCTCCTCGCTGCTGGAGGCCGGCGCGTCGGGCCTGCTGGTCGGGGTCGGCCCCGGAGCGGCGTGCACCAGCCGCCGCGTGCTGGGGGTGGGCGTGCCCCAGGCCACCGCCATCGCCGACGTGGCCGCGGCCCGGGACGCCTACGCCCGCCGCACCGGCCGGTACGTGTCCGTCATCGCCGACGGGGGCATCGCCACCGGCGGCGACGTGGCCAAGGCCATCGCCTGCGGCGCCGACGCGGTGATGCTGGGCTCGGCGCTGGCGCGGGCCGAGGAGGCGCCCGGGCGCGGCTACCACTGGGGGATGGCCACGCCGCACCCGGCGCTGCCCCGGGGCACCCGTATCCGGGTGGGCACCACAGGGACCCTGCGGCAGATTCTGCTGGGACCGGCCCGGACCGACGACGGCACCCAGAACCTGGCCGAGGCCCTGCGCACCGCCATGGGGATGTGCGGCGCCCGCACCATCCCCGAGATGCACCGTGCCGAGATCGTCCTCGCGCCTGCGCTGGCTACCGAGGGGAAAGGGTGGCAGTTCGCGCAGGGCGTGGGGCAGGGGCGATGACCGAGGGTGGTCGAGGCTGTGGGCTCGGAGTCCGTGGCGACGACACACGGGAAGACGACGGCGGAGGCCTTCCCGAGCCCGGGCGGGGGCGTCGACACCGTCCTCGTCCTGGACTTCGGCGCCCAGTACGCCCAGCTGATCGCGCGCCGGGTGCGCGAGTGCCGGGTGCGCAGCCTGATCGTGCCCCACGACATCGCCTACGAGGAGATCCAGGCCCTGCGTCCCCGGGGCCTAATTCTCTCGGGCGGGCCGGCCAGCGTCTACGAGCCGGGCGCCCCCCGCTGCGACCCGCGGATCTTCAGCGGCGAGCTGCCGGTCCTGGGCATCTGCTACGGGATGCAGCTGATGGCCCACGTCCTGGGCGGCCGCACCGCCGCGGCCGGGAGGCGGGAGTACGGCCGCACCCGGCTGTTCGTGGACGACCGCGCCGACCTGTTCGCGGGGCTGGAGGCGCGGCTGATGTGCTGGATGAGCCACGGCGACTCGGTGGTGGAGCTGCCGCCGGGGTTTGTGTCCCTGGCCCGCACCGACCACAACCCGGTGGCCGCCATGGCCGACAGCGCCCGCCGGCGGTTTGGGGTCCAGTTCCACCCGGAGGTCACCCACACCCCCTGGGGCCGGCAGGTCCTGCAGAACTTCCTGTACGTCGTCTGCGGCTGCCGTCCCCAGTGGACCATGGCGTCGTTCATCGAGACCCAGCTGGCGGCCATCCGGGCGCAGGTGGGCGCCGGACGGGCGGTGGCTGCGCTGTCCGGAGGCGTGGACTCGGCGGCGGCGGCGGCGCTGGTGCACCGGGCGATCGGCGACCGACTCACCTGCATCTTCGTGGACCACGGGCTGTTGCGCCGGGGCGAGGCCGAGCAGGTGATCCAGACGTTCCGGGATCACTTTCGGATCCCCCTGGTCCACGTGGACGCCCGGGAGCGCTTCCTGGCCCGCCTGGCCGGGATCGTCGACCCGGAAGCCAAGCGGCGGCTGATCGGCCAGGAGTTCATCGCCGTCTTCCGCGAGCAGGCCCGACAGCTGGGCGACGTGGAGTTCCTGGTGCAGGGCACCCTCTATCCCGACGTCATCGAAAGCGGCACCCGCACCGCCGCGCGGATCAAGACCCACCACAACGTGGGCGGGCTGCCGGTCGAGATGCCGTTCCGCCTGGTGGAGCCCTTCCGCGAGCTGTTCAAGGACGAGGTGCGGGAGGTGGCGCGTCAGCTGGGGCTGCCCGACAGCCTGGTGTGGCGCCATCCGTTCCCGGGGCCGGGGCTGGCCATCCGGGTGGTGGGCGAGGTGACCCCCGAGCGTCTGGAACTGGCCCGCGCCGCCGACGCCATCGTGATGGACGAACTCCAGGACGCGGGCCTGGTGCGCCACGTCTGGCAGGCGTTTGCGGTCCTGCTGCCGGTCCCGTCGGTGGGCGTGATGGGCGACGCCCGCACCTACGGGCACACGGTGGTGATCCGGGCCGTGACCAGCGAGGACGGCATGACCGCCGACTGGGCCCGGCTGCCCGAGGACCTGCTGGAGCGCATCGCGTCCCGCCTGACCCGGGAGGTCCCCGGCGTCACCCGCGTCCTGTACGACGTCACCTCCAAGCCTCCGGCGACGATCGAGTGGGAGTAGGGGACGCGGGCGCGCGCGGGTCCGACGTGGCGTCCTCGGCCCCCCGAACCTCCTCCGCCGTCCCCTCGGCGGCGACGAACTCCACGTAGGCCGCGGCGGCCCGCACCGGGTCCGGGTGCAGCAGGTCCAGGACCGGACGCGGGTCCACCAGCGCCGTCGGCGTTCCCGCCGCGTAGGCGGCGTAACTGGACCAGGGGTACTCGGCGGGCTGGCGAACCAGTCCCGCGCGCACCGGGTTGCGGTGGACGTAGCGGGTGGAGGCCAGCAGGTGAGCGTCGGTGGTGATGGGCAGGCTCCCGTAGCGCTGTCCGAACAGATGGTTCAGCCGCCCGTGGCGGCGGTTGAAGAAGCGCGCATAAGGACCCTGCAGCCGGTGCAGCACCGCGGGCAGGTTCGCCTCCCGGGTGTGCAGGATCAGGTGCACGTGGTTGGGCATGAGGACGAACGCCAGCACCACCGCCGAGCCGTCCCGGGCGACCCGGGCCAGGCGCGCGAGGTACGCCCACCGGTCGGTGTCGTCGCGGAAGATCGGCTCCCGGTTGTTGCCCCGGGCGGTGATGTGGTATGTGGCGCCGGCGGAGACCGGGCGCGGCGGGCGAGGCATGGGCGTGTCCGCGTCGGCAATACCACCCCACACCCCCTCCCCCCGTGCCTGGCACCGGGGGGTGACCCCGGGGGCGGGAGCGGCGCGGGATCACACTACCACCCCGTGCCGCCTGCCGCCATGACCCGGGTGAGTCATCCGTGCGCCCTGATTGTGAGGGTGCGGGCGATTGGGTACAGTGATCACCGATGGATCTCCTGGCCGACCTGAACGAGCCCCAGCGGCGGGCCGTCCTGCACCCGGGCGGTCCCCTGCTGATCCTGGCCGGCGCGGGCAGCGGCAAGACCCGGGTCCTGGCGTACCGCCTCGCGTACCTGGTGCGCCACCAGGGAGTCCCGGCCTCCCGTATTCTGGCGGTGACCTTCACCAACAAGGCGGCCGGCGAGATGCGGGAGCGGGTGGACCGCCTGCTGGGCGGGGCCGTCGCCCGCGGGGCGTGGATCGGCACCTTCCACCACATCTGCGGCCGGGTGCTGCGCCGGCACGGCGAGCGCGTGGGCGTGGCCCGGGACTTCCTCATCTACGACGAGGACGACCAGCGGGCGGTGGTGCGCCAGTGCCTGCGGGACCTGGGGCTGGACGAGCGGCGCTTCCCTCCGGGCGTGGTCCTGGCGCTGATCGACCGGGCCAAGAACGAGGCCCTCGACCACCTGGCGTTCGCCGAGCGGGCGTCGGGGTGGTACGAAGAGACCGTGGCGCGGATCTACCACGCCTACCAGAAGGCCCTGGCCGAGCGCAACGCGCTGGACTTCGACGACCTGCTGCTGCAGACCCTGCGCCTGTTCGCCGAGGCGCCCGACGTCCTCCAGGAGTACCAGGAGCGGTTCTTCCACATCCTGGTGGACGAGTACCAGGACACCAACCGCGCCCAGTACCTGCTCGTCCGGACCCTGGCCGCCCGGCACCGCAACCTGTGCGTGGTGGGGGACGACGACCAGGCCATCTACCGGTGGCGGGGCGCCGACGTGCGCAACATCCTGGAGTTCGAGCGGGACTACCCCGACGCCACCGTGATCACCCTGGAGCAGAACTACCGGTCCACCCAGACGATCTTGCAGGTGGCGGGGGCGGTCATCCGGCGCAACCCCCACCGCCACCGCAAGGTCCTGTGGACGGCCAACCCGCCCGGCGAGCCGGTGGTGCACTACGAGGCCCGGGACGGCCACGACGAGGCGCGCTACGTGGCCGACGAGATCCTGCATCTGGTCCGCTCCGACGGCCTGCGGTACCGGGACGTGGCGGTCCTGTACCGGACCAACGCCCAGTCCCGGCTGTTTGAGGAGCAGTTCCTGCGCTCGGGCATCCCCTACACCATCGTGGGCGGGCTGCGCTTTTACGAGCGCAAGGAGGTCCGGGACATCCTGGCCTACCTGCGGCTAGCCCTGGCCCCCGCCGACGAGAGCAGCCTGCGGCGGATCCTCAACGTGCCCCGCCGCGGCATCGGCGAGGTGAGCCTGCAGCGGCTGGACGCCTACGCCCGCGCCCACGGGATCACCCTGCTGGAGGCGATGGCCCGCCCCGACGCCCTGGAGACCCTCCCGCGCCCCGCCCGCGCCGCCGCCGCCGACTTCGCCGCTCTGATGGCCCGCTTGGCGGACCGGGCGCGCCGGGTCCCGCCCGCCGACCTGATCGAGATCGTCCTGGCCGACACCGGCTACCGGGCCCTGCTGGAGGCCGAGGGGACCGACGAGGCCCGCAGCCGCCTGGAAAACCTGCAGGAGCTGGTCACCGTCGCCCGGGAGTTCCAGGAGACCTCGGGGGAGGACAGCCTGGAGGCGTTCCTCCAGCACCTGGCTTTGATCACCGACGTGGACACCTGGTCGGAAGAGGCGGACCGGGTGACCCTGATGACCCTGCACGCGGCCAAGGGGCTGGAGTTCACGGTGGTGTTCCTGGTGGGGCTGGAGGAAGGGCTGTTCCCCCACGCCCGCGCCCTGGAGGACGAGGGCGGGCTGGAGGAGGAGCGGCGCCTGTGCTACGTGGGCATGACCCGGGCCCGCCGGCGCCTGTACCTCACCCACGCCCGCGTCCGGGCCGCCTTCGGCACCACCCTGCCCGGGGTGCCGTCCCGGTTCCTGGACGAGATCCCTCCCAACCTGCTGAGCGCTCCCCCGGCCCCGCCTCCGCCGGAGGCGGTGGAGGTCGCGCGGGAGGTGGCGGTCCCGTCGGTGGGGGACCGGGTGCGCCACGCCCACTTCGGAGAAGGGCGCGTCCTGGAGGTGGAAGGGGAGGGAGCCCGGGCGGTGATCACGGTGCGGTTCGCCCAGGGCGTCAAGCGCCTGGCGGTGGGCTACGCGCCCCTGGAGGTCCTGCCGGGCTGAGCGGGCGGCGGACGGGGCGGAGCCTCCGCGCCCCGGTATGCCGACGTCGGTTTCCGGCAGGGGCCGCAGTGCACGCCGGCCAATAGTGTTCATACACATCCCCGTGACCGAGAGAGGCGACAATCTTCCCGGGGCCTGCGGGTGTGCGCCCGGGCCCCGGCGCAAGGAGGGAGAGGTATGGACGCCGGCACACACAGCAGACGCGGGAGAAGGGCCCGGGCCTGGGGGCGCATCCTCCCGGCCGCCCTGGCGGCTTTGGTCCTGGTGGCCACCCTGCCCGCTGGCACCGGCGCCCAGGCCCGGGTGGGGGCGTGGGTGGACACGGTCCTGGCCGTGGAGGAACCCAGCGACGCCGCGGCCATCACCCGGCTGGAGGCCAACGACATCCAGGCGTGGTTTTCCGGGACCTCCAACCCCGAGCAGCGCGCCCGCCTGGAGCGCCTGCGGGGGCTGACCGCGGCCACTTCCTACGGCCTGTACCACGAGCTGACCCTCAATCCCGTCGGCCCGGTCTTCCCCAACACCGACAAACTCAACCCGTTCGCCGTCCCGCGGATCCGCGAAGCCCTCAACTGGCTGATCGACCGCCGGCACATCGCCACCGAGATCATGGGCGGCCTGGGCTCGCCGCGCTACTTCCCCATCGCCACCGTATTTCCCGACTACGCCCGGCTGGCCGACGTGGCCCGGCGGCTGGAGCTGACCTACGCCCCCAACCCCGACCGCGCCCGGGCGGTGATCACCGAGGAGATGCAGAAACTGGGCGCGACCCTGGTGGGGGGCAAGTGGCAGTTCCGGGGGGCGCCGGTGACCCTCACCTTCCTGATCCGCACCGAGGACGAGCGGCGGCAGATCGGTGACTACATCGCCGGGCTCCTGGAAGGGATCGGGTTCACCGTGGAGCGGCGGTACGGGACCAGCCGGGAGCTGGCGCCCCTGTGGATCGGCGGGGACCCCGCCGAAGGGCGCTGGCACCTGTACACCGGCGGGTGGATCACCACCCTGATCTCCCGGGACGAGGCCGACAACTTCGACTTCTTCTACACCAAGCGCGGCCTCACCGAGCCGCTGTGGCAGGCCTACAAGCCCGACCCCGAGTTTGACCGGATCTCCGAGGCGCTGGCCCAGCGCAAGTTCCGCTCCATCGAGGAGCGCCGGCGGATGATGGCCACCGCCCTGGAGCTGGCCCTGAAGGACTCGGTGCGGGTGTGGCTGGTGACGCGGACGTCCATCTGGCCGCGGCGGGCGGAGGTGGACCTGGTGGCCGACCTGTCGGCGGGCTATTCGGGCGCGCGGCTGTGGCCGTACACCCTGCGCTTCCGCGACCGCGTCGGCGGGACGATGAAGATCGCCCTGCCCAGCATCCTCACCCAGCCGTGGAACCCGGTGGGTGGGTCCAACTGGATCTTCGACCAGGCGCTGATCCGGGCCACCCAGGACTGGGCCACCATCCCCGACCCCTACACGGGGCTGTTCCACCCCCAGCGGGTGGAGCGGGCGGAGGTCACCGTCCGCCAGGGCCTGCCCGTGACCCGGACGCTGGACTGGGTGACCCTGAAGTTTGCCCCCCGCATCCCCGTGCCTGAAGACGCCTTCATCGACTGGGACGCCCGGGCCCAGCGGTGGATCACGGTGCGGGAGAAGCACCCCCAGGGCCTGACGGCCAACGTGCGGACCGTGGTGTACTTCGAGCGGGACCTGTACCGCAAAGTCCAGTGGCACGACGGCAGCCGGCTGTCCCTGGGAGACATCATGCTGGGGATGATCCTGGGCTTCGACCGGGCCAAGAAGGAGAGCGCCATCTTCGACGAGTCGGTGGTGCCGGCCTTCGAGTCCTTCCAGGAGACCTTCCGGGGCTTCCGCATCGTCTCCCGGGACCCGCTGGTGGCCGAGTACTACACCGACACCTGGCAGATCGACGCCGAGCTGATCGCCTCGGGGGCGGCCGAGGCGTTCATGCCCAACTACGGGTTCGGCCCCGGCGCCTGGCACGCGGTGGCCCTGGGCATCCGGGCCGAGGCGGCCGGCCAGGCCGCCTTCAGCCGGGCGAAGGCCACCAAGCTGAAGGTGGAACACCTCAACTACGTGGCCGGACCCACCCTGGCGATTTTGGACCGGCAGCTGGAGGCCGCCCGGGCCGAGAATTTCATCCCCTACGCGCCCACCCTCGGCCAGGTCGTCAGCGCCGACGAAGCCCGCCAGCGGTACACGTTCCTGACCCACTGGCGCACCGGCCGCGGCCACTTCTGGATCGGGATGGGCCCGTTCCAGATCCAGCGGGTCTCCCCGGTGGAGAAGATCGTGGAGCTGCGGCGGTTCCCGCGCTTCCCCGACCCCTCCACCAAGTGGCTGCGCTTCGGGGAGCCCAAGATCCCGGCGGTGGCCGCCAGCGGCCCGCGCTCGGTGAAGGTGGGCAGCGAGGCGGCCTTTGAGGTGCGCATCACCTTCCGCGACCAGCCGTACCCGGCGGCGGAGATCGAGGACGTGAAGTACCTGCTGTTTGACGCCCGGGGACAGCTGGCGGCCCAGGGCGCGGCCCAGCGGGCGGGGGACGTCTGGCGGGTGGTGCTCACCCCCGCCGTCACCGGGAGGCTCGCTCCGGGCTCCAACCGCCTGGAGGTGGTGGTGGTCTCCAAGGTGGTGAGCATTCCGGCCTTCAGCAGCGTGAGCTTCACCACCCTGCCGTAACCCGGCCGGGTCCGGTAGGATAGGAGGCGAGCGCGAAGACGGGAGGGGGCGCTCTTCGGCGCCCCCTCCGCCGTCCCGGGTCCCATGGCGCAGATCGCGATTCCCGCACCGTCCAGGACGAGGGCCGCCGGCACGGTGGCCCGGGTGGCCGCCTACGCGGCCACCCGGCTGGTGGCGTTGTTCGCGACCGTGGTGGTCGGCGTGTACCTGACCATCCTGGTGGCCAACATGGGCGGCTACGTGGACCGGATCAAGAAGGCCGAGATCCGCGAGCAGGTCTCCCTGCAGGTGTCCTTTGACCCCCAGATGCGCCTGCGGCCGCCCGAAGAGCGCCAGCACCTCATCGAGCAGCTGGTGCGGCTGGAGGAGCAGCGGCTGGGTCTGGACCGGCCGTTCCTGCTGCGCAGCGTGATCCTGCTGCGGGAGGCCCTGCTGCTGCGGCTGGGGTTCGCCGAGCACACCACCAGCGACACCGGCTCGCGCCTGGTGCGCAACATCATCCTGGACCGCCTGCCGCCCACCCTGCTGCTGTTCGTGACCGCCCAGGTCCTCCTGTTCGCCGCGTCGGTGGTGGCGGCGCTGTCCCTGTCCCGCCGCTACGGCAGCTGGGCGGACCGGCTGACCGTGGCCCTGGCGCCCACGTCGGCGGCCCCGGCGTGGTTTTACGGCATCTTCCTCATCCTGATCTTCGCCGCCCTGCTGCGGGTGCTGCCCTTTGGGGGCATGGTGGACGCGCCCCCGCCCGAGCACCCCCTGCGCTACGCCCTGAGCGTGCTCAAGCACATGGTCCTGCCGTCCGCCGCCCTGTTTTTGAGCACCATTTTCCTGGCGGTGTACTCGTGGCGGACGTTCTTTTTGATCTTCAGCAGCGAGGACTACGTGGAGATGGCCCAGGCCAAGGGGCTGCCCCCGGGGGCGATCGAGCGCCGGTACATTCTGCGGCCGACGCTCCCGACCATCATCACCAGCTTCGCCCTGGGCCTGATCGGGGCGTGGACCGGCGCCATCGTGCTGGAGACGGTCTTCACCTGGCCGGGGCTGGGCCGGGCCCTGTACCAGGCCATCGGGGCGTTCGACACGCCGGTCATCGTGGGCGTCACCATCATCTACGCCTACCTGCTGGCGGTCACCGTCTTCGTCCTGGACATCGTCTACGCGGTGGTGGACCCCCGGGTGAAGGTGGGCGGGGAGGAGCGGCGGTGAGGGGCGTCCTGGACGAGATCCGGCGCATCCCGGCGGCGGTGGCGGGCCTGGCCATCATCGCGCTGTTGGTGGTCCTGTCGGTGTACGCCGTGGTCACGCTCCCGTACCGGGAGGCGGTGCGCCTGTGGCAGGGCGGTGAGGACCTGTGGCTACAGACGCCCCGCAACGCCTGGCCCGCCTGGGTCAACTGGATCCCCGGGGTGCGCCGGCGGCCGGCCACCATCGTGGTGGACAGCCGCCGGGCGCTGCGGCGGGAGGAGGACCTGGGCGGCGGCGTCCGCCGGGTGGGCATGGAGCTGGCGTTTGACTACCCGTACCGGACCCCGCCTCCGGAGGTGTCGGTGTTCGTCGACGCCACCTTCGCCGAGCGGGCGCCCCACCTGGCCCTGGCGTGGCGGTTTCCCGACGGAACCGAGGTCCCCCTGGCGGAGCGGACCGCGGACCGCCGGCGGGACGCGGTGCGGCTGTCGGCCAGCCCCGAGCTGCGCCAGCAGCTGGGCGGCCCTCCGGAGGCGGTGCTGTTTGCCGACCCCGGCCGTCCGGGCCAGGCGCGCCCGGGCCGCTACGCCCTGGAGGTCAGTGCGTTTCTGTTCGAGCCCGACGCGCGTGTGGATGTCCGGCTGGTGGTCTACGGCGAGGTGTACGGGTGGGCCGGCACCGACCACCAGCGCCGCGACCTGACGGTGGCGCTGCTGTGGGGCACGCCGGTGGCCCTGGCGTTCGGCCTGCTGGCGGCGGTGGGGTCCACCGCCAGCACCCTCGCCATCGCCGCCGTGGGGGTGTGGTACGGCGGGTGGGTGGACGGGCTGATCCAGCGGGTCACCGAGGTGAACCTGATCCTGCCGGCGCTGCCCCTCCTCATCATGATCGGGACGTTGTACTCCCGCAGCATCTGGGTCATCCTGGGAACGGTGATCCTGCTGGGGGTGTTCGGGGCGGGGATCAAGACCTACCGGGCGCTGTTCCTGCAGGTGAAGGAGACGCCCTACATCGAGGCCGCCCGGGCCTACGGGGTGCGGGGCCTGCGCATGGTGTTCACCTACATGATCCCCCGGGCCGTCCCCGTGCTGATCCCCCAGTTCGTCACCCTGATTCCCGCCTTCGTCTTCCTGGAGGCGACCCTGGCGGTGCTGGGCCTGGGCGACCCGGTCCTGCCCACCTGGGGGAAGATCCTGGAGGACGCCTACCGCCGGGGCGCCCTGTACACGGGCCACTACTACTGGGTGGTGCAGCCGGCGGCGCTGCTGATGCTCAGCGGGCTGGGCTTCACCATGCTGGGCTACGCCCTGGACCGCGTCTTCAACCCGCGCCTGCGGGAGATGTGACCGTGCCCGGCGGGCCGTCCGGACACCCCCTGCTCCGCCTGGAGGATCTGCGGCTGTACTTCCGCACCCTCCGGGGACCGGTGCAGGCGGTGGACGGGGTGGACCTGACGGTCCGCCGGGGCCGCAGCATGGTCATCGTGGGGGAGAGCGGGTGCGGCAAGTCCTCCCTCGCGCGCGCCATCCTCCGCCTGCTGCCCCGCAACGTCCACACCTACTCGGGGCGGGTGTGGCTGGATGGCGAGGACGTCATGCAGATGCCCGAGGAGCGGTTCCGCCGGGAGATCCGGTGGGTGCGCCTGGCCCTGGTCCCGCAGGCCGCCATGAACGCTCTCAACCCGGTCCTGCCCGTGGGCGACCAGGTGGCCGAGCCCCTGCTGGTGCACGGCCGGGCCAGGACGGCCGCCGAGGCCCGCCGGATGGTGGCGGACGTCTTCCGGCAGGTGGGGGTCCCCCGGGACTTTGTGGACCGCTACCCCTTTGAGCTCAGCGGCGGCATGCGCCAGCGCGTGGCCCTGGCCATGGCCCTGGTGACTGTGCCCGACCTGATCATCCTGGACGAACCCACCTCGGCCCTGGACGTGCTGACCCAGGCCGCCGTCCTCAACGTGCTGAAGGCCGTCAAGAAGGAGATGGGGGTCACCTTCCTGCTGGTGACCCACGACATCGCCACCAGCAGCGAGCTGGCCGACGACGCCGCGGTGATGTACGCCGGCCAGGTGGTGGAGGTCAGCACCGCCGGGCAGTTCTACCGGGAGCCGCTGCACCCCTACAGCCGGGCTCTGATGGCCAGCGTCCCCACCCTGCGGCAGGACAAGGCGCTGGCGGCCATTCCCGGCCGACCGCCCAGCCTGGTCCGCCCTCCCGCCGGCTGCCGGTTCGCCGACCGGTGTCCGGCCCGGTTTGCCCGGTGCAGCCAGGAGCCCCCCCTGCTGCAGGTGGGCGACCGGCGGGTCCGGTGCTGGCTGTACGCCTGAGGGAGACCGTGGCCGCCGACGTGCTGCTGTCGGTCCGGAACCTGCACACCTGGTTCGAGCTGCGCCGGTGGGGATTTCTCCGGGCGGGGGTGGTGCGGGCGGTGGACGGGGTCACCTTCGAGCTGCGGCGGGGGGAGGCGGTGGCCGTGGTCGGAGAGAGCGGCTGCGGCAAAAGCACCCTGGCCCGCACGCTGCTGGGCCTGCACCCGCCCACCCGGGGGGAGATCGTCTTCGACGGCCGCCCGGTGGGCGGGGCGGACCTGCGGTGGTACCGCTCCCGGGTGGGCTACGTCCAGCAGGACCCCTACGGGGCGCTGCCGCCGTTCATGACCGCCCGGCGCATCCTCGAAGAACCCCTGGTGGTCAACGGGGTGACCTCCCCGCGCGAGCGCCTGGAGCGGGTGCGGGCGGCCCTGGAGGACGTGGGGCTGACCCCCGTGGACGACTTCCTGCCCCGCTACCCCCACATGCTCAGCGGCGGGCAGCAGCAGCGGCTGGTGGTGGCGCGGGCGGTGATCCTGCGCCCGGACCTGATCGTGGCCGACGAGCCGGTCTCGATGCTGGACGCCTCGGTGCGGGTGGAGATCCTGTACCTGCTGCGGGCCCTGCAGGACCGCTACCGCCTCAGCGTCCTGTACATCACCCACGACCTGTCCACGGTGCGGTACTTCTGCGAGCGGGTGATGGTGATGTACGCGGGCCGGATCGTGGAGGAAGCCCCGGTGGGGCAGCTGATCCGCTTCCCCCGGCACCCCTACACCCAGGCCCTGCTGGCAGCCATCCCCGACCCCGACCCGGACAACGCCGCCCGCTTCCGGGACGTGCCTCCCGGCGAGCCTCCCAGCCTGCTGGCCCCTCCGCCGGGCTGCCGGTTTCACCCCCGCTGTCCCCGCGCGGTCCCCGGCCTGTGCGAGGTCCGCGACCCCCCTGCCTTCGAACCCTCGCCGGGCCAGCGGGTCGCCTGCTGGCTGTACGCCCCGACCGGGGTGGAGGGGGTTTCACCCGCGGCCGCCCGGACCGACGGAGCACGGTCGGATTGATCCCCGAAAATCCCTCCCGCCTTCTGGCTGCGGCAGCCCTGCTGCTGGGGGCCGGCTGGGCGACGCTGTTTGCCATGACCGTCCGGTGGGTCCCCCCCAACGTGGGGCTCAGCCTGGCGGCGTATGCGCTGGCGGTGGCGGGGCTGGCGGTGGGACTGGTGGGGGCGGGGGTATTGTTCCGGCAACGGACCAGACGGTAGGGGGGACCGGGGGCAGGAAAGCAGACCGGGCGGGGAGGAGCGCACCGGGAACCGACGACAGGGGAAGTCCGTTATCGTAGCGTAACAGTAGTATGCTCTCATCAACACGGAGGAGGATATGCCCGAAGGATCTGCGGGGGGCTGGCCGGACCTGATGACTGTCGAACAGGTGGCCGCCTACCTCCAGGTGCACCGGATGACCGTCTACCGGTACATCCGGACCGGTCGGATTGCGGCGGTGAGGGTCGGCAGGGTCTACAGGGTGCGCCGGGCCGACCTGGAGGCGTTCCTGGACCGCCACCGGACCCGGCCGTCCGCTCCCCTGCGCCGGCAGCCGGACCTTCCGGCCGCTGTGGGCCGGGAGGAGCCGGTCCGCGCACCCGGGCGGGACCGGATGGTGCTCAGCCTCAACCCGCTGGAGTGGGTCCTGCAGAGCCTGCACTGACAGTGCCGGCGGAGCGCGGCGTGTGGACGCGTGTGCCCGACGCTGTGGGGGGAAGGGGGGTGGTGGCGCGGCGGCGCGGGACGGGCGTGGGATGCCACATCCGGGGCGGCGGGCCCCGGCATTCTGGACACGGAGGGGGAGTGAGATGCGCGCACGATGGCACCATGCGGTCATCTTGCTGGCGGCGGCTCTGACCATCTCGGTCTGGCCGGCGGGCGTGGTGCAGGCCCAGCCCGCGGCGGGGCGGGACACGGTGGTGATCGGCATCCAGCAGGAGCCCGACTTCCTCAACCCGCTGTTCGCGGAGATGGCGGCCTCGGTCTCGGTGATGGACACCATCTTCGTCAGCGACGTGGAGCGCGACAACACCTGGAAGCTGTTCGCCCAGGGCGTCGAGTCCATCCCCAACCTCCGGGACGGCACCTGGAAGCTGGACGGCGACAGGATGACGCTGACCTGGAAGCTCAAGGCCCGCAACTGGCACGACGGCAGGCCGGTGACCTGCGCCGACTACGTCTTCGGCCACACGGTGGCCCGCAACGTGAACGTGCCGGTGGTGGTGCGCGACCTGACCAACCGCATCGCCAACGTCCTGTGCACCCAGGGCGCCGAGGGCCTGGACATCCAGGTGAACTGGAAGGAGCGGTACGCCTACGCCAACCTGACCATCACCGAGTACGGCGCTCTGCCGCGGCACGTGGTGGAGCGCTACTACCGGGAGAACCCCAGCAAGCTCAACGAGGCGCCCTACGGCAACGACCCCAAGGTCACCATCGGCGACGGCGCCTACCGGCTGGTGGAGTGGCGCAAGGGCGCGTCCCTGACGGTGGAGTCGGTGGGCACCCACCCCATCTTCGGGACGCCGCGGATCCGGCGCATCATCTGGCGGTTCATCCCCGACACCAACGCCCTGGTGGCCAACATGCTGTCGGGGGCCATCGACGCCATCAGCACCATCGGCATCTCCTTCGACCAGGCGGTGCAGCTGGACAGGCAGTCGGCGGGCCGGTTCCGGGTGTTCTTCGAGCCGGGGCTGATCTGGGAGCACATCGACTTCAACCTGGACAACCCGCTCCTGCAGGACGTGCGGGTGCGGCGGGCCATCGCCCACGGCATCAACCGGGAGGCCATCTCCCAGCAGCTGTTTGAGGGCAAGCAGCCCGTCTCCCACACCTACCTGCCGCCCCGGCACCCCGGCTACACCGACAACGTGCAGAAGTACCCCTACGACCCAGCCCGGGCCCGGGCGCTGCTGCAGGAGGCCGGCTTCACCCCCGGCCCCGACGGCATCATGCGCAACGCCGCCGGCCAGCGGCTGTCCTTCGAGATCAACACCACCGCCGGCAACCGGGTGCGGGAGCAGGTGGAGCAGATCATCCAGCAGAACCTGCGGGAGGTCGGGATCGAGATCGTGATCCAGAACTTCCCGGCCCGGGTGCTGTTCGGGGAGATCACCAACCAGCGGAAGTTCAAGGCCCTGGCCATGTACGCCTGGGTGATGTCGCCCACCTCGGACTGCGACCAGCTGTACACCTCCGACGGCATCCCCACCGAGGCCAACGGCTGGGCCGGCCAGAACTACCCGGGCTACAAGAACCCCGAGATGGACCGGGTGTGCAAGGCCGCCAGCCGGGAGGTGGACGAGGCCCGGCGGAACCAGCTGCTGCAGCAGAGCGCCCAGATCTTCGCCCGCGACCTGCCGGCCCTGCCGCTGTACGTCCGGGCGTCGGTGGCCGCCGCCAAGGTGGGGCTGCAGGGCTTCACCGCCGTGCAGTTGAGCGGCACCTACGAGACCTGGAACGTGCACCGGTGGTTCTGGCAGTGACGTCGGTGGCTGCCCCGGAGCCGGGAGCTCCCCCGGCTCCGGGGCGGGCCCGCTGAGGCGCGCGTGCAGCGGTACGTCCTCCGGCGCATTCTCCAGATGATCCCCATCGCCCTGGGGATCTCCGTGCTGCTGTTCACCCTGCTGACCCTCGCGCCGGGGGACCCGGTGGACCTGCTCATCGCGTCCGACCCCCGGGTCAAGCCCGAGGACGTGGCGCGGCTGAAGCGCCTGTATGGGCTGGACCAGCCCATCCACGTCCGCTACCTGAAGTGGCTGGGCCGGACCCTGCAGGGGGACCTGGGCTTCTCCCGCACCTACAAGGAGCCCGTCACCAACCTGCTGCGGGACCGCATCGCCAACAGCCTGTGGCTGACCGTGACGGCGTTTGTCCTGGCGGTGGTGGTGGCGGTGCCGGTGGGGATCTACTCGGCCCTGCACCAGTACTCGGTCCTGGACTACCTGGCGACCACGTTCACCTTCTTCGGGGTCAGCATCCCCGTGTTCTGGTTTGGCATCATGGCCATCTACCTGTTCGCGGTCTGGCACCCCTGGACGGCCCTTCCGGGGCTGGGGTGGCTGGTGCTGCCGCCGGGAGGGATCAGCACCCCCGGGGTGCCGCCGGGGCTGCCGTTTGTCCTGGACCGCCTGCGCTACATGATCCTGCCGTCGGTGGTCCTGGCGCTGCTGTCCATGGCCACCTACACCCGCTACACCCGTTCCAGCATGCTGGAGGTCATCCGCCAGGACTACGTGCGCACGGCCCGGGCCAAGGGGCTGGCCGAGCGGGTGGTGATCAACCGGCACGCCCTGCGCAACGCCCTCATCCCTCTGGTCACCATCATGGCCCTGTCCATCGCCAACCTCTTCGCCGGCGCCCCCATCACCGAGACGGTCTTCGCCTGGCCCGGGGTCGGCCGGCTGCTGGTGGAGTCGGTCCTCAACGGCGACTACGTGGCCGCCCAGGCGGTGCTCATGTTCCTGGCGGTCCTGGTCCTGGTGTTCAACCTGCTGGCGGATGTGGCCTACGCGGCCCTGGATCCGCGGATCCGCTATGACTGACCGCACCGGGAGGCGGTAGACCGTGGCCCGTCCCGCCGTCACCCTCGCGCCCGCGGCCGCCGCGGCCGAGGCGGCCCGCCCCGGGGAAGGGTACTGGCAGATCGCCTGGCGGCGGCTGCGCCGGCACCGGCTGGCCATGGGCGGGCTGGCGGTCATCGCCCTGCTGGTCCTGGCGGCCGTCTTCGCGCCCTGGATCGCGCCCTACCGGTTCGAGCAGATCGACCTGACCAACCGGTTCGCCCCGCCGTTCTCCGGCCGGCACTGGCTGGGCACCGACGACCTGGGCCACGACGTCTTCACCCGGCTGCTGTACGCCGGGCGGGTGTCGCTGGTGGTGGGGTTTGCGGCGGCCCTGTCGGCGGTGGCCCTGGGCACCCTGGTGGGGGTCGTGGCGGGGTACTACGGCGGCCTGCTGGACAACGTGCTGATGCGCCTGACCGACATCGTCCTGACCCTGCCGGTCTTCGGCGTCCTGCTGCTGCTGGGGCGCTACTTCGGTGGGGGCATCCTCCCCATCGTGGCCATCATCGGCCTGTTCGGGTGGACGGTGGCGGCGCGGCTGGTGCGGGGCGAGATCCTGCGCCTGAAAACCCAGGACTTCGCCGAGGCGGCCCGGGCCCTGGGCGCCAGCGAGACCCGGATCATCTTCCGCCACCTGCTGCCCAACGCCCTGGCGCCCATCATCGTGGCCGCCACCCTGGACGTGGGGGGCGCCATCCTGACCGAGGCCGCCCTGTCCTACTTCGGGGTGGGCATCCAGCCGCCCATCCCCTCCTGGGGGAACATGCTGCAGAACGCCCAGAGTTACCTGTGGACCGCCCCCTGGCTGGCCTTCTGGCCCGGCATGATGATCTTCCTGACGGTGCTGTGCTTCAACTTCTTCGGCGACGGTCTGCGCGACGCCCTCGACCCCCGGCTGAAGATCTAGACGCCGGGTCCGGTGGCCGCCGGGGCGGAACACCGGACCCTCCCTGAGGCTGACCGTGCTCGCCTACCTGGCCCGCCGCCTCTTCCAGAGCCTGGTGGTCCTGGCGGGGCTGTCGGTGGTGTTCTTCGCCCTGCTGGCGGCCACTCCCGGAGACCCGGTGGAGGTGCTGGCGGCCCAGCGGCCGGACCTGCTGCCCGAGGACGTGGCGCGGCTGAGGGCCTTGTACGGACTGGACGACCCCCTGCCGGTGCGCTACGTGAAGTGGCTGCGGGGGGTGCTGCGGGGCGATCTGGGCTACTCGCGGACCTACAGCCAGCCGGTGGGGGCGCTGGTGGCCCGCCGCCTGGGAGCCACCGTGCAGCTGGCCGCGGCGGCGTTCGCCCTGGCCCTGGCGGCGGGGGTGGCAGTGGGAGTCGGCGCGGCGGTCCGCCCGCACTCGGCATGGGACTACGCCGCCACCGGCCTGTCGGCGGCCGGCCTCGCCATCCCGGCGTTCTGGCTGGGGATTGTGGCCATCCTGGTGTTCGCCGTGTGGCTGCGCTGGCTGCCCGCGGGGGGGATGATGACCCCCGGAGTGGAGGCGGGCGTCCCGGCGGCGGTGGACCGGGTGCGGCACCTGGTCCTGCCCACTGTCGTCCTGGCCGTCGGCGGGATGGCCGCCTGGGTGCGGTATACGCGCGCCAGCATGCTGGAGGTCCTGGGCCAGGACTACATCCGCACCGCCCGGGCCAAGGGTCTGCCCCGCACGTCGGTGGTGCGCCGCCACGCGCTGCGCAACGCCCTGCTGCCCCTGGTCACGCTGGTGGCGCTGGCCGTGCCCCGGCTGCTGGACGGCGCGGTGGTCACCGAGACGGTCTTCAGCTGGCCGGGCATGGGCCTGCTCCTGTACCAGGCGGTCCTGGGCCACGACTACCCGGTGGCGATGGCCGTCCTGATGCTGCTGGCCGCGGTCACGGTCCTGGCCAACCTGGCCGCCGACGTGGCCTACGCGGCGGTGGACCCGCGCATCCGGTACGGGTGAGCACAGATGTCGTCCGCTGCCGCCGTCTTCGTTCCGCCCTGGCGCCTTGCGCTCCGCCGGCTGCGCCGCCACCGCCTGGCGGCGGCCGGGGCGGCGGTGGCGGGCGTGCTGACGGGGCTGGCCCTGCTGGCCCCCTGGCTGGCGCCTGCTCCACCCGACCGGTCCAGCCTGGCCGAGCGCTGGCTGCCGCCGGGCCGGGGACACCCCCTGGGGACCGACGAGCTCGGCAGGGACGTCCTGTCGCGCCTGCTGCACGCCGGCCGGGTCTCCCTGGGCGTCGGCTACGCGGTGGCGGTCCTGGTGGCGGCCGTGGGGACGGTGGTGGGGGCCCTGGCGGGCTACCACGGGGGCTGGGCCGACACGGTGCTGATGCGGGCGGTGGACGTGCTCCTGGCCGTCCCGACCCTCCCCCTGTACCTGATCCTGGCGGGCCTCCTGCCGGGAGGCGGGCCGGTGCGGGTGGTCCTGATCCTGGCGGCGTTCGGCTGGCCTCCGGTGGCCCGCCTGGTGCGCGCCCAGGTCCTGGCGCTGCGCGAGGAGGCGTTCGTGGAGGCGGCCCGGGCCACCGGGGCGTCGGAGGCGCGGGTGCTGGCGCGGCACGTGCTGCCCCACACCGTCGGGCCGGTGGTGGTGGCCGCCACCCTGGCCGCCGGGCACGCCATCCTCAGCGAGTCCGCCCTCAGCTACCTGGGACTGGGGATCGCCCCGCCCACGGCGTCCTGGGGCAACATGCTGCACCGGGCCCAGGACTACCTGTGGACCGCCGCCTGGCTGGCGGTGGCGCCCGGGTGCGCCCTCGCCCTGGCTGTCCTGGGCCTGAACCTGCTGGGAGACGGGCTGCGGGACGCCCTCGATCCCCGCTGGCGGCAGTGACGGGGCGGTGAGGCGTAGAGGGTGACGGCGGCGGCCGCACAGAACACGGTGGACGGACGGAATGCCGGCGGCCTTGCGCCGTCGGGTGGTCACGGGAACCGGAGGTGGCACGGGTGAGGAGGACGGGGCTTGGACGGGGTGCGGCGGCGGTGGCGGCGGTGGTCTCGCTGGGGCTGGCCGCGACCGGGGCGCCGGCGGCGCCTGCCCGCGACACGGTGATCATCGGCATGGGCCAGGAGCCCGACATCCTCGGGGAGTTTTCCATTATGTCCGCCGAGGGCGTGGTGCGCAACGTCCTATGGGCGTCGGTGGCGCCGTTCACCGACCGGTGGGTCCGCATGCCGCTGCTGGTGGAGAAGCTGCCCCGGGTGGGGGACGGCGACTGGGAACTGCTGCCGGGGGGCCGGATGCGGGTCACCTGGCGGCTGCGCCGGGGGTTCACCTGGCACGACGGCCGCCCGGTGACGGCCCTGGACTTCCGGTTCACCTACGGCATGCTGCGCCACCCCCGCACCCCCCAGGTGAGCCGGTTCATCCTGCGCAAGGTGGACAACGTCACCGTCCCCAACCCGGCCGACCCCTACACCCTGGTGGTGCAGTGGAACGAGCCGTGGCCCTTCGCCGGGTCGTCGCCCTTCGGCACCGACGTCATCTACCCCCGCCACCTCCTGGAGGCGGCCTACCTGAAAGACCCCGCCAGCCTGCGGGCCCACCCCTACTGGCGGGCGCCGGTGGGCAACGGGCCGTACCGGTTCGTGGAGTGGGTGCCGGGCAGCCACATCACGGTGGAGGCCTACGACCGCTGGCCCCCGGGCGCCCCCCGGATCCGCCGCCTGGTGTTCCGGTTCATCCTGGACAGCAGCGTGCTGCTGGCCAACGTGCTCGCCGGCCAGGTGGACGCCACCGAGATCGGCAACTTCAGCCTGGAGCAGATGGCCGAGGTCGAGCGCCGGGCGCCCTGGATGGCGGCCCACTACACCGAGTCGCTGCGGTGGGAGCGCATCGACTTCAACCTGGACGACGAGTGGCTGCGCGACCGGCGGGTGCGCCAGGCCCTGGCCTACGCCATCGACCGGGAGGGAATCGTCGCGGCCCTGTTCGGCGGCCGCCAGCCCGTGGCCCACTCGTGGCTGCCGCCCCGCCACCCGGCCCACAACCCCCGGGTCCGCCGCTACCCCTACGACCCCGCCCGCGCCCGGGCCCTGCTGGCCGAGGCGGGGTTCGCTCCGGGCCCGGACGGCATCCTGCGGGACGGCCAGGGCCGGCGGCTGGAGCTGGTGTTCATGACCACCGCGGGCCACGCCGCCCGGGAGCAGGTGCAGCAGCTGATCCGGGAGCAGCTGCGGGCGGTGGGGGTGGACGTGCGCATCGACAACCGGCCGTCCTCGGTGTTCCTGGGCACCATCGTGCCCCGCCGCCAGTTCCCGCACTTGGCCATGTACACCAGCGTCTTCTCCCCCGAGTCCACCGCCTTCGACCGGTTCCACAGCAGCCAGATCCCGTCGGCGGCCAACAACTGGGAGGGCAACAACCGCGCCGGCTGGCGCAACGCCGAGAGCGACCGGCTGATGGAGCAGCTGGCGACCGAGCTGGACCCCGACCGCCGCAACGCTTTGCTGCGGCGGCATCAGGAGGTGTTCGCCGAGGACCTGCCGGCTCTGCCCCTGTACTTCGGCCTGTCCCTGACTACCGCCCGCCGGGAGATCCGGGGGGTCCGCCCCACCGGGCTGGTGGGGTCGTTTCTGCCCTGGAACGCCTGGCAGTGGGCCTGGGAGGAGTGAGCCGGGCAGGGAGAGGGGAGCCGGCGCCGAAGAAAAAAGGGTTGTGTGGACGTTTGCGGCCGTGAGGTGACCGGATGGCGGACGTGCTGCTGTCGGTGCGCAACCTGAAGACGTATTTCTACACCGACGAGGGCGTGGTCAAGGCGGTGGACGGCCTGTCCTACGACCTGCGCAAGGGCGAGACCCTGGGGATCGTGGGCGAGTCGGGGTGCGGCAAGAGCGTGCACGCCCTGTCCATCATGCGCCTGATCCCCCAGCCTCCCGGCAAGATCGTGGAGGGCCAGATCCTGTTCGAGGGTCGGGACCTGCTGCGGCTGTCCGAGGAGGAGATGCGCCGCATCCGCGGCAACCGGATCGCCATGATCTTCCAGGAGCCCATGACGTCCCTGAACCCGGTCCTGACCATCGGGGAGCAGATCGCCGAGGCGGTGATGCTGCACCAGGGGCTGTCCAAGAAGGACGCCTGGGACCGGGCCGTGGAGATGCTGGAGAAGGTCCGCATCCCGCTGGCCCGGGAGCGGGTGCGGGACTACCCCCACCAGTTCAGCGGCGGCATGCGCCAGCGGGTGATGATCGCCATGGCCCTGTCCTGCAACCCCAGCATCCTCATCGCCGACGAGCCCACCACGGCCCTGGACGTGACCATCCAGGCCCAGATCCTGGACCTCATCCGCGAGCTGCAGCAGGAGTTCCACATGTCGGTGATCCTGATCACCCACAACCTGGGCGTGGTCGCCGAGATGTGCGACGACGTGGTGGTGATGTACGCCGGCCGGCCGGTGGAGCGGGCGCCGGTGGAGGAGATCTTCAACAACCCCCAGCATCCGTACACCTGGGGCCTGCTGCACTCCATCCCCAAGCTGTACGAGCGCAAGGAGCGGCTGATCCCCATCGAGGGACAGCCGCCCAGCCTGATCGACCTGCCGCCGGGGTGCGCCTTCGCTCCCCGGTGTCCGTTCGCCATGGAGATCTGCGTGAAGGCCGACCCGCCCGAGTACCCGGTGGCGCCGGACCACACGTCCCGGTGCTACCTGCACAGCGAGCACGCCACCGAGGAGGAGAAGCGGGCGGCGGCCGCCGCCGGACTGGCCGCCTCCCGCTACCGCTAGCGGGCGTGGCGGGCGGGCGGTGAGTCCTCTATGATGGAAGACGGGCGGGAGGTCCCGCCGGCGGGGAGGGACGCGTGAGCACCGCAGGCAGCGACGTCATCCTGGAAGTCCGCAACCTGGTCAAGCACTTTCCCGTCACCAAGGGGTTCATCTTCCAGCGGCAGGTGGGGGCTGTCAAGGCCGTGGACGGGGTGTCCTTCACCATCCGCCGGGGCGAGACCCTGGGCCTGGTGGGCGAGTCGGGGTGCGGCAAGACCACCCTGGGCCGGGTCATCCTGCGGCTGATGGAACCCACCAGCGGCGAGGTCTACTTCGAGGGCCGCAACATCTTCACCCTCACCAAGGAAGAGCTGCGCCGCCTGCGCCGCAACATGCAGATCATCTTCCAGGACCCCTACTCGTCCCTGAACCCGCGCATGACGGTGGGGGACATCATTGGCGAGCCCCTGGAGATCCACAACCTGGCCCGGGGCAAGGAGAAGACCCGCCGGGTCCAGGAGCTGCTGGAGGTGGTGGGGCTGTCCCCCTACCACATGAACCGGTACCCCCACGAGTTCAGCGGGGGTCAGCGCCAGCGCATCGGCATCGCCCGGGCCCTGGCGGTCAACCCCAAACTCATCATCTGCGACGAACCGGTGTCGGCCCTGGATGTGAGCATCCAGGCCCAGGTCCTCAACCTGCTGGAGGAGCTGCAGAAGGAGTTCGGGCTCACCTACCTGTTCATCGCCCACGACCTGTCGGTGGTCAAGCACATCAGCGACCGCATCGCCGTCATGTACCTGGGGAAGATCGTGGAGATCGCCGACGCCGACGAGCTGTTCAGCAACCCCCAGCACCCGTACACCGAGGCGCTCCTGTCGGCGGTGCCCATCCCCCACCCGGGCCTGCGGCGGGAGCGGGTCATCCTGCCCGGCGACGTCCCCAGCCCGGTGAACCCGCCGTCGGGCTGCCGCTTCCACACCCGCTGCCTGTATGCCCGGCCCAGCTGCCGGGTGAACGAGCAGCACCTGGTGGACGTCACGGGCGCCGGACACTACGTGGCCTGCGAGGTGCAGCCCTTCCGCCACCAGCGCAGCAAGGCGGCGGTGCTGAAGCAACCCGCATCGTAGCATGGCGCGAGAGGAGGTGGTGGCCGGAGG
Source organism: Armatimonadota bacterium (assembly GCA_037440005.1). Lineage (GTDB taxonomy): Bacteria > Sysuimicrobiota > Sysuimicrobiia > Sysuimicrobiales > Kaftiobacteriaceae > Calidihabitans. The sequence continues at coordinate 34,288 of JBBIUY010000009.1, read as the reverse complement.
CACCCGGAGACCGGTGGGAAGGCTTCGCGGATGACCACGACGCCACGCGAGAGGCGAAGGAGGCCGGAGGCATGAGCGGAACACGACGGTGGCTGCTGTATCTGACCCTGCTCCTGGCGCTGGCCCTGGTGGGCGTGCCGGGGGTGGCCCAGGGGCAGGCGGTCAAGAACCCCGACACGCTCATCTACGCCCACGCCGGCGACCACGACTCCCTGGACCCGGCGTGGCAGTACGACACCCTGAGCAGCGGGACGACGTTGTGGAACGTCTACGAGACCCTGATCTTCTTCCGGGGGATCTCGGTGGGCGACTACGTGCCGCTGCTGGCCAAGCAGGTGCCCAGCCTGCAGAACGGGCTCATCTCCGCCGACGCCCGCACCTTCACCTTCCCCATCGACGAGCGGGCGCGGTTCAGCGACGGCACGCCCGTGACCCCCGAGGACGTGAAGTACTCCCTGATGCGCTTCATGCTCATGGACCGGGACGGAGGGCCGTCCTGGATCCTGCTGTCCACCATCATCGGGGAGGACACCACCCGGGACAAGGACGGCAACCTCAAGCCCGACATCTACGACAAGATCAACCGGGCGATCCAGGTGCGGGGCAACAACGTGGTCATCACCCTGCACCGCCCCTACGCGCCGTTCCTGAACATCATGGCCAGCTGGTCCATGGTAATCAGCAAGAAGGCGGCCATCGCCAAGGGCGACTGGGACGGTACCAAGGCGGGGGTGGCCCGGCTCAACAACCCCAAGACCAACTCGGACACCAAGCTGTTTGACGGCGCCATCGGGTCCGGGCCGTTCGTCATCGAGCGGTGGGACCGGCAGAACAAGACCGTGGTCCTGGTCCGCAACGAGCGCTACTGGCGGGGCAACCCGCCGGCGCTGCGGCGGGTCATCTTCCGGACCGTGGAGGAGTTCGCCACCCGCCGGCTGATGCTGCAGCAGGGCGACGCCGACGTCATCGACGTGGGGCGCGCCGAGCAGTCCCAGGTGGAAGGCCTGGCCGGCGTGCGCATCGTGGACGACCTGGCCACCTTCGTCACCCAGGCGCTGTTCATGAACCTCAAGATCAATGCCGAGGGCAACCCCTACATCGGCAGCGGCAAACTGGACGGCAACGGCATCCCGCCCGACTTCTTCAGCGACGTGCACGTGCGCCGGGCCATCGCCTACTCCTTCGACTACGCCACCTTCGCCCGGGATGCCTACCGGGGCAAGATCACCCTGGGCAACGGCCCCATCCCCCGGGGCATGTTCGGCTACAACCCCCGGGGCCAGTGGTACACCACCAACCGGGACCGGGCCATCGCCGAGTGGCGGGAGGCCTGGGGCGGCCGGGTGTGGGACCAGGGCTTCAAGATGACGGTCCTGTTCAACAGCGGCAACACGGCCCGCCGCATCGCCTCCCAGATCCTCAAGAGCAACCTGGAGGCCCTCAACCCCAAGTTCAAGGTGGACACCCAGGGGCTGGCCTGGTCCACCTACCTGGCCCAGGAGAACGAGGGCAAGCTGCCCATCTACTTCCTGGGGTGGGCCGCCGACTACGCCGACCCGGACAACTTCGTCTACCCGTTCATGCACAGCAACGGGACGTTCACCGGCGCCCAGTCCTACAAGAACCCCGAGGTGGACCGGCTGATCGAGGAGGCCCAGCGCACCGCCAACCCGGAGCGCCGCCGGCAGAGCTACTTCCGGCTGCAGGAGATCGCCTACAGCGACGTGCCGACCATCTACCTGGGCTACCCGACCGGCTTCACGGTGATGCGGACCTGGGTGCGGGGCTGGTACTGGAACCCGATCTTCTTCGTGCCCACCGGGTACCTGTACACCCTGAGCAAGGGGCAGTGACCCGGGTGGGGCGCGCCTGACACGGGACGGGGAGGCGGGGCGCCCCGCCTCCCCGTCCTGGCTGCCCGCGGCCGTGCTGACCTTCATCCTGCGCCGCCTGCTCCTGCTCCCCCTGGTGGTCCTGGGGACGACGATCCTGATCTTCGCCCTCACCCAGCTGCTCTCCCCGGCCATGCGGGCCAGCCTGTTCGTCCGCGACGCCAACCAGATGCGGGACCTGCCGGCCATCGTGCGCAAGTACGGGCTGGACCGGCCCTTCTACGAGCAGTACGGGACCTGGCTGCGGGGGGTCCTGCGGGGCGACCTGGGCTACTCCTTCGTGGCCCGCCAGACGGTGGCCGAGGCCATCCGGGGCTACTTCCCCATGACGGTGGAGCTCACGGTGCTGTCCTTCGGCCTGATCGTGGGGGTGGGCATCTGGCTGGGGACCCTGTCGGCGGTGCACAAGGACCGGTGGATCGACCACCTGTCCCGGGTCCTGTCCATCGCCGGCACGGGGCTGCCCACCTTCGTGTGGGGGCTGGCGTTGCTGCTGCTGTTCTACGGCATCCTGCCCTGGTTCCCGCCGGGGCGGCTGTCCCTGGAGGCCGACCTGTTCGTCCACTCGGACCAGTTCCGCCGCTACACGGGCATGATGACGGTGGATGCACTGCTCAACCGGCAGTGGTGGATCTTCTGGGACGCCCTGCGCCACCTGGTCCTGCCGTCGCTGACCCTGGCCTACTTCATCGCGGCGGTCCTGGTGCGGGTGACCCGCTCGTCCATGCTGGAAACCCTGCGGCAGGACTACGTGCGCACCGCCCGGGCCAAGGGGCTGGACGAGCCCACGGTGATCCGCAAGCACGCCCGGCGCAACGCCCTGATCCCGGTCATCACCCTCAGCAGCCTGGTCCTGGTGGGGCTGCTGTCGGGGGCGGTGATCACCGAGACCATCTTCGACCTGCCGGGCATCGGCCGGTGGGGAGCCCAGGCGGCCGCCCAGCTGGACATCGCCGCGGTGACGGGGTTCGCGCTGTTCGTGGCGGTCCTCACGGTCCTGGGCAACATGGCCGCCGACATCCTGTACGCCCTGGTGGATCCGCGGATCCGGTACTGACCATGCCCGGCGTGCGCGCCACCGCCACCTCCCTCGCCCACCCGGCCCCCACCCGGATGGCCGCCTGGCGCAGCGGCACCCTGGACCTGCTGCGGCGCCTGCGGCGCAACCCCCTGTCGGTGGTGGGGCTGGGGCTGATCGTCTTCTTCGTGCTGGTGGCGATCCTGGCGCCGGTCCTGGCCCCTCCGCCGCCCGGCCACCGGGACCCCTACCAGATCCCCCACGAGTCGTTCGCGCCCGACCCGCGGCCGCCGCATCCGGGACACCCCTTCGGCACCACCACCGAGCAGTTCGACCTCTACTACGGCATCGTGTGGGGCACCCGCACCGCCTTCCGGGTCTCCCTGACGGTGATCGGGATCTCGGTGGCCATCGGCCTGGTGGTGGGCGGGCTGGCCGGGTACCGCGGCGGGCGGGTGGACGAGCTGTTCATGCGCCTCACCGACGTCTTTTTGGCCTTCCCCGGCCTGATCCTGGCCGTGGTGATCGTGGCCATCCTGGGCAAGGGGCTGGACAAGGTCCTCATCGCCCTGTCGTTGGTGTCCTGGCCCACCTACGCCCGGCTGCTGCGGGGCGAGATCCTGTCCATCCGGCAGCGGGACTTCGTGGAAGCGGCCCGGGCCCTGGGGGCCGGCGACCTGCGCATCTTCGTGCGGCACGTCATCCCCAACACCATCTACCCGGTGGTGGTGTACGGGTCGCTGGACATGGCCAGCGTCGTGATCTCCGCCGCCGCCCTGTCCTTTCTGGGCCTGGGGGCCGAGGTGGGCTACGCCGACTGGGGGATGCTGATCAACCTGTCCCGATCGTGGATCATCGGCAGCCCGGGCCACGCCCTGGAGTACTGGTTCACCTTCGTCTTTCCGGGACTGGCCATCTCCCTGTTCGTGCTGGGGTGGAACCTGCTGGGCGACGCGTTCCGGGACATCCTGGACCCGCGTCTGCGCGGGTCGCAGTAGGAGCCTGTGTGACCCCCATGGCGGTGTCCCCGCCGGTCGCCGGCAGGACGGGCGCCCGAGGCCGGGCGGTTCTTCCCGCGGCGGGCGGCGGGCGGACGGGCGCGGGGTGGCCTGGGAAGGTCCTCCTGGCCGCCGTCCTGCTGGCGGTGCTGGCGGCCTGGCTGACGGCTCCGGCGCCGGCGGTGGGCACCGGGGCGGTCCTGGACCTGCTTCCCCGCGGATCGGTGATCCACAGCCTGGTCCGCCTGGAGCTCGACGGAGCCCGTCCCCAGGAGGCGGCCGTGGTGGCGGTGGTCCCCGCCGCTCCCGGCAGCCGGACGGTCGTCCATCTGGCCCTGCTGGTGGCCTCCGACCGCCTGCGCCGCCGGCCGACGGTGATCTACCGCGACGTCCTGCCGGGGCCGCTGCCCCTGTCGGCGGACGCCGTGGAGCTGGGAGACGGCCGGGAGGCGGCGGTCTTCAGCGGGCTTGATGACGGCGGCGCCACCGCGTACCGGGTGGTCGGGCTGGCCCGGGGGGCGGTGACGGTGATGCACCGGGGACGGGCGCCCCAGCGGCTGCGGGTGGACGGTCGGTGGATCGTCGAGTCGGCCCAGGCGGCGTGGGCGTGGGACGGCCGCGCCTTCCGCCGCCAGCCGCCTCCGGCCGAACTGCCCGGCCCCTGGCCGGCGGTGAGCTGGTACTACGGCGTCCGCACGGACGCGGTGGTGGCGGCCACCGACCGGGTCCGCCTGCACGTCCGGCAGCCCCTGCGGGTGGTGGCCAGCCGCGGGGGAGCGGCGGCCCTGGTGGTGCCGGACGCCCGCCTGGACCTGGTGGAGCAGGGCTACCGGGCGCGGCGGCCGGGGACGTACACGATCCGGGTGCGCCTGCCCCTGGCTCCCCGGTCCCGGGATCTGGTCCTCACGGTGGAGGTCCGCTAGCGTCCCCCGTCTCCCGCGCCTGTGCTAGGATGGTCCGCGGGTGAGGTCGGATGCCCATTGACCCGGCTGTGGTGGACCACGTGGCGCGCCTGGCGCGCCTGGACCTCTCGGAGGAGGAGCGGGCGACGCTGGCCCAGCAGCTGCGCCACATCCTCGAGTACTTCGCCCGGCTGGACGAGCTGGATACCGAGGACGTGGAGCCCACCTCCCACGTGGTGGAGATGCGCAACGTGTTCCGCGAGGACGTGCCCGGCACCCCGCTGCCCCGGGAGGCCGTCCTCCGGTCGGCGCCCGAGCACGAGGACGGGTTCTTCAAGGTGCCTCCCATTCTGGACGCGGAGCTGCAGCCCTGATCGACGCCCCCGCCACCGACCTGCTGGCCCGCCTGCGCCGGCGCGAGATCGCCCCCACCGACCTGGTGCGGGCGTGCCTGGACCGGATCCAGGAGCTGGACGGGGTCCTGCACGCCTTCCTGCACGTGGACGCCGAGGGCGCGCTGCGGGCGGCGCGGACGTGGGACGACCGCTACGCCCGCGGCGCGGAGGTGCCGCCCCTGGCCGGGCTGCCGGTGGCCGTCAAGGACATCATCTGCACCGCCGACATGCCCACCACCGCGGGCTCGAGGATCCTGGCCGGGTGGGTGCCGCCCTACGACGCCACGGTGGTCGAGCGGCTGCGCGCCGCCGGCGCGGTCCTGGTGGGCAAGACGAACCTGGACGAGTTCGCCATGGGGTCCTCCACCGAGAACTCGGCCTTCGGCCCGACGCGCAACCCCTGGGACCTGGACCGGGTGCCCGGGGGCAGCAGCGGGGGGTCGGCGGCTGCGGTGGCGGCGGGCCTGGCCCCCCTGGCCCTGGGGACCGACACCGGGGGGTCAATCCGCCAGCCGGCCGGGCTCACCGGGACGGTGGGCCTGAAGCCCACCTACGGCCGGGTGTCCCGCTACGGCCTGGTGGCGTTCGCGTCGTCCCTGGACCAGATCGGCCCCATGACCCGCACGGTGGCCGACGCCGCCCTGCTGCTGCGGGTGATCGCCGGGTGGGATCCCCGGGACTCGACGTCGGTGAACCGGGACGTCCCCGACTACCGGGCGGCGCTGCGGCCGGAGATCCGCGGCATCCGCATCGGCCTGGCCCGGGAAGCGTTCGGGGCCGGCCTGCAGCCGGGGGTGCGCGACGCCGTCCTGGCGGCGGCGAAGGTCCTGGACGACCTGGGCGCGGTGGTGGAGGAGGTCTCCCTGCCCACCATCGAGTACGCCCTGCCGACCTACTACCTGCTGGCCACCTCCGAGGCCAGCGCCAACCTGGCCCGCTACGACGGCGTGCAGTACGGACTGCGGGTCCCCGGGCCCGACCCCGACGCCATGTACGCCCGCACCCGGCGGGCCGGGTTCGGGGCGGAGGTGAAGCGGCGGATCATGCTGGGGACCTACGCCCTGTCCGCGGGGTACTACGAAGGGTTCTTCCTGAAGGCCCAGCGGGTCCGCACCCTGATCCGCCGGGACTTCGCCCGGGCGCTGGAGGCGGTGGACCTGGTCCTGATGCCGGTCTCCCCCACGGTGGCGTTCCGCCTGGGCGAGAAGGTGGACGACCCCCTCCAGATGTACCTGGCCGACGTCTACACCATCCCCGTCAACCTGGCGGGCCTGCCCGGGATCTCGGTGCCCTGCGGGTTCGCCCGCCCCGAGGGCGACGGGGTCGAGCTGCCGGTGGGCCTGCAGCTGATCGGGCGGGCCTTCGAGGAGGCCACGGTCCTCCAGGTCGCCTACGCCTACGAGCAGGCCACCCCCTGGCACAGGCGGGTCCCGCCCGTCGTGGAGGCGGTGCGGGCTCGACCGGGGGGCCGGGATCCCCGACCGGCGGCCGGGAAAACCGAGTCGCCGACACACCCCTGACGGGCGGAGGGCGGCGGTGGCGCGGGGCGTGGCGGTGGACTACGAGGTGGTCATCGGGCTGGAGATCCACGTCCAGCTGCTGACCCGGACCAAGATGTTCTGCGCCTGCCCGGTGGCGTTCGGGGCGCCGCCCAACACCCTGACCTGCCCCGTGTGCCTGGGCCTGCCGGGCTCCCTGCCGGTGATCAACCGCCGGGCGGTGGAACTGGGCCTGCGGACGGCGGTGGCCCTGAACTGCACCGTGCACCCGGTCAGCCAGTTCCACCGCAAGAACTACTACTATCCCGACCTGCCCAAGAACTACCAGATCACCCAGTACCGGTACAAGGTGCACCCGCCCCTGGCCACCGACGGCCGGCTGGAGATCCCCACCCCCGCCGGCCCCCGGGCCATCGGGATCCGCCGGGTCCACCTGGAGGAGGACACCGGGCGGCTGGTGCACGCGGTGCGGGAGGGCCGGGTGGCCTACAGCCTGGTGGACTACAACCGCAGCGGCGTGCCCCTGATGGAGATCGTCACCGAGCCCGACCTGCGCTCGCCCCAGGAGGCCCGGCTGTTCCTCAGCCGGCTGCGGGCGGTCCTGCAGGCTCTGGAGGTCAGCACCGGGCGGATGGAGGAGGGCAGTCTGCGCTGCGACGCCAACGTCTCGCTGCGCCGGCCGGGAGACGCCCTGGGCACGCGCACCGAGGTCAAGAACATGAACTCCCTGCGGGCGGTGGAGCGGGCGCTGGCCTACGAGGTGGACCGCCAGCGGGCGCTGCTGGACCGGGGGGAGGCGGTGGAGCAGGAAACCCGGCACTGGGACGAGCGGCGGGGCCTGACCTTCGCCTCCCGGGCCAAGGAGGAGGCCCAGGACTACCGCTACTTCCCCGAACCGGACCTGGTCCCCATCGTGGTGGACGCCCGGTGGCTGGACGAGATCCGCACCACCCTGCCCGAACTGCCCGACGCCCGGCGCCGCCGCTACGTGGCGGCCTACGGCCTGTCCGAGTACGACGCCGACCTGATCGTCTCCTCGGCCGCCCTGGCCCATTTCTTCGAGGAGACGGTGCGGCTGTACCCGCACCCCAAGGTGGTGTGCAACTGGCTGACCGGGGACGTGGCCGCCTTCCTCCACGCCGAGGGGGTGGAGCTGGACGAGCTGCCGGTCACGCCGGCCCACCTGGCCGAGTTGCTGGCCCTCATGGAGGAGGGGACCATCAGCGGCCGCATCGCCAAGGAGATCCTCCCCGAGGTCCTGCGGGGCGCCCGCCCCCGGGCCCTGGTGGAGGAGCGCGGGCTGGTGCAGATCAGCGACGAGGCGGCCCTGCGGGCGGTGGTCGACCAGGTGCTGGCCGAGCACCCGGGCCCGGCGTCCGAGTACCGCGCGGGCAAGGTGCAGGCGCTGACGTTCCTGGTCGGCCAGGTGATGCGTCGCACGCGCGGGCGGGCCAACCCGGAGCTGGCCAACCGGCTGCTGCGGGAGCGGCTGGGGTCGTGATGCGAAAACGCGGGAACGCGGGAACGCGGGAACGGGAGAACGCGAGAACGCAGGAGCGCGGGCGCGCTCCCGGTCGGGCGGTGGTCCGCCGGCCGGGCCCCCCGCCGCAGCGGCCCTCCCCGCGGCCCGCGCCCCTGCGGGTGGGCCAGAAGGTCGCCGTCGCCTTCCGCGGCGTGAACCCCGACGGGGATGGGGTGGGGGTGGTCGGCGCCCAGCGGGTGTCGGTGCCCTTCGCCCTCCCGGGCGAGGAGGCGGTGGTGGAGATCACCCGTGCGGGCCGGCGGGCGGAAGGGACGATCGTCGCCCTGGTCCGCCGGTCCGCCGACAGCGTCCAGCCCCGCTGCCGCCACTTCGGCGCCTGCGGGGGCTGTCAGTGGCAGCACGCCGCCTACCCGGCCCAGCTGGCCTACAAGACGGCCCTGGTGCGGGACCTGCTGCGCCCGGTTCTGGAGGGCACCGGCGCCGTCGTCCGCGACGCCGTGGCCGCCGCGCCGTGGGAGTACCGCAACCGGGTGCAGGCGGCCTTCGGCCTGCGGGGGGACCGGGTGGTGGTCGGGTATTACGCCCGCACCGGCCCGCTGCGGGTGATCAACGTGCAGGAGTGCCCCATCCAGCCGGCGGTCAACGTCCAGCTCATGCACGCCGTGCGGGACGCGGTGGCGGCCCTGGGCTGGCCGGTCTACGACCGCGCCACCGGCGCGGGGCTGGTGCGGGGGGTGGTGGGGCAGGTGGGGGTCAGCACCGGCGAGGCGATGGTGATCCTGTGCGCCACCCGGGACCTGCCGGACCGCATGGCGGTGGTCCGCGCCCTGGTGGACCGCGTCCCCGGCCTGGTGTCCCTGCAGCTGTCGGTGCAGCCGGCGCGCACGCCCGAGATGCTCGGGTCGGTGCGCCTGCTGTGGGGGCGGCCCTACATCGAGGACGTGGTCGCCGGCCTGCGGCTGCGCCTGTACGCCTCCGCCGCCGTTCCCCCCAACCCCCGGGCGCTGCCCCTGTACCTGGAGGCCATCGCCCGGGCGGTGGGAGAGGGCGGGGTCGTGGTGGACGTGGCGTGCGAGGAAGGATTGGTGCCCCTGGCGCTGGCCTCCCGGGCCTCCCGGGTGGTGGGGGTGGCCCCGGACCGGGAGGCGATGCACCGGGCGTGGGAGAACGCCACCCTCAACGGCATCGGCAACTGCGTCTTCTACACCCGCTCTCCCGCCGGCGTCCTGCGCAAACTGCGGGACCGGGGCGAGACCATCGACGCCGCGGTGGCCACCGCCCGGGGGGAGCCCACGCCCCCCGAGGTGTTCGCCGAGGCGGCCCGGGCCGGCGCCCGGCGCCTGGCCTGCGCCAGCCACTCGCTGACCCTGCTGGCCCGGGACGTGGCGGCGGCCCGGGAGGCCGGTTTCGTGCCGGTGGAGGTCCAGCCGGTGGACCTGCTGCCGCAGACCAGCCGCATCCACGCCGTGGTGGCGCTGAGGCGGGAATGAAAAAGGGAAAAAGGGAAAATGGAAAAGGGAAAAAGGAAGAGGGGAGAAGACTGCGCACGCGTTCCCGTCACGCCCTTTTCCCTTTTCCTTTTTCCCTTTTCCCTTCCCAGAGGAGGAGCCCCCATGAAGAGAACGTCCGAGCGGTACGCGCTGCCGGGGCCGCAGTCGGCGGCGTGGCTGGAGGAGAAGGACCGGTGGGTCGCCCGGCCCATCGGCGTCCACCTCCCGGCGGTGATCCGCCAGGCTGAGGGAGCGGTGCTCGTGGACCTGGACGGGCACACCTTCATCGACCTGTCCGGCGGGGTGGGGTGCCTGAACGTGGGCCACTCGCACCCCGCGGTGGTGGCGGCGGTGGTGGAGCAGGCGCGCCGGTTCACCCACACCGACTTCAGCGTGGCGCCCTACGAGGGCTACATCCGGCTGTGCCGGCGCCTGTGCGAGCTGGCCCCCGGCCCCCGGCCCAAGAAGGCGCTGCTGCTCAACTCCGGCACCGAGGCGGTGGAGAACGCCGTCAAGATCGCCCGCGCCGTCACGGGACGGCCGGCCCTGGTGGCGTTTGAGGGAGCGTTCCACGGCCGGACGTACATGAGCCTGTCCCTGACCAGCAAGATCGACCCGTACAAGCGCAACTTCGGCCCGTTCATGCCCGAGGTCTACCGGGTCCCCTATCCCGACCCCTACCGCCTCCCGGACGCCACCCGCACGGTCCTGCGCCGCCTGGAGGACCTGTTCACCGCCCACGTCCAGGCCGACCGGGTGGCGGCCATCGTGGTAGAGCCGGTGCTGGGGGAGGGCGGATTCGTGGTCCCCCCGCCCGACTTCTTCCCGCAGCTGCGGGCCCTGGCGGACCGCCACGGCATCCTGCTCGTGGTGGACGAGATCCAGACCGGGTTCGGCCGCACCGGCCGGATGTTCGCCATCGAGCACTGGGGGGTGGAGCCCGACCTGATGACGGTGGCCAAGTCCATCGCGGCGGGGCTGCCCGTCTCGGCGGTGGTGGGCGCCCGGGAGATCATGGACGCGCTGCCCGAAGGGTCCCTGGGGGGGACCTACGTGGGCAATCCGGTGGCGTGCGCGGCGGCGCTGGCGGTGCTGGAGGTCATGGAGGAGCAGGGGCTGGTGGCCCGGGCGGCGGCCCTGGGCGAGAGGATGCTGCGGCGGTTCCGGGGCCTGGCCGCGCGGACGGCCCTGGTGGGCGACGTGCGGGGACTGGGCGCCATGGTGGCCATGGAGCTCGTGCGGGACCGGGCCACCCGCGAGCCGGCCCCTCAGGAGACCCTGGAGGTGATCCGCCGCGCGGCGGCGCGGGGCGTCCTGGTGCTGCGGGCGGGCCTGTACAACAACGTGATCCGCATCCTCACGCCCCTGGTGATCTCCGACGACCTGCTGGACCGGGCCCTGGACGTGCTGGAGGAGTGCGTGCTGGAGGTGGCGGGGGAGGTCTGAGGGGCACAAGCGCGGAAGCGCGGAAACGCGGAAGCGCGAAGGGGTGTGCGTCCACAGGACAGGTCGGCTCGCGCTTCCCCGCTTCCGCGCGTTCGCGCCTTGGCCGGCGGGCGGGGGGCCTGCTACAATGGCCGGGAGGCACCGCTGGCGATGGCGGACCCCTTCGTCCACCTGCACCTGCACACCGAGTACAGCCTGCTGGACGGACACAGCCGCATCAGCACCCTGATGGCCCGGGCGACGGAACTGGGGCTGCCGGCCCTGGCCATCACCGACCACGGCGCCATGTACGGCGTCGTGGAGTTCTACCTGCGGGCCCGGGAGGCCGGCATCACCCCCATCATCGGCGTGGAGGCCTACGTGGCGCCCCGCCGGATGGCCGACCGCGACCCCCGCCTGGACGCCAACGCCTTCCACCTGGTCCTGCTGGCCACCGACCTGGACGGGTACCGCAACCTCATCCGCCTGACCACGGCGGCGCACCTGGACGGGTTTTACTACAAGCCCCGCATCGACAAGGAGCTGCTGGCTCGCCACAGCCGCGGCCTGGTGGGCCTGTCGGGCTGCCTGAAGGGCGAGATCACCCAGGCCCTCCTGCGGGACGACCTGGCCCAGGCCCGGGACCTGGCCGCCCAGTCCCGGGACATCTTCGGGCCCGGCAACTTCTACCTGGAAGTCCAGGACCACGGCCTGCCCGAGCAGCGGCAGAACATCGCGGGCATGCGCCGGCTGGCCCGGGACCTGGGGCTGCCCCTGGTGGCCACCAACGACGTCCACTACGTCATGCGGGAGGATGCCGACGCCCAGGACGCCCTCATGTGCATCCAGATGAACGTGAACCTGGACGCCGCCGACAAGCCGCGCATGGGCCAGACGCCCGAGTTCTACCTCAAGTCCTCCGAGGAGATGGCGCGCCTGTTCGCCGACCTCCCCGAGGCCCTGGCCAGCACCCGGGAGATCGCCGAGCGGGTGTCGCTGGAGCTGGACCTGGGCGAGGTGAAGCTGCCCCACTTCCCGGTCCCCGAGGGCCACACCCCCGACTCCTACCTGCGGACGCTGTGCGAGCAGGGGCTGCGGGACATCTACGGCCGGGTCCCCCCCGAGGCCCGGCAGCGGCTGGACTACGAGCTGAGCGTCATCGCCCGCATGGGCTACGCGCCCTACTTCCTCATCGTCCAGGACTTCGTCCGGTTCGCCAAGAGCCGGGGGATCCTCACCACCGTGCGGGGCTCGGCGGCGGGCAGCCTCGTCCTGTACGCCCTGCGCGTGACCGACGTGGACCCCCTGCAGTACCGGCTGCCCTTCGAGCGCTTCCTCAACCCCCAGCGCTACACCCTGCCCGACATCGACGTGGACTTCATGGACAGCCGGCGGGACGAAGTCATCCGCTACGTGATGGACAAGTACGGCGCCGACCACGTGGCCCAGATCATCACCTTCGGCACCATGGGGGCGCGCCAGGCGGTGCGGGACGTGGGCCGGGTGATGGGGCTGCCCTACGGGGACGTGGACCGCATCGCCAAGCTCATCCCCTTCAACGCCACCCTGGACGAGGCGTTGCGCAGCGAGCCCGAGTTGCAGCGGCAGGCCGAGGCCGACCCCCAGGTCCGGCGGCTGCTGGAGCTGGCCCGCAAGCTGGAGGGGGTGGCCCGGCACGCCAGCACCCACGCCGCCGGGGTCATCATCTCCCGCGACCCGCTCATCGAGCACGTGCCCCTGCAGAAGGCCACCAAGGGCGACCTGGTGATGACCCAGTACGACATGACGGCGGTGGAGAAGATCGGCCTGCTCAAGATGGACTTTCTGGGGCTGGCCAACCTCACCATCCTGGACACCGCCCTGAAGATCATCGAGTCCACCCGGGGCGTCCGCATCGACCTCGCCCGGATCCCCCTGGACGATCCCCGCACCTACGAGCTGCTGGCGGCCGGCGAGACGGTGGGGGTATTCCAGCTGGAGGGCGCCGGCATGACCCGGTACCTGAAGGAGCTGCGGCCCTCCACCATCCAGGACATCATGGCCATGGTGGCGCTGTTCCGCCCGGGCCCCATGGCCCACATCCCCACCTACATCCGGCGCAAGCACGGCCGGGAGCCCATCACCTACCTGCACCCGTCCCTGGAGCCGGTCCTGCGGGAGACCTACGGGGTGATGGTGTACCAGGAGGACGTCATGGCGGTGGCCCAGGCCGTGGCCGGGTTCTCTCCGGCCGAGGCGGACGTGCTGCGGTACGCCATCGGCAAGAAGATCCGGGATCGGCTCCAGCAGCAGCGGGCCAAGTTCCTGGCCGGGTGTCTGGAGCGGGGCGTGCCCCTCCCGGTGGCCGAGCAGATCTTTGAGCAGTTCGAGCCGTTCGCCCGGTACGGCTTCAACCGGGCCCACGCCGCCTGCTACGGGCTCATCGCCTACTACACCGCCTACCTGAAGGCCAACTACCCGGCCGAGTACATGGCGGCGGTGCTGACCAGCGAGGCCGGCAACACCGACAAGGTGGCGGCGGCGGTGGCCGAGTGCCTGCGCATGGGTATCCGGGTCCTGCCCCCCGACGTCAACGACTCCGGGGAGTCCTTCACGGTGGTGGGCCCCGACGCCATCCGGTTCGGGCTGACGGCCATCAAGAACGTGGGCGCCGGCGCCGTGGAGGCCATCCTGCGGGCCCGCCGCGAGGGCGGCCCGTTCACCTCCCTGGCCAACCTGGTCGAGCGGGTGGACCCCCGGGCCGTGAACAAGCGGGTGCTGGAGAGCCTGATCAAGGCGGGGGCCCTGGACTCGCTGGGGGCCGGGCGGGCCCAGATGCTCCAGGCGCTGGACGCCACCCTGGAGGCCGCCCAGCGGGTGCAGCGGGCCCGGGCCTCGGGGCAGACGGGGCTGTTCGAACTCGCCGATGGCCCCGCGGGCGCCGACCCGGGGTCCGCCGTGGCGGTGGAGGAGTTCTCCCGGGACGAACTGCTGGCCATGGAGAAGGAGATGCTCGGCCTGTACATCTCCGACCACCCCCTCCGCCACGCCCACGCCCGGCTGGCCGCCCGCACCTCGGTCTCCCTGCGCCAGCTGGGCGAGCTACCGGACAAGACGGCGGTGGTGGTGGGCGGGCTGGTCACGTCCGTGAAGCGGACCACCACCCGCAGCGGCGCGGCCATGGCCTTCGTGACCCTGGAGGACCTCACCGGCAGCTGCGAGGTGATCGTCTTCCCCAAGACCTACGAGCAGGCCCACCTGCTGCTCAAGCGGGATGCGGTGGTGGTGGTGCGGGGGCGGGTGGACGTGGCCGAGCAGCAGGCCAAGGTCCTGGCCGACCGGGTGGTGGCCCTGGACGAGGCCGAGGAGGTGGAGCCCCTGCTCGCCCCCGGCGCCGCGCCGGAGGCCGACGGCGACGGCGCCGAGGCGCCGCGGCCGGCGGCGCTGCACGTCCGGGTGGACACCCGGCGGTGCGGGGAGGAGGGCCTGCTGCGGCTGCGGGAGGTCCTGGGCCGGCGGCGCGGGTCCGCGCCCGTCTTCCTGCACCTGATCACCGGCGGGCGGGAGGTGGTGATGAACGCCCGGGACCTGCAGGTCCTGCCCTCCGCCGACCTGGTGGCGGAGATCGAGCAGCTGCTGGGCGCCGGCAGCGTGTGGCAGGAGTGAGCCATGCGGCGGCCGTCGGCCCCCTACCTGCTGATCACCGTCACCCTGGCGGCCATGGGGTTTGTGGTGGTCGCCCACCTCCGGGCCAGCCGGGCCCTGTCCCAGCAGCCGGAGATCCCCACCCGCAACGTGTACGCTCTGGCGACGCTGCTGCGGGAAGAGCAGACCGCCCGCCGGGGCCTGGAGGCCCAGGTCACCGAGCTGCGCCGCCGGCTGCAGACCTACGAGCGGGCCGCCAGTGAGGGCCGCAGTCTCGCCGAGGCCATGGGGCGCGAGCTGGAGACGTTGCGGGTGGCCCTGGGGCTGAAGGCGATGCGGGGGCCGGGGGTGGTGGTGCGCCTGGAGGACCCCCGGGAGCAGCCCAAGGGAGGGCCGCCGGTGGTGGTGACCTACCAGGACCTGGTGGCGGTCATCAACGAGCTGTGGGCCGCCGGCGCCGAGGCGGTGGCCGTCAACGGGCAGAGGATCACGGCCACCACCGGGATCAGCCAGGTGGGCGGCACCGTGGTGGCGAACCTGCAGCGCCTGACCGGGCCGTTCGTGATCGTGGCCCTGGGCGACCCGGACACCCTGGAAGGCGCCCTCACCATCCGGGGAGGGCTGGTGGAGGGGCTGCGGGCGCTGGGGCTGCAGATCACCATCACCCGCAAAGACGCCCTGGTGGTCCCCGCCTACAAGGGGACGTTCACCTTTGAGCACGCCCGGCCGGTGGAGTGACAGGGCCGCGGACGCGGGGACAGGCGGGCGCGCGGAGATCGGCCCTGCCGCGAGAGAGCCTGCGGTCGGCGCGCTCGAGTGTCCGCGCGACGCCGACGTCCTCATCGCCGGTGCCAGTTTCGCGGGTCTGGCCGCCGCCCAGCGCCTGGCCCCCGCCGGCGACGGCGACCTGCGGGTGGTCCTGGTCGACCCCCTCCCGGTGGGCGACGGCGTGACGTCGGCGTGCGCCGCCCCCCTCTCGCTCGTGGAGGCCGCCGGGGCCGCCGGGGCGGTCCGGCAGGTCCACCGTCACCTGGTCATCCACGTCGCCGGCAGGGAGGTGCGCTGGCCGCTTCCCGAGCCGTTCTGCACCTTCGACTACCGGCTGTTCTGCGCCCTGGCCCTGGCCCGGACGTCGGCGCAGGTGGTGCGCGCGGCGGTCCGGGGCCGGGACGGAGCCGTAGCGCGCACGTCGGCGGGGCCGGTGCGGGCCCGCTACCTGATCGACGCCACCGGCTGGCGGTCATCCCTGGCGGGCCCGCCGCGGTCCCGGCGGTGGCGGGCGTTCGGCCTGGAAACCGAGGTGGACGGCTGCGCCGAGCCCGGGCTGCACTTTTACTTCGTGCCGGAAGCGCCCGACGGCTACGCCTGGCTGTTCCCGGCCGGCGGGCGGGTGCGGGCGGGGGTCCTCAGCTACCGCGGCCGCAGCGCCCTGCGCGGGGCGCTGGAGCGGTTTCTGGGGCGGTGGGGGCTGCGACCGCACGGATTTCACGGCGGGTTCCTGGCCGGGGGGCCGGACGAGCCGGTGCGGGACGGGGTGTTCGTGGTCGGCGACGCCGGGGGCCACTGCCTGCCCCTGACGGGAGAAGGCATCCGCACCGCCCTGCTGGCGGGCTGGCGGTGCGGGTCGCTGGTGCGGGAGGTTGCCCGGGGGACGCTCTCCCTGCAGGACGCCCAGCAGGCCTTCCGTGCCTACGTCCGGACCGCCCGCGGGCCGTACCGGGTCCTGCGGTGGATGAACGAGGCGCTGCTGGCCCTGCCCCCTCTGCTCGTGGCGGCGGCCGCGGCTGTGGCGGGGACGACCCGGCTGCGCCGGGCGCTGCTGCGCCGGTATCTGGAGATCCTGCGGTAGCCTCCGGCGGGCCGCCTCACCCGGAGGCGGGGACTGCGGGCGTGCCGGCCCCGGCCGCTGCGGCCGGCTGCGCGCGGACCCGCAGGTGGCGGGCGGCCCGCTCGGTCATGCGGCAGAAGGCGCACACCTCGGCGGTGGTGGGCTGGCCGCAGTGCGCGCAGGCCCGCAGGGCCGCCGGGGGACGGTGCCGCGCCAGCGCCGGCCGGACGTGCTCCAGGAAGTTCCAGTACAGCGCCTGCTTGCTGCCGGGGGCGTCCGCCTCGATCACGTTCAGGGCCTCCTTGATCACCAGCTGGCGGGCGCCGACGCTGCGGGGACACTCCTCCAGGATGTAGTCGATCCCGCGCAGGACGCAGTAGGCGGCCGTCTCCCGCTCGGCGATCCGGAACAGCGGCTTCACCCGGCGGACCAGGCCCGGCCCCGCCTCCAGCACGGGAGCCATCCGCGCCAGGGCGTCGGGCTGCCCGGCGATCAGGTTGCCCAGCAGCAGGGCCGCCTCGTCGTCCAGGTTGTGGGCGGTGGCCACCACGTCAAAGCCGTGCTCCAGGGCGATCCTGTTGAACAGGTAGCGCTTGGACAGCCCGCAGGCGGAGCAGGGCGGCCGCCCGCTCGCCCGCGCCAGGTCGTCCACGCCCGCCCCGGCCACGGCGGGCAGGTGGGCGACCAGCAGCGGCGTCCCCCGGGCGCGGGCGAAGGCCTCGCAGGCCCGCTGGGAGGCGTCCGAGTACTCGCCCAGGCCCAGGTGCACGTGGAGGCCGGTGGCCTGGTAGCCCAGCCGCACCAGGACGTCCCACAACGCCAGGCTGTCCTTGCCCCCCGACACCGCCACCAGGATCTTGTCCTGGGGCGTGAACATCCGCTCGGAGACCACGGCCCGCTGCACCTGGCGCTCGAACCACTCCAGAAAGTGCGGGCCGCAGTAGGTGGCCCGGTGCCGCCGCACGTCCACGGCGGCGGGCTGGCCGCAGCGGTCGCACCGGGGGGCTCCGCCGGAGACCACCGGCCGGACTTCCAGGGTGTCGTCGGGACCCACCTCGGCGTCCAGGGGCACCAGGGCGTCGTCGCGGATCACCAGCACGGCCTCGGGGTTGATCCCCAGCCGGGCCAGGACGTCCCGCACCCGCCCGGATCCGGCGACCTCCACCTCCCGCCGCTGGTGGCGAATCCTGACCTTCATGGCGCACCTCCGCCGGTCCGCCGTTCCCGCCCGGGCACATCCGGACGGACGTCCGCTCCGCCCAGGGCCATCATAGGAGGCGCCGCCGGTCCGGGCAAGGCGTCCTCCCGCCACGGGCTGCGTCCCGCCCGCGGCCGTATAATAGCGGTGACGGGTGCCGGGGTGGCGGAACTGGCAGACGCGGCAGACTCAAAATCTGTCGGGCTGAGGCGCCCGTGTGGGTTCGACTCCCACCCCCGGCACCAGTGCCGGCGCGGCGTGCGCGGGGGCGGGGCGTAGGGGCCGGATGCGCCGGGGGCGAAGACCACCTGCGCCATGACCGCCGAGACGGCCGGGCAGCCCCGGGCAGTCGGCGTGGAGCGGGCGGACGGAGACCGCCCGCCCCTGCTGGTCCTCATCGACGCCAACGGGCTGGTCTACCGGGCGTTTTTCGCGCTGCCCTACTTCACCACCAGCGACGGCCGGCCCACCAATGCCGTCTACGGATTCACCACCATGGTGCTCAAGATCCTGGAGGAGGAGCGACCCGACTACGTGGCCGCCGCCTTCGACCGGGCCGCCCCCACCTTCCGCCACGTCCAGTACCGGGAGTACAAGGCGACCCGCCAGCGGATGCCCGACGATCTGCGGCCCCAGCTGGCCCTGGCCAAGGAGATCCTGCAGGCCCTGGCGGTGCCCATCTTCGAGGTGGAGGGGTTCGAGGCGGACGACGTCCTGGGCACCATCGCCCGCCGGGCGGCGGCGGAAGGCGCCGACGTCCTGATCGTCAGCGGCGACCTGGACGTCCTGCAGCTGGTGGACGACCGCATCCGGGTGATGGTGACCAGCCGCGGCATCACCGACACCACCGTCTACGACGTGGAGGCGTTCCGGGCGCGTTTTGGCTTTGAGCCTGCCCGCCTGCCCGACTACAAGGGGCTGACCGGCGATCCCACCGACAACCTCCCGGGCGTGCCGGGGGTGGGGGAGAAGACCGCCCGCCAGCTGATCCAGACCTTCGGTACCCTGGACGCCCTGCTGGCCCGGGTGGATCAGGCGCCCTCCCGTCTGCGGGACGTCCTGCGGGCCCACGCCGACCAGATGCGGGAGAGCCGGCGGCTGGCCACCATCGTCACCGACGTGCCGGTGCGGTGGACGTGGGACGACCTGCGCCGCCGGCCGCCGGACCGGGCGCGCCTGCGGGCCCTGCTGGCCGATCTGGAGTTCAAGAGCCTGCTGGAACGGGTAGGAGCGGCATCGGAGGCACCGGCGGGGGAGTACCGCCAGGCCGACGCCGGCACCCTGGCCGCCGCCCTGCAGGGCGCGGCCGAGGTGGGGCTGTACCTGGTGCGGGAACCCGGCCACCCCTTCCAGGCCCGCCTGACGGGCCTGGCCGTCTGCCCGGCTCCCGGGACGGCCCTGTGCCTGCCGGTGCCCGGGGACCCGCCGGCGGAACTGCGCGCCGCCCTGGAAGGCCCGGCGCGCAAGGTCAGCGGCGACGTCAAAGCCGACCTGCACACCCTGCGCCGGCTGGGGATCCACCCCCGCGGCCTGGACTTTGACGTGGGGATCGCGTCCTACCTTCTCAACCCCGGGCGGCGGACTCACACCCTGGAGACGGCGGCGTGGGAGTTTTTGGGCTGGCGGGTGCGCGAGGGCGACGATGCCGGCGACGGGCTGGGCCTGGACCGGGACCCGGTGGCCGAGGCCTGCCGGGCGGCCGACGCGCTGCTGCGGCTGCGGCCGGTGCTGGAAGAGCGGATGCGGGAGCGGGAGGTCTACGACCTGTTCGTCCAGATCGAGATGCCCCTGGCGGCGGTCCTGGCCGACATGGAGGCGGCCGGGGTGGCGGTGGACGTGCCGTATCTCCGGGACCTGTCGGCGGAGCTGGACCGGCGCCTGGCGGAGCTGGCGGCGGAGATCTACCGGCTGGCGGGGACCGAGTTCAACATCAGCTCCCCCCGCCAGCTGGCGTTCGTCCTGTTCGAGAAGCTGCAGCTGCCCCCGGTGAAGAAGACCAAGACCGGCTACTCCACCGACGCCGAGGTGCTGGAGTACCTGGCTCCCCAGCACGAGATCGTGGCCAAGATCGTCGCCCACCGGGAACTGACCAAGCTCAAGACCACCTACGTGGACGTGCTGCCCGCCATGGTCCACCCGGCCACCGGGCGCGTCCACGCCACCTTCAACCAGACGGTGGCCGCCACCGGCCGGGTCATCACCACCGACCCCAACCTGCAGAACCTGCCCATCCGGACCGACGAGGGGCGCAAGATCCGCCGCGCCATCGTGGCCGGCCCGGGGCGGGTCCTGCTGGGCGCCGACTACTCCCAGATCGACCTGCGGGTCCTGGCCCACATCACCCGGGATCCCGGCCTGGTGGACGCCTTCGCCCGCGGCGAGGACATCCACGCCGTCACCGCCAGCGAGCTGTTCGGCGTCCCCCGGGAGGCCGTCACCCCCGAACTGCGCCGCCGGGCCAAGACCATCGTCTTCGGGGTAGCGTACGGCATGAGCGAGTTCGGGGTGGCCGCCCAGCTGGGGATCGGCAAGGCCGAGGCCCGGGCCTACATTGAGCGCTACTACGAGCGCTACCCGGGGGTCCGGCGGTACATGCAGGAGATCGTGGAGCGGGCGCGGCGGGACGGCTACGTCACCACCCTGCTCAACCGCCGCCGCTACATCCCCGAGGTGCACACCCGCAACCGGCCCATCCGCGAGGCCGCCGAGCGCACCGCCATCAACACCCCCATCCAGGGCAGCAGCGCCGACATCATCAAGAAGGCGATGGTGGACCTGGCCCGGCAGGTGCTGCCCCGCTTTCCCGGCGCGCTGATGATCTTGCAGATCCACGACGAACTGCTGTTCGAGGTCCCATCCGCCGCCGCCGCGGAGCTGGGCCGGCAGGTGCGGGAGGTCATGGAGAGGGCGTACCCCCTGGCGGTGCCCCTGCGGGTGGACCTGAAGGTGGGGCCCAACTGGCGGGACATGGAGCCGCTGGCATGACGGCCGGACTCGGCGGGGGCGACGGGCGGCGGGCCGGGAGCCCGCAGGCGGCATGAAGGTCATCGGCCTCACCGGCGGCATCGCCACCGGCGTGACCACCGTGGCGCGCATGTTCGCCGAGCGGGGGGCGGTGGTCATCGAGGCCGACCGGATCGCCCGCGAGGTGGTGGAGCCGGGCACCGAGGCCCACCGCAGGATCGTGGAGGCCTTCGGCCCCGGCGTGGTGCAGCCCGACGGCCGCCTGGACCGCCGGGCGCTGGCCCGGCTGGTGTTCTCCGACGAAGCCGCCCGGCGCCGGCTGAACGCCATCACCCATCCGGAGATCCGCCGCCGCATCCGGGAGGAGGTGGCCCGGGTGCGGCAGACCTCCCCGGACGCCGTGGTCATCGTGGACATCCCGCTGCTGCTGGACACCACCGGCCCCGAGGCGTTCGACCTGGAGGGGGTCATCGTCGTCACCGCGCCCCGGGAGGAGCAGATCCGAAGGCTGGTGGCCCGGGACGAGCTGACCCCGGAGGAGGCCGAGCGGCGGGTGGCGGCCCAGCGGCCGGTAGCCGAGAAGGAGGCCGAGGCCGACTGGGTGATCCACAACGGGGGCTCCCTGGAGGAGACCCGCCGCCAGGTGGACATCCTCTGGCAGGAACTGGCCGGCTGACCGGCGCCCGCGGGCCCTGCACCGGACCGGTGGTCCCCGTGCGGCCGGCGATGGTATACTTTTTTTATGCTCCGCGCGCGGCGGAGCGACCTCCATGCCCGAGTTTCGGATGGTCACCAACCTGGAACCCCGGGGCGACCAGCCCACGGCCATCGCCCAGCTGGTGGAGGGCCTGCGCCGGGGCTACCGCTATCAGACCCTGCTGGGGGTCACGGGGTCGGGGAAGACGTACACCATGGCCCGGGTCATCGAGGCCGTCCAGCGGCCCACCCTGGTCCTGGCCCACAACAAGACCCTGGCGGCCCAGCTGTACAGCGAGTTCCGGGAATTCTTCCCCCACAACGCGGTGCGCTACTTCGTCTCCTACTACGACTACTACCAGCCCGAGGCCTACGTCCCCCAGACGGACCTGTACATCAGCAAAGACGCCTCCATCAACGACGAGATCGACCGGCTGCGGCACGCGGCCACCAAGGCGCTGATGGAGCGCCGGGACGTGATCGTGGTGGCGTCGGTGTCCTGCATCTTCGGCCTGGGCCGGCCCGAGGACTACAAGGAGGTCATGCTCCTGATCCGCCGGGGCGAGCGGCGCACCCGCGAGGAGATCCTCCGGCGGCTGGTGGACATCCAGTACGAGCGCAACGACGTGGACTTCGCCCGGGGCCGGTTCCGGGTCCGGGGCGACGTGATCGAGGTGTGGCCCTCCTACGAGGAGCGCGCGGTGCGGGTGGAGCTGTTCGGGGACGAGGTGGACCGGATCCTGGAGCTGCACCCCCTCACCGGGGAGGTGGTGGAGGAGAAGACGGCGGTGGCCATCTGGCCCGCCAAGCACTGGGTCACCACCGAGGACCGCCTGGAGCGGGCCCTGCGGAGCATCGAGGAGGAGCTGCGGGAGCGGGTGGAGTGGTTCCGCAGCCAGGGCAAGCTGCTGGAGGCCCAGCGCCTGGAGTTCCGCACCCGCTACGACATGGAGCTGCTGCGGGAGGTGGGCTACTGCCCGGGGATCGAGAACTACTCCCGCCACCTGGACGGCCGCCGGCCCGGCGAGCGGCCGGGGTGCCTGCTGGACTACTTCCCCCGGGATTACCTGATGTTCATCGACGAGAGCCACGTCACCGTCCCCCAGGTGCACGGGATGTTGGAGGGCGACCGCTCCCGCAAGAAGAACCTGGTGGACTTCGGGTTCCGGCTGCCCTCGGCCTACGACAACCGCCCGCTGTCCTGGGAGGAGTTTGAGAGCCTGATCCACCAGGTGATCTTCGTGTCCGCCACCCCCGGGGAGTACGAGCGGCAGGTCAGCCAGCAGATCGTGGAGCAGATCGTCCGCCCCACCGGGCTGGTGGACCCCCACGTGGAGGTGCGCCCGGCCCGGGGCCAGGTGGACGACCTGATCGCCGAGATCCGGGCCCAGGTGGGAAAGGGCGAACGCACCCTGGTCACCACCCTCACCAAGCGCATGGCCGAGGACCTGACCGCGTACCTGCAGGAGATGGGGCTGCGGGTCCACTACCTGCACTCGGAGATCGACACCCTGCAGCGGGTGCAGATCCTCAAGGACCTGCGCCTGGGCACCTATGACGTCATCGTGGGGATCAACCTCCTGCGGGAGGGGCTGGACCTGCCCGAGGTGTCCCTGGTGGCCATCCTGGACGCCGACCGGGAAGGCTATCTGCGGTCGGAGACGGCCCTCATCCAGACCATGGGGCGGGCGGCCCGGCACATCAGCGGCCGGGTGATCCTCTACGCCGACGACGTCACCGACTCCATGCGGCGGGCCATCGAGGAGACCAACCGCCGCCGGGAGATCCAGCTCCGGTACAACCAGGAGCATGGCATCACCCCCCGGTCGGTGGTCAAGCCTATCCGGGACATGATCGACCTGGAGCAGGTGGCCGAGGAGGTGGAGACCTATCAGCCGTCCACCGAAATCCTCACCGCCCGGGAGCTGATCACCCTGGCGGAGCAGCAGCGGGCCCGGGTTCCCTGGGATGTGGCCCGGCTGCTGATGCTGTCGCCCCAGGAACTGGAGCAGACCATCGAGGCCCTGGAGCGGGAGATGCGGCGGGCCGCCGCCAACCTGGAGTTCGAGAAGGCCGCGGTGCTGCGGGACCAGATCGCCGAGCTGCGCAAGGGGCTGGGCGAGCCGTTCTTCGCCGGCAGCCGGGCCGCCGGCCCGGCGCGGCCGCGCCGGGGAGGGCGGCACCGCCGGCGCTGAGGCCGACGCGGGAGGGCGCGGGGGAGACCGATGCCGCTGGACCGGATCATCGTTCGCGGAGCCCGCGAGCACAACCTCAAGAACATCACCGTGGAGATCCCCCGGGACAAGTTCGTGGTCCTGACGGGTATCTCCGGCTCCGGGAAGTCGTCGCTGGCCTTTGACACCATCTACGCCGAAGGCCAGCGCAAATACGTGGAGTCCCTGTCGGCCTACGCCCGCCAGTTCCTGGGGCTGATGGAGAAGCCCGACGTGGACCACATCGACGGGCTGTCCCCGGCGGTCTCCATCGACCAGAAGGGCGCCCCCCGCAACCCGCGGTCCACCGTGGGCACCGTCACCGAGATCTACGACTACCTGCGGCTGCTGTACGCCCGCATCGGGGTCCCCCACTGCCCCCGGTGCGGCCAGCCCATCGCGCGCCAGAGCCGGGAGCAGATCGTGGACCAGGTCCTGGCCCTGCCCGAGGGGTCGCGGATCCAGATCCTGGGCCCGCTGGTGCGCGGGCGCAAGGGCGAGTACCGGCAGCTGTTCGACGACCTGCGGCGCCAGGGGTTCGCCCGGGTGCGGGTGGACGGGGTGGTGTACGACCTGGGCGAGCCGATCCCCCTGGACAAGAACCGCAAGCACTGGATCGAGGTGGTGGTGGACCGGATCGTGGTCCGGCCCGACGTCCGCAGCCGCCTGGCCGACTCGGTGGAGACGGCCCTGAAGCTGGGCCAGGGGATGGTGTACGTGGACGTCCTCAAGGACGCCGCCCCCGAGGCCCCCCGCCGGGCCCAGGCCCTCATCGACCCCACCCAGGGGCTGCTGGTGTTCAGCCAGCTGTTCGCCTGCCCCCAGCACGGGTCGGTCCTGCCCGAGATCGAGCCGCGCATCTTCTCCTTCAACAGCCCCCACGGGGCGTGCCCCACCTGCACCGGGCTGGGCTTCCGGCAGGAGTTCGATCCGGACCTGATCCTGGACTGGGACAAGTCCCTGGCCGACGGCGCGGTGGTGCCGTGGGCGGCGTCCACCAGCGACTACTACTACGAGCTGCTCCAGTCGCTGGCCGCCCACTACCGGGTGGACATGCACACGCCGCTGCGCCGGCTGCCCCGGTCGTTCATCGAGGTCCTGCTCCACGGATCGCCCGAGCCCATCCGGGTGCGCTACCACAACCGGTGGGGGATGCTGCGGACCTACGACGCCCCCTTCGAGGGCGTCCTCCACCAGCTGGAGCGGCGCTACCGGGAGACCGAGTCGGACTACATGCGGGAGGAGCTGGAGCAGTACATGACCACCCTCCCGTGTCCCACCTGCCGGGGGACGCGGCTCAAGCCCGAGTCCCTCAGCGTGCGGGTGGGCGGCAAGAACATCGCCGAGCTCACCGCCCTGACGGTGCGCCAGGCGCTGGAGTTCGTCCGCACCCTGCCCCTGTCGGAGCGGGAGCGGCTGATCGCCGGCCAGGTGCTCAAGGAGATCACGGCCCGGCTGGGCTTTCTGGTGAACGTGGGGCTGGACTACCTGACCCTGGACCGGCCGGCCTCCACCCTGTCCGGGGGGGAGGCCCAGCGCATCCGGCTGGCCACCCAGATCGGGTCGGGACTGATGGGGGTCCTGTACGTGCTGGACGAGCCCAGCGTGGGGCTGCACCAGCGGGACAACCGCCGGCTCATCGAGACCCTGATGCGCCTGCGGGACCTGGGCAACACCATCCTGGTGGTGGAGCACGACGAGGAGACCATCCGCTCGGCCGACTGGGTGGTGGACATCGGCCCCGGGGCCGGCGCCCAGGGCGGCCGGATCGTGGTCACCGGCACTCCCGACGACATCGCCGCTCACCCCGACTCCCTCACCGGCCAGTACCTGTCCGGGCGCCGGCGCATCCCCGTTCCCCCCCGCCGGCGTCCCCCCACCGGCCGCGCCCTGGTGGTGCGGGGGGCCCGGGAGCACAACCTCAAGAACATCGACGTAGCCTTCCCCCTGGGCCTGTTCATCGCCGTCACCGGCGTTTCGGGATCGGGCAAGTCCACCCTGGTGGACGAGATCCTCTACCGGGCGGCGGCGGCGCGGCTGCACGGCGCCCGGGTGCGGCCCGGCGCCCACGACCGGGTGGAGGGGCTGGAGTACATCGACAAGGTCATCAACATCGACCAGTCGCCCATCGGGCGCACGCCGCGGTCCAACCCGGCCACCTACACCAAGACCTTCGACCTGATCCGCGACCTGTTCGCCCAGACCCCCGACGCCCGGATGCGGGGCTACGCGCCGGGGCGGTTCTCCTTCAACGTGCGGGGCGGCCGGTGCGAGGCCTGCGAGGGCGACGGCATCGTCCGCATCGAGATGCACTTCCTGCCCGACGTGTACGTCCCCTGCGAGGTGTGCAAGGGCACCCGCTACAACCGCGAGACCCTGGAGGTGCGCTACAAGGGCAAGACCATCGCCGACGTGCTGGCGATGACGGTGGCCGAGGCGCTGCAGTTCTTCGAGCACGTGCCGCGCCTGCGCCGCAAGCTGCAGACCCTGGAGGACGTGGGGTTGGGCTACATCGCCCTGGGCCAGCCGGCCACCACCCTGTCGGGGGGCGAGGCGCAGCGGGTGAAGCTGGCGGCGGAGCTGTCCCGGCGGGACACGGGCCGCACCCTGTACATCCTGGACGAGCCCACCGTGGGGCTGCACTTCGCCGACGTGGAGCGGCTGCTGGCGGTCCTGCACCGGCTGGTGGACGCCGGCAACACGGTGGTGGTCATCGAGCACCACCTGGACGTCATCAAGACCGCCGACTGGATCATCGACCTGGGGCCGGAGGGCGGCGACCTGGGCGGGCAGGTGGTCGCCCAGGGGACGCCCGAGGAGGTGGCGCAGGTGCCCTCCTCCTACACCGGCCAGTTCCTCCGGCGGGTGTTGACCCGCGAGCCGGAACTGGCCCTGGCCGGCAACGGGCGCCGCCGGCGCCCGCGGAGGAACGGCTGACCGACCCGCGCCGGGGGGACGCCCATGAAGGTCGAGCGTTTCGAGATGGAGCGGTTTCAGTCCACCTGGGAGCCGTTGGTCCAGTTCAACCTGGCCGACAGCGGCGTCTACCCCCTCACCCTGGCCGCCCTGGTGGACCACTCGTGGATCCGGGAGGTCCTGGCCCGGGAGCAGATCGGCTACGGCCACACCAACGGCAGCCCCGAGCTGCGGGCGGCCATCGCCGGACTGTACCCGGGCGCGGGGGCCGACAACGTCCTGGTCACCACCGGCAGCGCCGAGGCCAACTTCCTGGTCACGTGGGCGCTGGTGGAGCCCGGCGACGAGGTGGTGGTGATGCAGCCCACCTACATGCAGGTCCCCCAGCTGGCGCGGGCGTGGGGGGCGCAGGTGCGCCCCTGGTGGCTGCGGGAGGCGCTCCAGTGGGCGCCGGACCCGGACGACCTGTCCCGGCTGGTCACCGACCGCACCCGCGCCATCGTCGTCTGCAACCCCAACAACCCCACCGGGGCGGTCCTGTCGGCGGAGGCGATGGACGCCGTCTGCGCGGCGGCGGCCCGGGCGGGCGCGTGGGTGGTGGCCGACGAGGTGTACCGGGGGGCGGAGCTGGACGGCCCCCCGACCCCGTCCTTCTGGGGCCGCTACCCCCGGACCATCGTCACCGGGGGGCTGTCCAAGGCCTACGGGCTGCCCGGGCTGCGGATCGGGTGGGTGGTGGCGCCGCCGGAGATGGTCCAGACCCTGTGGGGCTACCACGACTACACCACCATCGCTCCCTCGGTCCTCAGCGACCACCTGGCCCGAGTGGCCCTGGGCCCCCGGGCCCACCACCGCCTGGCCACCCGCACCCGCCTGGTGCTCACCGAGAACCTGGGGGTGCTGCGGGCGTGGGTGGAGGAGATGGGGGGGCTGGTGCGGTGGGTCCCGCCCCGGGCGGGCGCCGTGGCGTTTATCCGCTACCAGCCGGCCATCAACTCCACCGAACTGGCCGAGCGGCTGCGCCAGGCCCACGACGTGCTGGTGGTGCCCGGCGACCACTTCCAGATGGACGGCTACATCCGCATCGGCTACGGGGGGGAGGGGCGCCGCCTGCAGGAAGGCCTGCGGCGCCTGGGCGAGTTCGTGCGCTCCCTGGCAGGGTGACGGCGGCGTGGCCGAGGCGACGGCGCTGGAAGAAAAGCTGAAGGTCCTGCCCGCCCGTCCCGGGGTGTACCTGCTCCGGGACGCCCAGGGGCGGGTGATCTACGTGGGCAAGGCGGCGTCCCTGCGCGCCCGGGTGCGCCAGTACTTCCAGGACAGCGCCCACGTGGACAGCCCCCGCATCCGCCACCTCATGGGCAAGATCGCCGACTTCGAGGTGATCGCCTGCGCCACCGAGGTGGAGGCGCTGATCCTGGAGACCAACCTGATCAAGCAGCACCGCCCCCCCTACAACGTGCGGATGGCCGACGACAAGGCCTTCCCGTACGTCAAGATCACCCACGAGCCGTTTCCCCGGATCCTGATGACCCGGAAGGTGGTGCGGGACGGGGGGCGCTACTTCGGCCCCTATCCGTACCACGAGCCCAAGCTGGTCCGCCGGACCATCCGGACCATCCGCCGGCTGTTCAAGCTGCGGTCCTGCGCCATCGAGATCACCCGGGACCTGCCCCGTCCCTGCCTGGACTACGACCTGGGGCTGTGCACGGCGCCGTGCGTGGCGTGGGGGGCCACCGCCGAGCAGTACGCCGAGCAGGTCCGCCGGGCGGTGCTGTTCCTGGAGGGCCGGCAGGCGTCCCTGGTGGAGGAGCTGCGGGCGGAGATGCAGCGGGCCGCCGAGGCCCTGCAGTTCGAGCGGGCGGCCCAGCTGAGAGACCAGGTGCAGGCCCTGCAGGCCATCGCCGAGCCCCAGCGGGCCGCGGGGGCGGACCTGCTGGACCGGGACGTGGTGGCGGTGGCCCAATCGGGGAACGCCGCGTGCGTGCAGATGTTCTACGTGCGCGCCGGCCGGCTGCAGGGCCAGGAGCACTTCCTGCTGGAGGGGGTCCGGGGGCTGAGCCGGGGAGAGATCCTGGGCGCCTTCCTGACCCAGTACTACCAGGAGGCGCCGTCGGTGCCCCCGGAGATCGTCCTGCAGGACGCGGTGGCCGACGCCCCGCTCATCGAGCAGTGGCTGGTCCAGCGCCGGGGCGGCCGGGTGGCCCTCGTGGTGCCCCAGCGGGGCGAGCGGGCCAGCCTGGTGCAGATGGCCGCGGAGAACGCCGCCCTGTTCCTCCACCAGGAGCGGGCCCGGGTGGCCGGGGCCGAGGGGGCCGCCCTGCGGGAGCTGCAGGAGGTGCTGGGCCTGGACGCCCCGCCGTTCCGGATCGAGGCCTACGACGTCAGCAACTTCCAGGCGGGGGAGACCGTGGGGTCCCTGGTGGTGTTCGAGGGCGGGCGCCCCCTCAAGAGCGCCTACCGGCGCTTCCGGATCCGGTGGACCGACGGACCCAACGACTACGCCTCCCTGCAGGAGATGCTGCGGCGGCGGTTTGCCCGGGGGCGGCAGGAACAGGAGAGGCTGGACCGCGACGAGGCCACCCCGGTCCGGTGGTCGGTGATGCCCGACCTGATTCTCATCGACGGCGGCCGCGGCCAGCTGAGCGCCGCCCTGGAGGTGCTGTTCGAGTACAACGTGTCGGTCCCGGCCGTGGGGCTGGCCAAGCGGGAGGAGCATCTGTTCACCCCCGGCAGCGCCGAGCCTCTGGTCCTGCCCCGGGAGTCCCAGGCGCTGCAGCTGCTGCAGCGGGTGCGGGACGAGGCCCACCGGTTCGCCCACGCCTACCACCAGAAGCTGCGGGAGCGGCGGATCGTCTTCTCGGTCCTGGACGACATCCGGGGGATCGGCGAGAAGCGCAAGCGGGAGCTGATCCGCCGCTTCGGCTCGGTGCGCCAGATCCGGCAGGCCACCGAAGAGCAGCTGGCGGAGGTCCTGGGTCCCCGCCTGGCCCGCCAGGTGGCGGAGTACCTCCGCAGCCACCCCGACACCCCGGCCCGGGACGAGGCCGTGCGCTGACGCCCTTGACAGGACACCCCCCGGGGGATACCCTGGCGGCGACATAGCCGGAAAAATAGCCATGTGATGCTCGGGCCGGGCGCGGGTCGGCCCGGGAGGTGGCGGCGTGCGGGTGGTCAACACGGTGGACCTGAAAAATCGCGCCAACGAGCTCGTGCGGCGCGCGCTGGCCGGCGAGCCGGTGGTCATCACCCTGCGGGGGCGCCCGGCGGCGGCGCTGACCCCTCTGACCGAAGACAATCTGGCCGCGTTCGTCCTGACCCACGCCGCCTCCCGGAGTCCGGCGCGCCCCCGGGGGCTGCGGTTCACCTCGGTGCCGGGCCTCCTGGGGACCGTGTACGTGGCCTATTCGGATCGGGGCGTGTGCGCCGTGGACCTGGCTTCCGGCGACGCCGCCTTCGCGCGGCACCTGCGCCGACGGTTCGGCCTGCCGGCGACCCGCGACCCGCGCCCGCCCCGGGACCTGCTCCGCCGGCTGCGGGCCTTCTGCGCGTCCCTGGGGCGCTACGACGGGCCCGTGGACCTGAGCCTGGTGGGCCCCTTCGAGCGGCGGGTGCTGGAGGAACTGCGGAGGATTCCCCGGGGGCAGGTCCGGACCTACCGGGAGGTCGCCCGCGCCCTGGGCTTTCCCGGCGCCGCGCGGGCCGTGGGACAGGCCTGCGCCCGGAACCCTCTCCCGCTGATCATCCCCTGCCACCGGGTGGTGCGCAGCGACGGGCGCCTGGGAGGCTATTCCCTGCGGGGAGGCGTCCCGCTCAAGCGGCGCCTGCTGCTCCGGGAGGGCGTGGACCTGACCCGGCTGGCGGCCGTCCGGGGTCGGGCGCGGTGAGTCCCCCTCCGGACGGTCGTCCCATCGCCGTGAACGTGGTGGGCCTCACCCGGAGGTTCGTGGTCCGGGTGGCCGACGGGGCCGGCATGCGGTGGGGACGCCGCCCGGCGGTGACCCGAACCATCGCCGCGGTGGAGGACGTGACCTTCCAGGTCCGCCGCGGCGAGCTGGTCGGCCTGCTGGGGCCCAACGGCGCCGGCAAGACCACGCTGCTGCGGGTGCTGGCCACCCTGCTGGTGCCCAGCGCGGGCACCGCCTGCGTGTGGGGCTACGACGTGGTGGCCCAGGGCGCCCAGGTCCGGCGGCACGTCGGCGTGGTCCTGGGCGGCGAGCGGGCCGTCTACGGACGGCTGACCGGGCGGGAAAATCTGGAGTACGCAGCGGCCCTGCACGGGGTCCCGGGCCCTCTCGCCCGGCGGCGGATCGCCTCGGTGTTGGAGCTGGTGGATCTGGCGTCCCGGGCCGACGACCTGGTGGAGCGCTACAGCACCGGGATGCGTCTGCGTCTGGCGCTGGCCCGGGCGCTGGTCCACGACCCCCCGGTCCTCCTGCTGGACGAGCCCACCGCCGGTCTGGATCCGGCGGGGGCGCGCGTCGTGCGGGAGCTGATCGCCCGGCTGTGCCGGGATCAGGGTAAGACGGTGGTGCTGGCGACCCACCAGATGGACGAGGCGGACCGGCTCTGCGACCGGGTGGGCATCCTCGACCGCGGGCGGATGGTGGCCCTGGACTCGCCCGCCGCCCTCAAGGGCGCCCACGGGGGAGGGCCGGTCCTGCGCCTGGTGGTGGAAGGACCGCCCCCGGCGCCGGGGGACCTGCCCGGCACGGCAGCCGTGGCCGTGCGGCCGGTGGCGGCCGACGGGCTGTGGGAGGTGGAGGCCCGCCTGTCCGACCCCGTCCGGGCTCTCTCTCAGGCGGCGACGGCGGCCGCCCGGCACGGCGGGCGGCTGCGCCACCTGCAGGTGGTCGAGCCGTCGCTGGAAGACGTCTTCTTCGCCCTCACCGGTCGGAAGCTGGAGGGCTGACGGACCTGCGCCCCCGCGCGGCGGGAAACCCCCTCCGGTGGTTATACTGAAAGAGCACCTGGGAAGCCGGGATCATGGAGACGCACCCTCTGTACTGGGCGTGGGCTCTGGCGCCGCTGGCGCCGCGGGGGAGCGCACCCGAGGCGTCCTTCCAGCGCCTGCGGCTGATCGCGCCCGACTCCGAGTTGCGCCACACGGCGGCCGAGCTGGTCCGGCTGGGAGGGTGGGCGTCGGCGCCCGCCCCGGCCTCCCCGCCCCTGGAGTCGCACCGGCAGGTCGAACTGGCCGCCACCCTGGCCCAGTACCGGCGCCTGCTGCCGGCCGTCCCGGAGCCGGTGGCGCGGGCGGTGGGCGCGACCCTGGAGCGCATCCAGGCCCCCCCGCCGGTGATGGCGCTGGGCCGCCACCGGCTGGACTTTGCGTCCCGGGTGCACATCGCCGGCATCCTCAACAATACCCCGGATTCGTTCTACGACCGCGGCCGGTATTTCGGCATGGACACGGCGCTGGCCCGGGCCGAGGAGATGGTCGGCGAGGGCGCCGACCTCATCGAGGTGGGGGGCGAGACCGCCCAGGAAGGACCGCCGGTGCCCGTGGAGGAGGAGATCCGGCGGGTGGCGCCCCTGGTGGCGGAACTGGCGCGCCGCTACGACCTCCCGGTGGCCGTGGACACCTACAAGCCCGAGGTGGCCCGGGCGGCGCTGGAGGCGGGGGCGGTGCTGGTCAACGACATCAGCGGCGCCTCCGACCCCCGGATGGCCGAGGTGGTGGCGGACGCCGGGGCCGGCCTGGTGGTGATGCACCTGCACGGCCGGCCCCGCCAGCGCTACCGGGACGTGGACGTGCCCTCCATGATGGACTGGGTGGCGGCGTTCCTGTGGCGGCGTACCGAGGAGCTGGTGGCGGCCGGCGTCCCCCGGGACCGCCTCCTGGTGGATCCGGGGCTGGACTTCGGCAAGCACCCGGCCCGGGACCTGGAGCTGATGCGCCGGCTGCCCGAACTGCGCAGCCTGGGGTATCCCATCTTCGTGGCGACCTCCCGCAAGGACTACATCCGCGACCTGCTGGGCCTGCCGCCCGACGACCTGCTGGAGGGCACGGCGGCGGCGGTGGCGTTCGCCATCGCCCAGGGTGCCAACATGCTGCGGGTGCACGACGTCCGGGCGATGAAGCGGGTCGCCCGGATGATGGAGTTCTTCTGCGGTCACGCGTCTGTGCCGGCGGCCGAAGGATCATCGGGTGCGCCCCGCCGGGGGGCGGGGCAGGAGGGGTGAGGCGTGGACAAGTCCGCCATCGAGCACGCGGTCCGGAGCATCATCGTGGCCATCGGCGAGGACCCGTCCCGGGAAGGCCTGCGGGAGACGCCCCGGAGGATCGCCGAGATGTACGAGGAGCTGTTCGCGGGGCTCGCCGAAGATCCCCGGGAGCTGCTGGAGACCTGGTTTGACGACGAAGACCACCACGAGATGGTGATCGTGCGCGACATCCCCTTTTACTCCATGTGCGAGCACCACTTCCTGCCCTTCCACGGCGTGGCCCACGTGGGCTACATCCCCCAGGGGCGCATCCTGGGCGTCAGCAAGGTGGCGCGGCTGGTGGAGATCCTGGCCCGCCGGCCCCAGGTCCAGGAGCGCCTGACCAGCCAGATCGCCGACTTCCTCTGCCAGGGCGGGCTGAACGCCCTGGGCTCGGGGGTCGTGATCGAAGCCGAGCACCTGTGCATGACCGCCCGGGGCATCCGCAAGCCCGGCAGCAAGGTGGTGACCTCCGCCACCCGGGGTCTGTTCCGGGAGGATCCCCGCACCCGGGCCGAGTTCTTCGCCATCGTGGAAGGCCGCAACCGGAGGTAACCGGGGCCCTCAGGCCAACACGCCCCCAGCCCTCCTGCCCCCGTGCCTGGCACGCCGGCGGGACACCACCAGTACTGCACCGCACCCACGGGACGTCCGCCAGTCGCACAAAGCAGCGACCTCGCCGGCAGGGGGCTGTGCTCGCGATCCGGGCGGGAGCAGGGCGAGGGGTGTATGTCTTCGGGGTCTGGTGGGCGGGGAGGGAGTCGAACCCCCAGGGTCCCTGCGGACCAGAGGCTTTTAAGGCCCCCGCGTTTGCCGGTTTCGCCACCCGCCCGCCAGGGGTGCTGCCGGACCCGGGACCAGGGACCGGAGGAGTGCTCTCGGCCCGGCGGGGGTCCCCGGTCCCGCCGCGTCGTCGGTCGGGGTGGAGGCGGCGCCCGGATTCGAACCGGGGAATGGAGGTTTTGCAGACCTCTGCCTTGCCTCTTGGCTACGCCGCCCTGGAGCGGGAGACGGGACTTGAACCCGCGGCCTTCTCCTTGGCAAGGAGACGCTCTACCTCTGAGCTACTCCCGCCCGCCGGGCCCGGACGTCCGGACCCGCACCGTCCTTCATTATAGACGGCTCTGGCGGCCCGCAAAAGCCCCGCCGCGGGCCTACCGCCGGACGAACAGGAAGTACACCAGCAGCAGGACCACCAGCCATCCCACCCAGTCCACGGCGCGCTCCTTCCGCCGCGCGGCCGCCCGCGCGGGCTTGTCAAGGGTATACCCCCCTCCTATAATACGGGTGCGACATCGCCCACGTAGCTCAGGTGGCAGAGCGTGTCCTTGGTAAGGACAAGGTCACCGGTTCGAGTCCGGTCGTGGGCTCCAGCGGGTGACTCGTGAGACGTGACCGGAAAAGCCGGGCCGCCTCACGAGTCATTATGCTGAGGGGCTAGACCCCGTCGGGGCGGCCTCTCGGCGAGGCGGCGCAGACCGACGGTGAGGGAGGCCAGGGATGAGCAAGCCGAAGTTTGAGCGGACGAAGCCGCACGTGAACG
>JBBIUY010000008.1:0-87614 GCA_037440005.1 Armatimonadota bacterium | reverse complement strand
TCCGCCTTGGGCTGCGTTGAAGGTTGAAGGTTGGAGGTTGGACCCCCCTCACCCTGACCCTCTCCCCCTGTCGGGGGAGAGGGGACGTTTATGGGGTATCGCGCTTCCGCGTTTCCGCGATTTCGCGCTTCCGCGTCCTCAGGGCTGAATCGCCGCGAGCTCCCGCAGCGCCGCTTCCACCTGCTGCTGGGGGTAGGCGTAGTCCTCCAGCCGCCCGGCCAGGAAGTCCTCGTAGGCCTTCAGGTCGAAGTGGCCGTGGCCGCTGAGGTTGAACAGGATGACCCGCGCCCGCCCCTCCTGCTTGGCCTGGAGGGCCTCGTCGATGGCCTTGCGCACCGCGTGGGCCGACTCGGGCGCCGGAATGATCCCCTCGGCCCGGGCGAACTGCACCGCCGCCTCGAACACCGCCCGCTGGGGGTAGGCCACGGCCTCGATGTAGCCGTG
This sequence comes from Armatimonadota bacterium, assembly GCA_037440005.1. Lineage (GTDB taxonomy): Bacteria > Sysuimicrobiota > Sysuimicrobiia > Sysuimicrobiales > Kaftiobacteriaceae > Calidihabitans. The sequence goes on along the minus strand of JBBIUY010000008.1, from coordinate 87,170 downwards.
GTGGTACAGCAGGCACACCAGGGGCGCGTCCCCGTGGTAGCGGAGCCCGCCGGCGTGGATGGCCGGGGGCACGAAGGTGTGGCCCAGGGTGTACATCTTCAGCAGCGGCGTGGTGGCGGCGGTGTCCCCGAAGTCGTACAGGTACTGCCCCCGGGTCAGGGACGGGCACGCCTCCGGCTCCACGGCCACCACCCGCACCGCCTTCCCCTTGAACCTGTCGGCCAGGAACGGAAACGTCAGCCCCGCCATGTTGCTGCCGCCGCCGATGCACCCGATGACCACGTCGGGGTAGTCGCCGGCCATCTCCATCTGACGGCGGGCCTCCAGACCGATGACCGTCTGGTGCATGAGCACGTGGTTGAGCACGCTGCCCAGGGAGTACTTGGTGTCGTCGTGGGTGGCGGCGTCCTCCACCGCCTCGCTGATGGCGATGCCCAGGCTGCCGGGTGAACTGGGGTCCTGCTCCAGGATCGTCCGCCCCGCCCGGGTGCGGGGGCTGGGGCTGGGGATGACCTCCGCGCCCCAGGTCTGCATCATCACCTTGCGGTAGGGCTTCTGCTCGTAGCTGACCCGCACCATGTACACGGTGCACTCCAGGCCGAACAGGCGGCAGGCCAGGGCCAGGGCGCTCCCCCACTGGCCGGCGCCGGTCTCGGTGGTGAGCCGGCGCACGCCGGCCTGCTTGTTGTAAAAGGCCTGGGCCACCGCGGTGTTGGGCTTGTGACTGCCGGCGGGGCTGGTCCCCTCGTACTTGTAGTAGATCCGGGCGGGGGTATCCAGGGCCCGTTCCAGCCGCCGGGCGCGGTATAGCGGCGTGGGCCGCCACAGGCGGTAGACGTCCCGCACCGGCTCGGGGATGGGGATCTCCCGCTCGGTGCTCACCTCCTGGGCGATCAGGTCCATGGGAAACAGCGGGGCCAGGTCGTCGGGGCCGATGGGACGCTTGGTCCCGGGGTGGATGACCGGCGGAAGCGGCACCGGCAGGTCGGCCAGGATGTTGTACCAGGCCCGGGGGATCTGACTCTCGTCCAGCAGGTACTTGACGCTCTCCATGGGCGAACCTCCTCAAAGAATCAGCGAGCCCTTCGTCGCGGGGACGAAGGGCTCGCTCCGTGGTGCCACCCCAGTTCCGCGCGCTGCCGGCCTGCGGCCGACCTGCGCGCGGCGCTCGTGTCCCGGTTACGGCGGGAAGCCGGCGACGCCTACCGGGTAGCGGGCCACCGGACGGTGCCGACCGCCGGAGAGCCCCGATCCCCTCGGGCCGCCCTCCCGGGCCCATTCAGCGCCATGCCGCCGCCGCGGTCCCATCGCCCCGCGGCTCGCTGGGGGCGGGAACGGCGCCTACTCGCCCCGGTCATCGGATTGCGCATGTTATTCGCGGCGGGCGGGGGATTCCCTCCTGTGCCCCCCTAACCGCGTTGAAGGTTGGAGGTTGGATCCCCCTCACCCTGGCCCTCTCCCCCTGCCGGGGGAGAGGGGACGTTTACGGGGGTGTCGCGCTTCCGCGTTTCCACGTTTCCACGGTAGGGAGATCCGACGCCCCGACGACCGGGTGGACTGGGGAGACTGTTGAGGTTGAAGGTTGGATCCCCCTCACCCTGGCCCTCTCCCCCCTCTAACGGCGTTGAAGGTTGGAGGTTGGAGGTTGAAGGTTGAAGGTAACTTCCCGGGGCGGGCGGTCGCGCGGTCGGGCGGTGGCGTGGTCCCGGGCTCCCGCGTTCCCGCGATCCCGCGTTCCCGAGTTCCCGTTCGGTGGAGACCCGACGACCCGATGACCGGGTAGACCGGCAAGACTGTTTGCGCGTTCCCGTCAGGTCTTCACCCGCAGGGTGCGCAGGCGGTTGAGGGCGGCGGCCAGTTCGTGGCGGCGGGGGAGGGCCAGGTCGCCGGCGGGGCCGTCGGGGACCAGGACGTCCAGCCCGGCCCGGGTGATCTCCATCTCGATCAGCCCGACGATCTCGCGGACGGTCCGCGCGCCGTCGGCCAGTCCCCGGTCGGCGGCGAAGACCAGCGCGGCCGCGATGGCTCGCGCCTGGGCGGGATCCACCAGCTGCTCGACGGCCGACAGGTCCACGGTCTCGCGGCCCAGGGGGACCGCCCGCCGGTGGGAGCGGGGGCCGTCGGCGGCCGGCTCGGCGCGCAGCCGGCGTCCGCGCAGGGGGGCCAGGCTTTCCGGGAGGGGGACCCGGTGGCGCACGCCTCCGAAGCGGGTCCGCGGAGCCTGGGGCGGGCGGGACGATGCGACCTGCTTCGCCTGCGTGGTCACCACCCGGGGCCGGAAGCCGTCCAGGGCGATGACCGTGTCGGCCACGGGAACGTACTCGGAGCCTCGGCTGGTGACGATCACCGACGACACGCCGTGCTCCTCGTACAGCGGCCGCAGCACCTCGGCCAGGGACGCCACCTGGCGGGCGGCGTCGGGCGCGATCTGCGTCCACAGGGTGTCCCGTCCCATCAGGGCCGCCGCCGCGCTGTCCTCGTCCACCAGCAGCAGCGAGCACCCCACCTCCAGGGCCTCCAGCACCGACGCGGCCATCGCCGTGAGGTCCGACGCCGACTCCTCCCGCAGCCGCCGGGGATCCTCGCCGCCGGGCAGCTTCTCGATCAGGGGCGAGACGTCCACCCCTTCCACCCGCCGGCCGGGCTCCGCGCGCACCAGGACCGCGTCGGGGACGGTGACGCAGTACTCGCGGCCGTCCCCCGGCAGGTGGGGGTACACCGCCGCCGCCACCGCCCGCAGGAGGGTGGAGCGTCCGGACAGCGGGTGTCCCAGGATCACGGTGACCCCCTTCGGGATGCCCAGACCCGTCACGGGTCCGCGGTGGGGAGGGGTGAGGGTCACCCGGAGCTCCCGGGGGGATTCCAGGGGGACCAGCCGCGACAGTAGGGGACGGTCGGTGCCCGGCTCCCGGGGCAGGACCGCGCCGTCGGCCAGGAAGGCCACCAGGCCGTGCACGGACAGTTCGGCCCGCATGGCCTCGTAGTCCTCGGCGGCCTCGCAGTGCCGCTGCACCGCCGACGGGTTGAGGCCGGCGTACAGCGCCGCGGCCTCCACGATCTGCGGGAGGTCGTCCAGAAACAGCGCCTGCAGGGCCTTGGCGCTCAACCGCCGGCCCTCGACCGGCAGGACCACCGTGCCCCGCACCTCCACGAAGTCCTCGGCCAGCCGGCAGGCGGTGCGCTCCAGGATCTCCTGCTCGCCCGTGCTGATCCCAAAGGCCGGGCGGACCCCCCGGGCGCGGGCCACCTTGCGGGCGGCGTCCAGCCAGCGGCGGGCGAGGAAGTCCTCCAGCGCCATCCGGCCGGGCCGGGTGGCCCACAGGCCGGGCGGAAAGCGCGCCTCGGCCATGTCCACCCGCACCCGCATGGCCGACGGCGCGCCGGGCGGCTCGGCGGCCACGTGGTCCAGGAAGAGGACGAACCGCTCGAACCGGTACGCGCCGTCCAGGACGCGGGCGGCCTGGAGGGGCTTGCCCTCCAGGGTCAGGATCTTGTCCCGCAATCGCTCCCAGGGCAGCATGGTCGACCGCTCACCGACGGGATCAGGGATCCGACGTCTGGGATCCGGACAGGCGCCCCCCGGCCGGATCCGCGCTTCCGGGTGGTCGCGTCGGTGCCCGCTGCCTGTCCAGCTCCTGCAGCTCGCGCTCCAGCGCCCGCACGGCCTCCTCGGTGTCGCGGTAACGGACCAGGCGCAGGTACGGGTTGCCGGCCACCATGGCCGACAGGGAGACGTCCTGGCGGCACAGGCAGAGCACAGGCTTGCCCAGGTGCTGGGCGGTGGCGATCTCCACGCCCACGCCCAGGGACGGCACGGACACCTCGGCCACCACCAGGTCGCAGGCGGCCAGCCAGTGCATGTCCCGCCGGAAGATGTCCTCGGGGCTGCCGCCGGCGGCCTGCTCGCGTTCCAGGACGTCCGGGGCCGCCACGTGGGCGGTCAGGACCTGGCAGCCGGCCCGCTGCAGGAACTCCACCAGGGCGGCGTAGGTGGGCTGCATCTGCCGCCCCCCCCGGATGGCCCCCGAGAAGTACACGGCGCGGATCCGCCCGCCGGCCGCGGCCAGCGCGGCCAGGGGCTGCGGCCGCGCCGCGTGCGGGGGCACGCCCAGCAGGTCCAGGCGCCGCCGGATGGCCGCGGCGGCCTCCGCGGGGTCGGCGCCGGCCGCCTCCACCTCCCCCATCCACCCCAGGCCGTCCACCTGCTCCACCGCCAGGCCCCCGGCACCGGGAATCTCGTACAGGGTGCCGGCGGTCTTGCGCACCACGACCCACGGCACGGCGCCCAGGGCGGCGGCCACGGCGTGGCAGGCGGCGGCGCCGCCGCGGTGCAGGCACACCTTGCCCTCGGGAAAGCGCGAGCGCTTGAACGTCACCTCGCCGTGGGTGTGCAGGTCCACCCACGCCAGCAGCAGCTCCGCGGGTTGGGGGGGCGCGTGGTGCTCCCGCACCCGCAGGGACCGGGCGGCGGGGTCGGCGACCGCCGGCAGGCGGTAGTAGTGGTCGGTGAAGGCGTACTCCCGGACCGCCCGGCCGCCCAGGGACGCCACCCGGCGGCGGAAGGCGGCGACGTCGTCGATGGCAAAGCGCACCTCGCACTCAAACGGCGCGGTCATCACCCTCCCCCGAGGTGTCCCCCGCCCGGGGGTCAGGCGTCTCGCCCCTCGAAGGGCCACGGGGGCAGCGACACCCGCAGCGGCCGGTCCTCGCGGTAGCCCAGGGCGTAGTCGGCCTGCAGCAGCGTGTGGATCTCCCGGGTCCCCTCGTAGATGACGGCGCCCTTGGCGTTGCGGTAGAACCGCTCCACCGGGTACTCGTCCGAGTAGCCGTAGGCGCCGTGGATCTCCACCGCGTCGCTGGCCGCCCGCTCGCTGGCCACGGTGGCGTACCACTTGGCCAGGGACGTCTCCCGGGTGTTGCGCAGGCCCCGGTTTTTCATCCACCCCGCCCGCAGGTACAGCAGGCGGCTGACCTCGTAGTCCCGGGACATCCGGGCGATCATCTCCTTGACCAGCTGGTGCTCCCCGATGGGCCGGCCGAACGCCCGCCGCTCCCGGGCGTAGCGGACGCTGGCGTCCAGGCAGGCGCGGATGAGCCCCGTGGCTCCCGCGGCGACCGTGTACCGGCCCTGGTCCAGGGCGAACATGGCGATGCGGAACCCCTCGCCCTCCTCCCCGATCCGGTGGTCCTCGGGGACCCGCACCTCGTCCAAGACCAGGCTGCCGGTGTTGCCGGCGCGGATGCCCAGCTTGCCGTGGATGGTGGACGTGCTCACCCCGCGCATCTCCCGGGTCACCAGGAAGGCGGAGATCCCCGTGTGGTCCCGCTGCCGCTGCTTGGCGGGGTCGGTCCAGGCGAACACCAGGAAGTGGTCGGCCACGTCGGCCAGCGACATCCACGTCTTCTCCCCGGTGAGGACGTAGTGGCGGCCGTCCCGCACGGCGGTGGCCTGGATGCCCACGGCGTCGCTGCCGGCGGCCGGCTCGGTGAGCCCGTAGGCGGCGATCCTCTCCCCGCGGGCCTGGGGCACCAGGAAGCGGCGGCGCTGCTCCTCGGTCCCCCAGGTCAGGAGGGTCAGGCTGTTGAGGGCCAGGTGGACGGAGAGGACGACCCGCAGGGAGGTGTCCACGTACTCCAGTTCCTCGCAGGCCAGCCCCAGGCTGATGTAGTCCATCCCCGCGCCGCCGTAGCGCTCGGGGACGCACAGGCCCAGGATGCCCAGCCGGCCCATGGCGTCCAGGACGGCCCGGTCGAACCGCTGGGCGCGGTCCAGCTCCCGGATGCGGGGCGCCACCTCGGTCTGGGCAAACTCCCGGACCAGCCGCTGGGCGGCCAGCTGGTGGTCGGCCAGGGTGAAGTCCATCCGCCCCTCACCTCGCCTCCTCCGCCGCCCGCACCGGCGGGGCCAGCAGCATCTGGCCCAGCACCGCGAAGAACTGGGCGGCGGCGATCATGTGGTTGAGGTCCACGGACTCGTCGGGTATGTGGGACATCTCCGGCTCGCCGGGACCGAACAGGATGGTCGGAATGCCCCGCTCGGCGAAGAACCGGCCGTCGCTGGCCTGGGGATATCCCACCGGCGCGTCGGGCAGCTGCAGGCGGCGGGCCGCCTCCTGGGCGGCGCGCACCAGGGGGCTGTCCAGGGGGGTCTCGATGGGCGCGCCCGATTGCAGCACCTCCACGTCGGCCTGCAGGGTCGGGTCGGCCGCCCGCAGGTCGGCCACCACCCGCTCGATCTCGGCCAGGGCGGCGGCCACCGACTCGGTGGGCAGGGTGCGGCGGTCCAGGGTGGCCTCGCACCAGTCGGGGACGATGTTGGTGGCCACGCCGCCCCGGATGGTCCCGATGCTCAGCGACGGCGGCGGCACCAGCGGGTGGGACAGGCCCCGCAGGCGCGCGCCCACCCGCTCCTCGATGGCCAGCAGGACCCGCAGCATGTGGCTGATGGCGTTGCTGCCCTCCCAGGGGGTGCCGGCGTGGGCCGCGCGGCCGTGGGTCACCAGCCGCACCCACAGCAGCCCCTTCTCGGCCACCGCCAGCCGGTTGCCGGTGAGCTCGCCCACCACCACCTGGTCGGGACGCAGCAGGCCCCGGTCCACCAGGAACTCGGTCCCCTTGACGCCGCCCACCTCCTCGTCGCTGACCGCCGCGAACACCAGCGTGCCCCGCAGGGGTACCGCCGCCGCCAGGACCTCCACCGCGCCCAGCATGGCGGCCACGCTGGCCTTGGCGTCGGCGGCGCCGCGGCCGTACAGGCGGGTGCCGACCACCTCCGCCCCGTAGGGATCGTGGCGCCAGGCGCGCAGATCGCCGGGGGGCACCGTGTCCATGTGGGAGAGGAACAGCACCTGCGGCCGGCCGGCCCCGATCCGGGCCACGACGTTGGGCTTGCGGGGCTCGTCGGCCAGCACCTGGAAGTCCACCGCGGCCTCCCGCAGCCGGCCGGCCACCACCTCCGCCACCTTCCGGGTGTCACCCGGAGGGTTGGCGCTGGGCGCGCGGACCAAGGCGGCCAGCAGGCCCACCAGGCTTGCGCGGCGGCGTTCGATGTCCGACAGGAGGTCGGTCATACGCGGGGCCCACTACCGTGCTTTCGCCCACGCCCGCCGCTTTCCCCTGTGGGGCGCAGCGACTTTCAGAAGGGCGTGCGGCCGGTGCCCGGGCGGGCGAGCACCTGCAGGGCCACGCGCAGGCCGGCGGCGAGCTGGGAGTCCACGCCGGCTTCCAGGTCGGCCGCCGTCAGGTCCACCACCACGTCGGGGGTGACGCCGGCCCCCTCCAGCCTCACGCCCCGGCCGGTGGCCAGACGGATGGTGGTGACGCTGAGGGCCGAGCCGTCGGAGAGGTCGACGAGCACGCTGGCCTCCACGGCCCCGGCGGTCCGGGACCCCACCACGACGCCGCGGCGGCTTTCCTGGACGGCGGCGGCCAGCAGCTCGGCGGCCGAGGCGCTGGCGTCGTCCACCAGGACCACCACCGGCAGCGACGGCGGCACCAGGGGGATCTGGGTGGTCCGCACCACCCGCACCGCCCCGCCCTGCCGGCGCTCGGTGTACACCGGCGTGCCGGGAGGCAGGAGGGCGTTGAAGACGGAGGTGAGCTCGTCCAGGTACCCGCCGCCGTTGCCCCGCAGGTCCAGGACCAGCGAGCGCATGCCGTCCTCCAGCAGGCGGGACAGCGCGGCGCGGACGTCCCGGCCGGTGCGGTCCACGAACTGATACAGGCGCAGGTAGCCGACCCTGCCGGGGAGCACCTCGGCCCGGAAAATGGAGGGGACCACGATGGGCGCCCGGATGATGGTCACCGCCACGGGCTCACCGACGCCCGGCCGCTGCAGGGTCAGGGTCACCGGCGTGCCCGCGGGTCCCCGGATCAGCGCGGACACCTGGTCCACGCTCAGGCCGCCGGTGGGGATGTCGTTCACCTGCAGGATCCGGTCGAAGGCGCGCACCCCGGCGGCTTCCGCCGGCCCTCCCGGGATGATGCTGCCGACGAAGAACCGGCCGTCTTTGGGCAGGAGGACGATGCCCACCCCGCTGAAGCCCGCCTGCCCCTGCTGACGGCGCCGCCGCTCGGCGTTCTGCTCGGGGGTCAGAAACCCCGTGTGGGAGTCGTTGAAGGACTCGGCCATCCCCCGGATGGCGGCGTGCTCCAGCTGGCTGACCGGGATGCGGCCGGCGGCGGCGGATGCGGCGGCCGCGAAGCGCTCCGCGAACACCCGGCGCGCGTCGGCGTCGGACAGCCCCGGGGGCAGGTCGGGCAGGTCGGCGCTGACTCCCGCGGAGGCCAGCTGGCGGCGCAGGGCCGCCAGGGCGGCGGCGAGGGTCCGGGGGACGTCCACCGGATCCACGTACTGGGCCTGCAGGACCTGCAGGGCCTCAAAGACGAGGGCCGGCGACGCCGGCTGGGCGGCGGCCCGGGCGGGTACGCCGGCCAGCAGGACCGCGACCAGCACGGCCGTCAGCAGCCGGCCCGCACCGGACGTCCGCCGGGGCGCCGCCCAGGTGGCCGACGGCCGCGGCCACGGGAGCGGCGGGATGCCAGACGGAGTCCTCAGGCGCATCATCGCGGGCGCACCGGCCACATCACAGCACCGGCCGGAACGGCACCAACCGCAGGATCCACGCGTTGAGGCGGAAGATCAGGTCGAACATCAAGGCCGTGCCCATCACCACCAGAAACACCCCGCTGACCACCTCGACGGCGCGGCCGTGGCGGCGGATCCAGCCCAGCGCGTCCACGGCCGAGGTGAGCAGCGCGGCCGTGGCCACGAAGGGCAACCCCAGTCCCAGCGAGTAGGCCAGCAGCAGGACCGCTCCGTCGGCGGCCCGGGGGGAGGTGGCCGCCAGGGTCAGGATGGCGGCCAGGACGGGACCCACGCACGGGGTCCACGCAAACCCGAACCCCATGCCCACCGCGAACGCCCCCACCACGCCGGCGGGCCGGCGCACGGCGAGCCGACGCTCCCGCCACAGCCAGGGGATCCGCACCACGCCCAGCACCGTCAGGCCGAGCAGGACGACGACGGCGCCGCCGATGCGGCCCAGCCACAGCCGGTGCGCCAGCACCAGTCCGCCCACCCAGCTGGCCGACGCGCCCAGGGCGGTGAAGACCGCGGCGAACCCCAGCACGAACAGGACCGTGGCCAGCAGCACCCGCCCGCGAGCCGCGCGGCGGTCCGGCGCGGCCAGCTCGTGGAGGGAGACCCCCGAGACAAAGGAGAGATAGCCCGGAATTAGGGGCACGATGCACGGCGAGGCGAAGCCCAGCACCCCGGCGGCGAACGCGACGGCCAGGTTGACCTCAGGCATGGGTTCTCTTGGGTCTAACGCGCCGCCGCGGCGCGCTTGTTCCCCCGGGCGACCCCGCGGACGCGGTCACCGGCGCCTGCCCCGCGCCGCCTTCACGGTGATGGTCACCCGGGCGCCGGCGGCCGCCCGCAGGCGGGCCGCCGCGGCGCCCTCCCGCACCGCGACCTCCAGCAGGCCGTCGCTGCCCGGCACCACCGCCAGGGCGCCGGGCTTCACGGCGCCGTAGGTGGGCACCGCCCGCGCCCGGGCCCGGGCCCGCCCGACCACCACCTCCACCGGGACGCCCGCCTCGGGCAGGAAGGAAGAGGGGATGTTGGTGATCAGGTTGCCGAAGGCGTCCACGTAGATCACGTCGCCGCGCAGCCGGCGCCCCCGCCGGCTCCCCGCGCCCAGGTCCAGGTCCACCCAGCGCTGTGCGGGAGCCCCCAGGGCGTGGGGCGGTGTGCCCCGGGCCAGCCGGGCGGCGGCGGGGGCGAAGACGTCCCGGCCGTGGAAGGTCGCCGCCACCGGGCGGTCAGGCGGCTCCAGGACGTAGACCTGGGGGGCGCCCAGGCGACGGGCCGCGGGCAGGAGCAGGCCGTTGTCGGGACCCACGAACAGCTGGCCGCCCGCGGCCACCACCAGCCCCTGACGGGCGGTGCCCACGCCCGGATCCACCACGGCCAGGTGGACGGTGCCCGCCGGCGTCGTAGCCGCCACGGCCGCCAGAAGGTAGGCGCCGGTGCGCACGTCGTGGCGGGGCACGTCGTGGGTGATGTCCACCAGCGCGGCGTCGCAGCGTGAGGCCAGGACGGCCTTCATCTGCGCCGGATACGGACTGGAGCTGCCGAAGTCGCTGAGCAGCGTGACGATGCCACCCATCGCAACGCAGCCCCCCTCACCCACCCCCGCCTCTCCCACCTGAGCAGGTTCTTCCCTTTTCCCTTTTCCCTTTTGCGGTCACCGCTGACACCCCGGGCAGTAGAAGGACGGCCGGCCGCCGATGCGGGCGGCCACGATGGTGCCGTCGGAGCGGGGGCAGCGCTGGCCCCCCCGGCCGTACACCGCCAGGCGCGCCCGGCCGCGGCGGCCGCGGGCGTCGGCGAACTCCGGCTCCCCGCCGGCGGCGACGGCGCGGCGCAGCACGGTGCGCACGGCCCGGTACAGGGCGGCCACCTCCTGCGGGGTCAGGGTCGCCAGCCGACGGTCGGGCCGGATGCGGGCGGCGTGGCAGATCTCGTGGGCCCACAGGTTGCCGATCCCCGCCAGACGCTCCTGGTCGGTCAGCGCGCCGTGGACGGTGCCGCGGCCGGCGAGCAGCGCGCGGAACCGGTCCAGGGTGAGGGCCGGCGACAGGGGCTCGACCCCCAGAGCCGCCAGGTACTCCACCCGGTCCAGGGCGTCGGTCCGGTACAGCCCCAGCTCGGACAGCTGCAGTTCCCGGAACTGCACGCCGGTGCCGTCGGTGAAGGTGAGCAGGACGGCGGTCTGCGGGTCGGCGTCGCCGGAGGGGACGAACCGCACCATCCCCCACAGCTTGAAGTGGAACGCCAGCGTCCACCCTCCGCTGAGGGTGAATAGCAGGACCTTGCCGCGCCGGCTGACGGCGGTGACGGTCTGGCCCCGCAGCAGCCGCGCGAACGCGGCGGGCGTGTGGGTGCGGACGCTGGCCGGCGACCGCACCTCCACCCGGGCGACGGTCCGCCCCCGCACCAGGGGTGCCAGGCTGCGCCGGGCCGACTCCACTTCGGGCAGCTCGGGCATGGCCGTCTCGCTCAGCGCAACAGGCGCGACAGGCGCCGGTCAGCGTACACCCTGCCGGCGGTCTGGCACGCCGGGCAGTAGTAGGTCTCCCGGTCGGCGTAATACACGACCCGGATCGGCGTCCCGCAGCGCGGGCATGGCTCGCCGCCGCGGCGGTGCACCCGCAGCAGGTCCGCCGGTTCGGCGGCGGGCAGCCGACCGCCGAAGTGCGCTCGGTACCGCTCCAACGCCTCCGCCAGCACGCCGCGCACGGCGGCGTGCAGGCGGGCGACATCCCCGTCGGTCAGGCGCGCCGCCGGCGCGAACGGCGACAGCCGCGCCTCCCACAGAATGTCGTCGGCGTAGGCGTTGCCGATCCCGGCCACCACGCGCTGGCGGGTCAGGACGGCTTTGAGCTGGCCCGGGCTGGAGCGCAGCGACCGGGCGAAGGCGTCCACCGCGAACCCGTCCGACAGGGGCTCCGGTCCCAGACCCGCCAGGGGCTCGGAGCGGTCGGCCTCGGCGGCCCTCAGCAGGTACACCCCGGCCCGCCGCCGGGAGCCGGATTCGGTGAGGCGCAGGTCCCGCCCGTCGTCCAGCCGCAGGGCCAGGACCACCGGCCGGGGGAGGCGCAGCCGATGCGGCCGCCCGGGGACGACCTGCAGGCGCCCGTCGCGCATCAGGTGGACGACCAGGACCAGGTCCCCGTCCAGGGTCAGGACCACCAGCTTGCCGCGGCGGCCCACCGCGGTGATGCGCCGCCCGACGGCGGCCGTGACCGGCGGGGCGGCGGTCTTGACCGCCGAGGGGCTCGCCACCACCACGGAGGCGATGGTCCGCCCGCGCACCTCCGGGGCCAGGGTGTCCACCAGGACCTGGACGAAGGGGAGTTCAGGCACCGGAGGGAGGCTCCAGGAAGGGGATGAGGGCCGCGGCCACCGCCTGCTCCAGGGCCGCCTGTCGGTCCACCGCCCCGCGGGTCAACAACCCGATGGCTCCCAGGTCCTCGTGGGCCCCCGGGCCCGCCAGGGCGTCCACGATGGCGCCCAGTTCCTCACCGGCCAGCGCCCGCGCCGCCATCCACTGCGGCAGCCGGAACCGCACGCCGCAACTCAACCCCTGGCGGCCGGACCGGTCCACCGCCGCGACCCAGGCGCACATCCACACGCCGTAGCGGTCCCGGTGCACCCCGCCTTCGATGCCGATCCCCAGGTCGGCGCCGGCGCGCTGGAGGGCCTCGTGGGCCCGGCGCAGGGCGCCCCGGATGGTCTCCTCGTCGCTGGTCGGCTGCGGGGACACGCCCGAGTCCACCGGCACGGCGACCACCTCGGCGCCGGGGAACAGCCGGGCGCACACCGCCTCGGTGGCGCGCACCTTGGACTCGCTGGAGGACGACCCGACGGCCACCTTCATGAGGACGACGGCGGGATCAGGGATCGGTGAACCGGAATCATCCCCTAGCATACCACCTCCGCCGGCCGCCCGGGACGAGCCCGCCCGCCGTCCCCTGATCTCTGATCTCTGATCCCTGATCCCGGTCCCGCCGTTTTGCGTCCCCCCGCCCGCCTGCTATACTGGCCTTCGCCGTGGATCCCGTCCTGGTGCAGTGGGGCCCCGTGGTCATCCGCTGGTACGGCGTGATGATGGCGCTCACCATCCTCCTCGCCTGGGGGGCCGCCCTGCGGGCGGGGCCGCGGGTCGGCATTCCCGCCGAGGAGATCGACCGCCTGGTGCTCCCGGTGGTCCTGCTGGCGTTCGCGGGCGCCCGGGCGGGGTACGTGCTGTCCCACCCGTCCCAGTTCGGGTCCCTGGTGGAGGTCCTGCGGGTGGACCGGGGCGGGCTGACGTCCCACGGCGCGCTGGCCGGCGGCGCGCTGGCCCTGTGGTGGGCGGCGCGGCGGCGGGGGCTAGACGTCTGGAGCCTGCTGGACGCGGCGGTGTGGGCCGTGCCCGTGGGCAACATCTTCGTGCGCTTTGGGAACTTCATCAACGGCGAACTGTACGGAGACCCCACCTCGCTGCCCTGGGGCGTGACCTTTCCCGGGGTGCCCGAGCCCCGCCACCCGCTGCAGATCTACGAGATGCTGTGGGCGGCCGTGATCCTGGCGGTCAGCTGGCCGCGGATCGGCCGCCGGCGCTTTCCCGGCGAGCTGTTCTGGACGGTCATCGTCCTGACGTCGGCGGGCCGGATCGTCTGGGACCTGCTGCGCAGCCAGGACCGGGTGGTGTGGGTGATCACCCTGGGCCACATCCCGGCGGCGGCGCTGCTGGCCGCGGGGGCGTGGGTCCTATGGAGCCGCCGGGCCCCGGGTTCGGGCGCGCAGTCGGGTTCGAATCCTTAAGGATCTCCCCCCGGCTCGCACGCTGCGGTCAGCCGGTGCGGTAGAGGACCCCGAACCCGCCCCGGGGCAGGCGCCAGTCGATGTTGCGGTAGGGGCAGCCGGTCAGGCAGGAGGTGCACTCCACGCAGTTCTCGTAGGAGGCGGTGATCTTCTCCCCGTCCCAGGCGTACACGCCCGCCGGGCAGAAGGTGGTGCACGGACGCCCCCACGCCCGTCCGCAGGTGGTCCGGCAGACGTCGGGGTTGCGGATGCTGATGTGGCTCTGCCGGTCGTGCCGGTAGGTCAGCAGGTACAGCTTCTGCTCCAGGGTCAGGGTCGGGACCTCCGCCATCTTGGCCCCTCCTCCTGCGTCAGCGCAGCACCCGCCAGGCCTGGTAGGCGTCCAGGAGCAGCCGCCGCAGGGGCCGGCGGGCGGTGATGGCCTTCCAGATCCGGCGCTGCTTTTCCCGCTTGGGCACCCCGTCCACGGTGAGCATCTCGTGGATGGCCTGCGAGACAAGTTCGGGGTAGACCTGCAGCAGTTCGGGGTGGCGGTCCACGAACTCGGGCAGGTGCTGGTACTTGCGCAGGTCCTGGAGAACGAAGCTGTCCTCCAGCCGCCGGCGGTAGGACGCTAGCGAACCGGCGGAAAAGTCGCCCCGGGCGCGGGCCTCGATCACCGTCTCGCCGGCGAGGCGGCCCGCGGTCATGGCCAGGTTGCTGCCCTCCCGGTGCAGCCCGTTGACCATCATGGCCGCGTCCCCGGCCACCAGCACCCCGTCGCCGTACAGCCGGGGCATGGCCCGGTAGCCGCCCTCGGGGATGGCGTGGGCCAGGTACTCCACCACCTGACCGCCGGCCAGCAGGGGGCGCACCAGGGGGTGCCGCTTGAGCTGCTCCAGCAGGTCGTAGGGGGTGATGCGGGTGCGCATGAAGTGGCTCAGCAGCGCGCCCACGCCGACGCTGAGGCTGTCCCGGTTGGTGTAGATGAACCCGTAGCCTCCCATCCCCCGGGTGACCGAACCGTACAGCTCGATGGTCACCCCCTCGCCCGGTCCCACGGCGAACCGCTCCTGGATCACCTCGGGGGGCAGGGCGATGATCTCCTTCACCGCCAGGGCCACCTCGTGGGGGGCGATCTCCCGGGTCTGCAGGCCGGCCTTCTTCGCCAGAAACGAGTGCACCCCGTCGCACAGCACCACCACGTCCGCGTACAGGTCCCCGGCCTCGCGCCCGGTGCGGACCCCCACCACCCGGCCGTCGCGCCACAGCACGTCCTCCACCACCGTGGAGGTGATCAGCAGCGCGCCGGCCTCCTCGGCCTTGGAGGCCAGCCACCGGTCGAACCGGGCCCGCAGGACGGTGAAGGCGTTGGGGACGTCCCCCGGCGGGGAGGCGGTCTTGTACCCCAGGCTGATCGCGCTGTCCTCGGTGGTCAGCCACACCCGCTCCTCGACGATCACCCGCTCGATGGGGGCCTCCCGGGCGAAGCCGGGGACCAGGTCGGCCAGCATGCGGCCGTACATGACGCCGCCCATGACGTTCTTGGCGCCAGGGTAGTCGCCCCGCTCGATCAGCACCACGTTCAGGCCCGCCCGGGCCATGGTCAGGGCCGCGGCGCTGCCGGCGGGTCCGGCGCCGACGACGATCGCGTCGAACTTCTCGGTGGCCATCGCCTCCGCCCTCCCCCCACCCGCTCGGGATCCGCGGCCTACCGGAAGACCGCCGCCACCTGCCCGACCGCGGACAGCACCGGCGCGGGGAAGACCCCCAGCAGCACCGTCCCCGCCGCCGCTAGCGCCAGCGCGGCGGGCACCCACCGGTCCTCCACCAGGGCGACGCCCGGGACGGGCGCGCCGCTGAACAGGGTGTAGGCCACCCGCAGGTAGTAATACGCCGACACCACGCTGCTGAGCACCCCCACCACCACCACGCCCGTGTAGCCGGCGTCCAGGGCCGCCGTGAACACCAGGAACTTCGCCGCGAACCCTCCCGTGGGCGGCAGGCCGGTGAGGGCGGCCATGAACACCGCCATGGCCGCCCCCAGGGCGGGAGACCGGGAGGCCAGTCCGGCCAGGTCGGCGATCCGGTCCGCCTCCCCGTCGGCCCGGCGCACCATCAGGACCACCGCGAACGCCCCCAGGGTCATCAGGGTGTACGCCAGCAGGTAGAAGACCACGGCCGCGGTCCCGGCGGGACTGGCCGCCAGCACCCCGGTCAGGAGGAAGCCGGCGTGGGCGATGCTGCTGTAAGCCAGCAGCCGCTTGATCCCGGTCTGGTGCAGGGCGGCCACGTTGCCCACCACCATGGTCAGGACGCTGGCGGCCGCCAGCACCGCCCCCCACTCGCCGACCCGGGGGCCCAGAGTGGCCACGAACACGCGCAAAAAGGCCGCGAACGCGCCCGCCTTGGCCACCACCGCCATGTACGCGGTCACCGGCAGCGGCGCCCCTTCGTAAACGTCGGGGGCCCACACGTGAAACGGGACCACCGCCGCCTTGAACGCCAGCCCCGTGGTCAGCAGGGCCACCGCCGCCCGCAGGGTGGCCGAGGGGGCCGCCCCGGACAGGGCGGCCAGGGCCGTGGAGCCGGTGGCGCCGAAGGCGAGGGCGACGCCGTACAGGAAGAAGGCGGTGGCGAACGCGCCGAGCAGGAAGTACTTCAGCCCGGCCTCCTGGGAGCGGGCGTCGGCGCGGGCCAGGGCCGCCAGCACGTACAGGGGGACGGACAGGGTCTCCAGACCCACGAACAGCAGCAGCAGGTCGGCGCTGGCCGCCATCAGCATGGCACCGGCGGCCGCCACCAGGACCAGGGCGTAGAACTCCCCCGCGTCCAGCCGGGTGCGCCGCACGTACTCTCCCGACAGGATCACGGCCAGCAGCGTCCCCACCAGGACCACAGCCTGGAGGGCCGCCGTCAGCGGATCCCGGACGTAGGACCCCCAGAACGCCGCCCCGCCCGCTGGCGGTACCGCGGCGACGGCCCCCAGGCCGGCGGCCGCCCCGGCCACCGCCAGCCACCGCAGCACCGCCGGCCGGGACGCGGCCCCTCCCACCGACGCCAGCAGCACCACCAGGGCGGTCCCGAGCACGACCAGCTCGGGCAGCAGCAGCCTCACATCCAGGGCCGCCGTCACGGCCGGACCTCACCTCCGGGGGCGGCCCGGAACTCGCGGGCATCGGCGGGAGGTCCCGCCGGGAGGCCACGGTCCACCACGGCGCTCGGAGCTGTCGGGAAGGACGGCGCCGGAGGCGCCTGGGCGGGCACCGCCGCCGGCGCGGCGGCGCGCTCGTGCACCAGGGCCAGCAGGGCGCGCACCGACGCCTCGCTGCGCCGCAGCAGGGGCGCGGGGTACAACCCGATCCAGAAGATCAGGATCACCAGCGGCCAGAACAGGGCCTGTTCCCGCCGCGACAGGTCCCGCACCGCCGCCGGCTCGCGCACCGCCACCGGCCCGTGCATCACCTTCTGGTACATCCACAGCAGGTAGGCCGCCGACAGGATCACGCCGCCCAGGGCGGGGACGGCGTAGCGGGGCGCCACCCGGTACGTCCCCACCAGCACCAGAAACTCCCCCACAAAGCCGTTGGTGCCCGGCAGCGCCAGGGACGACAGGACCACGATCAGGGCCAGGGGGGCCAGGCGCGGCATCAGGGACGCCACCCCGCCGTAGTCGTCCATCCGCCGGGAGTGGGTCCGGTCGTACAGCACCCCCACCAGCAGGAACAGGCCGCCGGTGCTCAGGCCGTGGTTGACCATCTGCAGCAGGCTCCCCTGCACGGCCTCCGGCGACAGCGCGAACAGGCCCAGGGTGATCAGCCCCAGGTGGCTGACGCTGCTCATGGCCACCAGCCGCTTGACGTCCCGCTGGGCCCACGACACGGCGCCGCCGTACAGGACCCCCACCACCGCCAGGGCCATCAGGGCGGGCGCATAGCGCACGGCGCTGGCGGAGAACAGCGGCAGGACAAACCGCAGGAACCCGTAGGTGCCCATCTTCAGCAGGACGGCGGCCAGGATGACGCTGCCGGCGGTGGGCGCCTCGGTGTGGGCGTCGGGCAGCCAGGTGTGCAGGGGCCAGACCGGCACCTTGATGGCCAGGGCCAGGGCGAAGGCGGCGAACAGCCACGGCTCCAGGGCCGGATCCAGCCG
This sequence comes from Armatimonadota bacterium, assembly GCA_037440005.1. GTDB lineage: Bacteria > Sysuimicrobiota > Sysuimicrobiia > Sysuimicrobiales > Kaftiobacteriaceae > Calidihabitans. The sequence goes on along the minus strand of JBBIUY010000008.1, from coordinate 69,664 downwards.
CAGCCCCTGGAGTGCCACCAGGTCGAAGGTCCGGGCGCCCAGCTGGGCGCCCGACTGCAGGTACAGGACGATGATCGCCACCAGCATCAGGGCGCTGCCGGCCATGGTGTACAGCAAAAACTTCATGGCGGCCAGGACCCGGGCCGGCCCGCCCCACAGCCCGATGAGGAAGTACATGGGGATGAGCACGGCCTCCCAGAACACGTAGAACAGGACCAGGTCTTGGGCCACAAACGTCCCCAGCAGCGCGCTCTCCAGGACCAGCAGGACCACCACCAGCTCCTTCACCCGCTCGGTGATCGACCCCCACGCCGACAGCAGCGCCAGGGGCATCATGACCGCCGTCAGCATCACCAGGGGCAGGGAGATGCCGTCCACGCCCACGTGGTAGCCGATGCCCACCGAGGGGATCCAGGGCGCGCGCTCGACGAACTGCAGGGCGGCGCTCCGGGCGTCAAAGCGCACGAAGACGACCCCGGCCACCGCCGCCACCGCCAGCATGCCTGCCATCCCCACCCCGTACAGGGCGCCGGTGCGGCGCCGGTCCACCGCGGCGGCCACGGCGGCGGTGGCCAGCGGCAGGACCAGGGCAGCGGACAGCCAGGGCACCGACGTCATCGCAGGACCCAGTACCCCAGCGCCAGCACCGTCCCGACCAGCAGGACCGCGGCGTAGGACCGCACGTAGCCGGTCTGCAGCCGCCGCAGGCCGGCCCCGGCCCGGCCCACCGCCCCCGCCAGGGCCATGACGGCGCCGTCGATCCCCCGCACGTCCAGGACGGCCAGCAGCTGCGCCGCGGCCCGGGCGGGGCGCACCACCGCCGCCTCGTACAGCGCCTCCACGTACCACTGGCGGGCGAACAAGCGGCCCACCACGCCCAGGGAGACCTTCCGCCGCCCGCGGTAGAGCAGCAGGGCCGCCGCGATGCCGGCCAGGCTCGCCGCCACCGGCGCGGCCGCCACCCATGCGCCGACCGGACTCTCCGGATGCGGCAGGCCGAAGTACTCCTCCAGGCTGCGCACCAGCGGGGCCCCGACCGCGCGGGCGCCCAGCACCCCCCCGGCCGCCGACAGCAGGGCGAGGACGGCCATGGGCCAGGCCATGGACGGCGGCGGCTCGTGGGGGTGGCCGTGGTGGGCCGCCGGCGGCGCGAAGGTGAACACCGCGGCCCGGGTGATGTACACCGCGGTGACGAAGGCCGTCAGCAGGCCCAGCAGCCAGGGGACGACCGACCCGCCGGCGCGGAAGGCGGCGTAGGCGTGCTCGAGGATCAGGTCCTTGCTGACAAAGCCGGCAAAGGGCGGCACGCCGGCCAGCGCCAGAGCACCGGCCGCAAACGCCAGGAAGGTGGCGCGCATGGGGCCGGCCAGACCGCCCAGGCGCCGCATGTCCACGGTCCCGCCCAGGGCGTGCATGACGCTACCGGCGGCCAGGAACAGGGTCGCTTTGAAAAAGGCGTGGGTGGTCAGGTGCAGCAGGCCCGCCGGCGGGGCCAGGGCGCCCATGGCCACGAACATGTAGCCCAGCTGGCTGATGGTGGAGTAGGCCAGGACCCGCTTGAGGTCCCACTCGGTCAGCGCCGCGGTGGCGGCGAAGAAGGCGGTCACCGCCCCCACCAGGGCCACCACCTCCCGCGTGAGGGGCGCCGCCGCATACAGCGGGTGCAGGCGGGCAATCATGTATATCCCCGCGGTCACCATGGTGGCGGCGTGGATGAGGGCCGAGACCGGCGTGGGGCCCTCCATGGCGTCGGGCAGCCACACGTACAGGGGCAGCTGGGCCGACTTGCCGGTGGCGCCCCAGAACAGCAGCAGGGTGATGGCGGTCAGCACCCCCGGCTCCAGGCGGGCGGCCACCTCCCCCATCCGGGCGATCTCCAGGGTGCCGCCCGCGGCGACCAGGACCAGGATCCCCAGCAGAAAGCCGGCGTCGCCGATGCGGTTGACCAGGAAGGCCTTGCGGCCGGCGCTGGCCGCCGGGTCGCGCTGGAACCAGAAGCCGATCAGCAGGTACGAGCACAGGCCCACCAGCTCCCACCCCACGAACAGGACCAGGAGGCTGCTGCCCAGCACCAGGATCAGCATCGCGGCCACGAACAGGTTGAGGGCGGCGAAGTAGCGGGCGTAGCCCGGATCAGCGGCCATGTAGCCGGCCGAGTACACGTGGATGAGGAACCCCACCCCCGTCACCACCTGGGCCATCAGGGCCGACAGCCGGTCGTAGACCGCGCCGGCCTGCACGGCCAGGCCGCCCGCCACGATCCAGTCAAACCACGTCTCCCGCAGCCCGACCCCCGCCACCGCCGGATCCCGGGCCAGGGCGGCGGCGACGGCAAACGCGGCTCCCACCGAGGCGCAGCCCACGGCCGCCACGGCGGGCCGGGGCAGGCGGGATCCAACCAGACCCAGGACCAGCCATCCGGCCAGCGGCAGACCGACCAGCAGCGTCAGAGTCACGACCGGCTACCCCCGCAGCAGATCCACGCTGTCCAGGTCCACCGTCTCCCGGGCCCGGAAGATGGCGATGATGATGGCCAGGCCCACCACCACCTCCACGGCCGCCACCGCCACGACGAAGAACACCGCCACCTGTCCCGCCATGGCCGCGTGCTGGCGGGCGAAGGCCACGAAGCTGAGGTTGACGGCGTTGAGCATCAGCTCCACCGACATGAACACCACCAGGGCGTTGCGGCGCAGCAGCACCCCCGCCACCCCGAGGGCGAACAGCAGGGCGCCCAGCGCCTGGTAAGCGGCCAGGGGGACCGTCACCGCCGGGCCTCCCCCGGTCCGGCCGGCGGCCGCGGGAGGGGGCGGCCGATGACCACCGCGGCGACCATGCCCACCAGCAGGATGACCGACGCCACCTCGAAGGGCAGCAGGTACGTGGTGAACAGGACGCGGCCCACCGCCTGGGCGGTGCCGAACTCCGGGGGCGGAGGAGCCGCCGCCTGCGGACCGGCCCGCACCACCGCCGCCAGGGCGGCCAGCAACGCCGCCACCAGCAGCGCGGCCAGGGGGCGCTGGCCCCGCAGGCGGTCCGGCGGCGGCTCGCCGCTGCGGGCGTGCAGGAGCATCACCACGAACAGGAACAGGACCACGATCGCCCCGGCGTAGACGATCACCTGCAGCACCGCGATGAACGGGGCGGCCAGCAGCAGGTACAGCACCGCCAGGCACACCAGCACCAGCAACAGGGACAGGGCGTTGCGCACCGGCAGCCGGCTGGCCACCACGCCCACCCCGCCGGCCAGCGCCCCGGCGGCGGCCAGCACGAACAGGGCGACCTCCATCACCCGCTCCGTGGCCTCACACCTCCCGCCGCGGGTCCCGCCCCGACGCCCCCGGGTAGGGCTCGGTGAGCATCTCCTTGGTGTAGATCAGTTCCTCCCGGCTGGACGCGGCCAGCTCGTAGTCCCGTCCCAGGACGATGGCGCCGGTGGGACACGCCTCCTCGCAGAACCCGCAGAAGATGCAGCGCAGCTCGTTGATCTGGAAGTCGGCGGCGTAGCGCTCCCCCCGGCTCACCTGGTGCTCGGGGGTGTTCTCGGCGGCGCGGACGTAGATGGCCTGGGACGGGCACACGATCACGCACAGCTCGCAGCCCACGCACCGCTCCAGGCCGTCCTCGTACAGGGTGAGCCAGTGCCGCCCCTTGAAGCGCGGCTGGACGGCGTCGCGCTTGACGTCGGGGTAGGGCACGGTGACCGGCGGCCGGACCAGGTAGCGCAGGGTCACCCCCAGCCCCCGCACCATCGCCCACGCCTGCCGGATCGTAGTCGCCACCGTCGCCATGGGCCGCTCTACCCCCGCAGGGCGACCCACACCGCGGTCGCCGCGATGTTCACCAGGCCCGCCGGCACCAGCACCTTCCACCCCAGGGCCATGAGCTGGTCATGGCGGACCCGCGGAAGGGTCGCCCGCAGCCAGATGAACACGAAGATGAAGGCAAAAGTCTTCAGGACGAACCACACCACCCCGGGCAGCACCGGCCCCCACCATCCCCCCCAGAACAGCAGGGTGGCCAGGGCGCTCATGGTCACGATGCCGATGTACTCTCCGGCGTAGAACAGGGCGAAGCGAAACCCCCCGTACTCGGTCTGGTAGCCCGCCACCAGCTCCTGCTCCGCCTCGGGCAGGTCGAAGGGCGCCCGGTTGGTCTCGGCCACCGCCGCCACGAAGAACAGCAGGAAGGCCAGGGGCTGCACCGCCACAAACCACCGCTCGCGCTGGGCGCGCACGATCTCCACCAGGCTGAGGGACCCGGCCTGGAGGACCACGCTGATGACCGCCAGCCCCAGGGCCAGCTCGTAGCTGATCAGCTGGGCGCTGCTGCGCAGGCTGCCCAGCAGGGCGTACTTGTTGTCGGTGGACCATCCCCCCAGGATGATCCCGTACACGCCCAGGGAGGACGTGGCCAGGACCAGCAGGATGCCCACGTTCACGTCGGCCAGGTACAGGGTAACCCGCCGCCCGGCCACGGTGACGGCTGGGCCCAGGGGGATCACCGCGTACACCGCCAGCGCCGCCACCATGGACAGGACCGGCGCCACCAGGTACACGAGGCGGTCCACCCGGGCGGGAATGAAGCTCTCCTTGAACAGCAGCTTGATCCCGTCGGCCAGGGGCTGCAGCAGCCCGCCGGGGCCCACCCGGTTGGGGCCGATGCGGACCTGGAAGCGAGCCAGCAGCCGGCGCTCCAGCAGCGTCATGTACGCAAAGGTGGTCAGCAGCAGGACGATCAGCCCCAGGCTCTTGGCGACGGCCACCACCAGGGTCTCCATCACCGACCGCCTCCTGCCGTCCGGGCGTGCAGGGGGACCAGCCGGACCCGCGCCGGCCCGGCGCCGTCGGCCAGGGCGTTGGCCGGCGCCTGGTCGAAGCCCCGGGGCAGGAAGACCTGCCCGGGCAGGATGTCGGCGGCCACCCGGACGCGCACGGCCACCTCCCCCCGCGCCCCCCGCAGGACCACCGGATCGCCGTCGGCCACCCCCAGCCGGGACGCGTCCTCCGGGTGCAGCATCGCCCACGGCTCGCGGGCGAGGTCGGCCACCGCCGGGCTGCGGGAGGTCATCGTCCCCAGGTCGAACAGGGCGTCGCCGGGGATGAGGACCAGGCCGTCGCCGTCGGACGCCGCCGTCTCCGCCCGCGCCGCCGGCAGGGACCGGTCGGCCGGCGGGAAGACCCGCCCGCCCACGGCCAGGGAGGGCAGGAGGGTCCGCATCTCGTCGAAGATCTCCTCCCACCCGCTGTAGACCAGGGTCCGCCCCAGACGGTCGGCGAGGGCGGCGAAGATGGCTGCCTCCGCCCACGCCGAGCCCGGGCCGGGCACGGCCGCCCGGACCCGGTGCACCCGCCCGTCCACGCCGCAGACGGTGCCGTCCTTTTCCGGGGCCATCAGGACGGGCAGGACCACGTCGGCCATGCGGGCGGTGGGCGACAGAAACGCGTCCACCGCCACCAGGACCCCCACGCGCCGGCGGGCCTGCATCCACAGGGAGCGGTCCACGACCTCCGACGCCGGGTCCGCCCCCAGCGCGAACAGCACCTCCACGGCGCCCCGGGCCGCCTGCTGGACGATCTCCGGCGCCGTCCACCCGGCGTCCACCACCGCCTCTTCTCCCCACAGGGCCCGCAGCGCGTTCTGCGCGTCCTCCAGCGGGCGGCCTCCGGGGGCGGCATCGGGCAGCAGGCCGGCCAGGGCGGCCCCCCAGGCGTTGCCCTTGCCCCGCAGGACGTCCACCGGCACGCCCCAGCGCGCCGCCAGCTCCCGGACCCGCCGCAGGATCTCGATGCCGTCGGGAGCCTCCAGGGCCAGCCGCCCCACCATCACCACCGGGCGGCGGGCGTCCTGCACGGCCGCGGTGGCCGCGGCCAGGGCGGCAGGATCCACGCCGCCCGCGGCGCCGGCGGCGCTTCCCAGCAGCGCGTCCAGGACCTGAGCGCCCTCCCCGAACCGGTGCACCAGGTGCGCCCGCAGGAACCGGTCCACCTCCAGCCGCCGCGGGGTGACGGCCACCACCGCGGCGCCGCGGTCGACGGCGCGCCGCAGGCGCAGCCACAGCACCGGGTACTCCTCGGTGACGTCGCAGCCCACCAGGACCACCACGTCGGCCTCGTCCAGGTCTCCCAGGGGGCGGCGCATGCCCCAGCCCACCAGCAGGCTGGCGGACCCCGGCGCGGCGTCCACCCGGTGGTCCAGGTGCGGGGTGCCCACCACCGCGCGGAAGAACCGGGCGGCCACGTACGCGTCCTCGGTGGTCAGCCGCGCCCCGCCCAGGGCCGCCACCCGTCCCCGGGGGGCGGCCCGCAGCCGGGAGGCCACGTAGTCCAGGGCCTCGTCCCAGGACGCCTCCACCAGCAGGCCGTCCCGGCGCACCAACGGCGTGCGCAGGCGGTCGGGGTGGGAGACGGCGGCGTGCCCGAAAAATCCCAGGTCGCACAGCCAGATGTCGTTGACCGCCGGCTCCTCCCGCGCCCGCACCCGCACCACCTGCCCGTCGCGGACGTCGAACTCCACCGCGCAGCCCACCCCGCACAGGGTGCAGGTGCTGGCCACCGGCCGGTTGTCCCAGGGGCGCGCCACGAACCGGTACGGGCGGGCCGTGAGGGCCCCCACCGGGCAGATGGCGATGGTGTTGCCGATGAACTTGGACTGCACCGGGAGGGTGAACGGCGTGTTGATCTCGCTGCGGAACCCCCGCTCAAAGCCCTTCAGCGCGTCGTCGCCGGCCACCAGCTCCCCGAAGCGCACGCACCGCCAGCACAGGATGCACCGTTCCCGGTCCAGGACCAGGACCGGCCCCAAAGACACCGGCTTGGCGAAGTCGCGCTTGGGCTCCACGAAGCGGCTGCGCCCCGGGCCGTAGCGCACCGTCTGGTCCTGCAGGGGGCACTCGCCCCCCTTATCGCAGATGGGACAGTCCAGCGGGTGGTTGATGAGCAAAAACTCCAGAATCGCCCGCTGGCCGGCCACCACCTCGGGGGCGGTGGTGGACACCACCATGCCGTCGGCGGCCTCCAGGGTGCAGGAGGTCTGCAGCCGCGGCATCTTCTCCACCTTCACCAGGCACATCCGGCACGCCCCCAGGGGCGGCATGCGGTCGTGGTAGCAGAAGATGGGGATGTCGATCCCCGCCGCCCGGGCCGCCTGGTAGACGGTGGTCCCCCGGGGCACGGTGACCGTGCGGCCGTCGATGGTCAGGGTGACGGTGGCGCTGGCGCTCATGGCTTATGCGGCCGGGACCGGCGACCGCACGTCGCAGGTCCGGTGGGCGATGTGGTGCTCGAACTCATGGCGGAAAAAGCGCAGCGACGCGTAGATGGCCGGGGGCACGCTCTCCCCCAGCGGGCAGAAGCACGTTCCGGTCATCCCCCGGGCGATCCCCTCCAGCAGGTCCAGGTCCGCCGGACGCCCGCCGCCGGCCAGGATCCGCCGCAGGACCTGGCCCAGCCACACGGTCCCCTCCCGGCAGGGGGTGCACTTGCCGCAGGACTCGTCCCGGTAGAACTCCACGGTGCGGGCCACCACCTCCACCATGCAGGTGGTGTCGTCCATGACGATCAGCGCCGCCGAGCCCAGCATGGACCCATAGACGTCCAGCCGGGCCAGGGCGTCGTAGTCCATCGGGGTGTCCAGGTACGCCGCCGGGAGGATGGCCGACGACGACCCGCCGGGAAAGCAGGCCTTGAAGGCGCGGCCGTCCCGCATGCCCCCCGCCCGCTCGATCACCTGCCGGATGGTCGTGCCCAGGGGCACCTCGTACACCCCGGGGCGAGCCACGTGCCCGCTGACCGAGATCAGAATCGGCGGCCCCTGCCGGCGGTACCACTCCGCCCCCCGGGCCAGGATCCAGGCCACGTGGCAGAGGGTCTCCACGTTGTTCAGGGCCGTGGGCTGCCCGTACAGGCCCTTGACGGCGGGGTAGTAGGGAGGCTTCAGCCGCGGCAGGGCGCGCCGGCCTTCCAGGGACTCCAGCAGCGCCGTCTCTTCCCCGGCGATGTAGGCGCCCGCCCCGGTGGCCAGGACCACCTCCACGTCCACCCCCCGGCCCAGGATGTTGCGGCCCACCAGCCCCGCCTGTTCGGCCTGGGCCAGGGCGCGTTCCAGCACCGCGCGGGCGCGGGCGAACTCCCGGCGCAGGTAGATGAACGCCTGGCGGGCGCCCACCGCATAGGCGGCGATGACGGTCCCCTCCACCAGCCGGTGGGGGTCTCCCTCCAGGAGGGTGCGGTCCTTGAAGGTGCCGGGCTCGCCTTCGTCGGCGTTCACCACCACGTACTTGGTGACCGCGGGGTCCCGGGGCAGAAACTTCCACTTGCGGCCGGTGGGAAATCCGGCCCCGCCCCGGCCGCGCAGCCCCGAGCGCTCCACCTCCTCGATGACCGCCTCGGGCGCCATGGACAGGGCCCGGCGCAGCCCCTCGTAGCCGCCCCGGGCGAGGTAGGCGTCCAGCTCGCCCTGGTCGGGCTCGTGCACATAGCGCAGCAGGACCGGACCCCCCTCAGAGTCCGGGGTCCGGGCTTCAACGCGGGGGGCCCGGGGGCCGGAGACGGCGGAGGCGGCGGGGCGGGCGCCGGCGGCGTAGGCGGAGAGGATCTGCTCGGCGACGGGGGCGTCCACCGGGCCGAACAGGTCGTCGTCCACCATCAGGACCGGGGCGCGGTCGCAGGCCGCCAGGCACTCGGCCGTCCGCAGGGTGAACACGCCGTCGGCGGTGGTCTGCCCGACCTCCACCCCCAGCCGATCCCGCAGGTGGTCCACCACCCGGGCGCAGCCCCGGAGGTGGCAGGAGATGTTGGTACAGACCTGGATCACGTGGCGGCCCACCGGCTTCAGATGGTACAGGTGGTAAAACGACGCCACCGACACCACCTCGCTGTAGGGCAGGTCCAGCACCTCCGCCACCTCCGCCAGCACCGGTGGGCTCAGGTAGCCCGCCTCGGCCTGGGCGACGAACAGGGCGCCCAGCAGGGCCGACTGGCGGTGGGGGAAGCGGCCCATCAGCCGGCGGATCTCCGCCCGGGCCTGTTCGGACAGCACGGGGGCCTGCGCGGCGTCGCGCTCCAGAGGGATCACCGGTCCACGTCTCCCAGCACGATGTCGATGCTGGCGATGGCCACCACCACGTCGGCAACGGTTCCCCGGTACAGCATCACCGGCAGGGCTTGCAGGTTGTTGAACGACGCCGAGCGCACCCGCACCCGCACCGGCCGGTTGCTCCCGTCGCTGACGATGTAGTAGCCCTTCTCGCCCCGGGGAGACTCCACCGCCGCGTACACCTCCCCCGGCGGCGGGTGGATCCCCTCGCTGACCAGCTTGAAGTGGTGGATCACCGCCTCCATGCTGCGGACCAGCTCCGCCCGGGGCGGCAGCGCCACCTTCCGGTCGTCCACCATGACGGGCCCCGGCGCCAGGCGGTCCAGGGCCTGCAGGATGATCCGGCGGCTCTGGCGCATCTCTTCCATCCGCACCCGGTACCGGTCGAAGGCGTCCCCGCGGCTGCCCACCGGCACGTCGAAGGCGTACTCGTCGTAGCCGCCGTAGGGGAAGGCCTTGCGCACGTCGTAGGCGATCCCCGACCCCCGCAGCACCGGGCCGGTGCAGCCGTAGCGCACGGCGTCGTCGGCGCTGAGCACCGCCACCCCCTCGGTGCGCTTCCGCCAGATCAGGTTGTCGGTCAGCAGCGCCTCGTACTCGTCCAGGCGGCGGGGGAACTCCTCCAGGAACGCCCGCACCCGGGGCACGAACCCCTCGGGCAGGTCCCACTGCAGGCCGCCGATGCGGAAGTAGCCGTGCATCATCCGCTGGCCGCTCACCATCTCGAAGATGTCCAGGATCTGCTCCCGGTCCCGGAAGCAGTACATGAACACGCTGCTGACGTTGAGGTCGATGGCGGCGGTGCCCAGGTACACCAGGTGGCTGGCGATGCGGGACAGCTCGGCCAGGATGAGCCGGATGGTCTGCGCCCGGGGCGGGGCGGTGATGCCCAGCAGCTTTTCCACGGCCAGCACGTAGGCCTGCTCCTCGATGAAGGTGGCCAGGTACTCGATCCGCGGGGGGAAGACGATGTTCTGGTGGTAGGTGCGGGTCTCCATCTCCTTCTCGAAGCCGGTGTGCAGGTAGCCGATGACCGGCTGGGCGCCCACGATCACCTCGCCCTCCAGCTCCAGGAGCAGCCGCAGCACCCCGTGGGTGCTGGGATGCTGGGGGCCCATGTTCAGGACGAGGGTTTCCCGCGTCAGCTCACCCATGCCCGCACCCGCACGCGCGCCCGCGGCCGGCCGGCCCCCCATCCGTCGCCCGGCCTCTCCCGCCTACTGACCCCGCGGAACCCGGGGGATGATCTCGCTGGGGACCTTGGGCGTGCGGCCCAGGAACTGCACCGGCTCCTCGACCAGCGGGTAGTCCTTGCGCAGGGGGTGGCCCTCCCAGTCGTCCGGCAGCAGGATCCGCCGCAGGTCGGGATGCCCGGAAAAGACGATGCCGAACAGGTCGTACACTTCCCGCTCCAGCCAGGACGCACCGGGCCACAGGCCGGTGGCCGACGGCACCGTCGGGTCGTCGGCGTCCACCCGCACCTTCAGCCGCACCCGGGCCGGCGGGTCCAGGGAGGTCAGCAGGTAGACCACCTCGAACCGGGGCCGGGCCGGGTGGCGGTCCACGGCGGTGAGGTCGGTCAGCATCCCAAAGCCCTCCGCCCGGGCCGCCTCCAGGGCCGCCAGAACGGCCTCCCGGGGGACCACCAGGGTGAGCTCGTCCCGGAACTCCACCCGCTCCCGGACGACCTCTCCCAGCCGCGCGGCCAAGCGGGCGGGGGCGTCGGTCATGGCCGTCCCCGCCGGCGCTCCGGGTGGGCGATGAGCTCCTGGAGCTTGAGCAGCCCGTACAGCAGGGCTTCCGGCCGGGGCGGGCAGCCGGCCACGTAGACGTCCACGGGGATCAGCTTGTCCACGCCCTGGACCAGCGCGTAGTTGTTGAACACGCCGCCGCAGGAGGCGCAGTCGCCCATGGCGATGACCCACTTGGGCTCCAGCATCTGCTCGTAGATGTGCTTGACCACCGGCGCCATCTTCTGGCTCACCCGGCCGGAGACGATCATCAGATCCGCCTGCCGGGGCGATGCCCGGAACAGCTCGCTGCCGAAGCGGGCGATGTCAAACCGCGCCGCCGCGGTGGACATCATCTCGATGGCGCAGCAGGCGAGCCCGAACTGGGCGGGCCAGATGGAGTTGCGCCGGGCCCAGGCCACCAGCCGCTCCACGGTGGTGGTGAGCACGTTGCCCTGCAGGGCCCGCACGTCCGCCTCGGTCACCTCGCCCGGCAACCGGGCGCGGGAGACCACGGTGGGCGACCCCGTCACTGCCACTGCAGCGCCCCCCGGCGCCAGGCGTAGACGAACCCCGCCCCCAGCACGCCCACGAAGGTCAGCATCTCCACCAGGCCCAGCACCCGCAGTTCCCGGGCGATGACCGCCCACGGGTACAGGAAGACCGCCTCCACGTCCAGCAGCAGGAACAGCATGGCGATGAGGTAGTAGCGGACCGGCACCCGCTCCCGGGCGGTCCCCACCGGCCACACGCCGGATTCGTAGGGCTCCAGCTTGCCCGGCAGCGGCCGGGGACGGCCCAGCCGGTGGTGGAGGGCCACCAGGCCCGTCACCACCAGCACCACCAGGGCGATGTGCACGACGATGGGAAGGTAGTCCGCCACTACTCCCGATGATCGCAGAGGCCGCGGGCGGTGTCAACGCACGCCGGCGCGCGCGGCGCGGCGGACGGCGGCGACGATCTCCGGCATCAGGGCCAGCACGTCGTCCACGTCCTGCTCGGTGGTGCCCCGGCCCAAAGAGAAGCGCAGCGTGCCCGCGGCCACCTCGGGGGGCAGCCCGATGGCCGACAACACGTGGGAGGGCTCCAGGCTGCCGGCGGTGCAGGCGGAGCCGCTGCTGGCCGCCACCCCCCGCAGGTCCAGGGCCAGCAACAGCGACTCGCTGTCGGTGCCGGCGAAGGAGACGTTGACGTTGCCGGGCAGGCGTTCGGTGGGATGGCCGTTCAGCCGCGCGCCGTCGATCTGCAGCAGTCCGGCGATCATCCGGTCCCGGAGGCGGCGCAGGCGGGCCGCCTCCTCCTCCATCTCCTGCACCGCCAGGTCCAGGGCGGCCCCCATCCCCACGATGCCCGGCACGTTTTCGGTCCCCGCCCGCCGGTTGCGTTCGTGGGCTCCCCCGTGCTGGATCCGGGCGACCCGGGCCCCGCGGCGGATGTACAGGGCGCCCACTCCCTTGGGGCCGTACCGCTTGTGGGCCGACAGGGACAGCAGGTCCACGCCCAGCTCGTCCACCCGGACGGGCAGGATGCCCACCGACTGGGTGGCGTCGGTGTGGACCAGGATGCCCCGCTCCCGGCCCAGGCGCGCGATCTCGGCCACCGGCTGCAGGGTCCCGATCTCGTTGTTGGCGTGCATCACCGAGATCAGGATGGTGTCGGGGCGGATCGCCCGGCGCACGTCGTCGGGGTCCACCCGGCCGTACCGGTCCACGGGCACGTAGGTGACCTCAAATCCCCGAGACTCCAAAAACCGGCAGGGCTCCAGGACGGCGTGGTGCTCCACCGCCGAGGTGATGATGTGCCGGCCCCGGTCCTCGTTGGCCCACGCCGTCCCCAGCACGGCGAAGTTGTCGGCTTCGGTGGCCCCGCTGGTGAAGACGATCTCCGAGGGCTGAGCCCCGATGGCCCGGGCCACGGCCTCCCGCGCCCGGTCCACGGCCTCCCGGGCCTCCTGGCCGAACTGGTGGACGCTGCTGGCGTTGCCGAACCGCTCGGTGAAGTACGCGAGCATCGCGTCCACCACCCGGGGGTCCACCGGGGTGGTGGCCGCATGGTCCATGTAGATCCGCCGCTGTGCGCTCATGGCCCACCTTCCCGCCCGGCGGGGCCCTCCGGCGGGCCCCGCCGGGGACCCGCGTCTGCCTCCCAGCCTACCACGCAGAGACGGCGGCCGGCGTCAGCGGGGGATGGCCAGGGCGATGGGAGGCACGAGCGGGGTGCCCGACCGGGAGCCGATCTTCGGCAGCACCGCGACCAGGCGCCTGGCGGCGGCCAGGCGCAGGTGAGCCCGCACGGCCTTCAGCGGCAGCCTCCTGCGCACCACGAGGTAGCGGATCTCCTGGGCGCGCTCGATGTCGCGCCAGGAGTACAGCCGGCGCCGCCGGGGCCCCTCCCGCAGGGGGGACAGCAGCCCGACCCGCTCCCACCGGCGCAGCGTCTGCGGAGAGACCCCGACCAGGTTGGCTGCGACGGAAATTGTGAACAAAGGACGAGCGAAGTGCATCATGGGGAGCCTCCCGAGGGTCCTGCCGGGTCCAGTATAGCAGGGGGACCACCCCCCAGAAACGGGCGAACGGGCGTGTGAAAAACGGAGCAACCAAGTGAAAGCCAGCGAAAATCAAAGAAATTGACGTACCGTACGCAGTTTCTGGCTAGTTTCTTCCGGACACTGGCCCTTTTGGGCGTGCGGCGGATGAAACGCTATCCAGCGTCTGACCCCAAAATCCGCCCGGGGACGGGGGGATCGTCGCCGAACACCGCGTCCACGAAACTCTTGAGGATCCGTGCTGTCGCCCCCCAGATCTCATGGGGGCCGTAGCGGTAAAACAGCACGTCTACCCACTGCCCGTCCCGCACCCGCCTCTCCACGCGCAGGGCCTGCGGGTCGGTGAACACGGCCAGGGGGACGGCCAGCACCTCGGCGATCTCGGCGGCGTTCACCCGCAGGTCGGCCGGCTGCGGGATGATGCCGACCACGGGGGTGATGACAAAGCCGCTGACCACCGTCAGGACGTCGTCGAGGATCCCCAGGACCTGGACCGCAGTGCGGGGGATCCCCAGCTCCTCCTCGGTCTCCCTCAGGGCGGTCTCCACGGGCCCGGCGTCGGACGGGTCAGCCTCCCCTCCGGGGAGGCTGATCTGGCCTTTGTGGTGTTCGACCTGCTCGGTCCGCCGGGTGAGCAGCACGCGCACCTCCCCTCCGTGGGAGAGCAGGGCGAGCAGGACGGCCGCCCGGCGCAGGCCCGGCACCGCCAGGTCCCGCCGCCTCCGGCCCTGTAGCCTCCGGAGGATGTGCTGTTCCAGGTCCGCTAACTTAGCCATCGCGGGGGCGCCCCCTCCGGCCGCCCGGATCCCCCTCCCCCCGGCGTGGCCTGCCAGAACCCTCAAACGCCTGCTCGCCCCAGGATATGGGAGCAAACCCGCAGCTTATCCACAACATGTTGATATCGCCAGAAGGAATTCGGGAGGGGGAGGGGGAATACTGGTGTCCGGACCCACAGGGGGGAGGAGCCTTCGAGTCTAATCCTGGACGCCTTCCACGCCTGGCTCCCCACACGGCAGTATCCCGACACCACTCCTCCTTCGCCCGCACCTCCTCCCTGGGGTCGTTGCCTGCGGGAGGTTGGCCATGAGGACCGCGCAGCTGCGCGTCGTCAAAGTCGCCGAGACCCGGTTCGTCCTGGACGACCGGGAGGGGACGCCGTGGGCGGTGTGGACCACCGACGCCGCCGACCCGGCCAGCGCCTTGGTGGAGTTCGCCGGGCGGGCCTGCTACCAGTCCTGGCACAAGCCCAACCCCGCCACCCGCACCAACGCCGACTACCTGGCCCACCTGCTGGCCCAGGGGCACTACTCGGTCCTGGAGCACGCCGGCTTCACGGTGATGCTGACGGGCGTGTCCCGCTCGTTCACCCACGAGATGGTCCGCCACCGCCACTTCAGCTTCTCCCAGCTCAGCCAGCGGTTCGTCAGCGAGGACGACGCGCCGTGGGTGGTCCCCCCGCTGTTCCGGGACGACCCCGAGGCCCTGGCGATCCTGGCCGACCTGTACGACCGGGTCCAGCAGGCCTACCAGGCCCTCGCCGAGATCGGCGCCCGCAAGCTCGCGGGCCTTCAGGACAAGACCCTGCGCCGCAAGCGGGCCCGGGAGGCCGCCCGGTGCGTGCTGCCCAACATGACCGAGACCCACATCGTTATCACCGGCAACCACCGGGCCTGGCGGGAGTTCTTCGAAAAGCGGGGTGAGCTGCACGTGGACCAGGAGATGCGGGAGGTGGCGGTGACCATCTTCCGGGACGTGGCGCGGCCGCTGGCCCCGGCTCTGTACAGGGACTTCCGGATCCGGGTGGTCTCCCTGCCCACGGGTCCCGTGGAGGTCCTCGAACGCGACCCCTCCCTGCTTGTCGACGCCCCCGCCCCGGAGGCCGCCGCCGGGGGCGGGTCGCCTATCCCACCACCGCCGTGATGCCCTGCACCCGGGGCAGGCCCCGCCCCAGCAGGACCCACCTGTCGCCTTCGTCGGCGCTGCCGTAGACCTCTCCGCTGGTGGTCCCGACGTACACGCCGGCCGGGCGCAGGGTGTCGGCGTCCATGGCGTGCCGCAGCACCACGCAGTGCACCCGGCGGGGCAGGCCGTCGGACAGGCGCTCCCAGCTGCGGCCGCCGGTCCGGGTGCGGTACACGTCCAGGGGTCCGCGGATGCAGGAGTTGTGGCGGGTGCACCCGTTGCCCTGGTACGCCGGCACCACGAACGCGGTGTCGGGGTCGGCGGGATGCACGGCCACCGGGAAGCCGTGGCGGTCGGGCAGCCCGGCGGAGACGTCCTGCCAGGTCGCCCCGAAATCGTCGCTGCGGTAGACCCCGCAGTGCTGCTGGCGGTACAGGACCCGGGGCGCGGCGGCGCAGACGCCGATGCGGTGGGTGCAGGCGTGGACCTCGGCCAGGTGCTGCGCGGCGGCCCGGGCCCGTTCCTCGGCGCTCATCGGCCGCCGCAGGTCCGCCGCTCCGGCCGCCGGGCAGGACTCAAACACGCCGGCGCGCGCGTACTCCCAGGTCCGCCCGCCGTCCAGGGACCGCACCGCGCCGTGGTTGGTGCTGCTGACCACCAGCATCCGCCGGGGGTCGCGCGGGTCCAGGTGGATGCCGTGCAGGGAGTTGCCGATGGTGCCGTACCCCCAGTCCCCGTACCGCCCCTCCTTGCCGGGCGCCTCCAAGTAGCCGGGGTGCACCCGCCAGGTGCGCCCGCGGTCGGTGCTCCAGAACAGGTAGCTGAAGTGGGTGCCCGCCCACAGCTCGTCGGGGTCGCGGGGGTTCACCGCCACAGTCCACACCCGGCGGATGGACAGGCCGTCGTTGAGCGGCGTCCAGGTCCGGCCCCCGGTCCGGCTGGCATACACCCCCTCGGCGAGGGTGGCGGCGTACAGCGTGCGCGTGCGGGCGTCCCAGGCGCAGTGGCTGACGGGGACGCCCCGCAGGTACGGCCCCTGGCGGCGCCACGTCCGGCGCCGCGCGTCGGAGGTGAACACGTACAGACCGTCGGTGGTGCCGACGTACACCCGGACCCCAGCCATAAGACCCTCCTCGGCGTGTGCCGGAGGGTAGCCTTCGCTGCGTGTGGAAACTCCCCTGCTGTCGGCGCGGGCGGACGGCGGCGGCAGTCCCCGCCGGATTCCGGTACCCAGGAGGGCAGAGGTGAGGCTGGCAACCTACCGGGCAGGGCGCGAGGCGCGGGTGGGCTACGTGGTCGGCGACAGGATCGTGGACCTGGAGGCGCTGGCCCGCCGGCGCGGAGTCCGGACGCCGCGGGAGATGGTGGACGTCATCGCGGAGGTCCCCCCAGCGACCCTCAAGGCCCTGGCCCGCGACGCGGACGCCTGGGTGGCGGCGGGACGGCCGGCGGCGCCGCTGCGCCGCACGCGGCTGCTGGCCCCTATCCCGCGGCCCCGCAAGAACATCGTGTGCATGGGCCGCAACTACGCCGAGCACGCCCGGGAAGGGGGCGTGGCGCCGCCCGACGTGCCGGTGTTCTTCACCAAACCCCCCACGGCGGTGGTGGGCCCCGACGCGCCCGTGATCTACCACCCCGTGACCCAGCAGCTGGACTACGAGGTGGAGCTGGCGGTGGTCTTCGGGCGGCGCGGCCGGAACATTCCCGCCTCCCGGGCGCTGGAGTACGTCTTCGGCTACACCATCCTCAACGACGTGAC
This sequence comes from Armatimonadota bacterium, assembly GCA_037440005.1. Classification (GTDB taxonomy): domain Bacteria; phylum Sysuimicrobiota; class Sysuimicrobiia; order Sysuimicrobiales; family Kaftiobacteriaceae; genus Calidihabitans. The sequence goes on along the minus strand of JBBIUY010000008.1, from coordinate 52,632 downwards.
GGCCCGGGACCTGCAGCGCCGTCACCAGCAGTGGTTCAAGGGCAAGTCCCTGGACACGTTTGCGCCCCTGGGCCCGTGGATCGTCCACCGGTCCGCCCTGCCCGACCCCCAGCGGCTGCGGCTGCGGATGCGGGTCAACGGCGAGACCCGCCAGGACTCCACCACGGCCAAGATGATCTTCACGGTGGCGCAGCTGATCGAGGTCCTGTCGGCGGGCATGACCGTCGAGCCCGGAGACATCCTGACCACCGGGACCCCCGAAGGGGTGGGCATGGGATATTCCCCTCCCCGGTGGCTCCAGCCCGGGGACGTGATGGAGGCCGAGGTGGAGGGGATCGGGGTCCTGCGCAACCGGGTCGTGGCCGCCCGCGGCTGAGGCCTCGCGGACCCTTCACGCGCGCCCGTAGACCGGGATGACGGCGCCCGTCAGGGGCCCGGCGGCCGGGGAGGCTAAAAACGCCAGGATCCGGGCCAGGTCCGCCGGCTTCACCCACCGGCTGTAGTCGGCCCGGGGGAACGCCCGGCGGTTGGCCTCGGTGTCCAGGATGCTGGGCAGCACGCAGGTGACGGCGATCCCCCAGTCTTTGACCTCCTCGGCCAGCGTCCGGGTGAAGGCGACCACGGCCGCCTTGGCGGCGTTGTAGGCCGCCTGCCGGGGAGCGGGGTGAACCGCCGTCCGGGATCCCACGGTCACGATCCGTCCGCTGCGGCGCTCCAACATGTGCGGCAGGACGGCCCGGCAGCACAGGACCGCCGTGGTGAGGTTGAGGGTGAGCATGCGGGTCCACTCGTCCGGGGATGTCTCGTGGACCCCGCGGCCTCCCTCCCACCCGCCCACGAGGGCGAGCAGGGCGTCCACACGCCCGAAGCGGGTCACCGCGGCATCCGCCACCGCCTGCGCCCCCGACTCGGTGGTGACGTCGGATTGGACGACGGCGCAGCGGTCCTGCAGCGGGACGGGCAGGTCCAGCACGGCTGCGGCGTCGGCAATGTCGGCGGCCACCACTTGCGCCCCCTCGGACAAGAAGACCCGCACCGTCTCCCGTCCCAGGGCCCCGGCGGCGCCGGTGATGACGGCGACCACGTCGTCCAGCATCCCCATGGGGACGGACCGGGCGGCCTACGGGTCGGATGCGCCCGAACCCGAGCCGGACCGGGCGGCCGCCTGCCGCCGGCGGACCTCCGCCAGGACCGCGGCCACCCGCTCCAGGAACCGCTGGTCCTCCGGCCCGAAGGCGTCCACCGCCGTGCTGTCGATGTCGATCTCGCCCACGACCCGGCCGCCGTCGCTGATGGGAACGACGATCTCCGAGCGGGTGGAGGGAAAGCAGGCCAGGTAGCGGGGGTCCCGGCTGACGTCGGGGACTATCTCCACCCTGCCCGAGGCGGCGGCGGCGCCGCAGATGCCGGTGCCGATGGGGATGCGGGTGTGCTCGGTGGGCTCGGGCCCCCGCCACTCGCCCAGGACCAGGTCGGAGCCCTCCACCCAGTACAGCCCCACCCACGAGTAGGTCGGCAAGCGGGTCTGCAGGTAGTCCACGATGGCCTGGGCGGCGTCGGGACGGCGGGCCAGGGTCAGGATCTCGCGGTAGGCGTCGTCGTAGGCGGACACGGGCTCCTCCCTCCGATCACCGGTCCTGCCACAGCGTGCGGGGACGCAGGCGGTGCGCGAACCCCAGCTGGGAGGCCATCAGCCCGGTCCACCGCAGGACGCCCTCCACGATGCCCAGCATCCGCTCCTCCACCTCCTCCGGCGCCGCCGACGATCCGTCCAGAGCCGCCACCATGGCCAGCACCTGACGGCTGACGGCCTCCACGTCGTCCAGCAGTTCCCGCCCCGCCCGCAAGGCGGGAGGGCTGAGGGCCGCAGGACGCGAGGGGGACGCCAGCTCCCGGCGCCGGGCCGCCGCCCACTGGGCCAGCTCCTCCAGGGCCGGTCGGGCCGCCGCCGGCCCCCGTTCCACCGCCACGGTGACGTACACCTGGCACGCCCGCCAGACGTGGTGGACGATGTCGGCCAGGACCTGCCGGTCGGAGGAGGTGAACGGCACCGGCGTCACGGCTGTCCGCCCAGCTCGGGGGCGAAGGTGATGTGGAACTCCCCCTGCCGGGTGCGCCGGCCCCGGGCCAGGGTCCGGCTGTCCCGCAGCATGGCGTAGGAGATCACCTCGGGCCACAGCACGCCCATGATGGCGCCGGTGGCCAGTTCGGCTTCGCCCCGCATCTGCTCCCGATTGCGCTCCGCGCTGTGGGCCGGGTGGTACAGCACCGCCTCCCACGCGATGTCGATGCGCTGGCCGTCGGAGGAGACGCTCACCCACCGCACGGTCCCCGGCCCCAGGACGTTCTCGGCGAGGTTGCGCGCCACCTGCGCCGCCGGTGCTGCGGCCGCCCCGGACAGGACCGCCGCCAGGATCACCCCCGCCGCCCACAGCCTCATCGTCCGCCCCCGCGCAGGTGAGGACGAGTTCCCCCCGCCCCGGCGGCATTCCTGCCCGACAGGGAGGCCGCCGGCGGCGGTGAAACTCTGGTGGTGGGCGCCGTGTCCGAGATGACCTCCCCGCTCACACCGGAGTCCGCCCCGCTGTCCGCCGTACTGGCCGACGTCCTGGGCGACCGCGACCTGACCGTGGGCGAACTGGCCGACCGGGTCGCCGAGCGCGGGTTCGGCCTGATCATGGTGGCGCTGGCGCTGCCCACCATGATCCCCGTGCTGCCGCCGGGATCGGCGGCCACCGTCGGGCTGCTGTACATCCTCCTGGCCGCCCAGATGCTGGCGGGCCTGCCCCGGCCCTGGCTGCCGGCCCGGGTGCGCCGCTACCGGCTCAGCGGGAGGGCGGTACGGGTCCTGCGGGACCGCGGCCTGCCCCTGCTGCAGCGGGTGGAGCGCTACTCGCGGCCCCGGCTGGCCGGCCTGGACCAGCGGATCGTGACCCGGGTGGTGGCGGTGGCGGTGCTGCTGCTGGGCGTGGTCCTGCTGTCGCCTCTGCCGTTTCTCAACACCGTCCCCGCCCTCACGGTCCTGGTGCTGGGGGTGGGACTGCTCAACCGCGACGCCGCCGTGCTGGCGGTGGGTTTCGCTCTCACCGCCGGCGTGGTGGCCGTGGCCGCTCTGGGCGCGGGGGCCCTGGTGGCGCTGGCCCAGGCGCTGGCGGCGTGGCTGCGCCAGGCAGGGGAGCGGGTGCGGTGAGCGGGCGGCGGGTCCGGTGGGGCATCCTCGGCGCCGCCCGCATCGCGGTGCGGCGGGTCCTGCCCGCGCTCCTGCGCAGCGACACCGGCGTCGCCGCGGCCGTGGCCAGCCGCGAGCCGGCTCGGGCGCGGGCGGTGGCGGACCAGTTCGGCATCCCCCGGGCTTACGGCAGCTACGACGAGCTGCTGGCCGACCCCGAGGTGGACGCCGTCTACAATCCCCTGCCCAACAGCCTGCACCGGGAGTGGACGGTCCGGGCGGCGCGGGCCGGCAAGCACGTGCTGTGCGAGAAGCCCCTGGCGGTCAGCAGCCGGGAGGCGGAGGAGATGGTGGAGGCGTGCCGGCGGTCCGGGGTGGTGCTGCAGGAGGCGTTCATGTACCGCTTCCACCCGCAGATCGAGACCCTGCAGCGCCTGGTCCGGGACGGCGCCGTGGGGACGCCCTGGCTGGTGCGGGCGGCGTTCACGTTCACCGTGGCTCGCCCCGACGACATCCGCCTCAACCCCGCCCTGGGCGGCGGCGGGCTGCTGGACGTAGGCTGCTACGGGGTCAACCTCAGCCGCCTGCTGCTGGGGGAGCCCCGGGCGGCGTGGGCCGCGGCGGTCTACGAGGGGGGCGTGGACGTGAGGCTGGCGGCGGGCCTGGGCTGGGACGGCGCCGCCGCGCTGGTGGACTGCGGCCTGCGGGCGCCGTACCGGCAGATGGCGGAGGTGGTGGGCACCGAGGGCACCATCACCGTGCCCCGGCCGTTCCAGCCGGAGGAGGATCCGGCGGTCCTGATCGTGCGCCGCGGGGACCGGGAGGAGCGGCTGGTGGTGGAGGGGACCAACCAGTACACCCGGATGCTCGACCACATGGGGCGCTGCCTGCTGGACGGACAACCCCCGCGCTATCCGCCGGAGGACGCGGTGGCGAACCTGCGGGTGCTGGACGCCCTCGCCACCGCCGCCCGCACCGGACGGACGGTGTACATCTGACGATGACGTTGGAACGTTGGACCGTTGGAACGTTGGACTTTTCCCTTTTCCCTTTTCCTTTTTCCCTTTTCCCTTCTGTCGCGTTGGACCGTTGGAACGTTGGAGCGTGGGTTTTCCCCTCTTCCCTTTTCCCTCTTCCCTTTTCCCTTTTTAGACGCTCCTCCCAATCAGATTCACCCCGCTGAGCAGGACCAGGGCCAGGACCAGCCGGCGGAACAGGGGGCCGGGCAGGCGGTCCTGGATCCAGAACCCCACCCGGGTCCCCACCACCACCGGCACGAAGGTGGCCGCGGCGTAGGCCAGGATCGTGGGCGTGTACAGGCCAGGCGCCAGTAGCTGGTCACCTGGGTCAGCCCTCCCACGAAGAACGACAGGGTGAGCCAGAACACGAAGCCGCGCTTGTCCACGGGCAGCGACTGGACGTAGGCGGCGATCAAGGGGGCGAAGATGCCGGTGGTCCCGCCCATGACGCCCGCCGCCAGCCCCACCGCCGGACCCACCACCCGTTCGGCGCGGGCGGGGACCGTGGGGGACCGGTCGAGCAGGCCCATCCCTCCCAGCACCACCGCCGTGACGCCCACCAGGACCGACAGGACCCTCGGGTCCAGCCGGCCCAGGAGCTGGGCGCCCACCGCCGTCCCCGCCACCACGCCGGCCAGCAGCCCGCCAAACCGGGACAGGTCCTCCCGGCGGCCGCCTCCCCGGAACAGGATCAGGAAGTTGCTGAAGACCACCGAGACGGCGATCAGCACCACCGCGGTGCGGGCGCCGATCAGGTTGGCGGCCAGCGGCACGGCGATCAGGGGGAATCCGAATCCCAGAGCGCCCTTGACGGCCGACGCGAACGCCACCACCAGCAGGACCAGGGCAAACGCGCCGTTGGCGGCCAGCACCGGTTCCACGTCAGGCCGGAGGGATCTCCTGGTAGGCGGCCTGGCAGGGCGGGCCGGCCGCGACGAACAGCCGCCGCGCCGACAGGTCCATCAGCACCGACACCGCCGTCTGCACCCGTTCCTCCTCCGGCAGGGCGGGGTTGAGGTGGCGGCACACCGACTCGGGGCGGCCGTCGTGGTCGCGCAGCACCCGCATCAGGTCCTCCGCCGACAGTCCGCCCGCGGACCGGCCCGCCTCCAACAGCCTCCGGGCCCGCGCCGCCCGGTGATAGGTGGACACCCGCTCCTCGGCCAGGGGCTGCTCGACGCCCAGCGCCCGGGGGTCCTCGAAGTGGTTGGCGTGCACCAGGATGCCTCCGGACGGCGCCAGGGTGCGGACGGCACGGGGCGCGGCTTCCACGTCCACGACCCGTCCCTCCCCGTCGGCCTGGCCGATGAGGAAGTTGGCGGAGCAGGCGCGCTCGCCCCGGGTGACCGCCTCCACGGCGTCCGCCACCGACGCGGCCCGGAGGATCCTCCAGGTCCGCACGTGGAAGGGGGTACCCAGGCGCGTCCAGTCGTCGTCGGTGGACAGCAGTCCGTTGATCGCCAGCCCCAGCCCCGCCGAGTTGAGACCGATCTTGCCGCCCACGATGCCCGCTTCGGTGAACGCCGCCACCCGCAGGCCCCCCGGGCCGGCCGACCGCATCACCAGCCCGCGCACCCGGGGAAACCAGTCCCAGTTCTGCCCCAGCCACAGGTGCCCGTCGGCGGACGCCTGGGGGGTCACGGCGAACGCCGTACACCCCGACGACAGCTGCAGCCGGGCCTGGTTGAGGGCGGAGTACTGACTGTACAGCAGCTCGTAGCGGACGTTCAGCGCCGCCAGGTCCTCCAGCGGGAGCCCGCTGGCTTCGGCCAGGGCCCGCAGGGCGGCGGCGTAGGCGGGGTCGGCCTGCTCGATGACCGGCAGGTAGGCCCGGGCGCGTTCCCGCACCTGGTCGGGAGCCAGATGCGCCTCCCGGGCGAACCGGTCGAAGTACACGGCCACGTTGGCGGCGACCAGGTCGCGGGCGCGGCGGCCGTGCTCCCACCCGGCGGCGGCGGGCTCAGGCGGCAGGTCCAGCACAGGCAGCGGGATCACGAGCGTTGTGGTTCGCCGCCGGCCCGGCTGTCCCTGGCCGTCCCGGGACCGGTCTGCACCCCGCCCTACGCCAGCAGGCCCAGCTCGGCCAGGCGCAGGCGCATCGCCTGCTGGGAAACCCGGAACTCCCGCGCCAGGTCGGCGACGACGGTGCGGACGGCGTGCGCCCGCTCCTCGCTTCCCAGCGCGCGCAGGATGATGGCCTGCTCCCGGGCGAAGGCCTGGCGGACCCGAGCGGCCGGCATCAGCAGCTCGGCGGCGAACGCGCGGGCCTCCCGCTCCCGCGCCCGCCGGGCGGGCTCCTGCAGCACCGGCGCGGCCCCGGGCTGCTCGCTGGCCACCAGGGTGCCGTGGCCGAGCACGGCGTGGGCCAGCTCCTCGGCCACCGCCCACCGGCGTTCGGCCTCGGTGCGGAAGGGGTAGTCGCGGTTGAGGACCAGCACCCGGTGGCCCTCCTCCCCGCCCACGGTGCCGCGCACACCGGCCGGCAGGCTGCGCCACCGCACGACAAAGCCCAGCCGCTGCGCCAGGGCCTCCACGTCCACGGGGACGTCCGCCCCGAAGGTGTCCAGGATCTCGCGCGCCTGGGCCGCCGCCGCCGACGCCGGGCGCGGGCGGCGGGACGCGACGGCGGGGGCCAGGGCGGCCACGGCCTCGGCCTGCTCGGGCGTGAACGGGCGGCCGCCGCTTTCCAGCTGCAGCAGGCCGCACTCCAGGCACGCCCAGGCCACGGGAGGCTCGCACTCGCTGGCGAACCGCGGCGACATCTCGCTGTCGCAGACCGGACAGTGACGCATCGTCATCCGACGGGAGAACGGGCGCTGGATAAGGCTTTTCTCTGCGGGGCGGGGGGATCCTGCGGAGGGAGGGAAAGGGGAAAAAGGAAAAGGGAAAAGGGGAAAAATCTCACGCTCCAACGCTTCAACGTTCCAACGGAGGGAGGGAAAAGGGAAAAAGGAAAAGGGGAAAGGGGAAAGGTTCAACGTTCCAACGCTCCAACGTTTCAACGTTCCAACGTCAGTAAGGGGGCTTCAGACGACGGGGGGACGGAGCAGGCGCAGGCGGGCGTCCCGGGCGGCGGTCCGCACGTCGGGGAACGGCAGCCCCTCCACCTGCATCAGCACCTCGGCCGCCTGGAGGATGATGCGCTGCAGGTCGCCCTCCTCGGCCTGGCTGTGGGCCACCAGGGTGAGCCAGTCGGCCCCGCGCATCCAGGCCACCACCACGTCCGCCCGGCGGTCGGCGGGGGAGGGGAGGCGCCGGCGCGCGCGCGGGTCCCACTCGGGCTCGAACTGCCTGGCCAGGTCGTCGGGGGGCAGGGCGTGCTGGCGCTCCAGCAGGTCCAGCTCCCGGGCCAGGCGCGCCAGCGTCTGCAGGCCGGCCTCCCCGCCCCGGTAGGGAGCCCGCTCGGTGGCCAGGGCGCCGGCCGCCGCCGCCCACAGGGCCGTGGACCCGCCGATCAGGCTGCGCCGGACGATCTCGGCCAGGATCAGGACGCGGGGGTGGCGCAGCTCGGAGGCCCACAGGCCGTCGGGGGTCAGGCGGTGCGCGTCGTCCAGGTAGCCCAGCCGCCGCAAGACCGCCGCGCGCCGGAGGAATTCGTCGGCCAGCGACCCTTCCACCGCGTGCAGCGCCTGACGCAGCGACGAGCGACGCAGTTCCCGCGCCCGCAGCGCCTCCAGGGTCTGCAGGCAGCGCTGCTCCACCGGGCAGGAGGCGCACGGCCACGCCGCCAGCTCCTCGGCCACCCGCGCGACGTCCCCCTCGGCGCGCGCCCGGCGCAGGCGGCTGAGGCGCTCCTGCAGGCGCTCGTAGCGGCCGCGGGTCACCAGCCGGTCGTCGCAGGGCCGCTCGGCGAGGTCGTCGGGGGGGATGGCGGCGATGGCCTCCCGCAGCCGCCGGACCTCTTCCCGCCGCTCGTAGGCCGCCAGGGACCGGCCGAGGGTGCGCAGGGCGTCTTCCAGGGAGGACCGGCGCAGCAGGTTGAGCACCTGCACGTAACCCGGGGTGAAGGACGACGTGACCGGCTCGGGCTCGGCGTCGATCAGCGACAGAGCTTCCCGGGCTTCGTCCCGGGAGGTGGCCGGCAGGACCACCACCCCCACGGTGTCCTTGCCCCGGCGGCCGGCGCGACCGCTCATCTGGTGGAACTCGGTGGCCGACAGCTGGACCGGTCCCTGGGGGCTGTGGCGCACCAGGGTGGACAGCACCACCGTGCGCGCCGGCACGTCCAGACCGGCGGCCAGGGTGGTGGTGGCGCACACGACCCGCACCAGGCCCCGGGCCAGCAGGTCCTCGACCGCCAGCCGCCAGGCCGTGGTGTGGCCCGCGTGGTGGGGGGCGACCCCGGCGTCAATCAGGACGGCGCGGAAGGGGTGGGCGCGCAGGAACGGGTAGTCCCGCTCCCACCGGGCCAGGGCGGCGGCCCGCAGCTCGGGCCCGAAGGCGCGCATCCCGGCCAGCTCCCGCACGGCCTCGTCGCACTGGCGGCGCGACGGGTAGAACAGGATGGCCGGCAGCAGGTTGTAGTGCTCCAGGTCGCGCAGCAGGCCGGCCAGCCAGCCCGGGGCGGCGCCGTCGGCGGGGAGGTGGCCCAGGCTGTCGGGAGCCAGCAGCCGGCCCCGCCCGTCGGCGAGCACGAAGCGCAGGGGCACGGGACGGGTGCGCTCGACGATGACCTCGGGCCTGCGGCCCCGCACCTCCGCCAGCCAGCCCGCCACCGTGTCGGCGTTGGGGAAGGTGGCCGACAGCAGCAGCAGCCGCGCCCGCGGGGGCGCCAGCAGCAGGATCTCCTCCCAGGCGGTGCCCCGCTCCCGGTCGGCCAGGTAGTGGGCCTCGTCCAGGACGATCAGATCCGGGCTGAGGCGCTCCCCGTACAGGACGTTGCGCAGGATCTCGGTGGTGGCCACGATCACCGGGGCGCTGGCGTTGATCCGCCGCTCGCCGGTGAGCAGGCCCACCGACTCGGCGCCGTACAGGCCGGTGAACCGGTGGAACTTCTGGTTGGACAGCGCCTTCAGGGGGGTGGTGTACCACGCCGACCCTCCGGCCGCCAGCAGCTCGCCGATGGCCTGCTCGGCGATCCAGGTCTTGCCGCTGCCGGTGGGCGCGCACACCAGCACGTCGGTGACGCGCACCGCCGCCAGCGCCGCCTCCTGGAACGGCGCCGGGACGAACGGACCCGGCGGGGGCGTGCCGACGTCCTGCAGGAGCACGCGCAGCCGGCCGGAGGGGGGACGTCGCACCGCCGGTTGCGGAGCGGGAGTGGGTGTCGCCATGTGGGTTCTATGATAGTGGACGTGTGCAGCCCGCGCCACCCCGACGGGGCGGATCGAAAGAAAAGTCAGTGTTGGCCAACTTAAGCCGCACCCGTAGCCTCTCCCGGGGAAAACGATCCGCCGGGGCGAACTCCCCTGTGGCGATGGTCACCGCCGACGTGGTGGTCGTGGGGCTGGGCGCCATGGGCGGCGCCGCCGCCTTCCACCTGGCCCGCCGGGGCGCGCGGGTGGTGGGCGTGGACCAGTACGCGCCGCCCCACGACCGGGGGTCCTCTCACGGCCGCTCGCGCATCATCCGCGAGGCGTACTTCGAGCACCCCGACTACGTGCCGCTGGTCCAGCGCAGCTACCGGCTGTGGGAGGAGCTGCAGGACCGCTGCGGGACCCCGCTGCTGCGGATCACCGGCGGGCTGATGGTGGGCCCGCCCGACGGCGAACTGGTCACCGGCACCCTGGCCAGCGCCCGGCAGCACGGGCTGGCCCACGAGGTCCTGGACGGCGACGGGATCGCCCGCCGGTACCCGGCGTTTCGTCCCCCTCCCGGATACGTGGCCGTGGCGGAGCCGCGGGCGGGCGTGCTGGACCCCGAAGGGTGCGTGCGCGCGCACCTGCAGCAGGCCGCCGCCGCGGGAGCGGACCTGCGCTACGACGAGCCCGTCCGGCACTGGCGCGCCGGTCCGGAGGGGGTGACCGTGGAGACCTCCCGGGAAACCTACCGGGCCGGCCGTCTGGTCCTGTGCCCGGGGCCGTGGGCGCTCCAGGTCCTGGACGACCTGGACCTTCCCCTGGTGGTGGAGCGCAACGTGATGTACTGGTTCCGGCCCCGCCGGCCAGAGCTGTTCAGCCCCGGGCGCTTCCCCATCTACATCTGCGAGTACCGGCCCGGAGCGTTCTTCTACGGCTTTCCGACCCAGGAGGACGGCACGGTGAAGGTGGCCCACCACCACAGCGGGGAGGCGTGCACCCCCCAGACCGTCCGCCGGCAGGTCGCTCCGGAGGAGGCGGACGCCATGCGGGCGCTGCTGGAGCGCTACCTGCCCGACGCGGCCGGGGAGCTGGCCCGGGCGGCTACCTGCCTGTACACCAACACCCCCGACGGCCACTTCGTCCTGGGCCTGCACCCCCGCCACCCGCAGGTGGTGGTGGCCTGCGGCTTTTCGGGCCACGGGTTCAAGTTCGCCCCCGTGGTGGGGGAGATCGCCGCCGACCTGGCGCTGGAGGGCCGCACCCGCCACCCCATCGCGCTGTTCGACCCCCGCCGGCCCGCCCTCACCCGCCCGTCCGGCTGACGCCGGGCTGGAGCGGGACCCGAAAACGTGGTATGCTCGGAACGTGACGCCTACCCGCCGGCTCCCGCGGCGGGATCCGTACCAGCTCTTCTCGATCCACGCCGATTTTGCCGCGGGGCTTCCGCCTGCAGCCATCGCCGCCAAGCACGGTCTCCCGCTGTCGGCGGTGGCCGCCATTCTCCGGCGCCGCGCCGACGACCGGCTGCCCACGCCCTTCCACCTGCGCCAGCACGCCCGCCGCGGCCGCGGGGCCGTGCAGCTGTACTGGGTGGGCTACATTGCCGCCTGCGGCCGGCTGTTCCAGCAGGGCCCCGTGCCCACCTTGGTCCTCACGGTGGATCCCCGGGACACCGCCCACGTGGCCACCCTGGTGGAGGACCTGTGCGCCGGTCACCCCACCTGCGAGTGGTGCCGCAGCAGCCGGGACGGCCTGCAGGCCTACATCCGCGACCGGGACCTGGGCCGCATGCTGGCCGACTGGGGGATCCCCGATGACCCGACCGACGGGTCGGTGCCGGTGGCCCTGGTGCCTCCCGGCCTGCTGGACCACTTCGTCCGCGGCTACCTGGAAGGCGGCGGACGCGTGAGCGCAGGACGCCGGCCCGCCGTCTCCCTGACCGGTCCCGAACAGTTTGCCTCCGACCTGCGCCGCGCCCTGGCCCGTCACGCCGGCGTGAACGGCGGGCAGGTGCGGGTGCGGCGGGACGGCACCCACGAGCTGACCTACACCGGGCCGGCGGCCCGGCGGCTGCTGCAGTTTGCCTACCAGGACCCGGTGCGGTCCCTGCCCCGGGCGCGGCGGGCGCGCCAGGCGTACGGCCCCTCCCCCGCCTGGACGTCCAACGGAACGCCCCCCCGACGGGAGGCGTGATTTCACAGGAGAGGAGTGGCGGATGTGACGAGCACCAAGCGGTTGTTTGTCGGTAACCTGTCCTACGACACCACCGAAGAGGAGCTGCGCGGCCTGTTCACCACCTGGGGGCCGGTGACCGACGCGCGCCTGCTCGCCGAGCGGGGGTTCGGGTTCGTGGAGATCCCGGCCGAGCGGATGGCCGAGGCCATCTCGGCGATGCACGGCAAGGAGTTCAAAGGGCGCAGCCTGATCGTCAACGAAGCCCGGCCGCGGCCCCAGGGTCCCCCCGGCGGCCGCGGCTACGGCGGAGGACGGCCGGGCGGGTGGTCCGGCGGGGGTGGAGGAGGCGAGCGGTCCGGCCGCCGGGGAGGCGGCGGAGGACGCCGGCGCGAGCGGCGGGACCGGCGGCCTCGCTGGTAGCGGCCCGCCTGCGTGGCGGACCGGCCCCGCGACCGTTTGACGGGGGCTGCAGGGTGTGATATCCTGACGGCGTCGTCATAGATGCGTTCTGCGAGGGGCGCCGCTGGCGGCGCCCTTCGCGTGTGTGTCGACGGGCCTTCTTCGCAGGGTGGGACCGGCGAGACACGCGCAGATGCCGGCACACCCGCCCCGGCACCGCCGGGGACGAAGGAGGCTTATTGTATGTCGACACAGTTTGGAACTCTGACGGTCCTCCCCGAGACGGCGAAGGCCGTCGCCGGGCTGGGCTGGACCCAGCCCACCCCCATCCAGGAGAAGGTCATCCCGCTGATGCGGGAGGGCCGCGACGTGGTCGGTCAGGCCCAGACCGGCTCCGGCAAGACCGGCGCGTACGGGATCCCCCTGGTGGAGCGGCTGGACCCCGCCCGCCGGGAGGCGCAGGCTCTGGTCCTGGTCCCCACCCGCGAGCTCGCCCTGCAGGTGGCCGACGACCTGGCGGCCCTGGGCCGGCCCCGGGGTCTGGTGCCCGTGGCCCTGTTCGGCGGGGCGTCCATGGAGGGGCAGCTGCGCGAGCTGCGCCGGGGTCCGCACCTGGTCGTGGCCACCCCCGGCCGCCTGCTGGATCACCTGCAGCGCGCCACCGTCCGCCTGGGCGCCGTCGGCGCCGTCGTCCTGGACGAGGCGGACCGGATGCTGGACATGGGTTTCCTGCCCGACGTGACCCGCATCCTCGGCCACACGCCCCGGACCCGCCAGACGGCGCTGTTCTCGGCCACCATGCCCCCGGCGGTGCGGGCCGTGGCCGAGGCGCAGATGCGCCAGCCCGTCTGGATCCGCATCGCGGCCGAGCGGCCCACCGTTCCCACGGTGGACCAGTTCTACCTGGAGGTGGCCGAGCAGGACAAGGTGCGGGCCCTGCGGCGCCTGCTGCGCACCGAACCGGTGGAGGCCGCGCTGGTGTTCCGGCGGACCCAGCACCGCGCCGACCGGCTGGCCCGGGCGCTGAGGCGCGACCTCCGGGTGGGGCTGCTGCACGGCGGCCTGCGCCAGGGGGCCCGCCTGCAGGCCCTGCGGGAGTTCGCGGCGCGGCGCACGCCGGTCCTGGTGGCCACCAACGTGGCCGCCCGGGGGCTGGACCTGCCCGAGGTCTCCCACGTGATCAACTTCGACATGCCCGAAGACGTGGAGACTTACATCCACCGGGTGGGCCGCACGGCGCGGGCGGGGCGGCCGGGGGTGGCCGTCACCTTCGTGGGCCAGCACGACATCGCCATGTTCGACGAACTGCGCCGGGCGCTGGGCCCGGCGTTCCGGCGGCACCCGCTCAACATCTACCAGTCCTAGGCCGGCCGACCCCCGGCCGGGGGAGGTCGCGGAGCGGCGGCAGGGACGCCGGCTCCGGATGCCAAAGGGGCAGGTCGTGCGGATCGTCTCGCTGCTGCCCAGCGCCACCGAGATCGTCTGCGCCCTGGGGCTGGCCGACTCGCTGGTCGGCATCTCCCACGACTGCGACTACCCGCCTCAGGTCGCCGGGCTGCCCGTGCTGAGCCAGGCGGTGGTCACCGCGGACTTCCCCAGCGGGGCGATCGACGCCCGCATCCGCGACCACCTGCACCGGGGGACCAGCGTCTACCACCTGGACGCGGCCCGGCTGGCGGCCCTGCGACCCGACCTGATCCTCACCCAGGAGCTGTGCGCGGTGTGCGCGCCCTCCTACACCCTGGTCACCGCGGCCGCCCGTCTCCTGGACGCGCAGCCGAAGATCGTCTCGCTGGAACCGCATGACTGGGCGGGCATCCTGGACACCATCCGCCTGGTGGGGGACCTGACCGGCCGGAGCGCCCGGGCCGAAGAACTGACGACTGACCTTCAGGCCCGGATCGAGCGCGTGCGGCGGGCGACCGCCGGGCTGCCCCGGCCCCGGGTGGTGTGCATCGAGTGGCTGGACCCGGTCTTCATCGCAGGCCACTGGGTGCCGGAGATGGTGGAGATCGCCGGGGGGCGCGACGTGCTCGGCCGGGCGGGGGAGCCGTCGGTGGTCGTGCCCTGGGAGGACGTCGTGGCCGCGGCGCCCGAGGTCCTGGTGGTGATGCCGTGCGGGTTCGACGTGGCGCGGACGCGGCGGGAGATCTCCCCGCTCACCGCCCGGCCGGGGTGGGACACCCTGCCGGCGGTGCGGTCCGGCCGGGTCTACCTCACCGACGCGTCGGCGTACTTCAACCGCCCCGGCCCCCGGATCGTGACGGGGGTGGAAATCCTGGCGACCCTGCTGCACCCCGGCGTCGTCGCCGCCGACGTCCCGCCGGACGCCTGGGCGCCGCTGTCCGCGGGCCCTCAGTAGTCGTCCCAGTCCCGGCGCTCCACGGTCCAGTCGGTGGGGCCGGCGGCCTTGATGGAGATGTGACAGGCGGGCGAGGTGCGGGTGGCGCCGTGCCAGTGCCAGGCGCCCGCGGGGATGACCGCGATCTGCCCGGCGCGCACGACGCGCCGTCCGTCCTCGGTGGCGACGACTCCCTCGCCCTCTACGAACACCAGGACCTGCTCCGCGTGGTGGACGTGGGGAATGGTGCGGGCGCCGGGGTCGAAAAAGACGGCGATCAGCTCCATCCCCCCGGGTGCGGGCCGGCGCAGGTACTGCAGGCGCACCGTCCCCGCGACGTACTCCGGCCGCTCCGGAGGGCCGGCCTGAGCGCGGTCCGGCCGGACGACGTCCACGGCCTACTCCGTGCCCCGCACCAGCTCGTCCACGCTGCGGCCCAGCAGCAGCCGCCCCAGCCTGCGGTGGCCGATCCGGAGGTAGTGGGCCCGCCACACCCGGACCACGTCCTCCTTGGTGCGGCAGGCGTCCAGCTCCGCCTTCACCCGCTCCAGGTACGCGCGCTCCTCGTCGGCCGAAGCGAACGCCGGCTCCCGGGCCGCCACGGGGGACACCTCCTTCCGGTCTGGGTGTCATCACTTCGACGGCAGCCAGGCCGTCTCCCTGGCCGCCCCGCCGCCGCGGGCAGGCGTCCCGGGGCCAGGCTGCGAATTCCTGCCCCCGTGACGGCAGGCTACCGACCGCCCCCGCGGGAGGCGTTCACCCGGAGGGAGTGGCGGATCGTCCAGGCCCACCGCACCCCCGAGCAGGTCCAGCGGTTTCTGCGGTCGCTGCGGTACAACTGGGAGCGGCGCGGAGAGACCCTGCGCTCGTTCCGGGAGGTGGTCCGCCGGGGCGCCGCCCACTGCCTGGAAGCGGCCCTGGCGGCCGCCGTCATCCTGGAGCAGCACGGCTACCCGCCCCTGCTGCTGAGCTTCGAGTCCCAGGACGGCATCGACCACGTCCTGTTCGTCTTCCGCCGCCGGGGACGGTGGGGCGCCGTGGGGCGGTCCCGGGACGCCGGGCTGCACGGCCGGCGGCCGGTGTTCCGCAGCCTCCGGGACCTGGTGTGGAGTTACTTCGACCCCTACGTGGACTACAGCGGGCGCATCACCGGCTACCAGCTGGTGGACCTGCGGGAGCTGGGCGGGTACGACTGGCGCCTGTCCCGGCGCAACGTGTGGAAGGTGGAGCGGTACCTGTTGCAGGTCCCCCACCGGCGCCTGCGCTCGTCAGACCGCCGGTACCGCCGCCTGCTCCGCCGGTACCGCGAGTACCGCCGGCAGCACCCCACCGGACCGGTGGTGGAGATCTACCGGGGGCGGGACCGGTGGCTGTAGCCGAACCCAGGACACCGACCTCTTGCGCCTGCGGCCGGGGCGTGCTACAGTAACGCTTACACGCGATGAAGGGGCTCCCACCCCGGAGCAGCCCGTGACCGACCCACCCGGGTCCTAAGCGGGCCGGGTCGCCGGCCGATAGACGGCGCAGAGTGCCGGCGCCCCCGGACGGCCAGCCGGGCGCGCCGGAAGTAAGGTGGTACCGCGGAACGCCCTTCCGCCCTTGCGGCGGGAGGGCGTGTGTGTTTGGCGGAGGTGGCAGACGTGGGGCAGCTGGTCATCGGGATGATCGGTGCCGGCAACATGGCGGACGCTCTGCTGCGGGGGCTGCTGGACCGAGCCGTGGTCTCCCCGGAGGACATCTGGGTCACCAACCGCTCCAACCGGGAGCGGCTGCTGTCGGTGGGCGCCCGCTACGGCGTGCGGGTGACGCCGACCAAACCCCCGCTGCTGGCGGCCGCCTCGGTGCTGGTCCTGGCCGTCAAGCCCCGGGACACCCAGGAGGTGCTGGCGGAGATCGCCGGCGCGGTGCGGCCCGACCAGTTGGTGGTGTCGGTCATCGCCGGCATCCCCCTGGCCACCCTGGAGGCGGCGCTGCCGGGGGTGCCGGTGATCCGGGCGATGCCCAACACCTCCGCCGCCGTCCTGGCGTCGGCCACGGCGCTGGCGGCGGGACGCCGCGCCACCGCCGACCACCTGGCCACGGCCGTGCGGCTGTTCGAGGCGGTGGGCGACACCGTGGTGGTCTCCGAAGACGTGCTGGACGTGGTGACCGGGCTGTCGGGCAGCGGCCCCGCCTACGTGTACCACCTGATCGAGGCGATGGTCCGCGCCGGCACCGACCTGGGGCTCAGCGGCGAGCTCGCCCGCCGGCTGGCGGTGCAGACCCTGGTGGGGGCGGCCCGCATGCTGGCCGAGTCGGCGGCCGACCCCGGCGAGCTCCGCCGCCGGGTCACCTCGCCCGGGGGCACCACCATGGCGGCCCTGGGGGTGCTGGAAGACCGCGGCTTCGCCCGCGCCGTGCAGGACGCCATCCGGAGGGCGGCCGAGCGCGCCCGGGAGATGGCCGAGCAGTACGCCGGCCGGCCCGCCCACCGGGCGGACGAGGGGGCGTCCTCCGCGACCGGCTCCTGACGGTCAGGCCACAGGCCGGCGGGCCCGCACCGTCACGCTGAACACCTGACCGGGAGCAGCCGGCGAGGCGTCGACGACCTCCACCGGGTGGAATCCGGCGGAGCGGATCAGCGCCAGGTACTCCTCCACGTCCAGGGCGCCGCCCACGCAGCCCGCCCACGCCCGGGGGTCGGCCCGCAGAGACGGGGACAGCGGCCCCCGGGAGACCATGTCGGAGACCACCAGCCGCCCGCCGGGCCGCAGCACCCGGAAGGCTTCCCGGAACGCCGCCGCCTTGTCGGGGACCAGGTTGATGGCGCAGTTGCTGATCACCACGTCGGCCACCGCGTCGGCCAGAGGCAGGCGCTCCATCTCGCCCAGCAGGAACTCCGCGGCGGGCACTCCCGCCCCGCGGGCGGCCTCGCGCGCCCGGGCCACCATCTCCGCGGTCATGTCCACCCCCAGGGCCCGGCCGGCCGGACCGACCTGCGTCGCCGCCCGGATCACCTCGCCTCCCGCGCCGGACCCCAGGTCCACCACCACCTCTCCGGGCCGCAGGTCGGCATGGGCCAGGGGAAACCCGCAGCCCAGGCCGTCTCCTGCGGTCTCGCAGGAGGCGGCCGAGGGCGCGCAGCAGCCGGCGTCGGCGCACCCGCAGTCGCCCAGGGCCGCCCGGGCGTAGTGGTCCCGCACGCTCTTCTTGAGGTCCTCCGGCGTCATCACGGTGTCTCTCCTCCGGCCCGCAGCGTCCGGCGCATCGCCCGGGCGGTGGCGCAGCAGGTTGCCGTGAACTCCGCAGACGTCCTCACGTCCTCCGGGACCTGGTCCCGGTCCACCGGGTGAAAGCCCAGCCGGGAGAAGTAGTCCGCGGCGGTGGTCGTCAGCAGGTAGACATCGGTCAGGCCCGACGCGCGGGCGCGCGCGGCCAGGTGACTGACCAGAGCCCGTCCCACACCGCGGCCGCGACGGTCGGGCCGCACGGCCACCGAACGCAGCAGGCCGTGCGGCCCGTAGACCTCCAATCCGGCGCAGGCCACCACCTGGTCTCCCTCGACGGCGACCACGAACCCTCCCCTCTGCTCGGCCACGCCGTTCGGAGGGAGACCGGCGGCGGCCAGCAGGGACTGGATGGCGGGCAGATCGGACGGACCAGCGGGTCGGATCTCCATGGGGGCTACCCCTGCGGCCGGGCCAGGGTGAGCAGGTCCTGCGCCAGGTCGCTGAGGGCGTCCCGGCGCAGGGAGTAGTAGGCCCACAGCCCCCGCCGCTCCACGGTCACCAGCCCGACCTCCCGCAGCACCTTCAAATGGTGAGAGATCGTCGGCTGGCCCAGGTCGAAGGCGGTCTGGATCTCGCACACGCACAGCGCTTGGTGGCGGGCCAACAGGGTCACCATGGCCAGCCGCACCGGATCGCCCACCGCCGCCAGCGCCTCCGCCCGCTGCGCCAGGTCGCGCCGGTCCAGCCGGGTGGCGGCCACCACCGACGCGCACCTCCCGCGGCAGCACGGGCGGCGCGCAGGGGCCCGCCGCCCGTCGTCGGACAGACGGGAAGGAAGTGAGACGGCCACGGGGCGACTCCGCATCACGCGTGGGACCACGGTACTCTAAAAATCGAAGTTCGTCAATATAGAGAACGGCAAAAGCAGGGGTGGAGCTGCTCCGCTGTGGGGCCGGCAGGGTCAGTTGTGCTCGGGAGGAGTCCCGGGCCGCTCCAGAGCGGCCTGCAGCCGCTGCACCTGCTCGCCCAGCGCCTTCTGGACCCGGGCGGTGACCTCGTCGGCGCTGCGGCGCATCCGGCTGCCCAGCTCCTCCACCGTCTCCTTGAGCTGGTTGGTGACGTCGCGGGTCCGGCCGCGCAGCCGGTCGGCCATCTCGTCGGCCTTGCCCCGCAGCCGCCCGCGGGTCTCCTCCCCCGACCGGGGCGCCAGCAGCAGGCCCACGCCCACCCCCACCAGGGCGCCGACCACCAGTCCCGCGATGAACTCGCTGCGGTTGGCCATGACGATCCCTCCTCCGCGCCGATGTGACGACACCGGATCTCCACCTGCCATTATACGCCCGCGCCTCATCCGCCGCCCCGGGGGCATAGAGGGGATAGCCGGCCGCAGGGGCGGGGAACCTCCCGGGACAGGCGGACGCTCGCACTGTCCGGGGGGCGGCCGGCGGAGAACCGGCGATGGGCAGAGCGCTGGGTGTCGGAGTTGCCGCGGCCGTCCTGCTGGTCGGCGTCGCGGCGGTGGACCGCCCTCCGGCCGACGCCGCCGTGGACGCGGACGTGCTGGTGGTGGGCGGCGGACCGTCCGGCATCGCCGCCGCCGTGGCCGCCGCGCGGGCCGGAGCCAGGGTGCTGCTAGTGGAGCCCCGCGAGGCCATCGGCGGCGACATCACCCTGGCCTGGCTGGACATGCTGGACCTCAACCGGACGCCCCGGGGAAAGATCCTCGCGGGGGGTCTGTTCGCCCGGGTGTACCAGCAGCTGGGGCAGACCTTCGACATCGATCAGGCCCAGGCGGTCTTCGACGACCTGGTCGGCTCCCAGCCGCGCCTGGTGGTGCGGACCCACACAACGGTGGTCCGTCCGGTGCTGGACGCCGGCGCTCTGGCGGGGGCGGTTCTGGCGGACCGGCAGACCGGCCAGCAGTGGCTGGTCCGCGCCCGCCAGGTGATCGACGCCACCGACGACGGCGCCGTGGCGGTGGCCAGCGGCGTGCCGTTCACCGTCGGTCGCGAGGACAGCGGGGGGGACCGCCGCACCCAGGCCGCCACTTTGATCTTCCGGCTGGACGGGGTGGACGCCGCCGCCGTCAGCCGGTACGTGGCCAGCGAGGACGTCCCCCACCGCCGGGGCGGGGTGCGCGGCCGGTACGCGTGGGGGTACAGCCAGATCGCCCGCCGCTACGTCCCGTCCATCCCGCGGCTGGGTTTGTTTGACCTCAACCTGGGATGGCAGAGCGACGGGACCGTGCTGGTCAACGCCCTGCAGATCTTCGACGTGGACGGCGCCGACCCCCGGTCGGTGGCCCAGGGGCGGGAGCTGGCCCTCGCCGAGCTGCCGGCTGTGGTGGCCTTCCTGCGGTCCTCCGCCCCCGGGTTCGCCCGCGCCACCCTGGCGGGGGCGGCCCCGTACCTGTACGTCCGGGAGACGCGGCACATCGTCGGGCTGTACCGCATGACCGCCGAGGACATCATGCACGAACGGGTCTTCCCCGACCGCATCGCGGTCGCGTCGTACCCCATCGACCTGCACCCCTACGCCCGCGGCCAGGTGAACCTGCTGCGGCCGGTGCGCCGGGTCTACACGGTCCCCTTCCGGGCCCTGGTGCCGGTGGGAGTGGACCGCCTGATGGTGGTGGGCAAGGCGTTCTCGGCCACCCACCTGGCCTGGGGGTCGTTGCGGATCATCCCCACAGGGATGTCCCTGGGGGAGGCCGCCGGGGAGGCCGCCGCCCTGGCGCTGGAACGCGAGACCACCCCCACCCGGCTGGCAAGCGACATGCGCCTGGTGGCCGAGCTGCAGCGCCGCCTGGTGGCGGCGGGAGCGTATCTCCCCTCCCCGCCCCGCGGGCACGCCGGGCGAATCCCCCGCAGTGCGTCGGCGCCCTGACCGCATCTACGGCGCCCGCGGACGGCCGTCCGCCCGCGCCCCTGCCAGCAGCAGCGGGACCGCCGCCGCCTGGGCGGCCACCGAGAACGCCGCCACCCACGCCGGCGAGATCTCGTACAGGACGCCCATCAGGGCGCTGCCGGCAAACCAGGTGACGCCGTACCAGGCGTGGAACAGGCCGAAGGCCGCGCCGCGGTGCGGCGGCGCGACCAGGCCCGCCACCGCCGCGCGCATGACCGACTCCTGGGCGCCCATCCCCAGGCCCCACAGCGCCACTCCGACCAGCACCCCGGGCAGCGACCCCACAAAGACCAGCGGCGCGAACAGGGCGGCGGCCGCCACCGCCCACGCCAGCACCACCACGCCCGCGCGGTCATATAGCCGGCCCACAACCAGCGCCGCCAGGGCGTCCACGCCCATCGCCAGAGCGTACAGGCCCGCAATCCAGGCGTCGGGCGCCAGGCGGTGCCGCGCCACGTGGAACGCCACCAGGGGGAAGTCGGCAAACCCGGCGGCGACCAGCCCGGTGCCCGCCAGGTACAGCCAGAACCTGCGAGGCCACGGGGCCGGCGCGGACGGGACCTCCGCTTCCAGGCGCCGGGGAGACGGGTAGGACAGCCGCGCCAGGAGCAGCGTGGCCAGGGCCACCACCGCGGGAGCTGCCAGGACCGCGAAGGCCGTCCGGTAGCCGCCGCCTGCCGCCAGGACCGCCGCCACCAGCAGCGGGCCCGCCACCGCCCCCACCTGGTCCAGGGCTTCGTGCAGGCCGAACCCCCATCCCCGGCCCACGGCCGCGGCGGCGTGGGAGAGCATGGCGTCCCGGGCCGGCGTGCGGACCGCCTTGCCGACCCTCTCGGCGACGATCAACCCGGCCGCCACCTCCCACCGGCCGGCCACCGCCAGCAGCGGCACGGCCAGCAGGTTGACGGCGTAGCCGACGCCGGTGACGGCCCAGTAGCGTCCCGTGCGGTCGCTGAGGTAGCCGGAGGCCGCCCGCAGGCCGTAGCCGACGAGCTCTCCCAGGCCGGAGGTGGTCGCGACGACGACGGCGCCGGCGCCCAGGACGCCCAGGAAGGGACCGGTGACGCTGCGGGCGCCTTCGTAGGTCATATCGGCCGCCAGGCTCACCAGACCCAGCAGCACGATGAAGCGCATCGCCGCCCCTGCGGACGGTGCGGGCCGGCTCACCGACCGATCACCTCACCCTCCGGGCTCGCCCGGGCGCCGGTCCTCCAGCGGGTCGCTTCCCGCCAGGACCTCGAGGGCCCGCAGCCACGCCGTCCCCTCCTGCGCGCTGACCCCTTCGTGCCGGAAGCGGTAGTCCTGCTTGCGGATGAACTCCTCCAGTTGCCGGCCCAGCGCCTCCAGCGCGGACACCTGCAGCGCGGCCAGACGCCGCAGCGCGGCGGCGTCGGGAACACGGTCCCACGCGGCCAGCAGGTGCGGCAGGCACAGGGGAGCGTCCCCGGCCAGGCCGGCGCGGACCTGTTCGTCGTCCAGGCGCTGCACCAGCGCCTCCAGCGCGTTCTGCTCGCTCTGGCGCACCACCCGGCAGGCCGGACAGGGCTGGGTACGCGCCGGCGCGCGCGGGCGGAGGCCGCGGGCGCCCCCGGCGACAGCCCGCAGGTCCTGGGCGAGATCCCGGACCAGGTGGTGGTGGACGATGGACACGCCCAGGGTGTCGTAAAACTGGGTGAGCATCCAGGCGTGGTGGCGGCAAAAGCCCCGGGACCGCCGCAGCGTGTCCCGCACCTCAGGGTCGTTGACCTGCTCGTACAGGAACCCCCACAGGTACCGGCGCGCCGATGCGGAGGCGACGCGGCAGACCGGGCAGCCGCCCCGGCGCAGGGCCTCCCGCACCTTGACCATGGTGATGTCGTCGGGCGGAACCGACGGCGCGGACGATCGGCGCACCGGGGGAGACACGGGTCACGTCCCGGGAGTCCCCGGGCGACCGCGGGCCAGAAAGGCACACAGCCTGTCCCGAGCGGACGGGCCGGTGGCGGCGGCGGCGGACGGCTCCGCGCGGGCCCGCAGCTGTGCCACCAGGGGCTGCAGAACGGCCAGAGACCGCTCGGCCTGGGCGATGGACGCGGTCAGCCCCGTGATGGTCATCTGGAGGTCCCGGACCGCCTCTCCCGCGCTGAACGCCCGGTGGCGCAGCAGTGCCAGCTCCGCCCGGGCCGCTCCCAGGGCGGCCACAGGGTCGTCGGTCAGCTCGTCGAGGTGCACGGCCGCCCCGTAGCCGAGCAGGATCAGGACCGCGTCGGGCACCGACCATCCCTGGGCGCGGGCCAGCACCACGACCTGCTCCCACAGCGGGGCGTCCAGGGACACCGTGACCGTCACCATCGCCACCGGGCCCCGCGGAGCACCTCTCGCAGGCGGGCCACCAGCCCGGGACGGCGGGGCGGCAGGTCGGACGGAGCGGAAGAGGCCGCGGTCCGGAGGGCGCGACGCTCCCGCTGCAGAGCGAACAGGACGGCGCGCAGCTGCCGGTATCGGGGGCCCAGATCCGCCACCGTCTCCCGCAACGCGGCGACCCGGGCGTCCAGCTCGGCCGCCCGGGTCCGCATCAAAAGCAGGTGGGCCCGGGCTTCTCGCCGCTGGAGTTCCCGGGCGTCGGGGCCGTCGGACGCGGTGGCCCAGGCCTCCTGGTCGCGCCGGTAGTGCAGGAGGCCCTCGCCGATGAGCCAGGCGAATCCCTGCGGGGTCGGCCGTCCCCGGACGCGCAGGGCGGCCGACAGCCGCCGGTAGTCCTCGTCGGTCAGGACGACGTCTGCGGTCACCGGTGATTCCCCCATAAGCAGCAAAGCTCCCACCGGACTTCCGGTAGGAGCTATCAGCCCGTCGCGGCGGGCGGTTACGCGAGCTCCATCGCGTGATGCCCGTGGGCGGACCGTCAGCGCCACCCCGCCGTCACGGCCGCCCTGGTGCCGGGGGACGGACTTGAACCGCCGACGCCGGGCTCTTCAGGCCCGCGCTCTACCAACTGAGCTACCCCGGCATGGCGGGAGCGACGGGATTTGAACCCGCGATCTCCTGCGTGACAGGCAGGTGTGTTGAACCAGGCTACACCACGCCCCCGCTCCGCTCCCGCACAGCGCATTATACAGGAGGGAAGAGGGAAGAGGGAAGAAGGAAGAGGGATGAGGACGACACGCGGACACGCAGCGGCGAGGTGGCGGTGGCGTCCCTGCCGTCTCACCTGGACCTGGTCTTCCACGCCCGCGAGCCCTATCCGCGGGCGGTGCCCCTGGAGACCGTCTACGCGGACCTGGAGCTGCCCTCGGGCGGCCCGGACCGGCCCTTCGTGTACCTGAACATGGTCGTGACCCTGGACGGGCAGACGGCCGTGGGCGGGTCGGCGTGGGCCATCGGCACCGAGGTGGACCACCACCTGTTCCGGCAGCTGCGGGTGCACGCCGACGCGGTCCTCTCCGGCGCCGGCACCCTGCGCCGGGACGACGTGGTGGTGACCACCCACCCCTGGCTGCAGGAACGGCGCCGGCGGGCGGGATTCCCGCCCAACCCGCCGGCGGTGCTGCTCAGCGCCACCTGTCAGTTCGATCCACAGACGTTCGGCAAGCAGTTCTTCCGCCGCGCCGACTTCGACCGCCTGGTCCTCACCACGCCGCAGGCCGACCCCGCCGACGTCGCCCGGGTCCGCGCCCGGGGGGTCGCCGTCGAGGTCCTGCCCGCCGGCCCCGACGGAGGCGTGGACCTGCGGGCGGCCCTGCGCCATCTGGCCGGCCGGGGAGTCCGCCGGCTGCTGTGCGAGGGCGGCCCGACGCTGACCACCGCTCTGGTGCGCGCCGGCCTGGTGGACGAGGTGTTCCTGACGGTGACCCTGCGGGTCGGCGGCGACCCCGCCCAGCCCCGGCTGTTCGCGGGGCCGGTGCCCGGGGGCCCGCTGGACGTGATCAGCGTCTACCACTACCGGCAGGACGGTCTGCGGGAGATCTACCTGCGCGGGCGCCTGCCCTCACCCTGACGGCCCGGCGGGACGGCCGCCGAAACCCTGCCCGGGCTCCGCCCGGGAGTTTCCGTGGAGGATTCCGGGCATTCCTTACAGGGGGGACCCTCCACCATGAGCGTCTCGGGCCGGGCCCAGGCGGCGGCCGCGGTGGTGCGGCGGCTGAACGCGGCCGTGAAATCCCGCCGGCTGTACGCGGCGGGACACCCCCTGCGCGCCCAGACCGTGCAGGCGCTGGTGGCCACCCTGGCCTCCTTCCACGAGCGCTACGGAGGGTTCGTCCTGGAGACCCACCGGGACGGCCTGATCCTGGAAGGACGCCCGTTCGAGGGAGGCGAGTCCATCGACAGCCTGGCCCTGCAGCTGTACTCGGCCGGCGTCTGGCAGCTGGTCCTGCTGCCGGGCCTGACCGAGGACGAGGCCCACCGGCTGCTGGACGTGGTGACCATGGACCCCGAGGTCATCCTGCGGGAAGGAGGGCTCGCGGGATTGCTCGTGGCCCACCGCATCGACCACGCCCGGGTGGTGGAGCTGCGGCCGAGCGACGACGACCCCGCCCAGATCTCCCTGGAGACGTACCACCGCCTGCTGGACGGCTCCCTGTCCGCGGCGGAGAGGGCGGCGCTGGTGGGCGTGCTGCGGGCGGGACCCCAGCACGCCGCCCGGCTGCTGTCGGTCCTGGTGGAGCGGACTCGGCAGGCGTTCCCCGACGCCGCCGCAGGCCACGCCCTGGGCGCGCGGGTGTACGCGGCGCTGGCCGCGGTGGACCGGCTGATCGCCGACACGCCGGCCGCCGACTCCCAGCAGCTGCTCCAGCACCTGGCGTCGGCGGTCACGGACCTGTCCGACCCGCATTCGCGCGACGTGCACCGGGCCGTCCTGGAGCGGGCGGCCCAGGACCTGTCGGCCCGGGCGCTGCTGGCGGCCATGACCAGCGAGCAGATCGCCCGCATGGTCATCCCGTGCCTGGAGGAAGGCGAACCTCCCCCCCAGGTGGCCCAGGTGGCCCGCGGCCTCCCCTTCGACCCCGACAAGGCCCGCGACGCGCTGGCCCTGGTCAGCCAGCACACCGGGCGCACCTTCGACCTGCCTCCGGTCCCGGAGGAACTGCGGCTGCCGCCGTGGGTCCGGGACATCCCCCAGGACCTCTCGGACTACCAGGTCTCCGACGACAGCCTCCTGGTCACCGACGAGGAGATCGCCGCCCTGCGGGAGGAGGCGTCCGTGGACGACGACGCGGTCCTGCGGGAGCACGCGCTGGCCCTGGCGCGCCTGGCCCGGGGGGAGGACGACCCCCAGGAACTGGAGGCGACCCTGGCCGCCCTGGCCGCCGACGTGGACGCCCTGCTGGAGCGCGGTGCCACCGACGTGGTCGCCGCGGTTCTCGGGCGCCTGGCGCCGGTCCTGCGGGCTCCTGGCCGCCCGGGAGAGGTCGCCCGCGCGGGACTGCGCGGGATGGTCGCCACCATGGCGTCCCGCCTCGGCGCCCGCGACCTGACGGCCTGGCCCGACGACCACCCGGTGCTGCAGGCGCTGCGCGAGCTGGGCCCGGGCCTGGGCGCCGATCTGGTCCGCGCCGCCGCCTCTGAACGCGATCCCGCCCGCCGCCAGGCGCTGGGAGCGGTCCTGGTCCGGATGGGAGACGCCGTCGTGGACGCGCTGGGAGCGCTCCTGCTCGACCGCACCGCCGCCGCCGCCCGCGCCGCCATCGCGCCGCTGGTCCACATCCGCACCTCCCGGGCCGTGGCGGCGCTGCGATCGGCGGCGCGTCACCCCGACCCCCAGCTGCGCCGGGACGTGGTGGTCGCCCTGGGACCTCTCCCCGGCGCCGACGGCCAGGCGGCCCTGCTGGCGTTTCTGCAGGACCCGGACCTGGAGGTCCGGGAGGCCTGCGTGCGCCACCTGCGGCCGGAGACGGTGCGGCGCGCCGCCGGCGCCCTGACCGATCTGCTGACCCGGCCGGAGACGGCGCCCCGCCCGCAGCTGCGGATACGGGTCATCGAGCTGCTGGCCTCCGTCGGGGTGCAGGAGGCGATTCCGGTCCTGCGGCGGCTGAGCTCGCCGTTCCGGCTGCGCCGCCGCGACCGCGAGGTCGCCCGCGCCGCCCGCGCCGCGCTGAACCGGTTGCGGCGGGCCGGACCGGCCGGCCGGGGTGGATAGCCCGTGACGCGCCTGCGGAGCCCCTCGGTGACGGCCACCCTGCTGCGGTACCTGGCCACCGCGTGCAAACACCGGGCCATGTATCCGTCCGAGCACCCCATCGTCCGGCGGGCCATGGACGACCTGGTGCAGCTGGTGGACCTGCTGCTGCGGGACCGCGAGGCGATCACGTTCCAGATCTACGAGGACACGTTCTTCCTGGACAACCAGATGCTGCCGGAGGAAAGCCTGCGCAACGCCGCCCTGCTCACCGCCTGCCTGGAGCGGGGCGTGGGGCTGTTTGCGGTCCGCCGGGGAGTGACCGCCCAGGAGGTGCACGCCTTCGTCGGGCTGCTGACCACCCCCACCGCCGTGGTGCGCGCCCGCGGCGGACCGGCCGCGGTGCTGTCGGAGGCCGGCGTGCAGCACCTGACGGTGGAGCCCCCCCGGGACGCGCCGCCCACCGACATGCCCGTGGAGGTGGAACCGGCCAGCGCGTATCAGGCGGGGGCCCTGGTGGCCCAGGAGCTCCGGGCCCAGGCGGTGCGCCGCCAGCCCCTGGACATGCACCGGGCGCGGATCTTCCTCTCGGCGGCCATCGAGGTGGTCCTGGAGAACCGGTCGGCCCTGCTGGCTCTGTTGGCCGACCGCCGCCACGACGAGTCCAGCGCGTACCACGCCGTCAACGTGGCGCTGCTGGCCCTGTTGATCGGCACCCGGCTGGAGCTCGGCCGCGAGGCGCTGATGGCCCTGGGGATGGGCGCGCTGCTCCACGACATCGGGAAGGTGCGGGTGCCCGCCGACCTGCTGAACCGGGCCGGGCCCCTGGAGCCCGGCGAGCAGGCCGCCCTCGACCGGCACCCCCTGCACGGGGCCAACATCCTGCGGGACCTGGACGGGCTGGGCCGGCTGGCCATGGTGTGCGCCCTGGAACACCATCTGCACGCCGACGGCTCCGGCTACCCGGAGCCGGCCAGCGGGGTGCGGCCGCACCTGTTCTCCCGCATCGTGGCCGTGGCCGACACCTACGACACGGTGACGTCGGCCCGCCGGGGCACCCAGCGCCCGTTGCGCCCCGAGCTGGCGATGAAGTGGATCGCCGTCGGGCTGGGCAGCGTCTACGACCCGGTGGTGGGCAAGATCTTCCTGCGGATGATGGGCGTGTATCCGGTGGGCAGCCTGGTGCAGCTCAACACCGGAGAGCTGGCGGTGGTGGTCCGGCCGGCGGAGGCGCAGGCGGACCGCCCCGTGGTGCAGGTGGTGCGCGACGGACACCCGGCCGAGGTGGTGGACCTGTCGGCGGATGCGGACCGGTGGATCGCCGGCGGCGTGGATCCCGCCGACGCGGGCGTGGACGCCTCGGCCCTGGTGCAGTCCTCCGCCGCCTGAGCGGTCCGCCCCCACGCGCCCCGACAGACTGGCAGTCGGCGGACTCCCCGGGCGGGAAGCAAAAAACAAGAGGCGGCACACCGCGCCGTCTCTTGTTTCACCCAACCTCCGTTGGGTCGGTCCTACTTCTTCTTCTTGGCCTTCTTCTTGGCCATGGACCACCCTCCCCCGCGTGGCGCCGGGTCGCCCGGAGGCGCCGGCGCAGAATGGACGGTCCTGTGACCGTCGCGCACATTAGTTCGCCACCACATCTGGGTTCTCCTTCTGCGTCCGTCCCCAAAATTTGGGGGCGAACGGTATCCCGGGTCCTCGCAGGGAGAGCGCGGGGGAGGGGGGAACCTGATCGGGCGGATGCGTGTCGCGGCGTGCGTCCTCATCGTCGCCGTGCTGCCCCTGGCCGCGCGGGCGCAACCTGCGGCGGCCGACGCGGCCGGCCACTGGGCCGAGGATCGGATCCTGCTGCTGGTGCAGCGCGG
This sequence comes from Armatimonadota bacterium, assembly GCA_037440005.1. Lineage (GTDB taxonomy): Bacteria > Sysuimicrobiota > Sysuimicrobiia > Sysuimicrobiales > Kaftiobacteriaceae > Calidihabitans. The sequence goes on along the minus strand of JBBIUY010000008.1, from coordinate 24,214 downwards.
CGTCGCCGACCTCGCCGCCGGCCTGTTCCGCCCCGACGAGCCCCTCACCCGCGCCGAGTTCACCGCGTGGCTGGTGCGGGCTCTGCGGATTCCGCTGCGCCCGTCCTCGACCCTGCTGCCGGACGTTCCAGCCACCCACCCACTGGCGCCGTACGTGGAGGCGGCCGCCGCCTACGGACTGATCTCCCGGACGGCGGTGTTCGCCCCGGACGCGCCCCAGACGCGGGCGGACGCGGTGGCCCAGGTGGTGTCCGCCCTGGGGTACTCCTTCGAGGCCCTCGCCCTGGCCGACGATCCTCCCCACTACGACGACGTGGCCGACCTGCCGGCGTCCGTGCGCGGGGCGATCGCCGTCGCGGCGCGGACCGATCCTCCGCTGCTGCGGGAACCTCCCGCCCTGCAGTTCCGTCCATCCGCCGCCCTCACCCGAGGGGAAGCCGCGAGCCTGGTGGGCGGCGCCCTGCTGGCGGTGGAGCGGGGGCTGCGGCTGCGCTACACCCTGGCGGCCGGAGGGGTGGACGTGTGGGTGGAGCGCCGCGGCGTCCTGCGGGTTCCGCCGGTCTGGCGGGTGCAGGTGGGCGCCTTCCGCAGCGAGGACAACGCGCGGCGGCTGGCCGCGGCCGTAGGCTCCAGAGGGCTGCCGGTGATGGTGGAGTTCGTGGACGGGCTGTACAAGGTCCGGGTGGGAGCTTTCGCCACGCCCGCCGAAGCGGCGCTGGCCCGGGACGATCTGGCCTCGGACGGGTATCCCACCTGGGTCGTGCAGACGGTCGCCGACCCGGACATCCTGCCCGGGCCGTTCCGGGTGGCGGCCGTGGTGGTGGACCCCCGCACGGGTATCAGGATCCGGCCCGCCCTCGGCGACGACCGGCGGATGCGCCGGGCCCGGACCAGCGACATCGCCCGGCGCACCCAGGCGCTGGCCGCGGTGAACGCCAACTTCTTCAGCCCCACCGGCGACCCCGCGGGGTGCCTGGTCCTGGACGGGGAGGTGCTCAGCGAGCCGGACCCCCAGCGCAGCTGCGCCGGGCTGACCGAGGACGGCGGCGTCCTGATCGACCGCGTTCGGTGGGACGCCGCCGTCGCCACCCCCCGGTCCCGGGCGGTCCTGGACGGGGTCAACCGCGAGCGCGGCGCCGACGAACTGATCCTGTTCCGGCCGACCTTCGACGCCTCCACCCGGACCAACCCGTACGGCGCGGAAGCGACCGTCCGCGCGGGCGTGGTCACCGCGGTGGTCGACGGGAGGGGAAACACGCCGATCCCTCCCGACGGCGTGGTGATCTCGGGCCACGGGAGGGCGCGCCGGTGGATCCTGGAGCACCTGACGGTCGGCACGCCGGTGTCGGTGGAGATCCGCCTGGTGCCCGCCTCCGGGGATCCCCGCTGGGCGCAGGTGAGTCACGCCGTGGGCGGCGGCCCGCGCCTGCTGGGGGGCGGCCAGCTGGTGGCCGATGAGGGCCTCCCGGCCTCGCTGGTGTTCCGCCGGCACCCCCGCACGGCGCTGGGGGTGCTGTCCGACGGGCGGATCGTGCTGGTGGCCGTGGACGGCCGGCAGCCCACCCACAGCCTGGGCATGACGCTGCCGGAACTGGCCCTGGAACTGTACCGGCTGGGGGCGGTGGACGGGATCAACCTGGACGGCGGCGGCTCGACCACCCTGGTGGTCGGGGGCCGGTTGCTGAACCTCCCCTCCGACGAGACCGGCGAGCGCCCGGTGCCGGCGGCCCTGGTCGTGGTGCCGCCCCCTGCTCCCTGAGGTCCGCCTCTTCACCCGCTCGTGCGACGCCGGGGGTCTGTCCCCAGCGGGGTCTGTCCCCCCCCGGGGACAGACCCCGGACAAGTGGGTCAGCGCAGCAACGCGGCGTCGTCGGGCGTGTCGATGTCGCGGGCGGCTTCGGGGGGGATCTCGACGGTGGCGACGTGCCGGGGGTAGGCCTGCAGCACCTGGCGCGCTCCCTGGTCTCCGTCCAGCACCAGCAGCTCCAAAAACAGGGCCCGGTCGAACAGGGCGGGGACGCCGACCACGTCTCCGTACCGGCAGGCGACGATCCTGCTCCCGGTGATGCGGTAGGTCTGGAGCATCCGGCGGATGACCTCCGCGTCGATGAACGGCTGGTCGGCCAGCAGGATCACGGCCGCGCGGGCGTCCTCGGGCAGGGCCTCGATGCCGGCGCGGATGGACGTGCTCATGCCGTGCTCGTGCTCCGGATTGTAGACGACCCGGGCCGGCGTGCCCTCCAGCACCGGCCGGTATCTGTCGGCGTCGGCGCCCAGCACCACCATCACCGGGTCGCAGCCGCCCTCGACCGCCGCCTCCACCACGCGGCGCAGCAGAGGACGTCCCTGGTGGGTCAGCGCCAGCTTGGGCCGTCCCATGCGGCGGCTGGCCCCGGCCGCCAGGACCACCGCGGCGACGGCGGCACGGTCCTCGCTCACGGACTGATGCGCTCCTGAGGGCGGGCCCTCGCGGGAATCAGGCCGGTCCGCCCGGCACCTGGGTCCGGCGGTCGAGGGGCTGGTGGATGGGGCCGGGCCGGTCCCTCAGGAACCCGGCGCGCCGGCCCGCCTGGACCGCCTGGATCTCGCCCACCACCGCCAGGGCGATCTCCTCGGGGGTCTCCCCTCCCAGGTCCAGACCCACCGGGCCGTAGACCCGCGCCAGATCGTCGTCGGTGACGCGCACGCCGTCCCGGCGCAGGTCGGCCAGGATCTTCTCGGTGCGGATGCGGGGGCCCAGCATCCCGATGTAGGGAACCTCGGTGGCCAGAAACCCGCGCAGCAGGTCGCGGTCGTGCAGGTAGTTGTGGGTCATGACCACCACGTAGGTGCGCCGGTCCACGGGCACCCGGCGGGCCGCCTCGGCCGGCTCGGCCCGCACGAACTGCCGGGCGCCGGGAAACCTCTGGGGCGTGAGAAACCGCTCCCGGGAGTCCACCACCACCACCCGCCACCCCAGGGCGGAGGCCATCTGCACCACCGGCACCGCGTCGTGGCCCGCGCCGCACACCACCAGCCGGATCGGCGGACGCACCACCTCCACGAAGCAGGACGCCTCGCCCCCGCGGGCCGCGAGGGTGTGCACCCGGGAGGCGCCCTCCTGCAGGGCGGCCTCGGCCGTCCGGACCGCCCGCTGGTCCAGGTCCGGATCGCCCAAAGTACCCACCCGGACGCCGTCCGGCCAGACCGCCAGCCGCGCTCCCGGGGCAACGGCCCCGCCCAGGGCCGTGACCACGACCAGAGACCTCTCCTCGGCGACGGCGCGGCGGTACAGGGCGAAGACCTCCTGGGCGGGGTCCACGGGCTCGATGAAGATGTCCACGGCGCCGTTGCACCCCAGCCCCAGCCCCCACACCACGTCGTCGTCGGCGGTGAGGTCGTAGGTCACCACCCGCGGCCGGCCCGTGCGCATCACCTCGTCGGCCACCACCATCACGTCGCTCTCCAGGCAGCCGCCGCTGATGTTGCCGACCATCTGCTGGCTGCGGGTCAGCAGCAGCCGCGCCCCCTCCCGCCGGTAGGTGGAGCCGCGCACGCCCACGATGGTGGCCAGGGCCATGGGCTCCCCGGCCCGGGCGAAGCCCTCCATGGCGTCCAGGATCTCCACCAGCTCCTTCATGGCCTCCGCTCCCCGCCCGCGCCGCCGGCCGCCTACCGGCGGCCGTGCAGGGCCAGGTGCCGCTCCAGCCGGCGCAGGCTGTCCAGGTTGTGGGCGGACGCGAAGACGTCCACGTAGGGCAGCGCCGTCCGCATGCCCTGGCAGATGGGCTCGTAGCCCGGGCTGCCCAGCAGCGGGTTCAGCCAGATGACCCTCCCCGCCCGCGCCCGTAGTTCCCGCATGGCCGCGTCCAGGACGTCGATGTCCCCGGTGTCCCACCCGTCGCTGATGATGATGACCACCGTCCGCGCGCCCAGCAGGCCGGCCCCGTAGCGGTCCAGGAACTGGCGCAGGCTGTGACCGATCTTGGTCCCGCCCGACCAGTCGGGCACCTGGCGGGCCACCTGGTCCAGGGCGGTGTGCAGGTCCGCCTCGGACAGGGCGTCGGTCACCCGGGTGAGGCGGGTGCTGAACACCATGGTCTCCACCTGGCCCAGGGTGTGCTGCAGGGCGAAGATGAACTGCACCAGAAACCGGCTGTACAGGTCCATCGACCCGCTCACGTCCGCCAGGACCACCACCCGGGTCTTGCGGATCCGCCGACGGCGGTACGCCAGGTCGATCACCTCTCCGCCCCGCCGCAGGCTGTGGCGGATGGTCCGGCGCAGGTCCACCAGGTGGCCCCGGCGGGCGGCCCGCATGCGCCGGGACAGGCGCGTGGCCACCCGGCGGGCGATGGCCACCACCAGGCGGCTGACCTCGGCCAGCTCGTCGGCGCTGAAGGCGCTGAAGTCCTTGTGGGTGAGGACGTCCACCGGACTGTAGGCGGCCGCGGCCTCCTCCCCGTCGGCGGGGCCCAGGGCGTCGTCCAGCCACTCACGAACCTGGGGGACGGCGGGCTCGCCGTCGTCCCGGGGCGTCGGCGCGTCGGTCTGGCCGCCCGGCGGGCCGTCGGGGACCGGCGCCGGAGGGTTCCAGAACTCGGCGAAGACCTGGTCGAACACCTCCAGCTCCTCGTGGCGGGACGTCAGGACCGTGCGCAGGGCCAGGTAGCAATCCCGCCGGTCGGCCACGTCCACGGCGGCCAGGGCCCGCAGGGCGTCGGCCGCCTCCTGCGGCCCCACGGTCAGCCCGCGGGCCCGCAGCGCCCGGCAGAAGCCGACCACGTGAGTGGTGAGGTCGCCTGTGATCCTCATCGGTGGGGCAGCACCCGATCGGCCACCCGGGCCACCGTGTCCTGGGTCCAGGGCCGGGGTTCCCGCTGGATCTCCTCCAGCCCCCGCAGCAGGTGCTCCAGCCACTGCCCCCGGATCATCTCGGCGTCGTCCCGGTGCTTGAAGAGCACGCCCAGGGTCTGCTCGACGGCCTCCCGGTCCAGGTGGTCGCGGTGGAGGGCGATGAGCGCCGCGCTCCAGTCCAGGGTCTCCGCCAGGCCCGGCGTCTTCTCCAGGCGGGCCCGGCGGACCATCTGCATGAACGCCGCGATCTGCTCGGCCAGGACGCCGTTCACCTCCGGCACCTTGCGCCGCACGATGGCCAGCTCCTTCTCGAAGGTGGGATAGTCGATCCACAGGTACAGGCACCGCCGGCGCAGGGCGTCTCCCAGCTCCCGGGTGCGGTTGCTGGTGAGGACCACGTAGGGGACGTGCCGGGCGGTGATGGTGCCGATCTCGGGGATGGTGACCTGCCAGTCGGACAGCACCTCCAGCAGGAACGCCTCCCACTCCTCGTCGGCGCGATCCACCTCGTCGATGAGCAGCACCGGCGGGCGGTGGTGGGTGATGGCCGCCAGCAGCGGCCGCTTGAGCAGAAACGGCTCGCTGAAGATCTCCCGCTCCCGCACGTCCAGGGGCAGATCGCTGTGCTCCTGCAGGCGGATGTGCAGGAGCTGGCGCTGGTAGTTCCACTCGTACAGGGACGTGGTGGCGTCCAGCCCCTCGTAGCACTGCAGCCGGATCAGGTCGGTGTCCAGGGCGCGGGCCATGACCTTGGCCACCTCGGTCTTGCCCACCCCGGCCGCGCCCTCGATGAGCAGCGGCTTGCGCAGCCGGATGGCCAGGTACACCGAGGTGGCCAGGGCCTCGTCGGCCACGTAGCCCTGGGCGTCGAGCATGGCCTGGATGCGGTGGATGTCGGGGTGCATGATCCCTCCGTCGCCGAAAAACGCAGCGGGGATGGCGCCTCCATCCCCGCCCATTATACGCCAAACGACATCGCCCGGCGGGTCGGTGCCGGCGGACGGCGGCCCCGCGGGCGGGCCGTCGTCACCCGCTACCGGCGCCGGCCCGCGTGCAGGGCTTCCCAGATCTTGCGCGGGGTGAGGGGCATGTCCAGGTGCTCGATGCCGGCCGGAGCCAGGGCGTCCAGGACCGCGTTCACCACCGCCGGAGTGGCGCCGATGGTCCCGGCCTCCCCCACGCCCTTGGCCCCCAGGGGGTTGTGGGGGGTGGGGGTGACGGTGTGGGCCAGCTCCATGGTCGGCACCTGGGTGGCCCGGGGCACGGCGTAGTCGGCCAGGCTCGCGGTCAGCAGCTGGCCCTGGCCGTCGAAGACGGCCTCCTCCCACAGCGCCTGGGCCAGCCCCTGGACCACGCCGCCGTGGACCTGCCCGGCCACCAGCAGGGGGTTGAGGACGACACCGCAGTCGTCCACCGCCACATACCGCAGGATGCGGACCTGGCCTGTGTCGGGGTCCACCTCCACCACGCACACGTGGGTGCCGAAGGGGAACACGCTCTCCGCCGACGCGAACACCGCCGTGGCCTCCAGCCCCGGTTCCTCGCTCGCCGGCAGCCGCGTCCCCTTGTAGGCCGCCCGGGCCACCTCCGCAAACGACAGCGCCCGGTCCGGGCTGCCCCGCACCGCCAGGCGCGCGCCGTCCCAGACGATGTCGGCCGGGGACGCCTCCAGCAGGTGGGCCGCCAGGCGCACCGCCTTGTCGCGGACCCGCTGGCAGGCCAGGTACACCGCCGAGCCGCCCACGGGCGTGGTGCGGCTGCCGAAGGTGCCGACCCCGTAGGGCACGGCGCGGGTGTCCCCGTGGACCACCCGGACGTCGTCCACGGCCACGCCCAGGCGGTCGCTGACGATCTGGGCGAAGGTGGTCTCCTCCCCCTGGCCGTGGGGTGAAGACCCGGTCAGGACCACCACCGAGCCGGTGGGGTCCACCCGCACGGTGGCGCTCTCCCACCTCCCGCCCGGCAGGCCCGCCGCGGCGCCCAGCCCCGTGATCTCCACGTAACTGCTGATGCCGATGCCCAGGTACCGCCCCTGCTCCCGCAGGCGGCGCTGCTCCTCCCGCAGGGCGGCGTAGTCCACCATCTGCAGGGCCCGGTCCAGGGCGGCGGCGTAGTCGCCGGTGTCGTAGGTGGCGCCGGTGGGGGTCCGGTAGGGGAACGCCTCGGGGGGGATGAAGTTGCGCCGGCGCAGCTCCGCCGGGTCCATCCCCAGCCGGGCCGCCAGGACGTCCATGGCCCGCTCGATGAGGAAGGTGGCCTCGGGCCGGCCGGCCCCCCGGTAGGCGTCGGTGGGCGGCAGCGTGGTGAACACCCCCGTCACCTCGGCGAACGCCTGCGGGATGCGGTAGCACCCGCAGGCCATCAGGCCGGTGTTGGTGGGGACGCCCGGGGTCAGCAGCTGGGAGTAGGCGCCCAGGTCGGCCAGCACCCGCACCCGCAGCGCCAGAAGGCTCCCGTCCCGCCGGGCGCCCAGGTCCACGTACTCCACGTGCCCGCGGCCGTGGACGGTGGCCAGGAAGTTTTCCCGGCGGGTCTCCACCCACTTCACCGGCCGGCCCAGGGCCAGGGCGAGGGCCGCCACCAGCGCCTCCTCGCCGTAGACGTCCAGCTTGCTGCCAAAACCCCCTCCCACCTCCGGGGCGATCACCCGCACCTGGTGCTCGGGCAGGCCCAGCATCTGCGCCAGCGCCGTCCGGACCACGTGGGGGATCTGGGTGGACGTCCACACGGTCAGCTCCCCGCCGCGCGGGTCGGCCACCACCCCCCGGGTCTCCATGGCCGCGGGGATCAGGCGCTGCTGGACGATGCGCAGGGACACCACCACGTCGCTGCGGGCCAGCGCCCCGTCCACCGGTTCGCCGAAGGTCAGGCGGTAACAGACGTTGGAGCCCAGGTCGGGGTGGATGACCGGCGCGCCCGGGGCCGCCGCCTGCTCCACGTCCACCACGGCCGGCAGCGGGTCGTAGCGCACCTCCACCAGGTCGGCCGCGTCCCGGGCCAGGTCCGGGCGGGTAGCCACCACCGCCGCCACCGGGTCTCCGACATGGCGGACCACCCCGTCCACCACCAGCGGGTAGCGGCGGGGGACCTTCATGTCCCTGATGCGCGGCCCGACGGGCAGGGGGCCGCAGCGGTCGCGGACATCGTCTCCCGTCCACACCGCCACCACACCGGGCGCGCGGCGGGCGGGGGCGGGGTCCAGGTCGAGGATGCGGGCGTGGGCGTGGGGGCTGCGGACCAGGGCCACGTGCAGCATCCCCGGCAGGGCGATGTCGTCCACGTAGGTGGCGGTGCCCGTGACCAGCCGGGGGTCTTCGCGGCGCGGGATCCGGGCTCCGAGGGCCTTGGACAGGACCATGGGGGCTAGCGGGCCAGCTCGCGCTCGAGGGCTTTGAAGAACTCGGTGGCCATCTGACGGGCCACGCCCCCGATGAGCCGGTGCCCCACGCTGGCGATCAGGCCGGTCACCTGGGCGTCCCCGGTGTAGGTGATCACCGTCTGGCCCCCGCGTTCGTCCAGGTGCAGCTCCCCGACGGCCCGGATGGTCCCCGGGCGGCCGCCCCCTTCCACCTCCAGGCGGATCCTCTCCGGCGGCGCGCGGTCGGCGATCCGCACCTGTCCCTCGTAGGTCCCCCGCACGGGCCCCACCCCGATCTCGATGGTGGCGCGGTAGGTGTCGTTCCCCTGGGGGACCAGCCTCGTGATCCCCGGCGTGGCCCGGGCCAGGACGTCGGGGTCATTGAGCAGCTCCCACACCCTCTGCCGGGGAGCCGTCAGCGTGTACGTCCCCTCCACCTTCATGGGTGCCTCCTCGCTGGGACGGGAGGCGCTCCAGCTCCTCCCGGACCCGCTCGAAGTAGGCCAGCGCCTCCGGGTTGACCAGCGCGTCCCGGTTGACCACCGGCCGGCCGGACAGGATGTTGGTCACGGCGCTTTCCACCTTCTTCATGTTCAGGGTGTAGGGGATGTCGGGGGCGGGCAGGATCACCGCGGGCACGTGCCGGGGGGACGCCTGCTCCCGCAGCGCCCGCCGGATCCGGTCCGCCACCTCGGGGGTGAAGGCGTGCCCCGGGGCCATCTTGACGAACAGGACGATGCGCTGGTCGCCCTGCCAGGGCTGCCCCACCGCCAGGCTGTCGGCCACACCGGGCAGCTTCTCCACCACGTTGTAGATCTCCGCCGTCCCGATGCGCACCCCGGACGGCTTGAGGACGGCGTCGGACCGCCCGTGGAAGGTGATCCCGCCGGTGTCGCTGTGGAAGGTCACGTAGTCCCCGTGCCGCCACACTCGGCGGTGCGGGTAGAACGCGAAGTACGCCTCCCGGTACTTGCGGCCGTCGGGGTCGTCCCAGAAATACAGGGGCATGGACGGCGCCGGCGCCTCGCACACCAGCTCCCCGGGCCGGTCGTAGACGGGATTCCCGTCCTCGTCGTAGGCCCGCACCTTCATGGCCAGGGCCGGGCCCTGCACCTGGCCCGGGTAGACCGGCAGGGTGGGGCTGCCGGCCGCGAAGCAGCCGTTGATGTCGGTGCCGCCCGAGATGGAGTTCAGGTGCACGTCGGCCTTGATCTCCCGGTACACGTAGGCGAAGCCGTCGGGGGACAGGGGCGATCCGGTCTGGGAGATCTCCCGCAGCGACGACAGGTCCCAGCTGGCCCCCGGCCGCGCGCCCGCGGCCCGCAGGGCGTTCAGGTAGCTGGCGCTCACCCCGACCACGGTCAGACGTTCCTCCTCCACCATCCGCCACAGGGCGTCGGGGCGCGGCCAGGCCGGATGGCCGTCGTAGAGGACCACCGTGGCCCCCACGGCCAGGGCGGACACCAGCCAGTTCCACATCATCCAGCTGCAGGTGGTGAGGTACACGATGCGGTCCTGGGGCGTCAGGTCGGTGTGCAGGACCAGCTCCTTGAGGTGGTTGAGCAGGACCCCGCCCGCGCCCTGCACCATGCACTTGGGCCGGCCGGTGGTGCCCGAGGAGAACATGATGTAGACCGGGTGGTCAAAGGGCAGCTGCTCGAACCTCAGGGTCCCCGCCGGCGCCCGGAACTCCTCCCACCGCACGGCGCGGGGGATCGGTCCGGGCTCGCCGTCCCCGCCGGGGGAGGAGGCGACCACCACCTGGCGCAGGGTGGGGATGCCCGCGGCGACCGCCGCGGCCTTCTCCCGGGTGTCGTAGCGCTCCCCCTTGTACACGTAGCCGTCGGCGGTGAACAGGACCACCGGGCTGAGCTGCCCCAGCCGGTCCAGGGCGGCCGCCGGCCCCAGGTCGGTGGCGCAGGACGCCCAGGTGGCACCCAGGCTGGTGGCCGCCAGCATGGCGATGACGGTCTCGGGAACGTTGGGCATGTAGGCGGCCACCCGGTCCCCCGGCCGGACCCCGGCCGCCCGCAGCGAGGCGGCCACCTTCGCCACCTCGTCCGCCAGCTCGGCGTAGGTGAGCGCCCGCCGCTGTCCGGCCTCGTTTCGGAACAGCAGGGCTGTCCGGGGGCTGTCTGTGTGGCGCAGCAGGTTCTGGGCGAAGTTCAGCCGGGCGCCCTCGAACCAGCGCGCGCCGGGAAACCGCGTGAGGTCGTCCACCACCCGGTCGTAGCCCCGGGAGGCGACGATTCCCACGAAATCCCACACCGCGGCCCAGCACTCGGGGATGTGGTCCACCGACCACTCCCACAGGTCCCGGTAGGACCGCAGCGCCAGGCCGTGCCGGCGGGCGACCATCTCCTGGAACGCGGTCATGTTGGCCGCGCGGATCCGGTCGTCGGACGGCACCCACAGGGGCTGAGGCATAGGCGTCAGAGCGGGCGCACCGTGCGCACCAGTACTGTACCATCCGCCGCCGCGGGGCGTCCATCGCCCCGCCCGCGCCCCGCGGCCCTCCAGGAGTCTCCCGCCGGACGGAGAACTACTTCCACCGTTCCCGCCCGCGCGGCGCGGGTATCGCAGACAGATCATGGCGACCCGGTATTTCGGCGCTCCCATCCCCCGTCTGGAAGACCCCCGGCTGCTCACCGGACGGGGCACCTACGTGGACGACATCACCCTGCCGGGGATGCTGCACGCCGCCGTGCTGCGCAGCCCCCACGCCCACGCCCGCATCCGGCGGGTGGACGTCTCCCGGGCCCGCCAGGCCCCGGGGGTGGTGGCGGTCTTCACCCACGCCGACCTGCCGCCCGCCCTGGCGGGACCGCTGCCGAAGCTGATCCCGCATCCGGCCCTGGTCCACCACAAGACCCAGTACGCCCTGGCCGCGGACAAGGTCCGCCACGTGGGGGAGCCGGTGGCCTTCGTGGTCGCCGACAGCCGGTACCGGGCCGAGGACGCCGCCGAGCTGATCGAGGTGGACTACGAGCCGCTGCCTCCGGTGGTGGACCTGGAAGCGGCCGTCCGCCCCGACGCCCCCCTGGTGCACGAGGACATCGGCACCAACGTGTGCGCCCACTACACCCAGCGGGTGGGCAACGTGGAGGAGGCGTTCGCCCGGGCGCCGGTGGTGGTGCGGGAGCGGTTTGTGATCGACCGGGGCACCGCGGCGCCGCTGGAGACCCGGGGCGTGGTGGCCCAGTGGGACCCGCGCATGCGCCAGCTGGTGGTGTGGGACTCCACCCAGGCCCCCATCCCCATCCGCAACGGCCTGGCCCGGCTGCTGGGGCTGTCCCAGGCCCAGGTGCGGGTCGTCGCCCCCGACATCGGCGGCGGGTTCGGCCCCAAGATCATGATGTTCTACCCGGAAGAGGTCCTGGTCCCCTGCGCCGCCATGCAGCTGGGCCGCCCGGTCAAGTGGATCGAAGACCGCCGGGAGTGCTTTGTGGCCATGAACCAGGAGCGGGAACAGATCCACGACGCGGCCATCGCCACCGACCGGGACGGCCGCATCCTGGGGGTGCGCACCGAGTTCCTGTACGACGCCGGCGCCTACATCCCCTACGGCCTGATCGTGCCCATCGTGGCGAGCACCACCCTGCCGGGCCCGTACAAGATCCCCGCCTACCACTGCGAGTTCCGGGCGGTGTTCACCACCAAGACCATCGTCAGCCCCTACCGGGGGGCGGGCCGTCCCCACGGGGTCTTCGTCATGGAGCGGCTGCTGGACCGGGTGGCCGACCAGCTGGGCCTGGACCGCGCGGAGGTGCGCCGGCGCAACTTCATCCAGCCCCACGAGTTCCCCTACGACGTGGGGCTGATTTACCAGGACAACGCGCCGCTGGTGTACGACAGCGGCAACTACCCGGCCACCCTGGACAAGGCCCTGCAGATGATCGGCTACGACCGCTGGCCGGAGGAGAAGGCCCGCTACCGCCGGCAGGGCCGGTACGTGGGGCTGGGCGTGGCCTGCTACGTGGAAGGGTCGGGCATCGGCCCCTACGAGGGGTGCCGGGTGACGGTGGAGCCCTCGGGCAAGGTGTACGCCGCCACCAGCGTGGGCACCCAGGGGCAGGGGCACTTCACCTCCTTCGCCCAGATCATCGCCGACGTCCTGAGCGTGCCGGTGGAGGACGTGGTGGTCACCACCGGGGACAGCGGGGCCTTCGGGTGGGGGACCGGCACCTTCGCCAGCCGGGCCGCGGTGGTGGCCGGCACCGCCGCGCACCTAGCCGCCCAGGCGGTGCGGGAGAAGGCGCTGAAGGTGGCGGCCACCCGGCTGGAGGCGCGGGTGGAGGACCTGGTCCTGGAAGGAGGCCGGGTGTACGTGCGCGGGGCGCCGGCACGGTCCCTGACCCTGGGGGAGATCGCCGTCCTGGCCAACCCCCTGCGGGGCACCATCCCCGAGGAGTGGGAGCAGCCCGGTCTGGAGGCCAGCCGCTACTTCGCCCCGCCCCGGGGGACCTTCCCCAACGGCGTGCACGCGGCCCTGGTGGAGGTGGACCCGGAGACGGGCCTGGCGCGCTTTCTGCGCTACGTGGTGGTCCACGACTGCGGCCGCGTCATCAACCCCAAGATCCTGGACGGGCAGATCCGCGGCGGGGTGGCCCAGGGCATCGGCGGGGTCTTCTACGAGAAGCTGGTGTACGACAGCGGCGGGCAGCTGCTGACCCAGACGTTCATGGACTACCTGCTCCCCACCGCCATGGAGATCCCGGAGGTGGAGGTGGCCCACCTGGAGACCCCCTCGCCGCTGAACCCCCTGGGCATCAAGGGCGCCGGCGAGGCCGGGGTCATCCCGGTGCCGGCCCTGTTCGCCCAGGCGGTGGAAGACGCCCTGTCGGAGTTCGGGGTGAAGATCAACGAGATGCCCCTCAGCCCCAGCCGGCTGCGGGACCTGATCCGCGCCGCGGGCCCGCGGTCGTCGCCATGAAGCCTCCGCCCTTCCGGTACGCCGCCCCCACGTCGGTGGACCAGGCCCTGGCCCTGCTGTCGGCCTTCGGCCCCGAGGCCAAGGTCCTGGCGGGCGGGCAGAGCCTGATGCCCCTGCTCAACCTCCGCCTGGTGCGGCCCGGCGTGCTGGTGGACCTGAACCGAGTGCGGGAGTTGGACTACATCCGGGAGGACGACGGCGAGGTGGCCATCGGCGCCATGACCCGACAGCGGACCGCCGAGCGGTCGGCGCTGGTGCGCCGCCTCCTGCCCTTGCTGGCGGACGCGCTGCCTCTGGTGGGCCACCCGCCCATCCGCACCCGCGGGACGGTGGGGGGCAGCATCGCCCACGCCGACCCCTCCGCCGAGCTGCCGGCGGTGCTCCTGGCCCTGGACGGATCGGTGGTGGTGCGGGGACCGGCAGGCACCCGGCGGATTCCGGCGGCGGACTTCTTCGTCTCCTACCTGACCACGGCCCTGGCGCCGGAAGACCTGCTGGTGGAGGTGCGGTTCCCGGCCCACCCCGGGGCCGGCACCGCCTTCATGGAGGTGGCCCGCCGCCACGGCGACTACGCCCTGGTGGGGGCGGCGGCCCTGGTGCGCCTGCGGGACGGCCGGTGCCAGGGCGTGCGCCTGGCGTTCACCGGCGTCGGCCCCACGCCCGTGCGGGTGGCCGAGGCGGAGGCCGCCGTGGAGGGTCGCGAGCTCACGCCGGCGGTGGCCGCGGAGGTGCGCAAGGTGGTGGCCGCGCGGCTGGAACCCGACAGCGACATCCACGCCTCCGCCGAGTACCGCCGCGAGGTGGCCGGCGTGCTGGCCGAGCGCGCCCTGCGCCGGGCCGCGGACCGGGCCCGGGAGGTCGGCTAGATGGCAGGCGGCGCAGCCCGAGAAGCGCGCAACCGCGGGCGCGCCCGCGCCCCGGCCGGGCCGGGGGTGTCCGTGTCTCCGGTCAGCCGGCAGGAGGTCGCCGTGCGCATCAACGGCACGGTGTACCGGGATGAGGTGGACGTGCGGACGACCCTGGCCGATTTCATCCGCGGCTGTGCCGGCCTCACCGGCACCCACCTGGGATGCGAGCACGGCGTGTGCGGCGCCTGCACCGTCCTGCTGGACGGCGAGCCGGTGCGCAGCTGCCTGATGCTGGCGGTCCAGGCCGACGGCGCCGAGATCACCACCGTGGAGTCCCTGGGCACCCCCGAGCGCCTGCACCCCCTGCAGGAGGCGTTCCGGGACCACCACGGCCTGCAGTGCGGGTTCTGCACGCCCGGCTTTTTGATGACGGCCCTGGCCTTTCTCCGCGAGCACCCCCATCCCACCGAGGCCCAGATCCGCGAGGCCATCGCCGGCAACCTCTGCCGCTGCACCGGCTACCAGGGAATCGTGGAGGCCATCGCCGACGCCGCCCGGCGGATGCACGGTGACGGGTGAGGCGGTGAGGGCGCAGGCGGGCGTGGTGCCGGCGAGGGTGGTGGGCCGGTCGGTCCTGCCGCTGCTGGGCCGGGGCCGGGGGGGCGTGGTGCTGGCTGGTTTCAGCCGCAGCTGTTACCTGGACCTGCACGGGCAGGTCGTCGCCGTGGTCTGCGGGGATCTGCCGGCGGGTCCGTTCACCGTGGTCGTGGAGGGGACGCCGCCGTTCTCCCTCCTGCGCCCCGGCGAGCCCGTCACCGTGCGGGAGGACGCGGTGGAGGTGGGCGGGAGCTTGTGGGTGAACCTGGCCGCCGCCGTCCCCTGGGACGCCACCCTGACGCCGTGGGCGGGTGATCGGGGCCGCCTGGCCGACCACCTGGCCCTGCTGCGGGACCTGCTGCTGGAGGCCGCGCCACCTGCAGGTCTTGGCCGCCCCGCGGTGGGGGAAGACGACGACGGTCCCCTGGCCCGGGCCGCCCGTCCCGGCCTGCACGACCTGGCCGCCGCCCTGCGCGACCAGGACCCCTCCGCGGCCGCCGACGCCGCCCGCCGCCTGGCCGGACTGGGGCCCGGACTGACGCCGTCGGGGGACGACGTCCTGACCGGATGCCTGGTGGCCCTGACCCTGTGGCCTCCGCGGGGACGGTCCGACCTCAGGCGCCTGATCGCGGACCAGGCCGTCCCCCGCACCACGCGCATCAGCGCCGCCTACCTGGCGGCGGCTGCGCGGGGAGAGGCCGGCCAGCGCTGGCACGATCTGCGGGACGCCCTCGCCGGCCCGGATCCCGCCGCCGTCCGCCGGGCCGCCGCGCAGGTCATGGCCCTGGGGGAGACCTCAGGCTCGGACATGCTGGGAGGATTCGTCCTGGCGGCCCAGGCGGTGCGGGCGGCGGCCTGACCGCAGGAGACCGAGCTCGCCGGCCGATGACCGACCGCGTGCGCGGGGTGCTCTGCGTGGCGGGGGCTGCCACCCTGTGGGGCCTGTTCGGGGTGGTGGCCAAGGTCCTGTTCACCCGCGGCGTCGACCCGTGGGCGCTGGTGGAGATCCGTCTGACGGCGGCGTGGGCGGTCCTGCTGGCGCTGTCTTTGGCGACCACACGACCCGTCCGTGTGCCCGGCGCGGTGGTGCGCCCGCTGGTCCTGCTGGGGCTGGCCATGACGGGCGCCCAGAGCGCTTACTACCTGGCCATCCACCTGGCCGGCGTGCCCACCGCCCTCTTCCTGCAGTACACGGCGCCGGTGCTGGTGGCCGTGTACGGCCGGCTGGTCGGACGCGAGTCGGTGACGCCCCGGCGGGCCGTCGCCATCGTGCTGGCCCTGGGGGGAGCGTACCTTCTGGTCACCGGCGGCGCGGGCATCCGCGCGCACCCGCTGGGCGTGCTGAGCGGGATCGGCTCGGCGGTCGCCTTCGGCGCCTACGTGATCCTGGGCCGGGGGCTCGCCCCGCAGGTGGGGGCGCGCCGGATGCTGCTGTACGCGCTGGGAACCGGCGCGGCGGCCTGGAGCTTGCTCGTCCCTCCCTGGTCGGCCTACGGGCGCGGGTACGGGGCGGCCGAGTGGGCCCTGATGGCCTCCATCGTGGTCTGCGCCACTGTGGTGCCGTTCGGCCTGTTCCTGCACGGCCTGCGGTCGGTTAGCGGCACCGTGGCCAGCCTGACCGCCACGGTGGAGCCGGTGGTGGGCAGCGCCGCAGCCGCCGTGATCCTGGGCGACACCCTGGGCGGCGTCCAGGCGGCGGGGGCCCTGGCCATCCTGGCCGGGGTGATTCTGGTGCAGGTCCCCGACCTCCCCGCCCGACGCGCCGCCCCGGCGGCTCCGGCGTCCGACTGAGACGCCTCTCCGCCCGCGCGGGAGGCGGGACTCCGTCATCGCCGGGACGCCTGCTCCCGGACGGTCCCCGTCGCCTCCGCGGCGCTCGTGACATATCTGTGAGGATGGTGCATCACAGTCTGCGGGTGGGGGGTGTGACCATGGCGCGTCCGGTTCTCGTCGTCCTCGCTTCCGCGGCGATGGTGGCCGGCCTGGCTGCGGCGGCGTACGCCCCGTACCACACCCAGACCCAGCCGCAGCAGGCGGCCCCGGCCGCCGGGGCCTACAAAGCCCAGGCCCGCACCGCCGCCGCCCACGCTTCCTTCGCCTCGGAGGGCACGTCGGTGAGCTACGTGCGGGAGCACCTGGGCCACGCCATCGCGTGCATCGAGGGGCCGAAGGGCAAGAACGTCAACCCCGCCTGGGACAATCCCTGCCGGGGCCAGGGGGCGGGCGTCCTGGCGGATCTGCAGGCCGACCCCCAGGGGAGGGCGTGGCTGCTGGTGGCGCAGGCGGCCGACGACCTGGCGGTGGCCGGCCTGAAGGCCCAGGCGCTGGACCAAGCCAAGGCCGCCGCCCGCGGGGTCGCCGAGCTGATGAAGCTGGTGGCGCAGTAACGCGCGAGACTACAGGGAAGAGGGAAGAGGGAAGGGCCGCACGCGGGCTTCCCCCGATATCCCTTTTCCCTTTTCCTTTTTCCCTCTTCCCTCGTCCCTCGTCCCTCTTCCCTCATCCCCACGTCCAAAGCGCGCGTCCGGCGGGCATGGTTGTAGGAGGAGGTCGGCCCCGGTGGGGGACGCGCGTTCGTTTGCGGCGACGCCCAAAAAGGAGCAGTCCTGTCCGATCTGCGGGTCGCGGCTGGCGGCCGGCGCCCTATACTGCGAGCACTGCGGCACCGACCTGTCCCGCACGGGGGTGCTGTTGTCCACCAACGTGAGGCCGCTGTCTCCCTCGCGGCGGGGCGCGGGAGTCCGGTGGGTCCTGGCGGTCGTGGTGGGAACGGCGGCCGGGGCGGTGGCCCTGGCTGCCCTGGGCGGCCTGCCGTCGGTGAGCGCGCGGGTGCCCGCCCTGCGGGCGCTCCACGTCGGGGCCGGGCAGACGGTGCAGCGGGCGGTGAGCTGGGGCCGGGACCTGGTGCAGCACCAGCCGCCGGTCCCGCCACCGCAGGCCGCCCTCCCTCCCCCCGAGGCGTCCGTCCCCGTACCCGCGGCGACCTCGCTCACCGTCCTGTCCACCCCGGCAGGGGCCGCAGTATACCTCAACGACCGGCAGGCCGGCTACACCCCGCTGGTCCTCACCGGCCTGGAACCGGGCACCTACCGGGTCAAGGTGGCGCGCGCCGGATACGCGCCGGTGGTGCGCACCGTGGAGGTGGGGCACTCGGACGCGACGGTGGAGGTCGCCCTGACTCCCGCGCCCGCGCGGACGCGGCCCCGCCCCGCCCCTGCCACACCTCCACCACCCCGCCTGCAGGCCGCGCGGCCCCTGGCGGCCGGCACGCCTGCGCCGCCGTTTTCGCTGAAGGACCGGCTGGGGGTCATCTACCGGCTACAGGCGTATCGAGGACAGCGGACCGCAGTCCTGTTTGTGTGGGGCCTGGGACCCGACGAACAGCAAATTATCCGCGACCTGGACGGCCGGGTGCGGCGGGCCCCGGCGCTGGCCGGGCTGGTGGTGGTCATGGCCGCCGACCGGACGGCCGTGCGCGCTTTTTTGGCCGCCTGGCCGGTGCGCGTGCCGCTGTTGTTCGGCACCCCCCAGGTGGCCCGGCAGTACGGTCTGACTCCCGGTGTCCCCGCCCTGTACCTGATCTCGGACCAGGGCGCAGTGGAGCGCGTGCTCACCGGCACCATCAGGCCGCAGACGCTGAGGTAGGAGGACGTCCGCCGCGCACCGGTCAGGCGCGGGCGCGCAGCCGCTGCTCCAGGCTGTCCAGCAGCTCCTGCATCTCCTCCCGGACCACCTGCCGCCAGTACACCCCCACCTCGCCGATGTGGCGGTACCGCCGGTAGCGCCGCCGCACCAGGACCGGGGGCGCCACCCCCGCCACCTCCTCCAAAGCCGCAGTCACCGCCCGGCCCAGCAGCCGGGCGGCCCCTTC
This sequence comes from Armatimonadota bacterium, assembly GCA_037440005.1. Taxonomy (GTDB): domain Bacteria; phylum Sysuimicrobiota; class Sysuimicrobiia; order Sysuimicrobiales; family Kaftiobacteriaceae; genus Calidihabitans. Next base: position 5,771 of record JBBIUY010000008.1, on the reverse strand, counting down.
CGGGTCGGTGTGGGCCCCGCCCGCCGGCTCGGGCACGATCCCGTCGATGATGCCCAGGCGCAGCAGGTCCTCGGCGGTGATCTTGAGGGCTTCGGCCACCTCCGCCACCCGGGACGCGTCCCGGAACAGGATGGCGGCCGCCCCTTCGGGGGAGATTACCGAGTAGATGGCGTGCTCCTGCATCAGCACCCGGTCCCCCACGCCCAGAGCCAGGGCCCCGCCGCTGCCTCCTTCGCCGATCACCACGGAGACGATGGGCGTGGGCAGGGACGCCATCGCCTGCAGGTTGGCGGCCAGGGCCTGGGCGATGCCGTGCTGCTCGGCCTGGTAGCCCGGGTAGGCCCCCGGGGTGTCGATCAGCGTCAGCACCGGCAGGCCGAACTTGCCGGCCAGTTGCAGGACCCGCAGCGCCTTGCGGTACCCTTCGGGGAAAGGCATGCCCCGGCGCCGGAGGTCCTGTTCGTCGGGCGTGCGGCCGCGCTCGTGGGCGACGATCACCACCGGGCGGCCGTCCATCTCGCCCACCCCGGCCACCACCGCCGGGTCGTCGCCGGACTGCCGGTCGCCGTGGAGCTCGACAAAGCGGGTGCACAGGCGTTCGATGTAACTCAGGGCGGTGGGGCGCTGGGGGTGGCGGGCCAGCTGCACCGCCTGCCAGGACGGCTCGGGCGCGGGGCGGGGGCGGCGGCGGATCGCGTCGGAGAGGACGGGCCGGCGGCGGCGGGCCCGGGGCGGCCGGGTGAGGTGGCCCACCAGGTAGCCCAGGGTGGGCCGCAGGGCGGGCCGCGGCACCACCAGGTCCAGCAGGCCGGCGCGGAACAGCGTTTCGGCCCGGTGGGAGTCCGGCGGCTGGGGCTCGCCCAGGGTCAGGTCGATGACCCGGGGACCGACAAACCCGATCTGGGCGCCGGGCTCGGCGATCAGCACGTCTCCCAGGGAGGCGAAACTGGCCGCCACGCCGCCAAAGGTGGGATCGGTCAGCACCGCGATGTGGGCCAGCCCCGCGCGGTCGTGGGCGGCCCGGGCGGCGGCGGTCTTGGCCATCTGCATCAGGGAGAGCATCCCCTCCTGCATCCGGGCCCCGCCGCTGCTGACGACGCTGACCACCGGCAGCCGCCGCCGGGTGGCGTGCTCGAAGGCGTCGGCGACCTTCTCGCCCACCACCGAGCCCATGGTGCCTCCCAGGAAGTGGAAGTCCAGGACCACCAGCACCACCCGCCGGCCCAGCAGCCGCGCCTCGCCCACCACCGCCGCCTCCCGCAGCCCGGTGCGCCGCCGGGCCTCGGCCAGACGGTCCCGGTAGGAGCGGCGGTCGGTGAACCGCAGCGGGTCCACCGACACCAGCCCCCGGTCGAACTCCCGGAACGAGCGCGGGTCGGCCAGCGCGGCGATGCGCTCCCGGGCCGGCATGTGCAGGTGCGCCTGGCAGGACGGGCAGACGTACAGCGCCTCCCGCAGGACCTGCGCCGCCAGCGTCGCGGCGCACTGCGGGCAGTTCACCGCAGCCGCGGCCGCGGAGGCATCACGACCGACCGGAGGTGCCATCTGCGTTCTCTCACCTCTCCGCCGTCCGCCCCCACCGGGGCGCCGGTCCCGCCGACAGCGGGGGTCTGACCCGGAAATCCGGGTCCCGCCGACGAAAGGCGTCTGACCCCGAAATCCGCCGTCTCGCCTCCGGCGCGCCGCACGACGGAAGGGGGGTGGCTGTTCTCTCCCTTAAGTTATCCCCGAAAGCCGCCCGGCGTCAGTCAGACCACGCCGTCGGCCCGCAGGGCAGCGATCTCCGCCTCGGAGAGCCCCAGTTCCCGCAGGACGGCGGCGGTGTGCTGGCCCAACGTCGGCGGCGGCGTCCGCAGGCGGCCCGGGGTCTCCGACAGCTTCACCGGCAGGCCCGTCTGCCGGATGCGGCCGGCGGTGGGGTGGTCCATCTCCGCCACCATCTGCCGGTGGAGGACCTGCGGGTGCGTCAGCACCTCGGCGATGGTCAGGATGGGGCCGTTGGGAACCCCGGCCGCGTCGAGGATCTCCATCCAGGCGGCGGTGGTCCGGGCGGCAAACAGCCGGCCGAGGTGCGCCACCAGCTCCCGGCGGTGGGCCACCCGGTCCCGGTTGGTGGCGTAGCGGGGATCGGCGGCCAGGGAGGGATCCACCGCCTCGCAGAACCGTTTCCAGATGGCCTCGCTGCCCACCGCCACGTTGAGATAGCCGTCGGCGGTGCGGAACGCCTGGTAGGGCACGATGGTGGGGTGGGCGCTGCCCAGGCGGCCCATGCTCTCGCCCGTGGCAAAGTAGATGGCCGCCGCGTAGGTCAGCCAGCTCACCTGGCCGTCCAGTAGCGCCGCGTCCACCTGCTGGCCGACGCCGGTGCGCTCCCGGGCCCGCAGCGCCGCCAGGATGCCGAACGCGGCGTACATCCCGGCGCAGATGTCGGCGATGGCCACCCCCACCTTCACCGGAGGCCCGTCCTCCTCGCCGGTGATGCTCATCAGCCCGCCCAGCCCCTGGAGGATCAGGTCGTAGGCCGCCCGCTCGCGGTAGGGTCCGTCCTGTCCGAACCCCGAGATGCTGGCGTACACCAGGCGGGGGAACTGGGCGTGCACCTCGGGGTACCCCAGGCCCCACCGCTCCATGGTGCCCGGGCGGAAGTTCTCCACCAGGACGTCGGCCCGCGCCAGCAGCCGGCGCAGGATGGCCACGCCCCGGGGGTCCTTCAGGTTGAGGGTCAGGCTCTCCTTGTTGCGGTTCACGCTGAGGAAGTAGGCGCTCTCGGTGCCCACGAAGGGCGGGCCCCACCCGCGGGTGTCGTCCCCGCCGTCGGGGCTCTCCACCTTGATCACCCGCGCCCCCAGGTCGGACAGCATCAAAGTGCAGAACGGGCCGGCCAGGGCCCGGGTCAGGTCCACCACCAGCAGGTCGTCCAGAGGCATCATCGCCGCCCGCGCCCTTTCGCCGGAGACGTACCCCGCCCGCCCGCGCGACGGTCTCGCCGGGCCCGCGGCCACCGGCTCCGCATCCCTCAGGCCTCCACGAAGGCCACGAACCGGCAGAAGGCCGCCTCCCCGCCCTTGAACCGGAAGGGGAACGCCCCCACCCACACCCGCTGGTTGAGGATCAGGTCGATGTGGCCGCCCGCGTTCTCGATGTGGAACACCCCCCGGGGGAACAGCAGGGTGTGGGTCGCCTGGTAGTCCCGGGGCCAGGGGAACGCCTCCTCCAGGGACATGCCGATCTTGCGCTCCACCTCCGGAATCAGGTCCCGCCGGGCGTCCCGGACCTTGGTGTTGAAGGGGTGGTCGGTGCTGATGGCGTCGACGGCCATCCAGCGGATCCCCCGGTCCAGGACCCACCGGCAGAACTCCGCCCGCGGGCCCGGGTGGCGCAAAAACGCCCGGGGCAGGTCCGGGCGGGCGTCGGGGTGCTGGGCCCGGGTGTGGGGGGACCAGTCCTCGTTGTAGTAGGCGTGGTAGCCGGTGTGGATCACCAGGATGTCGCCGCGCTCGATGCGGATGTTGTACTTGCGCTCCCACGCCTCGAAGTGGTCGGGGCCGTAGATGTCGTAGTCGCCAATCCCGAACTGCTGCAGGTCCACCACGCAGGCCGGCCCCACCAGCTGCTCGATGGGGATGCCGGCCACGTCCGGGCCCGGGTCGTAGAAGTGCAGGGGCGAGTCCAGGTGGGTGGCGATGTGGTTGGTGGTGGAGATGTGCTGAGCGTTGACGCCTTCGAAGGCGATCTTCTTGACCCAGGTGATCTTGGGCCCCTCGTAGTAGGCGAAGGGCGGCGAGTCGATGCTGAAGTTCTGGCTGAGATCCAGCACGCGGCACCGACTCAGGTCAAAGGGCGCGAGGGCCATCGGGCGGTCACCTCCTGGGATGGACTCTCCGGGGCCGCCCGGCGCCGCGGGCCCGGACGGCTCGGGTCGGGATCCACTGCGACATTCACCACTTTTCTAGTACGCCGCGCAGGGAACCGTTCCCCCTGCGCCCAACTCCGGGCAACGACGCCCGGCGGGCGTCGGCGACGATGACGCTGCGTGCGGTCACCCTGGACGTGTACTCGGCCCTGGTGGACACCGTGGGCGGGTTGCAGGCCGCCCTGGAGGAGGTGCTGGCCCGGCGGGGGCAGCGGGAGCGGGCCCGGGAGCTGGCCGTGCAGTGGCGGAGCAGGCACATGACCTACCTGCTGGTCGCCACGGCCCTGGACCGGGAGCCCGCCCGCAACCGGACGGCTCTGGCCGCGTCGGTGCGGCAGACCCTGCGCGGCCTGGACCCACCCCTGCGCCCGGCCGAGGAGGAGTTCCTGGTGGCCGCCTGGGAGAGGCTGCCGCCGTGGCCGGAGACCGGGGAGGTGCTGCGGGCGCTGCGGGCGCGTCCGGTCCGGCTGGGGGTGCTGTCCAACGGGGACGCGGACATGCTGACATCACTGCTGGCGAGGATGCCGGTGGCGGTGGACGTGGTGGTCTCCACCGAAGGAGGCAAATTCAAACCCCACCCGTCGGCGTACGACCGGGCGGTGACCCGGATGGGGGTCCAGCGGCGCGAGCTCCTGCACGTGGCCGGCTCGGCCACCGACGCGGCCGGGGCCACGGCTGCGGGCATCCCCACCGTGTGGGTGAACCGCACCGGCGACGCCGTGTTTGACCCCCGCTTCGTCCCGGCGTGGGAGGTCGGGGACCTGCGCGGGGTCCTGCCGGTGGTGGACGCCCTCCTGGCCGGGGCGGATCCGCCCCGCGCGGGGAGCGCCTAGAGTCCGCTCAGGTCCGCAGGCGGGGATCGAGGGCGTCCCGCAGGGCGTCGCCCAGCACGTTGACTGCCAGCACCGTCAGGGTGATGGCCAGCCCGGGGAAGACCGCCATCCACGGCGCCCGCTGGACGAACTCCACCGCCGCCCCCGACAGCATCAGCCCCCACGCGGGGGTGGGTTCGGTCACCCCCAGCCCCAGGAAGCTCAGCGACGCCTCCAGGAGGATCGCCTGGCCCACGAACGCCGTCAGCAGCACCAGGTAGGGCGCGACCACGTTGGGCACCAGGTGGCGGAAGATGATCCGCCCGGCGGTGGCACCGACGGCCTGGGCGGCCTCCACGTAGGCCATGCGGCGGACGGCCAGGGCGGCTCCCCGCACCACCAGCTCGGCCCGGGGGACAAAGGACAGCGCGATGGCGATGATCAGGTTCACGGTCCCCGACCCCAGGATGGCCACGATGGCCAGGGCGAGGACGATCAGGGGGAACGAGATCAGGATGTCGGCCAGGCGCTGGATCACCAGGTCGGTAGTGCCCCCGAAGTAGGCGCTGACCACCCCCAGGACTCCCCCCGCCGTCGCCCCGGCCGCCGCCGACAGGACCCCCACCAGCAGCGCCGTGCGGGCGCCGAAGATGATCCGGCTGAGCACGTCCCGGCCGAAGGCGTCGGTGCCCAGCCAGTGCCGCGCCGACGGCGGGGCGAACATGGCCAGAAAGTCGGTGGCCAGCGGGTCGTAGGGAGCCACGGAGTCGGCCAGGGCCGCCGCGACCCCCAGCACCACCAGGAGGACGGCGGCCGCGGCCCCCAGGGGGTGGCGCGCCGCAAACCGGGCCAGCGGACCCCGCCGGGGCCGCGCGGCCGGCACCGGATGGTCCCGCGCCGGCGTCACCGACACCGCGGGGCTAGTCATAGGAGACCCGCGGGTCGATCCAGGCGTACAGCAGGTCCAGCAGGAAGGTGACCAGGATGTACCCCGCGGCCACCAGCAGCATCAGCCCCTGGATCAGGGTGTAGTCCCGGTGGGCGAC
>JBBIUY010000007.1:25333-101221 GCA_037440005.1 Armatimonadota bacterium | reverse complement strand
CTCCCTTTCCTTGGGGGAGGCTCCCAAGTGCAAACACTACATCCAAACAGGACATCCTAGTCCGCGCGGCCGCCTCCTCCACAAGCCACCGCGGCGCGGGTGCCTGCCCGCGCCGCGGTCCCGTCTCCCGGTGGGCGTCCGTCAGTGGCTGCCCGAGTTGCTGCCGCTACGGTCATCGTCATCGTCGTCGCGGTCGTCGTCGTCCCGGTCCTCGTCGTCGTCGCGGTCATCGTCGTCCCGGTCGTCGTCCCGGTCGTCGGAGCCGGACCGGTCCGGCCCGCGGCCGCCGGAGCCGCCCGCCAAGACCCGCCGCTCCTCCTCCACCAGGACCAGCACGCCGTTGCGCAGGCGGAACTCCCGCCGGACCTCCAGGCGCTGGCCGTCCTGGACCACCAGGAGGCGCTCCTCCACCTTGACGACCTGGCCGGCGGCGTTAAACTCGGTCTCCACCTTGTGGACCGTCTCCCCCCGGGCGTTGAGGACCTCCCGCTCCTCCTCGACCAGGACGCCGTTCTCGAAGGTCTGCTCCACCTTCGTGGTCACTCCGGCGGAGACGGTCACCGTCTCCCGGTTGACCACCTGGCCGTTGTGGAACACTTCCTCCACCTTGCTGAGCAGCTGGCCCTGAGGGCTGACGACCTTCACCTCCACCTTCACCAGCACCCCGTCCACAAAGGTGCGCTCGGTCACCACCCGGTTCCCCTGGGGGTCCGTGGTCACCGACTCCTCCACGGTTACCCGGGGCTGGGCGGTCGCCTGCACCGCCGGGGCCACAGCGCCGGCCAGGGCCACCAGGACCACCAGCAGCCGCAAGCCGGTCCACGTCCACCGCATCGCCGTCACCTCCGCCGCAGGATGGGCACGCGCCCTCCGCCCCGATTCTTCCACGGACGGGGGCGGCGTGCGTTCACAGCCCTGTAAGACGACCTTTACAGGTGTGTGACCCGCCGGGATCCGGGGCACAGGGACCCCCGGAGTGCAACCCGAATACACCGGTGTGACCGTTCCGCTGCAGGAAACCGCGGTGCGGGCCGGCGTGGTGGTATACACCGCCGGCGGGGACGAGCTGGCCACCGCCTACGGGGCCAACGCCGTCGCCCTTCTCGGGTCGGAGGCCGTGCTGGTCGTGGACCCCCTGATCGCGCCCTCGCTGGGCCGGCAGATCGCGGAGGCGGTGCGGTCGCAGACGTCGGCGCCGGTGCGGTTTGTGGTCTTCACCCACCACCACACCGACCACACCTGGGGAGCGGCCGCCTTCCCCGGCGCGGTGGTCCTCGCCCACCGGGCGTGCCGGGAGCGGATGGCCGACGAGCACCCGGCGCTGCTGGGTGCCCGCCGGGCGGACCCTGCCCTGGCGCCCCTGTTCGCCGACGCCTCCCCCGTCCTGGCCCAGGTGGTCTACGACGAGGGCCTGGTGGTCCACCTGGGCGACCTGGAGGTGGAGCTGTGGCACCCCGGCTGGGGGCACACGCCCGGCGACACGTTCCTGTACCTGCCCGAGCAGCGGGTCGCCGTGTGCGGGGATCTGGTCTTTGCGGGCTACCACTTCAACTACGAGCACGCGTCCCTGGCCGGCGTCCGGGAAGGCCTGCGGGCGCTGGCGGCTCTGGACGCCGACGTCTTCGTCCCCGGCCACGGCGCGCCGGGCGGGTCCGAACTGCTGGAGGCCCAATCCCGCTACCACGACGAGGTGGAGCGGATCGTGCGGGAGGGCCTGGCCCAGGGGCTGGACGACGAGACCCTGGCCGGCCGCATCGCCGCCACCTTCCCCGAGTACCGGCTGCGGGCGGTGCTGCCTGCGACCGTGCGGCGGCTGCGCGAGCACCTGCAGCCGGCGGGGTGAGCAGGTCCCATGCACGGGAGGACGGGGGCGGCGCGGTCACGGACGAGGGCGACGGACCAGGACGGGCTGGCCCTGGTGGTGGTCCTCACCGTCACGGCGCTGATGTTCATCGTGCTGGCCGCCCTGCTGACCACCGCGGGTCACGAAGCGATCATCGCGGGGCTGCACCGGGATCTCGTGGTGGCCGGCGACCTGGCGGAGGCGGGGCTGGCGGAGGCGGTCCTCCGCCTGGAGGCGGGCCGTCCGGTCGGGCAGGGGTTTGTCGGCTCGCTGGATCCCGACCGCATCCGCGTCGCCGCCACCCGCCACACGGTCGGGGTGGACGCCGCCTACCAGGAGCTGCAGGTGACCGTCAGCGTGGGCCGGCTCACCCGCTCCAGCAGCCTGCTGGTCCTCCAGCACACCCGCGCCGCACTGCCCCACAGCCTGCGGGCCGGCAGCCTGACCGCCCAGGGTGCGTCCCGGATCGGCGGCGACGTGTACGTGGAGGGGTTTGCCCGCTACCTGGGAGCCGCGGCGGACGCGGCGCAGGGGCTGACCTATGCCGGGTGGTGGATCGAGCGGCGCGGACAGGGGCCGCCGGTCCGGTGCGACGCGGCGGAAGGCTGCCCGGAGAAATCCTGGTACCCTGCCACGCGTCTGGCCGTCCCCCAGACCAGCCCTGTGGGCGCAGAACTGGTAGCCCTTACCCGCCGGTGTCCGGACGGCGAGGGACTGCCCCTGCCTGCGGAGACCATCACGGGAGTGCTGGCCCAGGATCCCTGCACGCCGGCGTGCCGGCCGGCGACCGTCGCCGTGTTCGGGTTCGACAGGGACGACCCGCCCGGGCCCACCCCGCCCCTGGCGGTGACCCCGGCGCTGCCCTGCGGGCTGCCCTACAAGTACGTGGTGGCGGAGTTCCCCGATCCGACTGATCCCCGGATACGTCACCCGCGGCTGGTCAAGGTGGTCGTCTTCGAGCAGTGGCTGGACCTGTACTGGGAGTTTGACGAGCGGGCCCTGGTCTACCGCAAGAAGGCCGCCCTCGCCGCCCACCCCCGGTTCGGCGCCGTGCCGCCCTTCCCCGACCCGTCGACCCTGACCGCCTCCTCCGACCGTCAGGACGACGGGGGGCTGGTCACCGGCGGGGAGTTCGGCTGCAAAATGCCGGAGATGGCGTTCGACGCGCGTTGCCCGGGTCCCGACAGCCGACCGCTGCTCGTGGTGGTCCGGGACAGCGCCCACATCGCCTCCCACCTGCGCGGCCACGGCACCCTGGTGGTGGCGGGCGACCTGGTGACCACGGGGAGCTTCGAGTACTGGGGACGCCTGGTGGTCACCGGAGCGCTGACGGTGGGAGCCGGAGCGACCACCGTCCACGGCGGCGTCCTGGTGGCGGGACCGGTGCTGCTGGGTGGCTCGTTCACCCTGGACCCGCAGGGGGTCAGCCTGCCGGTGGGGCGCTCGGCGGTGCTGCGGCGGGCCTGGTGGGAGCGCTGACGCCTGCAGCGGCCCTCAGAACAGCCAGGGCACAAAGCGGCGCGTGGTGCGTCGGTAGCCGTCGTAGTCCGGGTAGTGCTGGGCCAGCCAGCGCTCCTCCCGGGACGCCTTGGCCCCGAAGAACACCGCCACCGCCAGGGCCAGCGCCAGGTGCGCCGCGCTCCCCCGGAACACCGCCCACCCGCCGGCCACCAGCATCACCCCGGTGTAGATAGGATGGCGCACCCACCGGTAGATCCCGTGGCGCACCAGGCGCGCGCCCGGGCGGGGAGACGGCAACACAGACAGCGCCGGCCCCAACGCCCGGGCTCCGGCGACCAGGAAGGACGCGCCCACCAGAGCCAGCAGGACCGCCGCCCCCACGATCCACTCCGCGCGGGGAAGCTGCGGGCCCAGCGGCGGGACCGCGGCGAGGGCCCCGAGGAGGACCGCCTGACCGACCACCCACCACTCGCCGCGGCGGCCGCGCCACCAGACCCCCGCGCGCACCGCCCGCCCCGCCGCCAGCCAGGCCGAGCGGACGGCGAGGGCGACGCCCACCGCCACGGCGTTGACCGCCACATCCCGGGCCTCCGCCGACCGGTAGGACGTCAGACCCTGCAGGCCCTCCACCAGCACGCTATAGCCCCACGCCAGCAGCGCGGAGCGGGCCGGTGGCTGCCAGGCGGCCAGCAGCACCGCGAGCACCCCGTAGCCCGCCAGGTGCCACAGAGGGCCGCCCCGGCCCCCCAGAGACGGCGGCAGCAGGGAGCCGACCAGCACCACGCCCGTCCAGACCAGCGTGGCGGCGCGGACAACGGTCAGGCGGCGGACGGAGAGGGGCTGCGGCCGCACTGCCCCTCCCTCTTTCGCACCCGAGGGGTCTGTCCCTTTCCGGCGGCGCCGCGCGTGCAGGCAGCGGCTACGGACCGGTGGTGGGGAAGTTCAGCCCGCGGATCTGCCCTCGGATCTCTCCCCCCGGGAACCGGACCGAGTGAACGTTGACGTAGACCGCCCCGCCCTCTGTCCCGGCTGTCATCTGCGGGTCTCGCGCGCTCCAGACAAGAGCTTCGCCGCCTCGCCCTTGTCGGGGAAGCGCCCGGTCTCGCCCTTGCTGAACACCTGCCGGCCGTCCACCTTCACCACGAACCGACCGTCGGTGAACGGGACCATCTCCAGCCGGCTGATCCTCTCCCAGTGAGCGGTGAGAATCTCCTCCGCCACACGGGCGGCGTGTCCCTGGTACCCTCACTCGGCGCAGTACTCGATCACCACGTGGAGCTTGTCGGCCATCGGTTCCTCCTTACGGTGTGATCCATACACATCATTGTCCGCCCGGGGCCGCCGGTCCTCCCCCGCCTGGTAGGGACGGGGTCACGCCTCCGACGGCCGGAAGGCCGCCAGCGCCGCCGTGCAGGCGACGGCCGCCGCCCCCGCGACCACCGTCAGGTCGGCCCCATACGGGTGGGCCACGAGGACCGCCGCCAGGGACGAGCCCTCGTACAGCACGCCCCGCAGGGCGTCCACCCCGTAGGTGAGAGGGTTGACCCGCATCAGCGCCCCCATCCACCCGGGCACGCCCCGCAGGGGGAAGAAGGCCCCCGACAGCAGCCACATGGGCACCACCAGGAAGTTCATCACCACCTGGAAGGCCTCCATGCTGGTCATCCGGGCCGCGATGGCCAGCCCCAGGCTGGTCAGCGCGAACGCCATCACGAACATGACCACCCACAGGCGCAGGAGCTGGCCCACGTCCAGCCCGATGCCCACCAGAGGCGCCAAAGCCAGCAGCAGCGTCCCCTGGGCCCACGCCACCGTGGCGCCTCCCAGGGCCTTGCCCAGGACGATGCTGGTCCGGGAGACCGGGGCCACCAGGATCTCCTTGAGGAAGCCGAACTCTCGGTCCCAGATCACCGAGACGGCGGAGAACAGGGCCGTGAACAGGACCGTCATCCCCAGCACCCCCGGGAAGATGAAGGACCGGTAGTCGAACCCCGCCGGCGCGGCCGCCGCCCGAAAGGTGGCCCCCACCCCCGTCCCCATCACCACCAGGTAGATCAGGGGCTGACCCAGCGCGCCCACCAGGCGGACCCGCTCGGCGGTGAAGCGGATGACCTCCCGCAGCCACACCGCGTACACCGCCCGCAGCTCGTGGCGCCAGGTGCCGATCTCCGCCCCGTCGGGATCCCTGCGGGCGAGCTCCATCACGACCGCCTCCAGGCCCGGGCGTGCAGGCGCATCCGATCCACCGGCGACGCTTCCTCGTCCCGGATGGCGTGCCCGGTGAGTTTGAGAAACACGTCCTCCAGCGTCGGCCGCTGCACCGAGACGGCCTCCACCCAGCGGGGGAACGCCCGCACCACCTCCGGGACGAAGGACGCCCCGTCGGACCTCTCCAGGACCACCGTCCCGTCGGCCACCCGGGCGTCGGCGCCGAAGCGTTCCCGCAGGGCGGCGGCCAGGGCCGGAGGGTCGGGGGCGGTCAGGGTGATGACGTCGCCGCCGACCCGGGCCTTGAGCGCGTCGGGCGTGTCCAGGGCCACCAGGCGGCCGTGGTCGATGATCCCGATGCGGTCGCAGTGCTCGGCTTCGTCCATGTAGTGGGTGGTCATGAACACCGTCACCCCCTCCCGGCGGCGCAGGTCCCGCACGTACTCCCAGATGCGGGCCCGGGTCTGGGGGTCCAGGCCCAGGGTGGGCTCGTCCAGGAACAGGACCCGGGGATGGTGCAGCAGGCCCCGGGCGATCTCCAGCCTCCGCTTCATCCCGCCCGAAAACGTCGCCACCACCGCCCGGCGGCGGTCGGCCAGGTCCACCATCTCCAGGACCTCGTCGATCCGCCGCGCCGCCACCGCCGGCGGCACCCCGTACAGCATGGCGTGAAAGCGCAGGTTCTGCTCGGCCGTCAGCCGGTTGTCCAGGCTGGGGTCCTGGAAGACGATGCCGATGGACCGGCGCACCTGCTGGGGCTCGCGGACCACGTCGTAGCCGTTGAGGACGGCGCGGCCGGAGGTGGGGCGGGTGAGGGTGGCCAGGATCCGGATGGTGGTGGTCTTGCCGGCGCCGTTGGGCCCCAGAAACCCGAAGATCTCCCCCTCCCGGACGTCAAAGGTCACCCCCGCCACCGCGGTGACGGGCCCGTAGCGCTTGACCAGGTTCTCCACCTGCAGGATCGCCATCTCAGACCTCATTCATACCGCAACGCCACGATCGGGTCCAGGGAGGCGGCCCGCCGCGCGGGATAGTACCCGAAGAACACACCCACGGCCACCGCGAATCCCAGCGCCAGCAGAACGCCCCCGGGGGACAGGACCGTCGCCCACCCGAACACCCGGGTCAGCAGCCGCGCCCCGCCCACCCCCAGCGCCAGCCCCAGCACCCCGCCGCCCGCCGCAAGCAGCACCGCCTCCACCAGGAACTGCAGCAGGATGTCGGCCCGGGTGGCGCCCACCGCCTTGCGCAGGCCGATCTCCCGGGTGCGCTCGGTGACCGACACCAGCATGATGTTCATGATGCCGATGCCGCCCACCAGCAGGGAGACGGCGGCGATCCCGCCCAGCAGCAGGGTCATGGTCCGGCTCACCCCCTCCAGGGCGCCCAGGATGTCCGCCTGGTTGAAGATCCGGAAGTCGCCGTCCTCCCCCGGCCGGATGCGGTGGCGCGCCCGCAGCACCTCTTCCACCCGCGCCTGGGCGGCGGTCATCTCCTCCGCGCTGCGCACCTTGACGTAGATCTGGCGCACGTGGCTGACCCCGAACAGCCGCTTCTGGGCCGTGGACAGGGGGACCAGGACCACGTCGTCGCGGCTGCCCCCCGGACCGGGCACGGCCCCCTTGACCTCCAGGACGCCGACGACGGTGAACGGCACGCGGTTGATGCGGATCCGGCTGCCCACCGGGTCGGCGTCGGCGGAGCCGAACAGCGTCTCCACCACGTTGGGCCCCAGCACCGCCACCCGGGCCCGGGTGCGCATGTCCTCGTCGGTGAAGAACGCCCCGCGGACCACGTAGTGGTTGCGCACGACCTGGTAGGAGGGGGTGACGCCGATCACCTGGGTGGCGGTGTTGGCGGCGCCGGCCACCACCTGGGCGGTGCGGCCGAACTCGGCGGTCACCGCTTCGACTTCGGGCACCTGCTCCTGGATGGCCAGGGCGTCCTCCCAGGTCAGCGTCTGGCCGGCCCCCAGCCCCTGCTGCACGCCGCCGAACCCCACGCTGCCGGGAAAGACCACCAGCAGGTTGCTGCCCAGGGCCTGCACCTGCCGGGCCACGGCGACCCGGGCGCCGGCCCCCAGGGCCAGCATGGCCACCACCGCGGCCACGCCGATGATCACGCCCAGGGCCGTCAGGGCGCTGCGCAGGGCGTTGGCCCGGATCGCCCGCAGGGCCACCTTCACGATAGCGCCGACCATGACACCGCCTCCCGCATCCGGCGCCGGTGGCGGACCGGCTCGTCGCCGACGATCCTCCCGTCCCGGAAGGACACCACCCTCTGGGCGCAGCGGGCCACCTCGGGGTCGTGGGTCACCAGGACAATGGTCTGCCCGCCCGCGTGCAGGTCCTGCAGCAGGCCCAGGATCTCGTCTCCGGTGCGGCTGTCCAGGTTGCCGGTGGGCTCGTCGGCCAGGATCACCTGCGGCCGGGTCACCAGGGCCCGGGCGATGGCCACCCGCTGCTGCTCCCCGCCCGACAGCTGGGAGGGCAGGTGGTGCATCCGGTGCTCCAGCCCCACCGCCCGCAGCGCCTGCTCGGCCAGAGCCCGCCGGTTCGGTGTCCGGGCGTAGATCAGGGGCATCTCCACGTTCTCCAGGGCGGTGGTGCGCGGCAGCAGGTTGTAGGTCTGGAAGACGAACCCCAGCTTGCGGTTGCGCAGCCGCGCCAGCTGCCCGTCGGTGAGGTCGCGGACGTCCTGCCCGTCCAGCAGGTACGCCCCCGCGGTGGGCCGGTCCAGCAGGCCCAGGATGTGCAGGAAGGTGGACTTGCCCGACCCCGACGGTCCCATCACCGCCACGAACTCCCCCGGCCGCACCTCCAGCGACACCCCCCGCAGGGCGTGCACTTCCACGCCGTCCATCCGGTACGTCTTGTGGACGTCGCGCAGGACCAGCAGGCTCACCGCCGGCTTCCCCCTCCGCCCGGCCGGGGACCGAACTGCAGGGTGAACGGCGACCGCCCCTGCACCTCGGAGGACTGCGGGCGGCCGTAGCCCAGGAACACCACCTCGCCCTCGGCCAGCCCCTCCCGGACCTCCACCAGGCGGCCGTCGGACAGGCCCGTGCGGACCCGGCGGGGTTCCAGCCGCCCCTGGCGGACGACGGTCACGGTGGCCCCGCGCACCGCCTCCTGGGGCACCACCAGCACGCCGGTGGCCCGGGCCACCACGAACTCGGCGTCCACGGTCATGCCCAGCCGCAGGGCCGGAGGCGGGTTCTCTAGCATCACCTTCACCGCAAACTGGGTGACGTTCTGGTTCACCACCGCCCGGGCGGCGATCCGGACCACCCGCCCGCGGACCGCCTCCTCGGGCAGCGCGTCGGCGGTCAGGACGACCGGCATGCCGGGACGGATGCCGGCGATGTCGGACTCGTCCACGTACACCGTGGCGTACAGGGGGTCCACCCGGGCCAGGACGATGACGAGCGTCCCGCCCACCCCGCCGCCCCCGATCACCGTCTGGCCGACGTCCACCGCCTTCTGCACCACCACGCCGTCGATGGGCGCGGTGATGCGGGTCTCGCCCAGGCGCTCCTGCGCCTGGCGCAGAGCCGCCCGCGCCTGCTGCACCTGGGCGGCGGCCTGCCGCACCGCCGCCTCGGCCTGCGCCACGTCCTCCGGGCGGGGCGTCGCCCGCAGGTCCTGGAGGCGCGCCCGGGCCGCCCGGAGTTGGGAGGCGGCGATCTCCACCTCCGACCGGGCCTGGTCCACCACCGCCTGGGCCACGTACCCGTCCAGGAGCAGCCTCTCCTGCCGCGCCAGCGTGTCCTGCGCCCGGGCCAGGTTCGCCTCGGCCTGGGCTACGGCTTCTTCGGCCTGCGCGATCTCGGCGGCTGACGGGCCGGCGCGCAGCTGCGCCAGCCGCGCCCGGGCCGACGCCTCGGCCGCCACCGCCGACTGGACCGCCGCCCGCGCCGCCTCCACCGCCGCGCGGGCGTCGGGGTCGTCCAGCTCCACCAGGACCTGCCCGCGGCGCACCGACTGACCCTCGTCCACCGCCACCCGGGTGACCCGCCCCGTGGCCCGGGAGCGCACCTCCACCAGCGCCGCCGGCTCCACCGTCCCGGTCCCGGTCACGGTCACCGTCACCGTTCCCCGGCTCACCGGCGCCGTCCGCATCGGCGGGGTGCGGACCTGGTCGTTGCGCCTCTGGGCCACGGCCAGCCCGGCCACCGCCAGCAGCACGGCCGCCACCAGCACCACCCACCACCGCCTCATCGTTCGCCTCCCACCACCGGTTGTCCGACGGCATAGCGCAGGCGCACGGCGGCGGCCTGCACGTCGAACTCGGCCTGGATGCGCGCCAGCACGGCGGACTGGAGCGCCGCGCGGGCCGTCAGAACCTCCACGATCGTCCCCACCCCCGCCTGATAGCGGCCCTCGGCCGCCCGCAGGGCCTCGGCGGCCGCGGCCTCGCTGGCACGGGCCGCGTCCACCCGCGCCCGGGCATCGGCCAGTGCCACCCACGCCGTGAGCGCCTCCAGCTGGGCGGCCTGACGGACCTGGGCCAGTCGCGCCTGGGCCGCCGCCAGGTTGGCCCGCGCCTCGGCCACGGCCGCCTGCGCCCGCCCGCCGTCCAGGACGGGATAGGAGACGGTGGCCGCCACCTGCCAGGTGACCGGGCCGCCGGTCAGGACGTCGGCGGCGG
Source organism: Armatimonadota bacterium (assembly GCA_037440005.1). Lineage (GTDB taxonomy): Bacteria > Sysuimicrobiota > Sysuimicrobiia > Sysuimicrobiales > Kaftiobacteriaceae > Calidihabitans. Next base: position 91,059 of record JBBIUY010000007.1, on the reverse strand, counting down.
AGGTGGCCGCCACCCGAAGGACCGGGCCCGCCTGGACCTCGGCCAGAGCCAGCGCGGCGCGGGCCGCGTCCACGTCAAAGGCGGCCCGGCGGACGTCGGGCCGGTCGGCGGAGCGCGCCAGGGCCTCCTCGCGGCTGAGGACGGGGACCGGGACGGGCTGCCCCGGCGCGACGTCCAGCGGCTCGGTGAGGGGCAGTCCCAGGGCCGACCGCAGCTCGGCCAGTGCCGTCTCCACCTGGTTGCGGGCGGCGATCAGGTCCACCTGCGCCGCCGCCAGCGCGGCCTGCGCCTGCAGGACGTCGGCCCGGGCGGCGACGCCGGCCCGCACCTGGGCCTCGGCCTGGCGCACCTGGGCGTCGGCGCGCGCCACCGCGGCTTCCCGGGCGGTCACCACCGCCTGGGCCCGCAGGACGGCGAAGTACGCCTGGGCGGCCGCCAGGGCGGTGTCCTGACGGGCTTGCGCCAGCGCCGCCTCGGCCGCGCGCACCGTGGCCTCGGCCTGCTCCACCTGATAGCGGGCCAGCAGGTTGACCAGGTCCACCGACGCCTGCACCTCGCCCGTGGTGGTCCAGGCCGGCGCGCCGGGGGCCACGGCGGTGGTCCCGTAGGCGGACTGCACCACCACAGCCACCTGAAGAGCGCGGCCGGCCCGCACCTGATCCAGCCGCGCCCGGGCCGCCTCCAGCGCCTGCCGGGCGGCGGCCACCGCGGGATGCCGGGCCACCGCCGTCTCCACCGCGGCCGGCAGCGACACCGCCGGCTGCGCTCTCGCCCCCGCCGCCGCCAGCGCCACCACCACCGCGGCGCCCGCCACGCGCACGCCCGTGCGCCTCACCGCGTCCCTCCCCTCCGTCCGGCCTCCTCCACGCACCGCGGCGGGCGCGGGCTGCTCCGCCCGCGACCGCCGATCGGAGGCGCCCTCAGGATGACTGGGCGGGAAGCCGCACGGTGAAACGGCTGCCCCCGCCCGGCCGGTTCTCCACGGACGCCTCCCCGCCGTGGACCTCCACCAGCCGCTTCACCACGGCCAGCCCCAGCCCGCTGCCGCCGGTGGCGCGGGAGCGGGACGGGTCGGCCCGGTAGAAGGGCTCAAAGACGTGGTCCAGGTCGGCGGGAGGAATGCCCGGCCCCTCGTCGTCCACCACCAGCGTCACCCACCGCCGCTCCCCCCGTGCGGACTCCGCCACGGTCACCGTCACCTGGCCTCCGGGGGGAGTGAACCGCACGGCGTTGTGCAGCAGGTTCTGCACCACCTGCCTCATCCGCGCCGGGTCCACCTCGGCGGTGGTGTCGCCCCGGCTCTGCACCTGGACCTGCACCTGGCGCTCGGCGGCCCACAGGCTCAGCGCCTCCGCCGACTCCCGGCACAGCCCGGCCAGGTCCACCGGGCGGCGGTGCAGGTGGAGCCGCCCCGCGTCGGCCAGGGTCAGGTCCCGCAGGTCGGTGATCAGCTGGTTGAGCAGGGCGCTCTGGGTGTGCAGGACGGCCACCAGGTCGGGAGTGGGCTCCCGCACCCCGTCCAGGATGGCCTCCAGATTCCCTTCGATGATGGCCAGGGGCGTGCGCAACTCATGGGCGATGGCCGCCAGCAGCTCGCGGCGCTGCCGCTCGCTTTCCCGCAGCCGGCGGGCCATCTGGTTGAACGCCCCCGCCACGTCCTCCAGCTCGCCGCCGCCCTGCAGGCGCAGCTCCCGGTCCAGGTGGCCGGCGGCCACCGCCACCACGGCGTCGTGCAGGTCCCGCAGGGGGCGGGACAGGCGCCGCGCCAGGACCACCCCCGCCACCACCGCCAGCAGGCCGGCCGTTCCCCCCGCCAGCCACAGGGACCGGTTGAAGTTGGCCAGGAACACCCGCTGGGAGGCGGCGAACAGGGCGGGCTTGACTCCCCGCACGAAACCCTCCCGCACGGGCGGCGGCTGGTCCAGCAGCCAGGACACCTCGCCCCGGCGGATGCGCTCGTGGTAGGCGGCGATCTGCAGGGCGGTGATCTGCCGCGCCCAGAACGCCACCACCGCCACCGAGAGCAGCGCCACGGCCGCAAAGGCCAGGGCCAGCTGCACCTGCAGCGACGGGGAACGGCGCACCGGGCTATCCATGGGCGGGGGAGGCGAACTTGTACCCGGCCCCGTACACGGTGAGGATGTAGCGGGGCTCCCGGGAGGCGGGCTCGATCTTCTGGCGCAGGTTCTTGATGTGGGCGTCGATGGTCCTCTCGAACCCTTCGAAGGTGTAGCCGTACACGCGGTCGATGAGCTGCAGGCGGGTGAAGACCCGCCCCGGGTGGCCGGCCAGGACCTCCAGCAGCCTCCACTCGGTGGGCGTGAGGCGCACCACGTCGCCCTGGCGACGGACCTCCCGGGCGCGGAAGTCGATGGTCAGCTCGCCCACCTGCAGCACGTCGCGCCCCTCGTGGCGGTTGCGGCGCAGCACGGCCCGTACCCGCGCGGCCACCTCCCGGGGACTGAAGGGCTTGGTCACGTAGTCGTCGGCCCCCAGCTCCAGGCCCCGGACCTTGTCCTCCTCCTGGTCCCGGGCCGTCAGCATGATGACCGGGATGGGGGCGACAGCCCGCAGGCGACGCAGGACCTCCCACCCGTCCAGGCGGGGCAGCATGATGTCCAGGACCACCAGGTCCACCGAGCCGTGCTCGATGTGGGTCAGCGCCGCCTCACCGTCGGATGCCGCCAGCACCCGGTGGCCGTCGCGCTCGAGGTACGAGCGCAGCAGGGCCGCAATCTCCGCCTCGTCCTCCACCACCAGGATCGTGGCCATACCTCCGCCGGCGACATCACCATACCACCGGGCGCGGCGCCCCGCCAGGACGGCGGGGACCCGGCGTCCGGGCCGGCCCCGGGCGCGTCAGGGACGGACGCCCAGGGTCACCGCCAGTTCCAGGCGTCTGCCGTCCCGGAGGATCACCACGCGCACCCGCTGGCCGGGACGCCGGTCGCCCACCACCACCAGCAGGTCGTCCCACGACCGGACGGGCACCCCGTCCACCTCCACGATCACATCCCCGGGCTGCAGGCCTCCTGACGCCGCGGGGGTGCCGGGCAGGACCTGACGGATCCGCGCCCCCTCCCCCGCGGGGGTGCCGCGGGCGTCCGGGCCGCCGGCGACGCCCAGCCATGCCCGCTCCACCCGGGCGCCCCCGCGCAGCGCCGGGAGGACCTCCCGCACCGCCGTCACCGACACCGCCAGCCCGCCCCGGCGGCCCTCCGCGTCCACCGAGAAGGCGACCACCACCCCCACGACCTCCGCCCGGGCAGTGAGCAGCGGCCCGCCGGACATTCCCGGCCGCGCCGGGATGCTCACCCGCAGGAAGGCGCCGCGGGCCAGCCCGGGCACGCTGACGCCCGTGGTCAGCACCTCTCCGGCCCGCGCCCCGTCCCTCCGGTCATGTGGCATGACGGCGATCACGGGATCGCCGACCCGCGGGGGCGCGCCGGAGAGGACCAGGACGGGCAGCGCAGCGGGAGGCTGCACCCGCAGCAGGGCCAGGTCCCTGGTGGCGTCGTAGCCCACCAGGCGCGCGTCCAGCGGGGCCCGGCCCGGCAGCTCCACGCGGATGCCGGTGGCGCGGCGGACCACGTGGGCGGCGGTCAGCAGCCAGCCGTCCCGGTCGATCACGAAGGCGCTGCCGGTGGCCGGGCGCCCGTCCACCGTCGCCCGCACCACCGCGATCGCCGGCGCCACCTGGGCCAGGACCGCCCGGGGATCGAGCACACCGGCGGCCGGCAGCCCCAGGGCCAACCCCGCCACGACCAGCAGGATGCCGGCCGCCGCCAGGGCCCACGACCGCGGGCGTCCTCCCTGCCGTCGCACACCCATTGCTCTCACCGCCAGCGCTTGTGGCCTGGGCGCGCCCCGCCCGCGCCGGCTACGGCGCCGGCCGGGCGACCAGGCGCACCTCCACGTCCACCTCGTTTTCGGCCCGCAGCACGCCGAAGATGGACGGGGGCTCGAACCCGAAGTCGGTCATCCGGATCCGGGTGGTGGCCGTCGCCCGCAGTTCCTGCCCCGCCAGGCGCACGGTGGCCGCAAACGTGACCGGCCGGACCACGTCCCGGATCTTCAGGTCGCCGGTGATGCGCCCGGACACCTCCCGGCCCTCCTCGTACCGCGCCGGCAGGCCGTCGATCCGGGTGGACGTAAACTCGGCGAGCGGAAACCGGGCCGACTCCAGCCACCGTTCCCGGATGGCGGCGTCCCGGCGCGGACTGTCGGACCGGAACTGGCTGATGTCCACCTGGATGGGCCCCACCCGGCTGTTGGCGGGGACGGCGCGGTCTATGAGGATCTCGCCCCGCACCGCGGTCGTCACCCCCACGGCGAGGTTGAACCGGTTGCCCTCCCGGAACAGCGTCTCGCCGACCCGGTAGACGGCCTGGGACTCCCCGGGCACGACCACGAAGCGCTGGACGGCCCCGGGAGCCGCCACGCTGCCCGCCACGCCCCCGCCGAACAGCAGGAAGGATCCCAGGACCACCGTCGCGCAGACGCGCGCCGGCATCGTCGGGTGTCTCCCCCGCATCACCAACCTCCGGGCCGCCTCCGTGCGCTCTTCAGTGCGCGCGGCCCAGGGCAGATGGTGGGGGGACGATGTGAAGAACCCGTGAACCGCGGCTCCGACGGTCGGGTCAGTCCGCGTCGAGGACGAAGTCGAACGCCCCCGTCACCCCGTCTACGCCCTCGCGCAGCGACACCACCAGTTCCGGACGGAACAGGGGATCCTGCTGGTTGCGGGGCTGCGCGGGGAAGTACAGCTGAGTCGTGAGGGTCGGGCCTGCACCCGCGCGCACCTTCACGTGGATGTGCGGGGTGCGGGACCCGTATCCGCCGGGCATCACGGTCTGCAGGGCGTACCGCCCCTCCTGGTCGGCAAACTGGCGGCCCCGCAGGCGGTAACCCACCAGGTCGTACTGGCCTGCGGCGTCGGCCTGCCAGAAGTCCAGCGACGCGCCGGGGACCGGCCGGCACGCCTGGGTGAACACCCGCCCCGACAGGTGCAGGCGCACTCCCGGCATCCCCGGCTCCACCAGCGAGGTGCGGCGGGGGGATCCCGGCTTGTAGTAGGGGCCCTCGGCCGCCGGCGGAGTCAGCCGGCCGGGGACGCAGCCGCTCTGCTGCGCTGCGCCGGGAACCTGCAGGCTCGCACCGGCCAGGACCAACCACGCCGCCACGGCGGCCACCCGCCGGCTCACGTCCCCACCTCCTCCCGCAGCGCCCGGCAGGGGCCCATCAGCGGAAGACGACCTTCAGCAGACGGTCGTCGCCGGGCCGCGGGCGGCCCCGGCCGTCAGTGTTGCTGGTGAGCAGGTACAGCGCGCCGTCGGGACCTTCGACCACGTCCCGCAGCCTTCCCAGCTCCCCCCGGAAGTACACCTCCTGGCCCATCACCTGGGTCATCCGCGCCCCGCCCAGCACCAGCCGGCGCAGGTGCTCGCCCCGCAGGGCGGCCACCAGCAGGCTGCCCGCCCACGGACCCCGGGCGGGAACGGCGATTCCAGAGGGCGCCCAGGTGTCGGCGGGCCCGCTGTCGGCGATGGGGTCAGCAAACCGCGGCGCTCCGCCGCGGCCGGATACCTCCGGCCACCCGTAGTTGGCCCCGGGCTCGATGACGTTCACCTCGTCCCGGCAGCACAGGCCCAGGTCGCCCGACGGACCGTGCTCGGCCGCGTACATGGTCCGGGTCTGCGGGTGCCAGGCCAGGCCCTGGGGGTTGCGGTGGCCCAGCGAGTACACCGGCGAGCCGGGAAACGGATTGTCGGGGGGAATCGAGCCGTCGGGAGCGATCCGCAGGATCTTGCCGGCCAGGGACGACCTGTCCTGGGCCAGGGAGGGCTGGCGCGCGTCCCCGGTGGTGACGTACAGACGCCCGTCGGGGCCGAACAGGATCCGGCCGCCGTCGTGCACCGCCGCTCCGGGGATGCGGTCCAGGACCACCCGGTCCACCTGCCCGCGCCCGTCCCGCTCCACCATGCGCACCACCCGGTTGTACAGCCGCCCCTCGTCCTGGTAGGTGTAATAGACATACAGGGCGCCGCTGCGCGCAAAGTCCGGCGCCAGCGCCAGCCCCAGCAGTCCCCCTTCGCCCACGTGGGCCACCGACAGCTGCGCCCACGGCTGCGGATCCAGCCGCCCGTCCCGCACGACCCGGATGCGGCCCGGCCGCTCGGTGAGGAAGATCCGCCCGTCGGGGGCGAACGCCGCCGCCCAGGGGATCTGCAGGCCGCCTACGACCACCTCCACCGCCGGAGCCGGCGGGGCGGCGGCGGAGGCGGCCAGGCCGGCCAGCGGTGCCGCGGCCACCCACAGCGCGACCACGAACCGCACGGCCCACAGGCGGCGCGCGGGAGCTTCGCCCGTCCGCGCGCGATGTCTTGCAGGGACGTCCGGCACCACCCGCATCTGGTCCCTCCCGGGGAGAACTCTCCACCACAGCGTGACCCGCCCGTGTAGCGACCGTGTGAACGGCGCGGGGAATACGGCCCCGGCCGGCGCCGTTCCCTATGGTAGCAGGCCGGACCGACCCTCTCCTGTTATATTGAAAAGTTACGGCCGGACGATCTGCAGGAGTGCGCGGGGCGGGCGGCAGACATCACTTTCGTCCGGGCGGCAGTCGGGCGCCCGGGATCGGCTCGCGGCGCATTGAGGGAGGATGACCCATGGAGACACCGCTGGGGGGCATTCACCACGTCACCGCCATCTGCGGGCACCCCCAGGAGAACGTCGACTTCTACGCGGGCGTGCTGGGGTTGCGCCTGGTCAAACGGTCGGTCAACCAGGACGACCCGGGCACCTACCACCTGTTCTACGCCGACGCGGTGGGCACGCCGGGGACCGACCTGACGTTCTTCGCCTGGCCGGGCGGCCCCCGCGGGCGGGTCGGCGCCGGCCAGGCGGCGGCGGTGGCCCTAACCGTGCCGCCCGGCTCGCAGGCGTTCTGGAGGGACCGCCTGACGTCGGCGGGGGTGGAGGTGCGCGGCCCCGTCCGCCGCTTTGACGAGCAGGTGCTGACGTTCACCGACCCCCACGGCCAGACCGTGGAACTGGTCGCCGCCCCTGACGCGGAGGACCGGCCGTGGGTGTTCTGGGAGGACGGACCGGTGCCCCGGGAGCACGCCGTCCGGGGCATCCACGCCGTCACCCTCACCGAGGCCGCCGCCGAACCCACGGTGCCGTTCCTGACCGGGCCGCTGGGCTTCCGGTCCGTGGCCGTTGAAGGGGACCGGACGCGCTTTGCGGTGGGCCCGGGCGGCTCGGGCGCATGGCTGGACGTGGTGGTGGACTCCCCCGCCCGGGCCGGTCGGGTGGCGGTGGGGACGATTCACCACGTGGCCTGGCGCACGCCCACCGACGACGACCAGCGCGCCTGGTGGGAGCGGATCCGTGTGCTCGGCGTGCCGGTCAGCGACATCATCGACCGGTTCTGGTTCCACTCCATCTACTTCCGCGAGCCCGGCGGGGTGCTGTTCGAGATCGCCACCGACGGGCCGGGGTTTGCGGTGGACGAGGCCGTAGACGAGCTGGGGTCCCGGCTGGTGCTGCCGCCGTGGCTGGAACCCCACCGCGCGCAGATCGAGGGAGCCCTGATTCCCATCACGCTGCCGCGTTTTCTCCGCCCGGTGCGGGCCCGCACCTCCGGGTAGAGGCCGATGCCTGCGACGGCACAGCCGCCGGCGGGGTTTGTCCACCGGTTCGAGCCGGGCGCGCCCGGGGTGGCGCTGACGCTGCTGCTGCTGCACGGCACCGGAGGCGACGAGAACGACCTGATCCCCCTGGGGCGGGCCGCATCCCCCGGGGCGGCCCTGCTGAGCCCGCGGGGCCAGGTCCTCGAGCGCGGCCTGCACCGGTTTTTCCGCCGGCTGGACCAGGGGGTGTTCGACCAGGAGGACCTGGTCCGCCGCGCCCGCGAGCTCGCCGACTTCGTCCTCGACGCCTGCCGCGCCTACGGGCGCGACCCCGCCCAGGTGGTGGCGGTGGGCTACTCCAACGGCGCCAACATGGCCGCGGCCGTGCTGCTGCTGCGGCCGCAGGTGCTGGCCGGCGCGGCGCTACTGCGCCCGATGCTGCCCCTGCGGCCTGCGATCCTGCCGGACCTGCGGGGGCGGGCGGTCTACATCGCCGGCGGGCGGGACGACCCCCTGGTCCCGGAAGAGCGGACCCGCGAACTGGCGGAGGTGCTGCGGCAGGCGGGTGCCGAGGTGGCGGTGGAGTGGCGTCCCGGCGGACACGGCCTGAGCGCCGACGACGCGGCCGGGATCTCCCGCTGGATCCGACGCACGTTCGCCGCCGCGGCGTCCGCGCAGCACTCGCTCTGAACGGACCGGGGCGCAGCCACGCGGCCACGCCCCGGCCGATCCGCCCTCCTGCCCCTCTACCTGGCCCGCTCCGCCGCCGCCAGCACCGCCCGCCGGGTGAACACCTGGGCCAGATGAGCGCGGTAGTCGGCGGAGGCGAACAGGTCCTCGTTGACGTCGACGCCCTGGGCGGCCAGTCCGGCGGCCGCCGCCACGGTCTTCTCGTCCAGAGCGGCGCCGGCCAGCGCGTCCTCCACCGCCCGGGCCCGGTAGGCGGTCGGGCCCACCCCGGTGATGCCGATGCGGGCGCGCTCGCAGCGCGCCCGGCCGTCCAGGGTCACCACCGCCGCCACACCCACTACCGCAAACCCCGACGCCGGGTGCGGGAACTTCAGGTAGGCCCCGCCGGTGCGCGCGGGCAGGGGCGGCACCGTCACCCGGGTGAGGATCTCGTCGGGGCGCAGCGCCGTGGTGAACATCCCGGTGAAGAACTCGGTGGCGGGAATCGTGCGGGAACCGGCGGGTCCCTCGGCGACCAGCTGGGCCTCCAGGGCCAGGACGGCCGCCGGGTAGTCGGCCGCCGGATCGGCGTGGGCCAGGCTGCCGCCGATGGTGCCCACGTTGCGGACCTGCACGTCGCCGATGCGGCCCGCGGCCTCGGCCAGCACCGGCGCCTTCTGGCGCACCAGGGGCGAGGACTCCACCATCCAGTGGGTCGCCAGCGCCCCGATGGCCACCGCGCCCCCCTCCTCCCGGATGTACCGCAGGTCGCCCAGGCGACCCAGGTCAATCAGGTGCGCGGGGGTGACCAGCCGCAGCTTCATCATGGGCAGCAGGCTGTGGCCGCCCGCCAGCAGCCGCGCCTCGGGCAGCCGCTGCAGCAGCTGCAGCGCCTCGGTGAGGGACGTCGGCCGGTGGTACTCGAACTGGGCGGGAATCATCGGGCCCCTCCTTTCGCCCGCTGGATCGCCTGCCAGATGCGGGACGGCGTCAGCGGCATGTCCAGATGGCGGACCCCCAGCGGCTGCAGGGCGTCCATCACCGCGTTCACCACCGTCGGGGTGGCGGCGATGGTGCCGGTCTCGCCCACCCCCTTGACCCCCAGCGGGTGGTGCGGGGAGGGCGTTTCGGTGCGGGCCGTGAGGTACACCGGCACCTGAGAGGCCTTGGGCACCGGGTACTCCAGCATCGAGGCCGTCAGCAGCTGGCCCCCGTCGTCGTACACCGCCGCCTCCTGCAGGGCCTGAGCCAGCCCCTGGGTGATGCCGCCGTGCACCTGCCCGTCCACGATGAGCGGGTTGATCACCCGGCCGCAGTCGTCCACGGCCACGTAGCGGAGGATCTGCACCTGACCGGTCTCGGGGTCCACCTCCACCACGCACAGGTGGGTCCCGAAGGGGTAGGTGAAGTTGGGCGGGTCGTAGAACGCCGACGCCTCCAGCCCCGGCTCCATCCCCGCCGGCAGGTTCCAGGCCAGGTAGGCCTGCAGGGTGACCTCCTGAAACGTCTTGGCCCGCTCGGGGGAGCCGCGCACGGAGAACCGGCCGCCGTCGTAGACGATGTCCGCCTCCGAGGCCTCCAGCAGGTGGGCGGCGATCCGGCGGGCTTTGTCCACGATCTTGCGGGCCGCCAGCACGCAGGCGGCGCTGCCCACGGGCGTGGTGCGGCTGCCGTAGGTGCCCCACCCCATGGGCGTGAGGGCCGTGTCCCCGTAGATCACCTGCACGTCGTCGATGGGCACCTGCAGCTCGTCGGCCACCACCTGGGCGAAGGTGGTCTCCTCCCCCTGGCCGTGGGGCTTTTCGCCGATGAACACGTTCACCTTGCCGGTGGGGTGCACCCGCACCACGGCGCTGCCCCACAGGCCGCCCTGGAAGCCCACCGCCCCCGCCACCGGGGAGGGGCCCAGGCCGCAGATCTCCACGTAACAGCTGGCGCCGATGCCCAGGTAGCGGCCCTGCTGGCGCGCCCGGCGCTGCTCGTCCCGCCACCGCTCGTACTCCAGCATCCGCATCGCGGTGTCCAGGGCCCGGGCGTAGTCGCCGCTGTCGTAGGAGAGCCCCGTGACGGTGGTGTAGGGAAACCGGTCGGGCGGGATGAAGTTGCGCCGGCGCATCTCCAGCGGGTCCAGCCCCAGCTCCCGGGCGGCCAGATCCATCAGCCGCTCGACGATGTAGGTCGCCTCGGGACGGCCGGCTCCCCGATAGGCGTCCACGGGGGTGGTGTTGGTGAACACCCCCACCACCTCGTAGTCTACCGCCGGGAGCTGGTACGCCCCCGACAGCATCAGCCCGTGGAGGATGGTGGGGATGCCCGGGGCCGCCGTGGACAGGTACGCGCCCAGGTTGGCGAAGGTGCGCCCCCGCAGCCCCAGCAGGGTGCCGTCCGACCGCACGGCCAGCTCCACCTCGGTGACGTGGTCGCGGCCGTGGGCGCTGATCAGGTAGTTCTCCCGCCGGTCCTCCACCCACTTGACGGGCCGGGCCAGTTCCCGGGCGCAGAAGGCCACCACGGCCTCGTCGGGGTACACGAAGATCTTGCTGCCGAAGCCGCCGCCCACCTCCGGAGCGATCACCCGCAGCCGGTGCTCGGGGATCCCCAGCACCCCCGAGAGGATCACCCGGTGGATGTGGGGGTTCTGGCTGGTGACCCACAGGGTCAGTTCGCCGGTGGCGGCGCGGTAGTCGGCCACCGCCGCCCGGGTCTCCATGGCGTTGGGAATCAGCCGCTGGTTGACCAGACGCTGGCGGATCACCCGGTCGGCTGAGGCGAACGCCCCGGCGACGTCGCCGCCGGAGACCTTCCACCGGAAGGCGACGTTGTCCGGGACGTCGTCGTGCAGCCGGGGCGCGCCGGGCCGGACGGCCTTCTCGGCGTCCACCACCGCCGGCAGCACCTCGTAATCCACCTGCACCAGGGCGGCCGCGTCCCGGGCTGCGGCGCGGTCCTCGGCCACCACCACCGCCACCGCGTCGCCCGCGTAGCGGACCCGGTCGGTGGCCAGGGCCGGGTGGGGCGGGGTCTTCAGGTCGGCGTTGGGCACCAGCCACGCGCAGGGCAGAGGGTTCACCTTGCCCGCCAGGTCGGCCCCGGTGAACACCGCCACCACCCCGGGCACCCGTCGGGCGGCGCTGACGTCCACGCGGCGGATGCGGGCGTGGGCGTGGGGGCTGCGGACGAAGACGGCGTGCAGCAGCCCCGGCAGGCGGATGTCGTCGGTGTAGGTGGCCCGCCCCGTGACCAGCCGGGGGTCTTCGCGGCGGCGGACGCTGGCGCCGAACAGTGTGGTCACAGCCATGTCAGTCCCCCTCCTTTGCGCCTCCACTCACCGGAGCCGCCGCGCGCCGGGGGATGGCGGGCATCTGGTGCTCTTTGAGCTTGCGCGCCGCGGCCTTGATGGAGTTGACGATGTGCTGGTAGCCGGTGCACCGGCAGAGGTTGCCCTCCAGGCCGTGCCGGATCTGCTCGTCGGTGGGGTCGGGGTGGCGCTCCAGAATCTGCAGCGCCGTGAGCATCATGCCGGGCGTGCAGAATCCGCACTGCAGCCCGTGCTCCTCCCAGAACCCTTCCTGAATGGGATGGAGCCTGCCGTCCTGGGCCAGGCCCTCCACGGTCAGGATGTCGGCGCCGTCGGCCTGCACCGCCAGGAGCGTGCAGGACTTGACGGCCAGCCCGTCCATCAGCACGGTGCACGCCCCGCAGGAGGTGGTGTCGCACCCGATGTGGGTGCCGGTGAGGCCCAGGACGTCCCGCAGGTAGTAAACCAGCAGCAGGCGCGGTTCCACCTCGTGCTGGTAGGTGACACCGTTGACGGTCACGGAGATCGGGATCTTCACCCTCTCACCCCCCGATGCGCCGGCTCACCAACACCGCGGGCGCCGCCCGCTTGATGGGCCGCGCCCGCTCTCGTACGGACATCCTGCGTCGTCCGCCACACTCCCCGGCCTTCGGGTTGCGCGCACCCGCGTCCAGACCACGCAGGTCACCGCGCCAGGACGTGCGACTGCGACGTGCGGCTGCTGCAGGAAGGTCGGAAGGGACGGCTCAGGGCGTCCCGGTGCTGTGGGGGGATTTCGCGGCCGCCCCGGAGGGTTCCTGCCGGAGGCGCCGCCGCGGCAGGCGCGGGGAGGGGCCGTCCAGCATGGCCTGGGCGATCCAGATGGCCAGCAGGCAGTCCAGGCCGTCGGCGGGGGCGGACCGGTGCTCGCGCCGGACCACGGCCGGGCGGGGGATGCCCCGGTGGCCCAGCCAGCCGGATGGAGGGGCGGTGCGCGTCGTCCTCATTCCACCGATATCTCTACCCGCGACGGCGGCGGATCATTCCCCGGCCGGGGGGGCCGGCGCGGACCGCCGGCCGGTCGGGCCAGCGGACTCCCCGGAGGGCCAGAACCTCCTCCTTGCTGACCGGGATGTCCCGAACGTCCCGGGGCGTCAGGGAGAAAATCCACACGACGACCGGCAGCGCGATGCCCAGGACCGCCAGCAGGGAGCCGTCCATGTCGGTTCCTCCTCCACGGTGCCTATGTCCTGACGATAGTGGCAGATCCCCGGCGGAGCAGTGATGGCCGTCACAGGGACGGGCTGACGGAGGAAGGCGGCCGACGGAAACCGTAGTATAATGCTGCCAGGGCGAGCGGGCGTAGCTCAGGGGTAGAGCATCGGCTTCCCAAGCCGAGGGCCGTGGGTTCAAATCCCATCGCCCGCTCCAGAAATCAGCGCGGGGTCGGTGTGTGATCCCACGCTGATTCGTATTTCCGCGAGACGATTTGAACCCACGGCCGAGGGGGGGTGCGGGGGAGCGCCAGCTCCCCCAGGTGGTAAGGGGAGGAATCGGAGGGGCTAGCCCCTCCGAGGAGCGAGCCGGCCACCAGGCCGAGAGCGAGCGACGGCCGGGGGTTCAAATCCCATCGCCCGCTCCAGAAATCAGCGCGGGGTCGGTGTGTGATCCCACGCTGATTCGTATTTCCGCGAGACGATTTGAACCCACGGCCGAGGGGGGGTGCGGGGGAGCGCCAGCTCCCCCAGGTGGTAAGGGGAGGAATCGGAGGGGCTAGCCCCTCCGAGGAGCGAGCCGGCCACCAGGCCGAGAGCGAGCGACGGCCGGGGGTTCAAATCCCATCGCCCGCTCCAGGGACGGTGGAGAGGCCCCGTCAGGGGCCTCAATCCTTTTTCTCCTCGCCCCTTTGGGGAGAGGACACAGGTGAGGGGCGTGACGAGAGGCCCCGGCCCCCATCAGGGGCCTCAATTCTTTTCCTCCTCGCCCCTTTGGGGAGAAGACGCGGGCGGGGGGCCTTGCCACCTTCGAGTTCTACACCTGCACCCGGCGCTCGCGGTCGTAGTTGCGGCCCAGAAATGCCGGCACCCGCAGCCGGCGGAAGGTGGGCATCATCACCGCCATGGTGGCCAGATACGGCAGCATGAGGATCAGCTGGTAGGGCACGCCCACGCCGGTGACCTGCACGCGGAACGCCAGGACCTCCACGGCGGCGAAGAACAGCGCCCCCAGCAGGATCAGGTGCGGGCTCCACCCTCCGAAGAAAGTCAGGGCGATGGACAGCCACCCGCGCCCGCGCACGATGCCGTCGGTGAAGGTGGCCGTGTACACCATGGGCAGGTAGGCGCCGGCCAGCCCGATCAGCATCGCCCCCGCCACCGTGGTCACGTAGCGCACCCGGGCCACGTTGACGCCCAGGCTGTCCGCCGCCATGGGGTTCTCGCCCACCGCCTGCAGCGCCAGCCCCGGGCCCGTGTGGTAGAGGACCAGGTACAGGACCGCCGACAGGACCACCGCCCCGTAGACCAGCGCGTTGTGGCGGAAGAACACCTCCCCCGCCACCGGCAGACGGCTGAGCCCGGGCACCGGGATGTCCCGCAGGGTGGGGATGAGGGGCGGGGTCAGGGTGACCCCGATGGCCAGCCGGTACAGCAGCGTGGACAGGGCCAGGCCGATGAAGAACAGCGCCAGCCCCACCACGAACTGGTCCATCCGCAGGGTGGTGGTGAAGTAGGCCAGGACCAGCCCGAACAGCCCGCCCGCCGCCACGGCCAGCAGGATCCCCTCGACCAGATTGCCGCCGGACAGGTACGCCCCCAGGAAGCCCACCGACGCGCCGGCCAGCATGATGCCCTCCTGGGCGACGTTGAACACCCCGGCCCGCCCGGCCAGCATCGTCCCCTGGCCGGCCAGCACATAGGGCACCAGCGTCAGCATCACCAGCCGCGCAAAGGTCACCACCGCGTCCGTGGCCGGTCACCTCCGGCGTACCACGTCGGAGAGCAGCACGAAGATCAGGACCAACCCTTCCACCACGAAGACCACGTCCACGGGGATCATCATGGTGCGCTGCATGGCGCGGGCACCCACGTCCAGGACCGCGATGGCGAACGCCACCCCCGGCACCGCCCACACATTCCCCCGGGCCAGCAGCCCGACCAGGATGCTCAGCAGCAGGTAGTTGGACTGCACGCCCTCGATGAGGCGGTGGTGCACGCCCGCCACCTCGATGGCGCCGGCCAGCCCGGCCAGCGCGCCCCCCAGGACCAGCGCCAGCGGGGCGATGCGGTGGACGGCGATCCCGTGCAGCAACGCCGCGCGGGCGTTGGCGCCGGCGGCCCGCAGTTCGTAGCCCCCGGCCGTCCGGTACAGGTACGCGGACACCGCCGCCGCGGCGGCCAGGGCCACCAGGATCCCGGCGTGCAGGGGCGGGCTGGCCACCAGCAGCGGGAGGCGGCCACCAGAGCCGATGGGCACCGTGGTGGGGTGGCCGGCGGCGGTGTCGGGCCATCCCTCGGTGGCGGCGTAGTCCATGACGCCGAAGGACACGAAGTTCATCAGCACCGTGGTGAGGATCTCGTTGATGCCGAAGCGGTACAGCAGCCACGCCGGGACGGCCGCCCACAGGGCGCCCGCCGCCGTCCCGCTCACGATCACCGCCGGCAGCAGCACCACCGCCGGCAGGCCCGCCAGGAGGATACCCGCCGCCGCGGCGCCGACGGCGCCGGCGATGAGCTGGCCCTCGCCCCCGATGTTGAACTTCCAGGCGGCCAGGGGGACCGTGAAGGCCAGCGCCAGCAGCAGGATCGGGATGAACTTGAGCAGGGTCTGCACAAACCCGTTGACGGTCCGGAACGACGTGAACAGGATGGTGCCGTACGCCCGGGGCACGTCAAACCCCAGGACCGCCAGAAACGCCCCCACCGCCGCAAAGGCGGCCGCCACGGCCACCAGGTAGGAGCCGACCTCGCCCGCCCCAGCGGGCAGGCGCGCTGCGCGTGCCGTCCGCTCACCCAGCGGTCTCCACCCCGCTCATCAGCCGGCCGATCCGGTGGCGGTCGAAGGCGGCCCGGTCCAGGACCCCCACGATCCGCCCCCGGAAGATCACCGCGATACGGTCGGCCAGCAGCATCAGCTCGTCCAGGTCCTCCGACAGCAGCAGGATCCCCACCCCCTGGCGGCGCAGGTCCAGCAGCCGCGCGTACACGAACTCGGTGGACGGCACGTCCAGCCCCCGGGTGGGGTTGTGGGCCACCAGAACGCGGCAGGGATGCGAGAACGCCCGGGCCAGCATCAGGCGCTGGATGTTGCCGCCCGACAAGGTGGCCGCCGGGCTGTGCAGGCCGGGCGCGCGGATCTGGTACTGGTCCACCATCCGGCGCGCCGCCGCCACGGCCGCCCTCCAGTCCAGCCAGATCCCGCGGCTGTAGGGCGGACGGCGGTGGAATCCCAGAATCAGGTTGTGGACCACGCTGGCGGCCGGCAGGAAGCCGTCGCGGAGGCGGTCTTCGGGGATGTAGCTGACGCCCCGGGCCAGCACCTGGGCCGTGGTGACCCGGCTGACGTCCTCCCCGTCCACCCACACGCGGCCGGCAGCGCGGGGGCGCACGCCCATGATCGCTTCCACCAGCTCCCGCTGGCCGTTGCCGGCGACCCCGGCGATCCCGAGAATCTCCCCGTGGCGGACCTGCAGGGTGCACCCGCGGACCACCGGGACGCCGGCGACGGACACCTCCAGCCCGTCCACCTGCAGGGCCACCTGGGCGGACGGCGGGAGGCGCTCGTCCCGCCTGCCCCCGAACACCAGGCTGGCACCCACGTCCACGTCCGCGCCCACCATGGCCCGCACCAGGCTCTCCTCGGAGGCCTCGTCTTTGTCTACGGTCACCGCGGTGCGCCCCTGCCGCATGACCGAGACGCGGTCGCACACGGCGCGGGCCTCGCGGATCTTGTGGGTGATGAAGACGACGCTGATCCCCTCCCGGACCATCGCCCGCAGGGACGCAAACAGGGAGTCCACCTCCTGGGGAGTCAGGTTCGTGGTGGGCTCGTCCAGGATCAGCACCCGCGCCCGCCGGTACAGGGCCTTGAGGATCTCCACCCGCTGGCGGGCGCCCACCGGCAGGTCCGCGACCCGCGCCCGGGGATCCACGTCCAGCCCGAAGCGCGCCGCCAGGTCCCGGATGCGCTCCTCCGCCCCGGCCAGGACCGTCCGCAGGGCGCCGGACCCCGGCAGACCCAGGACCACGTTCTGGGTCACCGTGAAGGGGTCGATCTGGAGGAAGTGCTGGTGCACCATGCCGATGCCACAGGCCAGGGCGTCGCGGGGGGAGCGAATCTGGACGGGCCGGCCGGCCAGGAGGATCTCTCCCCCGTCGGCCCGATACAGGCCGTAGAGGATGTTCATCAAGGTGGTCTTGCCGGCGCCGTTGCCGCCCAGCAGGCCGTGGATCTCTCCTTCGCGGAGGTCCAGGCGGGCGCCGTCCAGGGCCACCGTCGGCCCGAAAGCCTTGCGGATCGCCCGCATCTCCACCAGAGCGCCGGCGCCCGCTCCGCCGGCGGCCGCCTGCGGCGCCACCGCGGCACCTACCGGACCGGCGTCACGTCCTTGACCACGGCGATCTTGCCGGCCACCAGGTCGGCCACTAGCCGGCGCATGGCGGCGGCCACCGGATCGGGGACGTTGCGCAGGGGGAACTGCAACGCCACGCCGGTGTCAAATCCCAGGGGGTAGTAGCCACTGCGTTCGCCGCGGGCGATCCGCCGGACGATGGTGCGCAGGGGGCCGGCGAAGTCGTACAGGACGGACGTGACGTAGTGCTGGGGAGCGAAGGTCAGCTTGTCGGTGTACTTGGCCGTCACCCACACCCGCCGGGGGGCGGCCTTGACGGCCTCGAAGACGCCCAGCATGCCCAGGTTGAGGGACCCCATCAAGACATCGTGGCCCTCGGCGATGAGGGCGTCGGCGACCTGGCGCGCTTTGGCCGGATCGTTGAAGTCCCCGACCCACACCGCCTTGAACTCCACCTGGCGACGCTGGTCCCGCAGGGCCTGGCGGATGGCGTGCACCTCGGAGTACGAGAAGGGCAGCGTCAGGCCGCCCACGTAGGCGATCTTGCCGGTCTGGGTGAGCATGGCCGCCAGCGCCCCGATGGGGTAAAAGCCGATGTGGAAGTTGCGGTCGATGACCCAGAGGTTGGGCGGCTGGGGCTGGGCCAGCGGCGCGTCGGCCTCGCCGATGAAGGTGACGGCGGGGAACTCCCGGGCTAGTTTTTCGGTCTGGGAGATGAACTGCCCGCCGTGGGTCCAGATGACGGTGAACTTCAGGTCGATGTACTCCCGCATCACCCGCTCCACGTCGGGCACCGGCACGCTCTCGGAGTAGGCCACCTCGGCCCCCAGTTCGCTGGCCACCGAGCGCAGCGCCACGAATCCCAGCGTGTTGTAGTCGGCGTCGGTGACCACCCCGGGGAAGACCGCCGCCACCCGCAGGCGCGCGGCCGGGGCGGCCTGCAGCCCGGCGGGAGGCAGCGCGGCCGCGACCAGCACCCCTGCCAGCGCGCACAGAAGCACACCGCGGACGAGACGACTGGACATGTCGCCAAACCTCCTTGTGGCGTTCGAAGAAAGGGATTCCATCTTCGCCCGCCGGCCCCTGCACCGAGGCCTGCGGCCGACCTCCGACAGTGAGGTACAGTTCCTCTCAAACTCTCGCGCCGGCACCGGTCATCGAGGCGGGCATCCCTGCACGGCGGCGAGCATCGTCACCGCGAAGACCGCCGGGGCGGCCGAGCGGTCGCGTTCGCCGGCGCGGGCGTAGACGATGCCGACCACACGGCCGTTGCGGAGGACGCCCGAGCCGCTGCTCCCTTCCAGAACGAACCCCTCCCGGACGACCACGCTGAACACGTGGTCCGACAGCCACACCTGATCCACGACGCCCGGCGACACGTACTGCTTGGGAGGCCATCCGAAGGACGCCGCCGGGAACCCCACGATCGTCACCGGCTGCATCGGCTGCGGGACAGACACGTCCACGGGAAGGGCCGGCGCCCCGACGTGGCCGGTCGCCCGGAGGGTGGCGATGTCGTACGGGGACGTCCGGTCCCAGGGGCCCACCCCCCTCCACCGGGGGTGGACGCAGGCGACCTGCGCGGGAGTCCAGGCTTCGCGCCGGCGCTGCGCGGTCGTGGTGGCCAGGTAGAATTCCCTGTAGTCCTCCTCCACCTGGACCACGTGCGCACTGGTGTAGAAGACGCCTCCGCCCACATGGACAGCCGTCCCCCGCCGGAGGAACCGTCCCGTCGGCGCCACGGCAAGCACCTGCTGGACGCTGTCTTCCGGAATGGGAGACGGCGATCCTGCCGCCGCCCCGACAACCACAGTAAGGACGAGGACGACCGCCCCGATACGGGCAGACACCTTCATCACCTTCCGCCCGCCGCGCACCGTGGGGGCGCGGCGTATGAAGGCATCCTGGCCTCAGCAGTCCCGCCGATTCCCCGGTGGAGTCGCACCCTCCTGCCGACCGGACGTGGCGACACATTGTTCCAGGCCACGAAAGAATGTCCGCCTCTCCCAGACCGGGGCCAGCCACCCACGTCAGGGTAGAGGTCCCTCATCCCCTGAAGGCACAGGCTGACAAGATTACCATGAACGCCCGCTCTCGGCGTCATCGGGGATGCTGGACAGGTACCTCCGACCGGTCGGGGACAGGTACCTCAGGCCGGTAGGGACAGGTACCTCCAGCCGCCCGCAGGAGATATCTCGCCACCGAGTGGAGCGTTGCTCCCGCCCGCCGGAAAAGGGTGACTGTCCCCGAAGCTCCTTCGGGGACAGTCACCGCGGGCCAGCGGGGGCTGTCCCTGCGCGCCCCGGGGGACCGTCCCCCCGGGGACCGTCCCCCCGGGGACCGTCCCCGTCCGGATCGGAGCCAGTCGTCTGACCGTACCGGGGACAGTGACTCCCACCGCGGACGGCCGCCCGACCGCAGGGGGACTGTCCGGGCCGCCGCCGAACCTCCCGCCGGTGGGAGCCACCCGTGCCGACCTGGCCGAAAGCGTCTCTGGCCGCTGCCGCTCTGCTGGGAGCAGCCGCCCTGGCCGCGCCGCCGGATCCCGCGGCGACCCACGAGAAGAGTTCGGGCGTGGGCGTGGTGGGCGGAGGGTTCATCGCCGTCACGGCCGTGTGGGTGACGCCTGCCCTCACCGCCCACCCGTACTACGCCGCGTGGGTGCCCGACCCGTCCCGGCGCGCCCGCCACCGGGACGTGGCCTCGATGTACACCCTCTTCCTGGTGGACGTCGACAACCGCAGCGCCCTGCGCCTGGAAGGGTACCTGGCGGTCAACGTGCGGCTGGCGGCGGACGGACGCGAGCTCCGGCCGGACCTGGGCGCGGGCGTGCGCGCCCGCCTGGACGACCTGCTGCCGGGTCCGGGGCCTCAGACGGTTCCGCCCCGCACCGCCCTCGTCGTCGCCGCGGTCTTCCCGCCCCTCCCGCCCGGCGCCACCTCCGTCACCCTCGTCGTCCCGCCCCTGTGGCTGTTGTGGGGCCCCAGGCAGGTCGGCCAGACGCCGGCGTTCGAGCTGCGGTTTGAGCCCGGACGGCTGGCGTATCCGCCGTAGACCGGCAGGGACTCCCCCTCCGCGCGCACAACTGGATCACCACCGGAGATGGATGCGCGCGGTGCGTCCTCCCCTCCCCGGCGCTGGCACATCCGCCTGCGCTGCCCGCAGTGCCGGCGGACCACCTGGCACCACGTGCGCGGCGAGCCCGCGGGCCCTGCGCGGGTGACCTGCGCCCGCTGCGGCCGGCTGGCGGAGGTGGCGGCCCTGCAGTTCGTGGAGCACTACCTGGAGGCGGTGGTGCGCCGGGCGCTGTCCAAGCCGCTGGCGATGACCGCGGAGTTCGCCCGCCGCCCGCGGCAGTTCGTCGCGTCCCTGCCGGGCCGCGCTTTGACCAAGCCGTTCAGGGTGGCCGCCGAGATCCGCACTACCCTGGACATCGTGCACGGCCAGATCGCCAGCCGGCGCCCCGGGCCGCCGCGCCGGTCGGACCTCCGGCTGCGCCAGCAGGTCGAACGCCCGGGCGCCCCCAGGCCGTTTCGGGTGCTGCTCAGCGCCCCGGTGGTGTGGGCCTGCACCGCCAGCGAGGCCCTGCAGGTAGCCGCCGAACTGGGCTACGACGGCGTGGAGTTGTGGGCGTACGGCCTGTGGCGGGACGGCATCGACCCGCGCCTGCTGGCCGACCGGGCGCAGGCCGCCGGACTGGTCCTCACCCTGCACGCGCTGAGCTGGGACCTCAACCCCGCCTCCGAGGTGGACGGGATCCGGCGGGCGTCGATGGAGACGCTGCACCGCTGCGTGGAGCTGGCGGCGGCGCTGCGGGCGTCTTTGCTGGTCGTCCACCCCGGCCGCGCCACCGCGCCCGTCGCCGACGACAGACGCTGGCCGGACGTGGTGGCATCCCTTCAGGACATCGCCGACCACGCCGCGGCCGCCAGCCTGACCGTCGGCGTCGAGCACATGGAGCCCCGCCCGGGGGAGCTGGTCGTCTCCCCCGAGGACGTCAACCGGCTGCTGGCGGACGTCGGCCGCCCCAACGTGGGCGCGGTCCTGGACGTGGCCCACATCCCCTGGGGTGTGGACGAGGTGGACTTTCTGTCGCGCCTCAGGTCGGTGGTGCACGTCCACCTCAGCGACGCCGACGGGCGCCGACCGCACCTGCCCCTGGGGCGGGGCGGTCGGGACCTGGCGAGGGTGCTGGCGGCCCTGCGGTCCTTCTCGGGGACGGTGGTCCTGGAAGGCCTGTCGCTGGACCCCGGCCAGGAGCTGGCCCGGTGGAACAAGGCCGCCCTGGAAGACCTGTGGCAGGAGGCCGCCGTCGCCGACACCGTCCATGTTCCCGCCTGACCTCCGGGCGGGCGCGCCGGCGCCGCCGCAGGAGAAGACGGCGGCCGTGACGGTCCAGGACCTGGCCTTCGCCTACCGGACGGGGGACGGAGCCCTGGTCCCCGCCCTGCGGGGGGTCAACCTGGAAATCTTCCCGGGCGAGGTGGTGGCGGTCCTCGGTCCCAGCGGCGCAGGCAAGTCCACCCTGTGCTACTGCCTCAACGGCCTGATCCCCCACGTCATCCGGGGCGAATGGTCCGGAGAGGTGCGGGTTTTCGGCCGGTCCACCCGCGCCGCGCGCCCGGCGGAGCTGGCCGTGGACGTGGGTATGGTCTTCCAGGACTTCGAGACGCAGCTGTTCTCCACCAACGTGGAACTGGAGGTGGCCTTCGGCCTGGAGAACCTGGCCACCCCTCCGGCCGAGATGCGCCGCCGGGTGGCCGAGGCCCTGGCCCTGGTGGGGCTGGCGGGCCTGGGGCGGCGGGAGCCCGCCACCCTCTCCGGCGGCCAGAAGCAGCGGCTGGCCATCGCCGCCGTGCTGGCCATGCGCCCCCGGGTGCTGGTCCTGGACGAGCCCACCACCGACCTGGACCCCCGGGGCCGGGAGGAGATCGTCCAGGTCCTGGACCGGCTGCGGGCGCAGGGGCGCACCATGCTGGTCGTCGAGCACGAGACCGAGCAGGCCGTCTCCGCCGACCGGGTGGTGGTGCTGGAGGGAGGACGGGTGGCGGCCAGCGGTCCCCCGGCCGAGATCCTGACCGACGCCGACGGCCTGGAAGCGCGCGGCATCCAGCCTCTGGCCTCCGCCGCGCTGCTGTCCCGGCTGGGGCTCCCGCCGGCGCTCACGGTGGAGGACGCCGTGCGGGTCCTGCGCGAGGCGGGCTACCGCATCGACCCCGACCGGTACGCCGCCCTGGTGCGCTCCGACCGGGCCCGCAGCGCCGACGGGGACGAGGTGGTGGCCGTGGACGACGTCACCTTCGCCTACCCCCGGAGCGGGCCGGCGGTGCGGGGGGTGCGGCTGCGCATCCGCCGGGGGGAATGCGTCGCCATCGTCGGGCACAACGGCAGCGGCAAGACCACCCTGGCCAAGCTCCTCAACGGACTGCTCGCCCCCGCCGCCGGAGATGTGCGGATCCGGGGCCGCTCCACCCGGGGGCAGTCGGTCTTGCAGCTGGGCCGCACCGTGGGCTACGTGTTCCAGAATCCCGACCACCAGATCTTCGCGGAGACCGTCTACGACGAGGTGGCCTTCGGCCCCCGCAACCAGGGACTCGCCGAGCGGGAGGTCCGGGCGCGGGTGGACGAGGCCCTGGCCGCCGTGGGTCTGTCCGGCCGCGAGGGCGAGGACCCTTTCGCCATGACCCGGGGGGAGCGCCAGCGGGTGGCCGTGGCCTCGGTGCTGGCCACCCGGCCGGAGGTGATCATCCTGGACGAACCGACCACCGGGCTGGACTACCGGGAGCAGCGCCGGATGATGGACCTGGTGCAGCGGCTCAACGCCGCCGGCCACACCATCATCATGATCACCCACGCCCTGTGGCTGGTGGCCGCGTACGCTCACCGCACGGTGGTGATGCGCGACGGCGCCCTCTGGATGGACGGTCCCACCCGGGAGGTCCTCGCCCGGGAGGCGGAGCTGACCGAGGCGGCGCTGCGGCCTCCCCCCATCGTGCGGATCGGCCTCGCCCTGGGCGCGCCGCTGCTGTCGGTGGACGAGGCGGTCGCGGTGCTGCGGCGGACCTGACGTGGACATCTACCTGTACGTCCCCGCCGACACGCCGGTCCACCGCCTGGACCCGCGGGCCAAGATGGCCGCCCTCCTGGCCGTGCTGTTGCTGGCCGTGGCCGCCGACCATCCGCTGCTGCCGGGCGCGCTGCTGGGGGCCGTCGTGCTGGTGGCCCACGCGGGCCGGGCGTGGGGCGCGCTGCGGCGGGTGCGCGCGCTGATCCTGCTGATCGCCTCCTTTTCCACCCTGACGTGGTCGGTCTTCGCCCGGGGAACCACGCCCCTGCTGGGGCCGGTGGAGGTGGAGGCGCTGCTGTTCGGCGTCGGCACCGGATTGAAGCTGGCCTGCACCATCGCCGCCAGCGTGGTGTTCCTGGCCACCACCAGCAACGAGGAGATCACCGTGGGCTTAATTCGCCTGGGGCTGCCCTACCCCGTGGCCTTCGCCTTCAGCACGGCCCTGCGCCTGGTGCCCACGTTTGTGGGCGCCGGCGCCACCATCCTGGAAGCCCAGAAGTCCCGCGGGCTGGACGTGGAGTCCGGCGGACTGATCCAGCGCATGCGGCGCCACCTCCCGCTGGTCGTGCCCATCCTGGCGGTGGCCATCCGGTCCACCAACCAGCTGGCCCTGGCCCTGGAGTCCCGGGGCTTCCGCGCCCGGCCCGACCGCACCTACTACCTGGAGCTGCGGTTTCGCGCCGCGGACCGGGTCGTCACCGCCGTGTCGCTGGTCCTGATCGTCCTCGCCCTGTACCTGCGGCTGTTCACCCGGGCCCTGCGCATCCCGGGATTGCTGACCTAGCCACAGGAGGCGCGGGACCCGCCGGGAGAGGGGGCCGGCGGCGGGCGGGCGAAGTGGGACCATAAACCGCGCGAGGGGTGATCGAGGGTGAAAGAGCTGCTGACCATGTGGAAGCACACCCGGATGATCATCCTGGTCGCCGTCGTCGCCGCCGTCTACGCGGCCGTCCTCATCCCCTTCAAGGCCATCCCCCTCATCCCGGGCTACACCGAGATCCGGGTGGCCCAGGTCATCCCGCCGGTGGCCTCGCTGCTGTTTGGCCCGGCGGCGGCGTGGGGCACGGCCATCGGCAACCTGATCGGCGACCTGTTCGGCACCTTCGGCCCCGGCAGCCTGTTCGGCTTCATCGGCAACTTCTACCTCGGGCTGGTCCCCTACGCCCTGTGGGGGCGCCTGGGCCCTCTGTCCACCGGCCGCGAGCCCGCCATGGCCGGGGCGGCTCAGGTGGTGGAGTTCGCCGCCGTGACCCTGGTGAGCGCCCTGGCCACCGCCGGCATCATCGCCTGGGGGCTGGAGGTGCTGCGGCTGCTGCCCTTCGCCGCCCTGGGGACGATCATCGTCCTCAACGACTTCATCTTTCCGGCCGTGGTCAGCCCTGTGGTCCTGTACCTGCTGTACCGGCGGGTCAAGCGGTGGGGGCTGCTGTGGACCCAGATCATGCCCCGGGAGGACATCAGCACCGGACGCGGCGTCCTCGGCACGGCGCTGCTGCTGGTGGGCTCCTTCGGCGCCGTGATCCTGGGCAACTGGATCTCCATCTCCCGGGGAGCCCTGGCGGGCGCCGCCGGATTCCAGCAGTTCGGCAACCCTCAGGTGGTGGGCCAGCCCGGGCTGGTCTGGACCCTGGTGCCGTTCATGGTCATGCTGGCCCTGGCCCTGGTGTTCTGCCGGCCGCGGACGGACCTGGCGGCGTCCTAGCCGGCATGTCCTGGCGCGCCATGGGACCTGCCGCCGGTCCCGGGGCGCGGCGTCAGTCCAGGCGCTCGTCCAGGTAGTCGGCCAGCGCCCGGGCGATGGCCTCCTTGCCGATGGGCATCTGGGCGATGCGGCCGTCGGGGGTGATGAAGTAGCCGATGTGCCGCCCGCTTTCGATCTCGCGGAGGTCGTTGGCGATGACCAGATCGCAGCGATTGCGCCGCAGAAAGTCATAAGCGATCTGCCGCAGTTCCTCGGGGGTCTTGCCGATCTCCAGCTTGAATCCCACCAGGAAGGTGTCGGGAGCCAGCTCCTTCACCAGCTGGATGGCCTTGGGGGTGGGAACCAGCCGCACGATCCACTCCTGGACGTGGGAGCCGGTCTTGTAGGGGCGCACCGCGTCCGGCTGGAAGTCCAGGACCGCCATGGGGTGGATCACCGCGTGATAGCCCCGGGGCAGTTCCTGGCGGAACACGGCGATGAGGTCGTCCACGGTCTCCACGGGCACCAGCTGCAGGTGGTCCACCCGCGGCCCGCGCAGGACCGGCGTCTGGCTGCCCCGGCCGTACACGTAGGTCACCTGGGCCCCGCGGCGGACCGCCTCCTCGGCGATGAGCGCCCCCAGCCGGCCGGTGGCCTTGTTGGTGATGTAGCGCACCGCGTCCAGCGCCACCCGGGTGGGGCCGGAGGTCACCAGCAGCCGCTTGCCGCGCAGGGGCACGCCGCCTCACCCGCCCCGCCGGGGCCGCGTCCCTAGGTGCCGGGGACCGGAAAACGCAGGCACAGCTCCCGCACCTCCTCCCGCACCTCGGCCAGCCGGCGGTTGTCCTGAAGGCTGCGGCGGAACTCCCGCAGGACGGCCGCCCGCCGGTCGCGGTCGTCGGGCAGGTGGAACTCCTCGATCTCCTCGGCCACCGCGGCGATCCACTCGGCCAGGCACTCCATCTCCGGCTCCCGCATGCCCCGGGTGGTGGCGGCGGGAGTGCCCAGCCGGATCCCCGACGGGTAGAACGCCGACGACGGCTCCCGGGGGATGGTGTTCTTGTTGACGGTGATCCCCACCCGGTCCAGGGCCTCCTGCAGGAAGATGCCCCGCCCCGGACCTGTGGGGGTGAGGTCCACCAGGATCATGTGGTTGTCGGTCCCCCCGGTGACCAGGCGGAATCCCCGGCGCAGCAGGCCGGAGGCCAGGGCCCGGGCGTTGGCCACCACCTGCCGCCCGTATTCCCGGAACGCCGGCTGCATGGCCTCGCCCAGGGCGACGGCGATAGCGGCGGTGATGTGGTCGTGGGGACCGCCCTGCAGCCCCGGAAACACCCACCGGTCGATCTTGTCGGCCAGCTCGGGGTCTTTGCGCAGGCCCTTTTCGGTCACCATGATCATGGCCCCCCGGGGGCCGCGCAGGGTCTTGTGGGTGGTGGTGGTGACGATGTGGGCGTAGGGCACCGGGCTGCGGTGCACCCCGGCGATCACCAGACCGGCCACGTGGGCGATGTCGGCGGCGAAGTAGGCCCCCACCTCCTCCGCCACGGCCGCGAACTCCTCGAAGGGGAACTCCCGCACGTAGGCGGTGGCCCCGCACCAGATGAGCCGGGGGCGGTGCTCCCGGGCCAGGGCCCACACCTCGTCCATGTCGATGTACCCGTCGGCGCGGACGTGGTAGGGGATGCTGCGGTAGTAGGTGCCGGTGACGCTCACCTTCCAGCCGTGGGTCAGGTGCCCCCCGTCGGGCAGGTTCTGGCCCATGATGGGATCCCCGGGCTGGCAGGTGGCCAGGTAGACCGCCAGGTTGGCGGGGCTGCCCGAGTAGGGCTGGACGTTGGCGTGGGGGACCCCGAACAGCGCCCGGGCCCGCTCCTGAGCCAGGCGTTCGATCTCGTCCACGTGCTCGTTGCCGCCGTAATACCGCCGGCCGGGGTAGCCTTCCGAGTACTTGTTGGTGAAGACGGTGCCCATGGCCTCCAGCACCGCTTCGGAGACGTAGTTCTCGGAGGGGATCAGCTCGATGCCTTCCCGCTGGCGGCGGCGCTCCGCTTCCAGGATACGGTAGACGTCAGGATCCTGCTCGCGCAGCGACATGGACGGACCCGCCCTCCCCGTGTAACGTCTGCGAGGCCACCGTGCTTCCGTTTCTGCGCGGGAAGGGGAGACCCTTGCGGGGATCGGATCAGGCGGCGGTGACGGGGTCGTCCACCCGGATCAGGCCCTCGCCGTCTGCGGCCACCACCATCGCCAGCTGGCCGCGGCGGCCCGCCAGGCGCTGCTGGAACTGCCGGGGGTCGGGTACGCCCAGCAGGGTGCCGATGTGGGTGCACGGCTCGCAGGGGCCGGTGAGCTCGACCACCGCCTGGCCGATCCGCAGGCGGGTGCCGGCCGGCAGGGCGTCCAACCCGGGCAGGTCCACGGTGATCTGCTCCCGCAGGTCCCCCGGGCGCAGGCCCAGCTCCCGCAGCACGGAGGCGTCCGCCAGCAGCACCTGCCGCCGGGTACCGGCTCGGGCCTTGCCGTGGACGTCGCCGTCCAGCCCGGATCCCACCACAGCCCGCACCTGGAAGACGGCGTCCACAGGCCGTCCGTGCTCCCGGACGACCTGGAGGCTGACCACCCGGCCCGCCACTAACATGGTCGTCCCGCCACCTCCTCCGGACCTGTCTGCGCCGGTCCTGACGCCGCGGTCAGCGGTCTCCGGGCCCGACCAGTTCGGGGGACAGGTCGGGCTCGCCGATCCTGTCCGAGAGTTCCTCCATCAGGCGGTCAATCCTCTCCCACCGCTGCTGGGATTCGCGCCGCAGCGCCTCCCGGTTGGGCGGGCTGGCGGCGCCGCTGCCGACGGGGATGAGGCCGCCGGAGCGGATGGCCAGGACCTTGGTGACGTCACGGCCGAAAAACCACCACAGCAGCGGCGCCATGACGATCCAGCCCGCCGGCCCCGCGTCCCCGAAGGTCCGCACCAGCTCCAGCATCCGGGAGGGCGCCGCGACCATGGCGACGACGATCAGCGCCGAGATGGCCGGACGCACCAGGGCGATGACGCTGTTGGCCCACACGTACACCCGCTCGGCGTCGGGCGTGGTGGCCCGCACGAAGTCCACCCACACGTCCGCCCGGGTCTTTTCCAGGTCGGCCAGCTGGCGGCGCACCTGCACCTCCTGGGCCGGATCCTGCAGCAGGCCCAGGCCGCGCAGGAGGTTGACCACGGCCTCGATGAGGGCTCCCGAGATGGTCATGGTTCTCCCTCCGTCACCAGAACTGTGCGGGAGGACGGATCGTAGTGGACCCGCAGGCCCAGCATGCCGGCCAGCACCCGCAGGCGGACGTAGACCCGGCCCTCCTCCCACCGCACCGCGCCGTCGGGCAGCGAGACCCCGTTCCAGCGCACCACCAGGCGCGGCGGCAGCAGGTCGGGCAGGTGGCGCTCCATGAACGCCACCAGGACGGCGCCGTACCAGGGCGCGGTGGCGTAGCCGGCCCGGGCGATCTCCCGCGCGAACCGGCGGGGGTCGCGGGTCCGGGCGTAGGCGTCTAGAGCCGGGCGGAACCGGGCCGACCGGTGGAAGACGGCCAGGTAGTCGGCGACGTTGTCCTCCAGACCGGCGTAGGCCCGGAACAGAGCGCCGGGCGGGCATCCGGCCGCCACCGCGTCGTGGTAGCTGGCGTAGACCCGGTGGGTGCCGGAGATCACCACCGGACCGCGGGACGTCCACTCGCGGGTGGTGCCGCAGTAGACCGGCCCAGGCCACTGCGGGGTGGCCTTCACCCCAAACAGGGCCCTTCCCAGCCGCGCCAGACCGCTGCGGCCCCAGTTGCTCTCCACCGCCGCCTGGGCGACCATCACCGCGCCGGGGACGCCGGCGGCTTCGGCCCGGGGGATGAAGGCGCGCACCTGCGCGAGAAAGGCGCGCTGCTCACCGGACAGCGCCACGGGGTGCCCTCCCAGCCTTCAGGAGGTAGGCTGCGCGGGAAGGAAGAGCAAGTCCCCGCTTGGAGGGACGCTCAGGTGGGTGACACGCAGGCGAGGGACGCCCCGGGATGCCCCGGTCCGCACCGGGCATCCGGGATCGGCGATCAGGGATCGGCCTCCCTGATGCCGGATACCGGATCTGAGATGCCGGTCAGATCGCGGAAGGTGCGGCCTGCAGGGCGCGGTCCGCTGTCGCGTCCCCCATCTCCGGTCTCCGGTCTTCGGTGGGCCGGGCGTCGACCACGTGGAAGGTGTGCAGGCGCGCGTTGCGGCTGGGCAGCCACTCCACCGAGATGGGGGCGGCGAAATCGGGCCGCAGCCGGCCGTGCTCGATCCAGTAGCGGGCGTGGGGGTCCCCGGCCAGCGCCGGGCCGGCCTTGACCACCAGGGTCAGCGGGCAGTCCACCAGCCGCACCTCGTCCAGCACGTCCAGCGCGCGCAGGCTGTCGGCGAGGCGGCGGGCCAGGTCCGGGGGCGGCGGGGGCAGCACGTTCACCAGGGCCACGTTGCGGCGCAGCGGCCCGATGATCTTCACGTTGGCCAGCGCGGCGTTGTAGCCGGCCCGGTGGAGCGTCTCCAGCAGGATCTCGTTGGCCTCCGCCACCGCCCGCCCATGGTAGTCGGGATTGACCAGGGGCTTGAGCAGGTGCTTGAGCTTGCACCCTTCCCGCCGCAGCCCCGGGCTTTCGCCGATCCGGGGCACCCGCAGCCCCAGGGCGCTGGCGACGGCGCGGATTTGCGGCTTGTCCAGGTCCAGCAGCGGCGAGTAGTAGCCGTTGCACACCTTGACCCCCAGCTGGCCCCAGGTGTCGGAACGGTTGGCGCCGGTGAGGACCAGCCGGCCGCGGGCGACGGCCCGGACCATCCCCAGCTTGATCTCCCGGGTGCAGCGGTTGCACGCCGGACCGCCGGCCTGCACCCGGTGCTGGACGAACTGGCCCAGCAGGCACTTCTGGCGCAGCCCCAGCTGCTCGGCCATCTCCAGGACGATCTGGTTGGCGCGCCGGTAGTTGTAAGCTCCCATGTTCACCGTGACCAGCAGGACCCGGTCCGGGCCCAGGGCGCGCTTGGCCAGGGCGGCCACGGTGGTGCTGTCCAGTCCGCCGCTGAAAGCCACCACCACCGGCTGGCCTCCGGCGACGGTCCGGATCTCCTCCACCAGGCGGTCGACGAGCACGGTGGTGTCGGCGACGGTTGACATCGAGTTCAGTATAGCCGGCCGGGCGGCGCGCGGACCCGCGGGACGACGACAAACGGCGTCTGACCCCAAAATCCGCCTCTTGCGGGGATGTCTATCGACCCTCAATCAAGCCAGATGGTCTTTTCCGCTGCCGGCGTGCGGCGCTTGTGGGGCACGGCGGCCGGGTAGCCGGCGTAGATCACGCCGATGACGCGCTCGTGGGACTGCAGGCCGAGGAACTCCCGCAGGGGCGGGTAGTCCCGCAGCCCGCCGGTGCGGAAGTACGTCCCCACCCCCTCGCTCCAGGCGGCCAGCATGAAGGCGTATGCTGCCGCAAACGTCGCCCAGTGGTTCTCCTCCTGCAGTTCCGGATCGTCGTGGCCGGCGGAGACGACGACGACGATGACCGGCGTGGCCAGGGTGTCCTCCACCAGCTTGCGCAGGGCCGGCTGCACCTCGGGGGCGTGGGGGTCGGGCAGCTGGGAGGCGCGGAAGTTCCGGCGCAGTTCGGCGAAACGGCGCTTGCTGCGTTCGCCCAGGACGAAAAACCGCCACGGCTCGGTGAGGCGGTGGTTGGGCACCCACACCGCGGCCTCCAGCCACCGGGCGACGGCCTCCCGGGGGATCGGGTCCGGCCTGAACTGGGGGATGCTGCGGCGGGTGGTGATCGCCTGCAGGACGGTCATGGTCTGCGCGTCGTCCATGGCTCCTCCCCGGCCAGACGTCCCCGGGCGGCTCGCGTGGGTCGTCAGCCGCCACAACTCCGGCCACGACGCCATTGTAGCAGGCGCCGCCGGAGCGCCAAGCGCACCCCTCGCAGGCCGGCGAGCCCTGCGGCCCGGCAGGGGGAAAGTCCCGATTGAAGGTCGCCCCGCGATGTGTGAGGGGGTCGGGGGTATAATGGGCGCAGACGGAGGGGTGCAGGGAATCCGGCGATCCGGGCGGTCTTGAAAACCGCTGGGCCGAGCAGGCCCCTGTGGGTTCGAATCCCACCCCCTCCGCCACCGGGCGCGTCAGGCGGGTCCTCTGCGGGTGCTGCCACCTCACGCCTCCCGGGCGTTTGCCCTGTCCTGTCCGGTCCTCCGTGCGTGAATCCAGCTGCTGCCTGCCTCTGCCGCCAGCGCGCCCGCGGTGAGATCCCTCCCCAAAGCCGGCCCGACCCCCGGGAAAACCCGGCCGCGGGCGCGAATCCGTTCCCGGCAGGATCCGATTACGCGCCGGAGGGAGAGAGCATGGCCCTGACCGACCGCATGGTCCGCGCGTCCCGGCTGGACCCGCACCTGTACGAGGAGGTGGAAGCCGACCCCGGCCTCACCCGGGAGGCGGCGACGGTGGTCGTCCTCTCGGCGCTGGCGGCGGGGGTGGGCGGCATCGCCGGCGGAGGGGTGGTGGGGCTGGTCGTCCTGTCGCTGGCGGCCCTGCTGTCCTGGTACGTGTGGGCCTACCTGACCTACTGGATCGGCACGCGGGTGCTGCCCGAGCCGCAGACCCGGGCGGACGTGGGGCAGATGCTGCGGGTGCTGGGATTCGCCAGCGCTCCGGGCGTGCTGCGGGCCGCCGGCATCCTCCCGCCGCTGCGGGGCCTGGCGTTTGCGGTCGCCGCCGTGTGGATGCTGGCGGCCACGGTGGTGGCCGTGCGGCAGGCGCTGGACTACACCTCCTCCTGGCGTGCCCTGGCCGTCGTGGCCCTGGGGTGGCTCGCCTACGTCCTGGCCCAGGCTCTGGTGATGGCGGCGCTGCGGGTGGGGGTGTAGACCGGGCCGTGGTCACCGCGGTCCTGTTCGACCTGGACGGAACCCTGCTGCCGGTGGACACCCGCCGGCTGGTGGAGGAGTACGTCAGGCTGCTGGCGCAGGAGTTCGCCGACCTGGTCGAGCCCGGACGGTTCGTCGCCCGTCTGCTGGAGGCGACCCGGGCGATGCTGGACAACCGGGATCCCTCCCGGACGGTCCGGGAGGTGTTCGCCGCCGCCTTCTACCCGGCCGTGGGTCTGACCGAAGAGCAGGCCGCGCCGCGGCTGGCCGAGTTCTACGCCCGGACGTACCCCCGCCTGCGGGCGCTGACCTCCCCGGACCCTGCCGCCCGGGAGGCGGTGCAGGCGGCCGCCGACCGCGGGCTGGTGGCGGTCCTGGCCACCAACCCCATCTTCGCCGAGGTGGCCATCCGCCAGCGGATGGCCTGGGCCGGCGTGGCCGACCTGCCCTTCGCCCTGGTCACCACCTACGAGACCGCGCACTTCTGCAAGCCCCGCCCGGAGTACTTCCTGGAGGTGTGCGACGCCATCGGACACCCTCCCGAGCGCTGCCTGATGGCGGGCAACGACGTCCGGGAGGACGCCGTGGCCCGGGAGCTGGGCATGCGCACCTTCCTGGTCACCGACCACCTGGTCAATCCCGCCGGTCTGCCCCTGGGAGCGCACCGGGCGGGTCGGCTGGCCGACCTGGCCGCCTTCCTGCGGACGGCCGACCTGGCCGCCCTGTAGGACGCCGTCCGCCGCGCCCGCGCCGGGCCGACGGTTTATAATGGAGCCATCCGCGCCGTGCCCTGAGGGCACATCCCCGCGTACAGCCGGAGGTGGAGCATGGCCCTGCCGGAGTTCCGCAACGAGCCGTTCACCGACTTTTCCCTAGACGCCTCCCGGACGGCGATGCAACAGGCCCTGCGGTCGGTGGCCGCCCAGCTGGGCAAGGAGTTCCCCCTGGTCATCGGCGGCCAGCGGGTCACCACCCGGGAGAAGTTCACCTCGGTGAACCCCTCGCAGAAAGACGAGGTGGTGGCGGTCTGCCAGAAGGCGGGCCCCGACCACGTGGAGGCCGCGGTGGCCGCCGCCGCCCAGGCTTTTACCTCCTGGTCCCGGGTGCCGGCGGCCGAGCGGGCCGCGGTCCTGCTGCGGGCCGCCGACTGGCTGCGCCGCCGCAAGTTCACCGCCGCCGCCTGGCAGGTGTACGAGGTGGGCAAGAACTGGTCCGAGGCCGACGCCGACGTGGCCGAGACCATCGACCACCTGGAGTACTTCGCCCGGGAGGCCCTGCGCTACGACCGGGGCCAGCCCACGGCCCCCCACCCCCAGGAGGTCAGCGAGTACACCTACCTGCCCCTGGGGGTGGTGGCGGTGATCCCGCCCTGGAACTTCCCGCTGGCCATCCCGGTGGGCATGGCCTCCGCCGCCATCGCCGCCGGCAACACGGTGGTGATGAAGCCCAGTTCCGACTCCCCGGCCAACGCCTATGTCTTCCTGGAGGCGATGGAAGCCGCGGGGCTGCCCCCGGGAGTGCTGAACATCGTCACCGGCCCCGGGGCCACGGTGGGAGACCCGCTGGTCCAGCACCCGCAGGTGCGGATGGTGGCGTTCACCGGCAGCAAGGAGGTGGGGATCCGCATCTACGAGCAGGCGGCCCGGGTCCAGCCCGGCCAGAGGTGGCTGAAGCGCTGCATCGCCGAGATGGGGGGCAAGAACGCCGTCATCATCGACGAGGAGGCCGACCTGGAGGAGGCGGTGCAGGCGGCCGTGGTCTCCGGCTACGGCTTCCAGGGCCAGAAGTGCTCGGCCGGCTCCCGGCTGGTGGTCACCGCCCCCGTGTACGCCGACGTGCTGGAGGCGCTCGTGGAGAAGGTCCGGGCCCTGGAGCAGGGGCCGGCCAAGGACAACTACTTCAGCGGGCCGGTCATCAACGAGGCGGCCATGCGCAAGATCCTCGGCTACATCCAGATCGGCAAAGGCGAAGGCCGCCTGCTGGCCGGCGGCGAGCCGGGGGACGGGTCCGGATACTACGTCCAGCCCACGGTCTTCGCCGACGTGGGCCCCACCGCCCGCATCGCCCAGGAGGAGATCTTCGGACCCGTGGTGGCGGTCATCAAGGCGCGGGACTTCGCCGACGCCCTGGCCATCGCCAACGGGACCGAGTACGGCCTGACCGGCTCGGTGTTCACCCGCAACCCCGAGAAGATCGCCCGCGCCCGCCGGGAGTTCTTCTGCGGCAACCTGTACATCAACCGCAAGTGCACCGGCGCGCTGGTGGGGGTGCACCCCTTCGGGGGGTTCAACATGAGCGGCACCGACGCCAAGGTGGGGGGACCCGACTACCTGCTGTACTTCCTCCAGCCCAAGGTGACCTCCATCAAACACCGCTGAGGCGCCGGGGCGGACCGGGAGGAGGCCGGGGGGCGGCCGGTCCGGCTTCCTCTCCCCCGGCCGGACCGGCCCCCTCCCCCCGCCGAACGTCCGTGCGCTGAGGCGAAGCTCCCATGGCAATGGCAGGGAGTTTGCTGCACATTTTGGGTATGCTAGAAGAGGACCCCATCGTCCCATGAGCGGCGAGGCCCCGTTCCACAAGGTGCGCTGGCATGTCCCGGCCCGGAGCCTGGGGGTCACCCTGCCCCCCGGCTACCACCTCCTGGAAGCCCCGCTGCAGCTGTTCCTGTGCTATGGGGACGAGGAGGTGGCCCGGTTCGCGCCGGGGGTGGATCCCGCCCAGGTGCAGAAGGCGGCGGAGGCCCACGCCGCCCAGCGCCAGGCCCCCGCCCCGCCCGGCGTCGCGACGGAAGACTCCATCACGGGGCTGCCCTGGTCGGTGTCCCTGCGGGAGGAGGCCGCCCGGCTGGCCCGGACGAGCGACCTGCACGTGATGGTGGTGCAGCTGGCCGGCCTGGACACGCTCATGGACGTCTACGGCTACAAGGCGGCCCACTCGGTCCTGCGGCAGATCGCCCGGCGCCTGCGGCGCCTGATGGACGAGCGGGACCGCCTCGGTCGGCACAGCGGGGATGCCTTTCTGATCCTGACCGTCCGCTCCCTGGACGAGGTGCGCGCGCAGGTGGACATGATCCACCAGCAGGTGGAGATCGCCGGCCTGGAGACCGACGGCGCCCGCCTGCCCCGCAGCCGCATCGGGATCGCCACCGTGGACCGCCTGGTCGACGCCGACCCGCTGGCGGCCGCCGCCGTCGTCGACGCCGTCATCATCTCCGCCGAGATGGCAGCTGCCGCCGCCGAGGCTCCGCCCCCGTCCGCCCCGCCACCCCCGGAGGAGGCGCCGGCTGCACAGGCCCCCGCCGAGGCCCCGCGCCCGGCGGCGGAGGCCCCGGTGGCAGCCGCTCCCGCCCCCGGCGAGCAGGCGGCGGTCGCGGGCGGGGTCCCCCAGGTCCAGGCCGAGCCCTGGTATCCGGAATTTGTGGAGGAAGCCCCTGCACAGAAGCCCGAGGCCGCCGCCCCGGCCCTCGGGCAAGAGGCGCCCTCGGAGCCTGTCCCCGCCGCACCGGTGCCTGAAGAGCCGTCCCTGGACGAATTCCCCGCCAGGGTCTACGAGCTGCAGATGCCCGAACCCCCGGTGTCCCCGCCGCCGCCGGAACCGCCGCCCCCATCCCCGGCCGCCGAACCCCCCCAGCCGGCGGCCATACCCGTTCCCGCCCCCGACGGAACCGGGCGCATCCGGCTCAAGGGCGCCAGCCTGGACGTCTCGGGGATGGTGGCGACCGCCACGGTCAAACTGGCCCTGGGAGACCGGGAGGTGGTGGGGCGCGCCGTGGGCCGCAACGCCCAGGAACGGCGCCTGTTCCTGGCCGCCGAGGCGGCCGCGCGGGCGGTCACCGAACTCCTCCCCGCGGGCTACGGGGTGGTCATCCACGACATCCAGCAGGCCCCCCCGGAGGTGGGCAAGGCCCTGTGGGCCGTGGTCCTCTTCCTGACCCCCAGCGGCGAGGAGTCGCTGCTGGGGATCGCGCCCATCGACGACATGGTCTTTGAGGCCGCCGGCAAGGCGGTCCTCAACGCCGTCAACCGCCGCATCGCGCCCCTGCTGAGCCAGTCGTCCTGAGGAAATCGCCCGCGCCGGCAGGACCTCGAACGCGCCGCGATGAATTGGCGTGCGGAGGAGCATGCCGGCAGGTCGCGAAGACCTTCCGGTGAGGTCGCGCGGGGAGACCACCGAGGTAAGGGGGGAGGACGCGTGGCGCGGAAGAAGGCAGCCAAGAAGGTCCGAGCGGCAAAGAAGAGGCCGGCGCGCCGGGCAGTTCGGAAGGTGGCGCGCAAGCCTGCCGCCCGGAAGAAGGCCGCCAAGCCCATGGAGATGCCGGGCCAGGGGCCGTCCCAGCCGTCGGCGCCCTGGACGCCCTCAGGCGAGAGCTGGATGCCCAGCCAGTAACGTCCGGGCACCAGGCTTCATCCACCCGTCTTTCCGGCGAGGGCCCGCCCGGCGGGCCCTCGCCGCTTTCCGGGGATACCCCTCGCCGGGACCGGGGATCAGACGCTACAACCCGAACAGTTCCCGGGCCTCCAGGGCGAAGGCCGTGACCAGGCGGACGACCTGCTCGAAGTCGTCCAGGGCCATCAGGCCGACCGGCGAGTGGATGTACCGCACGGGGACCGACACCACCCCGGCCAGGACTCCGGCCCGGGTCGTGTGGATGGCGCCCGCGTCGGTCCCCCCGTACACCGGCAATTTGATCTGGTAGCGCACCTCGTGGCGGCGGGCCAGGTCCTCCAGGGCCCGCACCATCCTCTGGCTGACCACGATGGACTGGTCGGCCACGGTGATGGCCGCCCCGGCGCCCACCGCCGTGGGCTGCCGCTGGGGCGCCACGCCGGGCAGGTCGGCGGCGGCAGTGGCCTCCACCGCCAGAGCCACCTGCGGGTTGACCTGGTAGGCGGCGGTCCGTGCGCCCCGCAGGCCCGTCTCCTCGCTGACCGCGAACGCGCACACCACGGTGGCGTCGGGTGTCCGGGCGGCCAGGGCCTCCAGCACCCTCACCAGGACCGCGCACCCGGCCCGGTCGTCGAAGTTCCGGCCCACCACCCACCCCTCCCGCAGGACCTGCAGAGGGTGCCCGAGCACCGCGGGATCGCCCACCTGCAGCCCCAATCCGCGGGCCTCGGCCGCGGAGGCGGCTCCCACGTCGATGGCCAGCGACTCCAGGGGGATCGGCTTGTCGCGCTCGTCGGGCTTCAGCACGTGCGGGGGCAGGCTGCCGATCACCCCGCGGACCCGGCGGCCGTCGCGGGTCCGGATGGTGACCGCCTGGGCGGGCAGGATGCGGGTGTCCCACCCGCCCAGGGTGGCAAAGCGCACAAAGCCCTTCTCGTCGATGTGGTTGACGATCAGCCCGATCTCATCCATGTGGGCGTCCAGCATGACCGTGGCCTCCGAGCGGCCCCGGCGCGTGACCAGGAGGTTGCCCAGCACGTCGGTGCGCACCTCGTCGGCAAAGGGTTCCACCAGGCGCCGGATCGCCTCGCGGACCTCGTCCTCAAATCCGGCCACGCCGAACGCGTCGGTAAGGGTGTGCAGCAGCGACACCGTGTCCACGGCGGACCCCTCCCTCCTGGGGGCGTACGGAGTACCTTCGTCGGCCTTGTCGGGCCTTCCCCCCGCCGGTAGACTGGCTGTACCGGCCATGACCACCACCGCCGACGTCCTCCCCTGCACCCGGTGCGGCGCCGCCAACCCGCCTCAGGCCCGTTTCTGCATGGCCTGCGGCGCGCCGCTGCGGACGGTCTGCCCGGTCTGCGGAGCGACCAACCCGGCGGGGGTGCGCTTCTGCCTGCGGTGCGGGACGGCGCTGGTGGACATCCCCCTGTCCGAGCGGCGGGTCGTCACCGTCCTGTTCGCCGACCTGGTGCGCTCCACGGCGCTGGCCCGGCGGATGGATCCGGAGCCGATGCGGACGCTGATGGCCCGGTTCTTTGAGGCCATGGGCGAGGAGATCGCGCGGCACGGAGGCGTCGTGGAGAAGTTCATCGGCGACGCCGTCATGGCGGTCTTCGGCCTGCCCACCGCCCACGAGGACGACCCCGAACGCGCCCTGCGGGCGGCCCTGGCGATGCAGGGGCGCATGGACGCGCTGTCCGCCGACGTCGGCGCCGACCTGCGGCTGCGGACCGGCATCGCCACCGGCGAGGTGGTGGCCGACCTCCGGGCCGCCGCGGGGGGCCAGTTCATGGCGACCGGGGACGTGGTCGCCTTCGCGGCGCGGATGCAGGCTGCGGCCCCGCCCGGCGGGACCGTGATCGACGATCGCACCCGGGAGGCGCTGCGCGGCCGGGCGACCTGCGAGGTCCTGCCCGAGGGGCCGGCGGAGTTTGGGGAACGCCGGGTGTGGCTGGTGACGGGCCTGCCGGACCGGCCGCCGGTCCGGAGGCTGCAGGCCGCCCTGGTGGGCCGCAGGGAGGAGCTGGACGTGCTGCGGGCCCTGTTCCGGCGCGTCCGCGACGGATCCCACGGCCACCTGGTGACCATCGTCGGACCCGCCGGCATCGGCAAGACCCGCCTGGTGGAGGAGTTTTTGCTGGAGGTGCGGACGCTCCCCGGGGCGCCCCACGTCCTGCGGGGCCGCTGCGCGGCCTACGGCGAGGGGCTGACCTACCGGCCTCTGGTGGAGATGCTCAAAGAACGCTGCGGGGTGCAGGACAACGACCCCGACGCGGCCGCCCGGCTAGCGAGGGAGATCGCGCGGGTGTGCGAGCCGGTCCTGGGCCCCGACGACGCCCAGACCGCGGCCGGGGTGCTGGCGGCGCTGGCGGGAGACGGCCGGCCCGCGGCCGTGGCCGGCCAGCCGGACCGGCTGCGCGGGCCGACGCCCGCCCTGGACGCCCGGGCGTCCCGCGGACGCGCCCCTGGATCGGACGCTCCGCCTCCCGGCGGTGAGGCGGTGGTCCACGCCTTCGGGGCCTTTGCCGCGTCCCTGGCCCGCACGGCCCCGGTGGTGCTGGTGGTGGAGGACGCCCACTGGGCGGAGCCCAGCCTGCTGGAACTGCTGGAGCGCCTGGCGGCGCGCAGCGGCGACGCCGCGCTGATGATCATCTGCCTGGCCCGGCCCGAACTGCGGGACCGCCATCCCGCCTGGGGCCTGGGCGTGCGGGACCACACGACGGTTTCCCTGGCTCCCCTGTCGGCGCCGGAGGCGACCCGCCTGATCGAGGCGGCGCTGGGCGAGCCGGCCCTGCCCGCCGAGGTGCAGCAGGCCATTCTGGCCCGGGCCGAAGGCAACCCGTTCTTTCTGGGGGAGATCCTGCTCATGCTGGCGGACGAGGGCCGGCTGGTGCAGGAGGGAGGCCGGTGGCGGTGGGCGTCCTCGTCCCTGGACATCCGGATCCCCGACACCGTCCACGGCCTGATCCTGTCCCGGCTGGACCTGCTGCACCTTCTGGACAAGCGCGTCCTCCAGGACGCCTCGGTGGTGGGACGGATCTTCTGGCCGGGAGCGATCGCCGCCGTCGACGACGTGAGGGAGGAGGAAGTGGCCGCCGCCCTGCAGCGTCTGGTCGAACGGGAACTCGTCGTCGAACGTCCCACCTCGGCCCTGGCGGGGGAGCGGGAGTTCGCCTTCGCCCACGCTCTCATCCGGGAGGTGGCCTACGGCACCATCCCCAAGGCCGTCCGCAGCGAGCGCCACCACCGGCTGGCCCGGTGGCTGCACCGGACGGCCGCGGCCCACGGCGAGGAGGGCCTGGACGTGCTGGCCCACCACCGGGAGCAGGCCTGGCGGTACGCGGTGGACGCCGGGGTGCCGGCGGGAGACCTGGCCCGGGCAGCCGTGGACGCCCTCCGCAGCGCCGCCGGGCGTGCCGCCGTCCTCGGCGCCCTGCCGGAAGCCCGCCGTCAGTACGAGCGCGCCCTCAGCATCCTGCGGGCGGCGGGGCTGGACTCGGACCCGTCCCTGCACGCCGAGCTGCTCACCGACTACTCCGACATCATCCGCTGGATGGCGGTCCCGGACCAGGTGCTGGAGAGCACGCAGCGGGTGCTGGAGGTGGCCGGTGCCCTGGGGCGGCCGGACCTGCGGGCCCGGGCCTGGCTGAACCGCGCCTTCGCCGAATACGACCGGGCCAACCTGCAGGCGGCCGAGGGCGCGCTCCGGCGAGCCCGGATCGCCTTCCGCCGCCTGGGCGACCGGCAGGGCGAGGCGGAGGCGGGCGAGCTGCTGGGGATCATCACCCACTCCCTGCGGGGACGGCTGAGCAAGGCCCGGCTGGCCTACCGCACCGCCCTGGAACTTTACCGGGCCCTGGGCGACGGCAAAGGCCAGGCCCGCGCGACCGCGTTTCTGGGCCGGGCGATCCTGGACGCGGGAGAGATCGCCCGCGCCCGCAAGACCCTCGCCGACGCCCTGAGCCTGGCCAGAGCCCACCGGGAACGGCCCAGCGAGGCCCGCGCCCTGGTGGGGCTGGGGATCGTGGAGCACCTGGCCGGGCAGTCGGGCGAATGCGTCCGGTATTTCCTGGAGGCGGCGGCCATCTGGCGCGAGGTCGGCAGCCGGGACGCGGAAGCGTACACCCGCCGCCACCTGGCAATGCACCTGCTGCGCCGGGGACGGGTGGACGAGGCCGGGCGCGAGATCGCGTCGGCCCGGGCGCTGCTGAGCGAGCACGGAGGCCCGGCGGACTCCCCGTCCGTGCTGCGGGCTCTGGCCGAGTGGCACCTGGCCCGGGGAGACCTGACGGCGGCTGCCGAGTTCGGGGAGCGGTCTCTGGAAGGGTTGGACCCCGCCGACGAGGTCCCCCACGCCACCCACCGGGCGACGCTGGGCCGGATCCGCGCCGCCCAGGGACGGACCGAGGAGGCACTGGCGCTGTTCGGGCACGCGTTGCGGATACTGGACCGGCCCGGCCAGGAGTACCGGTTCGACCTGGCCCTGGCGCTGCTGAAGTACGGGGAGGCCCTCCAAGCCCTCAGCCGTCCGGCGGAGGCCCGGGAGGCGGCGGGACGCGCGCGGGACCTGTTTGCCCGAATGGGTGCATCGAACTTCGTCCGCGCCGCCGGGGCGCTGACAGCGTAGCAGACGAGGGCCGGGGGCGCGTGGAACCCCTGGCGGTCTACAGCAGGTCGGGCCCGACCACCCAGCGGACGGACCAGCCTCCGTGCGGCCCGCGCTCCAGGCAGGCCGCTCCGGCGGCGGGCAGCGCCAGGACAGGCCGGTCCACATCCCCGCACACCAGCACGGCCGCCAGGCGGCCCAAAAACGGCTGGTGACCCACCAGCACCAGATCCTGCTCCTCGCCCGCCAGGTCTGCGGCCAGCGCCGCAGGATCGGCCGACGGATTCAGGCGCGGGTCGGGGATCAGCTGCGCGGACGGGAGGACCTCCCGCCACGCCTGCGCCGTCTGCGCCGCCCGCAGCTTCTCGCTGTGCCGGACGCAGCCCACCCGGGCACCGGCTCTCTCCACGGCCCAGCACGCCACCGCGGCCGCGTCGGCCCGCCCCCGGGCGGTGAGGGGGCGCCGGGGATCCTGCTCGTCGGGGACGGCCTCCCCGTGGTGGACGAGGTAGATCTTCATCCTCCGGCCTGGCTCAGCCGCCTCCAGTCCCGCAGGATCTCCCGGGCGGCGTTGTAGCCCGGCGCGCCCATCACTCCGCCCCCGGGGTGCGCGCCCGACCCGCACAGGTACAGCCCCCGCACCGGGGTGCGGTACTGGGCCCAGCCCGGTAGGGGTCGGAAGAAGAACAGCCTGTCGGGAGTCATCTCCCCGTGGAAGATGTCCCCGCCGCTGAGGCCGAAGTCGCGCTCCAGGTCCAGGGGGCTGAGGACCTGCCGGTGGACGACGATGTCCGCGATGTTGGGAGCGTACCGGGCGACCACCTCCAGCACCCGGTCGGCGTAGCGCTCTTTGAGGTCATCCCAGGACCCCTCGGCCAGCCGGTAGGGGGTGTACTGAACGAAGATGGAGATGACGTGCCGGCCTGGCGGCGCCAGGGTCGGGTCGTAGACCGTCGGGATGGTGATCTCCGCAAACGGTTCCCGCGAGGGGCGACCCTCCCTGGCGTCCTCCCACGCCCGGTCGATGTACTCCATGGTGGGGCCGATGTGGATGGTGGCCCGGTGCTCCGGGCCCGGTCCGGCCCGCCCGCCGCCCGGAGCCGCCGGGAAGACGGGCAGCCCGTCGGTGGCCAGGTTGATCTTCATGGCCACGCCGTCGGTGCGGATCCGCTCCACCTCGCGACGGAACTCCGGATCCAGCGCGTCCGCCGGCACCAGGCGCAGGAAGGTGCGTTTGGGGTCCGCGTTGCTCGCCACCACCGGAGAGAGCAGCTCGGTCCCGTCGGCCAGCACCACCCCCCGGACGCGTCCGTCCGCCACCAGGATCTGCGCCACCTCGGCGTCGGTGCGGATCTGGGCGCCGTGGCGGCGGCAGCAGGCCGCCAGCGCCTCGCTGATCTGCCCCATCCCGCCCCGGACAAACCCCCACAACCCCCTCTTGCCGGCCGCGCGACCCATGCAGTGGTGGAACAGGACGTAGGCCGTCCCGGGGGTGGACGGCCCGCCCCGGGCGCCGATGACGCCGTCGGTGGCCAGGGACGCCTTCAGCTGGGGGGACTCGAACCAGGCGTCCAGGAAGTCCCGGGCGCTCTGGGTCAGCATCTGCAGCGCCCGGGCCAGGTCGGCGGGGGGCAGGCGCAGCAGATCCAGCGCCAGCCGGCCCGCCCCCGCCAGATCCTGCCAGCGGCGGCGCAGGATGTCGGGCGGGGTGGTCAGCAGCCAGGCCTCGATGCGGTCGGCCACCCGGGCCAGGAAGGCCTCGTAGGCGGGGTAGGTCCGGGCGTCGCGGACCGAAAACCGGGCGATCTCGTCGGAGGTGCGGCGCTCGTCGCGCCAGACAAACAGGCGGGTCCCGTCGGGGAAGGGGCTGAAGAACGCCGGGTCTTTGGGGAGGATCTCGTAGCCGTAGCGCGGCAGGTCCAATTCGGCCACGATCCGCGGCTGCAGGAGGCCGCACAGGTAGGCGGCGGTGTTGACCCGATAGCCCGGCCACACCTCCTCGGTGACGCAGGCGCCCCCCACCCGCGGCCGCCTCTCCAGCACCAGCACCCGCAGCCCGGCCCGGGCCAGGTACGCGGCCGTCACCAGCCCGTTGTGACCCGCCCCCACCACGATGACGTCGTAGCGCGCGCCTGGGGCGCCCACGTCCCCATCATAGCGGCCCGCTCCCGCCGGGGGTACCGGGAGGGGCGCCGGCACCCCGGGAGCCTAGGCGGACGGACCGCCGGAGGGTACGTAGACGGGCAGGGCGGCGTTGGCGTTGTGGAGAAAGATCTGCACCCGCTCTCTGGGGTACAGGTACACGGCCACCTGCCAGCTGGCCAGGGCCTTGCCCGTGAGGGCCTGGGCCACCACGTAGTACCACCGGTCGCCGGGCAGGTTGGAGAAGACAAAACGCCCCCGGGCGTCGGTCGTGGTGCGCGCGTAGGCCAGCCGCCTCTGCACCTCGGGGCTGGAGACGACGTACTCTACGAACATGTGGGCCAGCAGGGGGTTGAACACGCCGTCCCGGGCGGCCTTCTGCCTGACCTCGTCCATGTCGAGGGGCTTGACCAGCAGGTACACCGGCGCACGGGCGCAGGGGAGGATCGTACCGGAGCCGGTGACCAGGCCGATCCGGCCCTCGATGGTCCCGTTCAGGTCCGCCGCCGACGCGGCGCGCTGAGCCTGGAGCAGCTTGCGGAGAATCGGTACCCCTCACACGGCGGTCTCCCTGTCAGTATGCCCATCCCCGCCGGGCCGGAAGACGGGACCGGCAGGCTTCCCGACCGGCCCCGGCGAACGGGCTTGCCAAGGCCCATGCCGCAGCCCGTGGAGGCCAACCCCATCACCCGCCGCGTCCGCGAGTTTGCCGAGCGCGTGCGGCGCGTGCAGGAACGCGACCTGTACCTGTACCTGCAGCCGGTGGAGGCCGTGGACGGCGCCCACGTGACCATCGGCGGCCGGCGGGTGCTGCTGGGCTCGTCGTACTCCTACCTGGGCCTGCTGGGACATCCGGCCATCCAGGCCGCCGTGCGGGAGGCGGCCGAACGGTACGGCCCCGGCACCCACGGGGTGCGGCTGCTGGCGGGCAACACCGACCTGCACGACCGCCTGGAGAGGCGGATCGCGGCCTTCGTGGGCGCCGATGCCGCCGTCGCCTACAGCAGCGGCTACGTGGCCAACGTGGCCTGCATCTCCACCCTGGTGGGCCGGGGCGACGTGGTGGTGGCCGACAAGCTGGACCACGCCAGCATCATCGACGGCTGCCTGCTGTCGGGAGCGCGGCTGGTGCGGGTCCCCCATAACAACGTGGCCGCCGTGGACCGGGCGCTCCGGGAGGCGCCGCCGGGGGCGGGGACGCTGGTGGTGGTGGACGCGGTGTTCAGCATGGACGGCGACGTCGCCGACCTGCCGGCCCTGGTGGACGTGTGCCGGCGGCGCGGGGCGTGGCTGATGGTGGACGAGTCCCACTCCCTGGGCGTGCTCGGACGGGACGGCCGGGGCATCCAGAGTCACTTCGGCCTGGCCGGGGCGGTGGACATCGTCATGAGCTCGCTGTCCAAGAGCATCCCCTCGGTGGGCGGGTTCATCGCCGGGCGGGCCGATCTGGTGGCCCTGCTCAAGCACGCCTCCCGGGCGTTCGTGTTCTCGGCGGCGCTGCCTCCGCCCAGCGCGGCGGCATCCCTGGCGGCTCTGGACGTGATCGAAGCGGAACCCCAGCGGGTCGCGCGCCTGCAGTCCCACGCCCGCCGGCTGCGCGCGGCCCTGCGGGCGGGGGGCCTGGAGGTGCGGGACGACCCCACCCCCATCGTGCCCGTGATCACCGGGTCCGACGAGGCGGCGCTGCGGATGGCCCGCCGTCTGTTCGACCGGGGGGTGTTCGTCCCGCCCATCGTCACCCCGGCCGTGCCGCCCCGGACCAGCCGCCTGCGCGTCACCGTCACCGCCGCGCACACCGAGGCGGAGGTGGACCAGGTGGCGGAGGCGGTGGTCGCCACCTGGAGGGATGTGATGCCGGCGGCCGCCCGGCCCGGCTAGGCGGGCGGAGAACAGAGAAGCGGCCGGTGGAACCTCGCCGTCGCGCGTTCCGCAACCCGAGCCAGGCCCTGGCGGCCGTGGCGGTGGCCGTCTTCCTGGTTGCG
The DNA here is from genome assembly GCA_037440005.1 of Armatimonadota bacterium. Lineage (GTDB taxonomy): Bacteria > Sysuimicrobiota > Sysuimicrobiia > Sysuimicrobiales > Kaftiobacteriaceae > Calidihabitans. Next base: position 46,130 of record JBBIUY010000007.1, on the reverse strand, counting down.
AGCGGGTACGCCGCCCGACGGCTGGCCGAAGTCGGCTGGACCGCCGTCGTCTCCTACCCGACCCCGTTTGCCATCCCCCTCCCCTCCGCGCCGGCCGGCCCGCCGCTCGTTCGCCGGGCTGTCGTGGTGGTGGTGGACGGCCTGCGGGACGACGCGTCCAGACGGATGCCTGCTCTGAATGCCCTGCGGTCCCGCGGCGCCGGCTTCGTGGCGTGGACGGGGGAGCCGTCCCTCTCCCTTCCCGGGTGGACCGCCATCCTCACCGGCGCTCCCCAGGCGGTCAGCGGCGTCACCACGAACTGGTACCGGGGACCGGTCCGGGTGGACAGCCTGTTCGCCTCAGCCCGCCGCTCGGGCGTGCGGACGGCGGTGGCCGGCACTCCCGGATGGAGCCAGCTCTTCGGCCCCTGGGTGGACGAGGTGCGCGAGGTCCCCGACCCCGACTACGGAGACACCGAAGGGCTGTATCGATCCGATGGGGCGGTGGCCTCTGCGGCGCTCGGCCTCCTGGCCACGTCCGCGCGCCTGGTCGTGGTGCACTTTCCCGGCCCGGACGTGGCCGGCCACAGCTTCGGCGCCGCCAGCCCGGTGTACGCCGAGGCGGTCCGGAGGGTGGACGAACACCTGGGCGCGCTGGCGCGGGCCTTGGGGCCGGGCGACGTCCTGATCGTCACCGCCGACCACGGACACACCGACCGCGGGGGACACGGAGGGTGGGAGCCGGAGGTCAGGAAGGTCCCCCTGGTCCTGGCCGGCCAGGGGATCCGCCCGGGCACCACGGGGCCCGAGGTCAGCCAGGTGGACATCGCACCCACGGTCGCCGCCCTGCTGGGCATCCCCGTCCCCGCCCACAGCGCGGGCCGGCCGCTGGTCGAGGCTCTGGACGGGGACCTCCGGCCCGCCGTGCGGGGGTGGGCGGCGCAGCAGAAGGCGCTGGCGGACCTGTACGCCCGCCGGCTGGGCGCCGGTCCGGGGCCTGCCGCGGACGCGCAGCCGGACCCGCAGGACGTGCCGGCGGTCCAGCGCGCCCTGTGGGCGCATGCGCAGGACGTGGCCCGCGGGCGCCTGGCCGCCGAGCGGGCGCGCCGCCTCCCCCTGGTGGCCGGGACCCTGCTCGTCGGAGGTCTCTATGCCCTGTGGGCCTTCCGCCGCCGCACCCTGGCCGCGGCCGCCGCGGGCGCGGCCGTCTACTTCCTGGTGGTCCTGGGGCTGTTCTTCGGCCGGGGGTTCAGGTGGTCGCTGAGCGTGTTCAACACCGAAGGCCAGATCCTGGCCTTTTTCGCCGCCCGCACCGTGGACGCGGTCGTCGGCCTGGCCGCGGCGGCGGTGACGGCGGGGATCTGCAGCCGCGGACCCGCCGGACGGGCGGCGCGGGCGGGCCTGGACGCCGCCGCCCTGACGGCCGCCGCCCTGGCGGCGCAGGTGGCGTACTTCGTGTGGCTGTGGGGCGTGCGGTTCCCCTGGTACCTGCCCGACCTGCGGCTGGGGTTCAAGTACTACCTCGACCTGCTCCAGCTGGTCCCGGTGGGCCTCCTGGGACCGGCGGCGCCGCTGCCGGCCCTGGCGGGCTACGGCGCCGTCCGCCTGGCCCGTCGGAGGGCGGGAGCACCGCGTCCCGGCGGCCCGCCGCCCTGATCCGGCGCGGGTCGGAAGCGTCTCCAGGGTTTACGCGCACGCCTCGGGCCTCAGCCGGCGCACCGCCCGGGCCGCCAGCCGGTCCAGCAGGCCGGGCGCCAGGGCGTTAAGGACCACCGCCACCCAGAAGATGCGCGGCATCACCACCATCCGCCGCGGGCGGTCGGCCAGGTCCACGATCGCCCGCGCCACCTGCGCGGTGGTCAGGCGCAACCGGCGGGGCATCAGGTAGCCGGTGCCGGGGCGGCGGTCCCGCCGGAACTCGGTCCCCTCCACCGTGCTGGGGTACAGGCCGCACACCGCGATGCCCTGGGGGGCCAGTTCCCGCCGCAAAGCTTCGGTCAGCCCCCGCAGGCCGAACTTGGTGGCGTTGTACACCGACGTAGTGGGCACCGCCAGCAGCCCCGCCACCGAGGAGACGTTGATCACCACGCCCCCCGGGCGCCGCATCACCGGGACGGCGGCGCGGGTCACCAGGATGGGGGCGATCAGGTTGGTGGCCACCTCGTCCCGGACCTCGCGGGGGTCCAGCAGGTCCACCCAGTTGTAGCGGCCCACGCCGGCGTTGTTGACCAGGACGTCGATGCGGCCGTAGCGGGCCGCGGCCGCCTCCACCACCCGGGCGGGAGCGTCCAGATCGGTCAGGTCCGCCGGGACCACCAGGGCGTCGGGCAGGGCGGCGGCCACCTCCCGGAGGCGGTCCGCGCGCCGCGCCACCAGCACCACCCGGTCCCCGCGGGCTCCAAACGCTCGGGCAGCGGCGGCGCCGATGCCGGAGCTGGCGCCGGTGACAACAACGACCCGACCGCTCACGAGGCCGCGACGGCCAGGATGGACTCCCGCAGGATCTCGACCATCTGGTCCACCTGGGCCTCGGTGGTGACGAACGGCGGCGCCAGGCAGATGGTGTCCCCGATGGGGTGCGGCCCGGCCTGCCCCACCCGGATGCGGGTGATGAGCCCCCGCCGACGCGCCTCGGCCAGCACCCGCGCGCCCGCGCCCACCGCCGGCGTCCGGGCCTCCTTGTCGGTCACGAGCTCGATGCCGCACATCAGGCCCAATCCCCGGACGTCGCCCACCAGGGGGAGGTCCCGCAGGGTCTGCAGCCGCTCCCCCAGCCGGGCGCCCAGGGCGGCCGCGCGCTCCACGAGGTGCTCCCGCTCGTAGATGTCCATGGTCGCCACCCCCACGGCGCAGCAGGTGGGGTGGCCCGAGTAGGTGGCGGCGTGCATGAACCGCTCCTGGGGCGGCGCCGACAGGATGGCCTCGTGGATCCGGCGGGACACCATCACCCCGCCCAGGGGGAGGTAGGCGCTGGTGACGCCCTTGGCAAAGGTCACCAGGTCCGGCTGCACCCCCCAGTGCTCCAGGGCGAACCACCGGCCGGTCCGCCCGAACCCGGTGATGATCTCGTCGGCGATCAGCAGCACGTCGTAGCGGTCGCAGATCTCCCGCAGGGCCGGGAAGTAGTCCGGGGTGGGCGGGATCACCCCGCCGGCGCCGATGACCGGCTCGGCGATGACCGCCGCCACCGCGTCCGGCCCCAGCCGGCGGATGGCGTCCTCCACCTCCTGGGCGCCCGACCCCGGGTAGCGGTAGGGATACGACGGCAGCACGTGCACGAACCCCGGCACCAGGGGCTGGAACATGGCGTGGAAGGAGGGCATGCCGGTGGCGCTCATGGCCGCCAGGGTCACGCCGTGGTAGGCGTGCACCCGGGAGATGATGGTGGTCTTGGTGGGCCGGCCCTGGCGGCGCCAGTAGTACCGCGCGATCTTGAAGACCGTCTCGTTGGACTCGGCGCCCCCGGTGGTGAAGTACACCCCCGACAGGTTGGGGTACGCCCGCGCCAGCACCCGGCGGGCCAGCTCCACCGCCGGCTCGTTGGTGAACCCGGCGTAGGCGGAAGCGTAGGCCAGCCTGCGCATCTGGGAAGCGGCGGCCTCGGCCAGCTCGGCCCGGCCGTGGCCGGCGTTGACGTTCCACAGGCACGACAGGCCGTCCAGGTACTCGCGCCCCTCGGCGTCGCGCAGCACCGCGCCCCGCCCCTCCACGAAGAGGATGGGGGCCTGGTGGTCGGCGGGATGGTGCAGCGGGTGGATCAGGACCTGGCGGTCGGTGGCGACCAGCGTGCGGGCATCCATGGACGTCGCTCCCGTTGGTGATCGTGCGTACACAACAGTTTAGCCGCACCCGCCCCCAAGCCCTGCGCCGGCGTCCGGCAGGAGGGCGGGAGGCCGGAGCCTAATTTAAAACGCCAATTCGTCATCGCGGAATCGGAGCGCTGCAGGCGTGAACGTCCGTCCCGCCGGCGGCGCCTCCGGCCGGGCCGGAGCGCCGCCGGCGGTCACATCGCCATCGGATGTGGTGCGTACCCTCCGGGCCGCCGCCCCCCGGGTGCGGGTCCCGCCGTCGCCGTGGAGCCGGGTCAGGCGCAACCGGGCGGCGCTGTTCGGCATCGGGGTGATTACGGTGGTCACCGCGGTGGCCGTCCTGGCGCCCTGGCTGGCCCCCTACGACCCGGCCCAGCAGTTCACCGACGGCCTGACCGCCGAGGGGCGCCCCCTGCCGCCGGGAGGCCGGTTCTGGCTGGGCACCGACCTGCTGGGACGGGACCTGCTGTCGCGGCTGATCTACGGGGCCCGCATCACCCTCCTGATCGGGGTGGCGGCCAACGGCGCCGCGCTGGCCATCGGCGCCCTGCTGGGGACCGCGGCCGGCTACTTCCGGGGGTGGGTGGGGACCGCGTTCATGCGGTTCACCGACATGATGATGGCGTTTCCGGCCCTGATCCTGGCCATCGCCCTGGCGGCCATCCTGCGTCCCAGCCTGTGGATCGTGGCCCTGGTGATCGCCATGGTCAACTGGGTGTGGATCGCCCGGGTGATCTACAGCCAGGTGCTGTCCATCGGCCAGCGGGAGTTCATCGAGGCGGCCCGGGCCCTGGGCGTGCCCACCCGGCGCATCCTCGCCCGGCACCTGTTCCCCCACCTGCTGCCCACCCTGCTGGTGTGGGGCACGCTGGGCATTTCCACCACCGTCATGTTCGAGGCGGCCCTGTCCTTCCTGGGGGTCGGGGTGCGGCCGCCCACCCCCAGCTGGGGCGGGACCATCAACGAGAGCCAGTCCTACTTCCTGGAGGCCCCCTGGCTGGTGGGCTTCCCGGGCGCGGCGATCCTGCTCACGTCGCTGTCGTTCAACCTGGTGGGCGACGCCCTGCGGGACGCCCTGGACCCGCAGATGAGGGGGCGCTGATGGCCGCGTATCTGGTGCGCCGGCTGGCCCAGTCGGTGGTGATCCTCCTGGGGGTGACGGCGATCACCTTCGCCCTGCTGTACGCCCTGCCCGCCGACCCGGCGCGGATGATCGCCGGCCGCAGCGCCACCGCCGACACGGTGCAGCGCATCCGGGCCGAACTGGGTCTGGACCAGCCCCTTCCGGTGCAGTACGCCCGCTACCTGGGGCGGCTGGTCCGGGGGGACCTGGGCCGCTCCTACGCCCAGAAGATCCAGGTGGCCGACCTGCTGTGGTCGCGGCTGCCGGCCACCGCGCTGCTCATGGTGGGCGGCATCGCCTTCGAGCTCCTCATCGGGCTGCCGGCGGGGATGCTGGCGGCGCTGCGCCGGCGGTCCCGGCTGGACCAGCTGGTGATGGTGGCCGCGTTCGTGGGCGTGTCCGCCCCCCAGTTCGTGGTGGGGCTGTTCCTGCTGTACTGGCTGGCCTACCGGTGGGGCCTGTTCCCCCTGGGCGGCTACGGCACGGCGGCCCACCTCGTCCTGCCGGCCTTCGCCCTGGGCATCGCCGGGGGCGGGTGGTACGCCCGGGTGATGCGGTCGTCCATGCTGGACGTGATCCACCAGGACTACGTGCGCACGGCCCGGGCCAAGGGGCTGTCCGAGGCGCGGGTCGTCCTCCGGCACGCGGTGCGCAACGCCCTGCTGCCCGTGGTGTCCATGGTGGGATTGGACATCGGCACCTTCATGGGCGGCGTGGTGGTGGTGGAGACGGTGTTCTCCTGGCCGGGCATCGGCCAGCTGGCCTGGCAGGCCATCCAGATCGTGGACATCCCGGTGATCATGGGCGTGGTGGTGGTCTCGGCGCTGGCCATCACCACCGGCAACCTGCTGGCAGACCTGGTGTACCCGCTGCTGGATCCCAAGATCCGGTACGGGTGACATTCCACGGAGGAGGTGACCGCATGAGACGGTATGGCATCGCCGCGGCGGTGGCGGGGCTGGCGCTGGTCCTGGCCTGCCTGCCGCCGCCGGGGTTCGGCCAGGCCCGGGGCAACACGATGGTCGTCACCTTCAAGGACGACGTGAGCACCCTGGACCCGGCCATCGGCTACGACTGGCAGAACTGGTCCATCATCAAGTCCATCTTCGACGGGCTGATGGACTACGAGCCCGGGACCACCAAGCTGACCCTCCACCTGGCCGAGTCCTACGCCATCTCCGCCGACGGCAAGACCTACACCTTTCGGCTGCGCCGCGGCGTGAAGTTCCACAACGGCCGGGAGGTCACGGCCCAGGACTTCAAGTATTCCCTGGAGCGCGTCCTCAACCCCAAGACCCAGAGCCCGGGCGCCGGCTTCTTCGGCGGGATCTCGGGGGCGGCGGCGTTCAGCGAGGGCAAAGCCAAGGAAGTCTCGGGCATCCGGGTGGTGGACCGCTCCACCCTCGCCATCACCCTCGACAAGCCCAACGCCGCCTTCCTGCACATCATGGCCCTCAACTTCGCCCACGTGGTGCCCCGGGAGGAGGTGGAGAAGGCCGGGGCCGACTTCGGCCACAAGCCCGTGGGGACCGGCGCCTTCCGGGTCAAGGAGTGGGTGCTGGGCCAGCGGCTGGTCCTGGTGCGCAACCGGGATTATTTCCTGCGGGGCCGGCCCTACCTGGACGAGATCGTCTTCCAGGTGGGCGTGGAGCCCAACGTGGCGTTTCTGAAGCTGCAGCGGGGCGAGGTGGACGTCCTGGGCGACGGCATCCCGCCCGCCGAGTTCGTCAAGGTGATGAACGACCCGACCCTGCGCCGGCTGGTGGCGGTGGGCGACCAGCTGCACACCGGCTACGTGACCATCAACACCCAGGTCAGCCCCCTCACCGACGTGCGGGTGCGCCGCGCCCTGAACATGGCCGTGGACAAGGCGCGCATCGTGCGCATCATCAACAACCGGGCGGTCCCCGCCACCCAGATCCTCCCGCCCCTGATGCCGGGGTACGACAGGTCCTACACGGGCTACCCGTTCGACCGGGAGCAGGCCAAGAAGCTGCTGGCCGAGGCCGGTTATCCCAACGGCTTTGCCACCGTCCTGTACGCCAACAACACCGACCCCAACCCGCGCATCGCCCAGGCCATCCAGCAGGACCTGGCCGCCATCGGGGTCCGGGCGGAGCTGAAGACCCTGGCCCAGAGCACCGTCATCGAGGCCGGCGGGCAGAAGGGGCAGGCGCCGCTGATCTGGTCGGGAGGCATGGCGTGGATCGCCGACTACCCCGACCCCAACGACTTCTACTGGCCCATCCTGTCCTGCGCCGCCCTGGCGCCGGGCACCTGGAACTGGGCGTGGTACTGCAACCGGCAGGTGGAACAGCTGGTGGAGCAGGCCGACGCCCTGGTGCAGCCCGCCCAGGCGGCCGCCCGGGAGGAGCGGTTCCGGCAGATCTACCGGGCCATCATGAGCGACGCGCCGTGGATCCCCATCTTCCACGAGAAGCGGTACACCATGCACTCGGCCCGCATGGGCGGGCCCGAGGTCCTGTGGGTGGACCCCATCCACATCCCGGTGCACTACGACGAGGTGCGGGTGGTGAAATGACCCACCGAACCATCCACCGCCAGCAGCACCACTTCGGGTGGAACAACGCCTACCCGCCCGTCCTGCGGGTGGCGCCGGGGGAGGTGGTGACGTGCGAGGTGGTGGACGCCAGCGGGGGCCAGCTGACCCGGGCGTCCACCGCCGGCGACGTGGCCTCCCTGGACTTCGCCCGGGTGAACCCGGTCACCGGGCCGATCTACGTGGAGGGCGCCCGTCCGGGGGACGCCCTGGAGGTGGAGATCCTGGACGTGGAGGGCAGCGGGTGGGGCTGGACGGCCATCATCCCCGGCTTCGGGCTGCTGGCCGAGGACTTCCCCACCCCCTTCCTGCACATCAGCACCTACGGAGCCGGGGGCGTGGAGTTCGCCCCCGGCATCCGCCTGCCGCTGCGCCCCTTCCCCGGCACCATCGGGGTGGCTCCGGCGGAACCCGGGCTGCACTCGGTGGTGCCGCCGCGGGAGGTGGGCGGGAACATGGACATCCGGGACCTCACCCGGGGCGCGACCCTGTGGCTGCCGGTGCAGGTCCCCGGAGCGCTGTTTTCGGTGGGCGACACCCACGCCGCCCAGGGCGACGGGGAGGTGTGCGGGACGGCGGTGGAGTCGCCCATGGTGATCACCCTGCGCTTTGGCCTGCGCCCCCAGGCGGGGCTGCGGCGGCCGCAGTTCGCCATCCCCGGCCCTCCCACCCGGCCCGTGGACGAGCGGGGCTACCACGTGACCACCGGCATCGGCCCGGACCTGATGCGGGCGGCCAAGGACGCGGTGCGGGACATGATCGACGTCCTGGGCAGGGAGTACCGGCTCGCCCCGGAGATGGCCTACGCCCTGTGCAGCGTGGCGGTAGACCTGCGGATCAGCGAGGTGGTGGACGCTCCCAACTGGGTGGTCTCCGCCTACCTGCCGCGGTCCATCTTCGTGTGAGCCTTCGGGCGGGGGCGGGCACGCCCGCCCCCGCCCCGTCCGCCCGACGCTGACCCTCGCCGGGGGCAGGGATACCCCGGCCGCGCAGGCAATTGCTCACCCAGACCCACGGGTGGAGGTGTGACCATGAACGTGCGCCTGGTCGCGGCCTGCGGCCTGCTGGCGGCCGGTCTGGCGGTCCTGACCTCCGTCCCCGGGCAGACGGCGCCGGCGGAGGCGCCGATCCGGGTGGGCGGATTCTCCACGCCCGAGTCGGTCCTGTACGATGCCCGGGCCGACGTCTACCTGGTCTCCAACATCAACGGGTCTCCCACGGCGGCCGACGACAACGGGTTCATCTCCCGGGTCGCCCCCGACGGGCGGGTCCTGGACCTGAAGTGGATTGACGGCGCCCGCCCCGACGTGCGCCTCAACGCCCCCAAGGGGATGGCGGCGGCGGGGGACCTGCTGTACGTCTCCGACATCACGGCCGTGCGCATGTTCGACCGGCGCACCGGCGAGCCCCGGGGGTCGGTGGTGATCCTGGGGTCCACCTTCGTCAACGACCTGGCGGCCGGCCGCGACGGCGTCGTCTACATCACCGACACCGGCGTGCGGCCGGACTTCAGCCCGTCGGGCACCGACGCCATCTACCGGCTGGCCGGGGGGCAGGTCAGCGTGGTGGCCAAATCCACCGACCTCAACCACCCCAACGGCATCGCGGTCCTGCCCGACGGGACGCTGGTGGTGGTCACCTTCACGCCGGAGGGAGAGCTGTACACGGTGGGACCGGACGGGACGCGCCGGAACGTCCGCCGCCTGCCCGCCGGCAACCTCGACGGGGTGGAGGTCCTGCCCGACGGGGCGCTGCTGGTCTCGTCTTGGGGGGCCGCGGCGGTGTTCCGGGTGGAACGGGACGGCACCGTCTCCACGGTCGTCGGCAACGTCCCGTCCCCGGCCGACATCGGCTACGACAGCCGGCGCCAGAGGGTGCTGATCCCGCTGTTCACCGAGAACCGGATCGTCATCCACCCGCTGCGCTAGGACCCCGCGGAGGGCGCCCAGGGACGTGCCGGGGGTTCCCGCTCAGGCGGCGTCTCAGCGGACCAGCGGCCGGCAGGGACCCAGGCCGGATGCGATGGGCAGGGCGATGCTGTAGTTCTCCCGGGGGTTGCTGGCGATGAAGATGGCGACCACGAATCCCCGGGCGTCCAGGACGGGCGACCCGCTGGCGCCCTGGTGCAGGGCGGGCCGGAACACCACCATGGGGGTGTGGACCCGCCGGCCGGAGAGCACGGCCTCCCGGATGATCTGGGTGACCTGGCCCCGGGCCACCGTCCACCGCCGCCCCGGGTAGCCACCGGTGCGCACGACCTCGCCCACCGCCACCGTACGCCAGGCGATGCGGTACCGCGGCGTACCCCGGGGCAGGCGGGCGGTGATCACCGCCGTGTCCCGGTCCGGCGCCCGGCACTGCACCTGCCCGGTGACCGTCACCGCGGGCAGAACGATCTGCACGGACCCGGAGACCGCGTGCTTGGCGGTCAGCACGGTCTGGGGGCCGACGATGACGCCGGTCCCGTACCGCACCACGTCTCCCTCGCGGGTGACCAGCATGGGGATGCCCCGCCGGTCGGGCGCGGTCAGCACCGGCCCGTCGGCGCGGGCGGGCTGCGCCAGGGTCGCCCCCAGGACCGCCAGGACGAGAGGGCCCGCCGGCCCCATCCGGGCCATCGTCGGCTGTCTTGCCCCGGTGGCGTGGTGGGCAGGCCTCGTCTTCTTGGCCGTCCCCGCGGTCGCGCAGGCGGCGCCCGCGGGCGCGGCGGCGGTGGTGGAGATCCGCGACGACGTCTTCGTCCCCGCCGTCCTGCGGGTCCGACCCGGGACCGCGGTGACGTGGCGCAACGCGGGCAGACACGCCCACACGGTCACCGCCTCCGACGGATCCTGGGACTCCGGCCTGCTGGCCCCCGGCCAGCAGTTCCGGCGGACCTTCCCGCGGCCGGGGGCGTACCGGTATTATTGCACGCCCCACGGCGCGCCAACAGGCCGCGGCATGGCCGGGCTGATCCTGGTGGGCGAGGAGGCGGCCGTCCCGCCGGCCCCTCCCCCGGCGGGCGCAGCAGGCCGGCGGGTGCGCCGCGTCCCCCGCGACCACCCCACCATCCAGTCGGCCGTGGACGCCGCGGCCCCGGGCGACCTGATCCTCCTCGCTCCGGGCGTGTACCGGGAAGAGGTCGTGGTGACCACGCCGGGGCTCACCCTGCGGGGGCTGGACCGCTCGCGGGTGATCCTGGACGGCGGGTTCCGGCTGCCCACCGGCATCAAGGTGCTCGGCGCCGACGGGGTGGCGGTGGAAAACCTCACCGTGCGCCACTACACCGCCACCGGGGTCTACTTCACCGGCGTGCGCGGCTACCGGGCCAGCTACGTGACCGCCTACAACAACGGGGAATACGGCCTGTATGCCTTTGACTCGCAGTACGGCCAGTTCGACCGCAGCCACGCCTCCGGCCACCCGGACTCGGGCTTCTACATCGGCCAGTGCAAGCCGTGCCACGCCCTGATCGTGGCGGTGGTCGCCGAGGGCAACGCCCTGGGCTACTCGGGCACCAACGCCGGAGGCGACCTGACCATCACCGGCTCGATCTGGCGGTTCAACGGCGCCGGGGTGGTGCCCAACACGTTGGGCACCGAGGCCCTGGCGCCCCAGGACGGGGCGCGCATCGTGGCCAACCTGGTCTACAGCAACCACAACCGGCGCGCGCCGGCCCTGCAGCTGCAGGCACCGGCGTTTGGCATCGGGATCCTGCTGGCCGGAGGGATCAACAACGTGGTGGAAGGCAACCTGGTGTGGGACCACCCGCGCTTTGGCATCCTGGTCGCCGCCAACCTGGACCGCCGCCTGTGGGTGCCCTCCGGCCACCGCATCCGCGCCAACGCCGTGTGGGCCTCGGGCCTGGCCGACCTGGCCCTGGCCGCCCCGGCGGGCCCGGATACCTGCTTTGCCGACAACAGGTACGCCCGCAGCCTGCCGCCGGCGATCCAGCGGTCGTACCGGTGCGGTTCCCTTCTGACAAGGCTGGGCGGGGGAGATCCGGCCTCCCTGGCGGTCATGGCCGCCGGCTACCTGCGGGCAGCGGCGGGCGGGAGACCTCCCGGCGACTGGAGAGCACAGCCGGCTCCTGCGGACCAGCCCGGGATGCCCGACCCTCTGGCGCCTGCCCGCCCGGCGTGGCCGACTCCCGACTGGCACGCCGCGCCCGGATCGGTGGTCCGGGCTCCGGCGGCCCCTCCCGCAGAAGCCGGACGGTTTGCCGCCGCCTTTCCTCCGTCCGCTCCTGCGGAGTCGGGGCGGCTGGCCGGATACCTGGGAGCGTGGACGGCCGCGGCCGCAGGCGTAGCGTGGGCGGCCCGGGCGGGGTGGCGCGCCGTGCGGGGCCGCAGACGAGGCGGCAGGCGCCGGTGACCCGCCCCGGGGGGGAGTCCCATGCGGATCCTGAAGGCACCGGACCCGTCGGCAGGAGCCCGCGAGGAGGAGATCGCCGACGCCGTCGCCCGCATCATCGCCGACGTGCGGGCCCGGGGAGACGCGGCGGTGCGGGAGTACACCCGTCGCTTTGACGGCGTGGATCGGGACCCGGTCGTCCCCCTCGAGGACGCCCGGCGGGCGCTGCTGTCCCTGGGGGACGCGGATCGGGAGGCGCTGACCTGGGCCGCCCGGCGGATCGAGGCGTTCGCCCACGCCCAGCGCCGGGCATTGCGGGATGCGGCCCTGGAGGTCAGCCCGGGCGCCCACGCCGACCACCGGCTGGTGCCGGTGAGGTCGGCGGCCTGTTACGTCCCCGGCGGCCGCCACCCGCTGCCGTCGACCGCCCTGATGACCATCGTCCCGGCCCGCGTGGCCGGCGTGCCCCGGGTCGCGGCCTGCGCCCCGCCGGGGCCCGACGGCACCGTGCACCCGGTCACCCTGGCGGCCATGGCCCTGGCCGGCGCCGACGAGATCTACTGCATGGGAGGCGCTCAGGCCGTCGCCGCCCTGGCCTACGGCACGGAGTCGGTCCCGGCGGTGGACCTGATCGCCGGACCGGGCAACGCCTACGTGGTGGAGGCCAAGCGGCAGGTGTACGGCCGGGTGGGCGTGGACCTGCCGGCCGGCCCCAGCGAGGTGTGCGTCCTGGCCGACGCCAGCGCCGACCCCGAACTGGCGGCGGCGGACCTGCTGGCCCAGGCCGAGCACGACGTGCGGGCGCGGGCGGTCCTGGTCAGCACCGACGAGCGGGTAGCCCGGGCCGTCCTCCGCCGGGTCGAGGACGCCCTGGCCGCCGCGCCTCCCGCCGACGTGGCGTCCTTGGCGTGGCGGGCCCGCGGGGAGGTCGGCGTGGCCCGGGACCTGGACGAGGCCTGTGCGTACGTCACCGCCCTGGCTCCCGAGCACGTGGAACTGCACCTGGCCGACCCGGACGCCGCCCTCAGCCGCCTGGATGCCTGCGGGGCGGTGTTCATCGGCCCGGCGTCGGCGGCGGTCTTCGGCGACTACGGCGCCGGGCCCAACCACGTGCTGCCCACCGGAGGCGCGGCGCGCTTTACAGGCGGCCTGTGGGTGGGCACCTTCCTCCGGCCCGTCAGCTACCTGCGGCTGACCCCCGACGCCGCCGCGGAACTCGCGCCGGTGGTCGAGCGCCTGGCGTCCCTGGAAGGTCTGCCCCGCCACGCTCTCGCCGCCCGGCTGCGGCGGCGCCAGCAACGCCGGCAGGCCTGACCCGGGTTCGGGGTCGAAACACTTTTGCTGAGGACTGACCGACAGCGTTCGGCGCGGAGGTGACGTGCTGTGGCGCGACGCAGCGTGCTGCTCGTACTGGTGTGTGTGGGCCTGGCCGCCGCGGGCGCCCGCGCCCAGGGCGAGCCGATCCCCATCGGCCTCAGCGCGCCCCTGACGGGGTTCGGCGCCCCCGACGGCCTGAGTGTCCGGCAGGCGGTGGAGCTGGGCGTCCGCCAGATCAACGCCGCCGGAGGCGTACTGGGCCGGCAGATCCGGCTGGTGGTGTACGACGACCAGGCGGCGCCTCCCCAGGGGGTGGCGGTGGCCCAGCGGCTCATCGAGCGCGACCGGGTGGTGGCGGCGGTGGGCGGGTCCTACAGCGGCGCGACCCGAGGCGCGGCGCCCATCTTCCAGCAGAACCGCGTGCCGTTCGTGGTGGGCTACGCCGTGCACCCCGACATCACCCGGGCCGGCCCCTACGTGTTCCGGGTGGGTTTCCTGGGCCCGGTGGAGGGCGCCGGCGCGGCGGAGGTGGCGAGGCTGTACTTCAACGCCCAGCGGGTCGCCATGCTCACCATGGACAACGACTTCGGCCGGGCCCTGGCCCAGGGCTTCCGGGACCGGGCGGCCACGACCGGCCTGAACATCGTGGGGGAGGTCATCTACCCGCTGGGGGAGAAGGACATGGCTCCCCACGTGACGCGGGTGCGGGCCATGAACCCGGACCTGATCTTCGTCAGCGGGCTGTTCAACGAGGCGGCGCTCATCACCCGCACCGCCCGCCAGCTGGGGGTGCGGGCGCAGATCCTGGGCGAGGAGGGCTTTGACTCGCCCAAGTACCTGGAGCTGGCCGGCGCCGACGCCGAGGGGGTGGTCATCGTCACCAACCTCAACCGCGACGACCCGCGGGCCGTGGTGCAGACCTTCCTGCGGGACTACCGGGCGGCCTACAAGATGGAGGCCGACATGGTGGGCGCCTCGTCCTACGACGCGCTGCGCATCATCGTGGACGGGCTGCGCCGGGCCGGGACCACCGAGGCGGCGCGGCTGCGGGATGCGATCGCCGCCACCCGCAACTTCAACGGGGTCACCGGGGTCCTCTCGTTCACGCCCCAGCGGGAGACCATCAAGCCCATCCAGGTCCAGGTGGTCCGCAACGGCCAGTTCCGGTTCTTCGGCGTGATCACCGACCCGGAGATCATCACGCCGCCCTGATCCGCACCGCCGGGCGGGTCCATAGGCTCCGGGCGCCGCTTTCGGGCCGGCGCCCGGAGCCCGCTTTCACCGGGAGCGCAGGAGGACCGCACCCGCCATGCTGGTCCAGCAGGTCGTCAACGGGCTGACCATCGGGGCGATCTACGCCGTCGTCGCCCTGGGCCTCACCCTGGTCTACGGGGTCCTGCGCATCCTCCACGTGGCCCACGCCGGTATCTACGCCCTGGGCGGCTACCTGGGCGTGGCGACCTACGCCCGCACCCACAGCCTGGTCCTGGCGTTTGCCACCGCCACGGCCGGCAGCGGGGCGGCCGGCTGGCTGGTCCAGCGGTGGATCTACCTGCCGCTGCTGTCCCAGCCCCGCATCGTCCCCCTGATCGCCAGCATTGGGCTGTACATCGCCCTGGAAGACCTGTTCCGGCTGGTGGCCGGCCCGTACTCCCTGGCGTTCTCCGCCCGCCTGCCCGTCGGGCCGCTGACGATGGGCTCCGTCACCTTCACCCCCGCCCAGCTCCTGGTGGCCGCCGTGGGCGCGCCGCTGCTGGCGGTGGCGTGGTGGGTCCTCACCCGCACCAAGGTGGGCCTGGCGTGGCGGGCGCTGGCCGACGATCCCCCCATGGCCGCCGCCACCGGGGTGGACGTGGGCCGGGCGGTGGGGCTGAACGTCCTGCTGGGCTCGGCCCTGGCGGGAGCGGCCGGCGTACTGGTGGGGGTGTTCTTCAACGCCGTGGAACCCACCATGGGCAGCGTCCCCGCCTACAAGGGCCTGGCCATCATCGTCCTGGGCGGCCTGGGCTCGTATGCGGGGGCGGTGGCCGCGGCCCTGCTGCTGGGGGTGGTGGAGGCGGTGGCCATCGGGACCGTGGGCCTGCTGCCGCGGGACGCCCTGGCCTTCCTCGCCCTCATCGCCATCCTGCTGGTCCGCCCTCAGGGCCTGTGGGGGCGGCGCTAGCATGCCTGCGGGCCTGGGCCTCTACCACGTCACGGTGGCCATCACCGCGGCCATCTACGTCATCCTGGCCATCGGGCTGAACATCATCGCCGGCTACGCCGGCCAGCCGAGCCTGGGCCACGCGGCTTTCTGGGGCATCGGCGCCTACGCCCAGGCCCTGCTGGTCACCCGCGGGGGCCTGTCGTTCTGGGAGGCGCTGCCGCTGTCCGCCCTGACCGCCGGGCTGGTGGGGGCCCTGCTGGGAGCCATCAGCATCCGCCTGCGGGAGGACTTCCTGGCCATCACCACCATCGGCATCAACTTCGTGGTGGTCTCGGTCTTCCTGTACACGCCCTTTTTCGGAGGCAGCCTGGGCATCGGCGGCGTCCTGCCGCCCACCCTGGGCGGGACGGCCCTGACCAAGCCCGCCTACCTGGGCCTGGTGGCGCTGGTGGTGGCGGGCCTGGCGGTCCTGGACATCTGGCTGCGGCGCACCTGGCTGGGAGTGGGGTGGACGGCCCTGCGCGAGGACGAGGTGACCGCGGAGACCTGCGGGGTGGACACGCGCCGGTTCAAGATCATCGCCTTCGTCCTGGGCACCGCCCTCGCGGGCCTGGCCGGAGGACTGTACGCCCACTTCATCCAGTTCGTCGAGTACCGGGACTTCGGCTTTCCCGCGTCGGTGGCGATCCTGAGCATGGTGGCCGTGGGAGGGCTGGGGACGCTGCGGGGCGCGGTGGTGGGGGCCGTCCTGCTGACCGTCCTGCCGGAGGCGTTCCGGGTGGTCAGCGACTACCGGATGCTCCTGTACGGCGCCACCCTGGTCCTGGTCATGCGCTACCAGCCCTCAGGGCTGCTGGGACCGGGGTCGTGGCTGGGCCGGGCGCTGGACCGCCGCCTGGTGCATCCTCCCCGGCGGGTGGAGCCGCGTCCCCACCTCCCCGCGCCGGCGCTCGCGGCCGGCTCGGACGGCCGGCCGGTCCTGGAAGTGCGGGGCGTCAGCAAGAGGTTTGCCGGCCTGTGGGCGGTCCGGGACGTGTCCGTGGAGGTCCGACGCGGGGAGATCGTGGGGATCGTGGGGCCCAACGGCGCGGGCAAGACCACCCTGTTCAACGTCATCTGCGGCCTGCTGCCCCCCGACGGGGGGCAGGTCCTCCTGGACGGCCGTCCGGTGCACGGGCTGCGGCCGTCGGAGATCGCCCGAAGCGGCGTGGGGCGCACCTTCCAGATCACGCGGCCGCTGGCGGGCCTGTCGGTGCTGATGAACGTGGTCGTCGCCCTGGGCCACGCCCACTACCCGCGCCCGTGGCGGCGCCTGCGGCGGGCGGCCGATCCGGCGGTCCTGGAGCGGGCGTGGGCCATCCTGGAGCGCACCGGGCTGGCCGACCACGCCCACGTCCCGGCCCGGGCCCTGCCCCTGGGCATGCAGCGCCGGCTGGAGGTGGCCCGCGCCCTGGCGCTGGACCCGACGGTGGTCCTGCTGGACGAACCCCTGGGCGGGCTGGCCGCCGCCGAGATCGAGGAGATGGTGGCCCTCATCCGGGCCCTGCGGGACGAGGGCCGGACCTTGCTCGTGGTGGAGCACAACATGCCGGTGGCGATGCGGCTGTGCGACCGCATGGTGGTGATGCACTACGGGGAGAAGATCGCCGAAGGCCCGCCCGCCCAGGTCCAGGCCGACCCGCGGGTGCAGGAGGCGTACCTGGGACGCCTCGGGGTACGTTGAAGGTTGGAGGTTGAAGGTTGAAGGTTGAAGGTTGAAGGTCGAAAGCAGCGGAACCCTTCGTTCGGAATCTTTTACCTTCAACCTCCAACCTTCAACCTTCAACGTACTTCGGAGGCAAGGCGCTGGAACTCGGCGGCGCGCCAGGGAGCCCGCTTGATGAGCTTGTTCAGGATCGTCTGCCTCTCCTCGGCCGTCTTGGCCTGCTGCAGCCGCGCCAGCAGCTTGCGAACCCGCTCGCGGCGGTGGCGCCGCCGGCGGAGTTCACGGTCGCGCATGCGCATCCTCTCTCCCTCCCGTCGTCGACCCGGCAGTCAGCCCAGCCGGTGCAGGCGCATCCCGGCCACCACAGCCACCGCCAGGAACAGTGCAGCGGCGGCGGAGGCGGCCGCGGAGGCGTCCAGGGGCCTCACCGTCCACCCCACTGCCCGGGACAGGTCCCGGTACACCTCCCACAGCCGGCGGGCGTCCGAGGCCCGGTAGTAGGCGCCGCCGGTGCGCTCGGCGATGGCCTGCAGGGTGGGTTCGTCGAGTGCGCCCCAGATCCCGCTGCGCAGCCGGGTCGGGTCGGTTTCCGTCGCCACCCCCACAGTGTACACCCGGACCCCGCGGGCGCGGGCGACCTCCGCCGCCTCCAGCGGCGGGACGCCATCGCTGGCCCGGCCGTCGGACAGCAGGACCGCCACCGCCCGCACTCCGGACGCCGGCGTGTCCGCCGGCCCCTCGCCGGTCAGGGTCCGGACCGCTTCCACCAGGCCACTACCCAGCTGGGTCCGCAACTGCGTGGACAGGCTGCGGACGGCCGCCGCCAGGCGCTCCCGGTCGGTGGTCGGGGGGACGACGGTGGCGGCGTAGTTGCCGAAGGTCACCAGCGCCACCGGCGTGCTCGCCGGCAGGCCCGCCACGAACTCCAGCGAGGCGGCCTTGGCCGCCTCGATTCGGCTGGGCAGGACGTCGGTCTCCTCCATGCTGCGGCTGACGTCTATGACCAGCGCCACCGGCACCCCCGCCGGCGCGCGCCAGGGGATGACCGGGCCCGCCGCCGCGGCCAGCGACGCCAGCAGAGCCGCGCCCAGGCCGGCCGCCCCCACGTGCCGGCCGCGGACCGGCACAGTCCCCAACAGGGCGGCGGGGAACCGGACCGCCACGCGCTGCGTCGCCCGGCACAGCGTGGCGGCATACGCCAGGGCCAGGGCGGCCAGCAGCGGTGCCGCCGCCAGGACCTGGGGGTGTTTCCAGTCCATACCCGGCCTCCGCGCAGCGCGAGAGCCGGCCGTGTACTATCCCCGCTATCCTACACCGCAGAGCGCGTTCTGGCGACCCCGCCGCATCCGCTGGGAGACCGCCGGCACGGGCATCTTTACCTGATGGACCTGCCCACGACGTCGGTCCGCCACGCCGAGGGGGCCGCGGAGGTCGCAGTCGCTGGGGTGACCACCGTGCGGATCGGCAACCGCCACCTGCTGTCTGCGGACTACTGACCCGCCCCGCCCCACCGCCGCAGGCAGGTGCGCAGGTTGGCCACCAGGCTGCGCCGGGCCGTGACCACGTACAGGGGCGGGCGGCCGGCCCACTCGTACAGGCCGCGCCCCACCCGCACCGGGGTCCGGGGCGTCCCCCGCAGGTCCAGCAGCCGCCGCAGGTTGTCGATGATGTTGCGGTCCACCTCCAGGGTGGTGTCGATCAGGAAGACGGCCAGCTCGGGGCGCAGCGCGCCGACGCGGTCCAGGAACCTGTCCAGGCTGGAGGCCTCCACGTTGTACGGCGGGCTGGCCTTGCACTCGACGTAGGCCAGCCCGCCCCGCAGGACGGCCAGGACGTCGAAGTCGCCTCCGCGGCCGATGTCCCGGATGCGGGCGTCCCACACCGCCGGCGCCCCGAACTCCCGCGTGAACACCTGGGCCACGAACCACTCCAGGGTGTCCCCGAAGCCGCGGGCCCCTTCCGCCGCGAGCGCGTAGCCGCGCCCGCGCCGGCGCAGCAGCCCGTACTCCTCCAGCCGTCCCACGGTCGAGCGGACGGCCCGGTCCCCCCACCGGCCCGCCAGGTACCGCAGGACCGCCGGGGTCAGCACACGCCGCTCGGCGGCCTCCTGCAGCAGCCGGCGGAAGTGGTAGCGGTGCAGGTCGGCGTAGAGGCGGTCCACCCGGTCGGGGGACGCCGGGACGGGCAGCAGCAGACCGGCCCGGGGCGAGTGCTGGCCGGGCTGCCAGCCGCGCTGGCGCAGGGCGGCTTCCACCGCGCCGCTGGAGACCTGCCGCTCCAGCGCCTCCACCCGGGCGGCCAGGTCCTCCAGGGCGGCCGCGAAGTCCCGTTCCATGGGTCACCGCCCACTGGCTTTCGCGGCCGGGTGAGGTCCGGCCCTGCCCCGGCGATAGGAGGCCCCGGCGGAGGGGGAGAAAGTTCGGGCGTATGCCCGACCTGCTGCGGGAGTGGCTGGCGCTGCTACTCCGCTGGATCCACGTGATCGCCGGCATCATGTGGATCGGCGACTCGCTGCTGTTTATGTGGATCGACAGCCACCTGTCTCCCGACCCCCAGGGCCGCCGGGACGTGACCGGGGTCACCTGGCTGCTGCACGGGGGCGGGTACTACCACCTGGAAAAGCGCCTGCTGGTCCCCGGCCAGGTCCCGCCCCGGCTGCGGTGGTTCTGGCTGGAGGCCACCACCACGTGGCTGTCGGGATTTCTGCTGCTGATCCTGGTCTACTACATGAGCGCCGACGCCATGATGATCGACCCCACCGTCGCGGCCCTCACCCCCCGCCAGGCGGTGGGCGTCAGCCTGGGGATGCTTGCGGGCGGGTGGGTGGTCTACGACCTCCTGTGGCGCGGCCTGCGCCATCGGCCCGCGCTGGCCCTGGTCCTCTCGGGGGCTGGGCTGGCCGGGACGATCTACGCCGCCACGGCCCTGCTCAGCCCGCGGGCGGCGTTCCTGCAGGTCGGGGCGATGCTGGGGACCATCATGGCCGCCAACGTCTGGGTGCACATCCTGCCGCCCCAGTGGAAGATGCTGCAGGCGGCGCGGGGGGGCCGCCCGGTGGACTACCGCCTGGGCGTCCACGCCAAGACCCGCTCCACCCACAACACCTACATCACCTTCCCCGTCATCTTCACCATGATCAGCCAGCACTTCCCGGAGGTGTACGCAGCGCGCCCGCCGTGGCTGGCGTTGCTGCTGTTCGTGGTGCTGGGCGCCGGCGCCCGGCACCTGATGCTGGTGGGCTGGCGGGCCAGCCCCGCCACGGCGGCGGTGACCGCGGCGGCGCTGGCGGGGGCCGTGTACCTGACGGCGGCTCCGGCCCTGTCCCGCCGGCCGGAGCCCCTACCCGCCGAGGTGCCCGCCCTGGCCGAGGTGCGCGCGGTCATCGTGCGCCGGTGCGCGGTGTGTCATTCCGAGGCCCCGACCATGCCGGGGTTTGCGGCGCCGCCGGGCAACGTGCGCATGGACACCCCCCGCCAGATCCGCGCCCTGGCCCCCCGCATCCGGGCGCGGGCGGTGGAGCAGAAGACCATGCCCCCCGGCAACGTCACCGGCATCACCGACGAGGAGCGCGACCTGCTGCGGCGGTGGATCGACGCCGGCGCGCCCCTGCGGTGACGGCCCGGCGGGGCGACCGTCCCACAGGAACTCCCGGCGCCGTGGAGAAGAATGGGCCATCCCGATTTCATCTGCGGCAGGTGAGCCGTATGGGCGCACGCAGGAAGGCGGTGGCACTGGCGGCGGCGGTCCTGGCCCTGGCCACGTGGCGGTCGGCTGTGGCGGGCAACGACGACGAACTGCTCAAGGACGAAAAGCACTTCCTCCGGCA
>JBBIUY010000007.1:0-25233 GCA_037440005.1 Armatimonadota bacterium | reverse complement strand
CTGTGGCGGGCAACGACGACGAACTGCTCAA
This sequence comes from Armatimonadota bacterium, assembly GCA_037440005.1. Classification (GTDB taxonomy): domain Bacteria; phylum Sysuimicrobiota; class Sysuimicrobiia; order Sysuimicrobiales; family Kaftiobacteriaceae; genus Calidihabitans. The sequence continues at coordinate 25,202 of JBBIUY010000007.1, read as the reverse complement.
GGACGAAAAGCACTTCCTCCGGCAGTTGAGCGCCACCTACGAGGGCGGCCAGAAGGCCGGATCGGCACAGAACATGGAGGTGGTGGGCCACACCGACATCGGCGGGCGAGGGTTCAACGCCGACGTCTGGTACCACCGGGGGTTCGCCTACGTCGGCCACTGGGGGTTCACCGACTGGGCCACCGGCAACGACCGCTTCTGCCCCCAGGAGCCCGACAACGGGGTGGCGGTGATTGACGTGCGCGACCCCTCCCGCCCCGCGGTGGTCGCCCGGCTGCAGAATCCCCCCGGCACGTCCGCCGAGGACGTGGTGGTCTTCACGGCGCGCTACGGACGCTTCCGGGGACGCGATATCGCCGCCGCCGGCATCCAGGTGTGCGGCGGGTCGCGCTACGACATGTCGTTCCCCCGCGGCCTGATGCTGTGGACGTGACGGACCCCACGGAGCCGCTCCAGCTGGGGTTCCTGGACACCGGGTGCTGCACCCGTGGCGTCCACGAGTTCGAGGTGGCCCACCGCGCCGATCTGCGCCGCACCTTCGCCTACGCCACCGTGCCCGCCAGCGAGTACCCCGACCCCCTGTCGCCCACGGGACGGCGGGACCAGCGGGGTCGGGGGGACTTCCGGCTGATCGACATCACCGACCCCACCCACCCGGTGGAGGTCTCCGACTGGGGCGTGATCAAGAACCTGGGCGGCCCGCCGGCGGCCGGCCAGGGGTGCGACCCCGACCCGATCTTCGGCCACGGGGCCGAACCCTCCGAGGACGGCCGGCTGGTCTTTTTGGCCTACTGGGACAGCGGCTTCATCGCGCTGGACGTGACCCGGCCCTCTCAACCGACGTTCCTCGGGCGCACCACCTACCCGCCCAACGCCGACGGGGACGGCCACTCCTCCAACTACGACGACCGCCGGCGCCTGCTGTTTGCGGCCGACGAAGACTTCTGCAAGACCTCGGGACCGGGAATCGAGAAAGGCTTCGGCTACCTGCGCATCTACGACTACAGTAGCCCGGCCAGGCCGGTGCAGGTCGGAGAATACCGGACACCCAACTCCCTGGGGACGGACGACCAGGCAGCCGGAGACTACACCATCCACAACCCCTTCCTGGTGGGCACCGACGTGTACCTGTCCTGGTACACCGACGGGGTGCGGGTGGTGGACGCCAGCAACCCGCGACATCCCGTGGAGGTGGCGTACTTCGTCCCGCCGGCCGGCCAGAACCCGGTCAAGCCCAGCCAGCGGTTCGTCCTGACCAACACCACTCAGGTGTGGGGGGTGGTGGTGGACCCGGCCACGGGGCTGGTGTACGCCAGCGACATGAACACCGGACTGTGGGTCCTGCGCCGGACCCGGTGAGGCGGACTCAGGACGGAGGCGGAGAGTCCAGCAGCGTCCACAGGGAGGGCAGGTCGCCGATCCGCGCCCAGCCGTCGGAGGGCGGCACCGGCTCCACCCGGATGCCGGTAAAGTGCGCGTCCAGGACCGCCGCCCGCTCCTGGGCCAGGGGCGGCGTGCAGTAATCTTCCTCCTCCCACACCGCCGTGCCGTCGGGCTGCAGCCGCGCCCTCCGCAGGGACGCGTCCAGCGCCGGCCCGAACGGCCGCAGCCGGCGGATCTCGCCGGCGGTCAACCGCCGCCGCAGCTCGGCCAGGCGACCGACCACCGGTGTGGCGCGGACCAGGTAGTGGGCCACAGCGACCACCTCCTCGCGAGCCTACAGCCGGTACACGTCCCGCGCATTGCCGGACAGAATGCGTTCCGCGGCCTCGCTCACCTCGCCCGCCTGCAGGTATCCCGCCCGCTGAATCCGCTCAAGAGCCGCGGCCAACGCCTGCCGGCCGAGGCGGGCGCCCAGCCAGTAGAGCTCGGGGATCGAGAAAGCGTCGGAGGCGTACAGGACCTTGGTGAGGGGGGCGTGCTGAAGAGCTTCGGCGAACGCCTCGGCGCCGCCCGGCCCGAGAAACGGAACGGTCAGGGAGAGATCCATCCACACGTTGGCATAGACCCCCGCCAGCCAAGCCGCTTCCTTCACGAAGGGCCAGCAGTGCAGGAGAACAAACCTCACGGCCCGGGCCTGCGGGTGCTCCAGTACAGGGCGCAGCCACGCGGGGTTGGCGTATATCAGGTGAAGGTCGGGGTCGCCGAAGCCTGTGTGCACCTGCAGAGGCATGCCCTGTCGGGCGATTCTCTCCAGCGCCACCCACAGCAGCGTGTCCAGCAACGGCTTGGCGGACATCCGAATCTTCCCGGCGTGGGCCCGGGCCTTCTCGGAGCGAAAGGCCGCATCCGCCTCCTCCCGGGAGTGGCGCTCCACGGCCAGCCCGCTCCGGTATGCGATGATGGTCTTGTAGGAGACGACACCCTGGTGCGGAGCGGCATCGATGGCCGCTGCGAACGCCTCCTCCAACTGATCCAGGGAGGACGCAGCCACCAGCAGCTCCTCGGCCAGGGCCTCCAGACGCAGGATGGGCTCCACCCGGCAGGGCAGCAGTCTCGCGAGGCTCTCATGAGGGTAATGGTCTGCCGGGCGGTAGCCATAGTCCACCAGGACCGTGTCAATGGCTGCGTCGGTCAACAGAGTGCGGACAAGGTCCGCCAGGGGCAGGCGACTGCGGGCCTGCAGGACGGCTTCTTCGCTGGCCTCACACCCCAGAAAGTCCGCCAACTCCCGGATGGCCCGGCGGTAAAAGAGCGCGTGAGGGGTGTCACGGGCCACCACCGCGGGTTCTGGGCTTTCGGTGAAGTATTGCCGGAAAGCCTCCGGGGTGGTCGGCTGCGCGATCAGCAGGGAGTGGGCATGGTGGTCGACGATGGGGATCTCCGCAAAGGGGACACGGCCCATCGTCAGTACCGCAGGAGGTGGTGGCGGATTTCCTCCTCCACCGGGAGATCCTTCATCGCCATCCACTCGCTCCGACGCACCGCCAGGTACGACCGGGCGAGCGGCTCCCCCAGGGCCGCCTGGAGGACTCCGTCCTCCTCCAGCGCGGCGATGGCTTCGCCCAGGGAGGTGGGCAGCGATTCGATCCCCCGCCGGCGGCGCTCGTCGTCGGACAGGAGCGCGGGGTCGGTCTCGACGGGTGCTCCGGGATGGGTGCGGCGACGGATGCCGTCCAGGCCGGCGGCCAGCACGGCACCCAACGCCAGATACGGGTTGGCGCTGGGATCGCAGGTCTTCAACTCCAGGTTCAGGCTCTCCGGCCCCTGTCGGGGCGTAATCACCCGGATCGCCGCCTCCCGGTTCTCCGGACCGTAGCAGACAAACGCGCCGGCCCAGAACCGCGGCCGGATCCTCCGGTAGGAGTTGACGCTGGGGATGGTGAGCGCGCAGAGGGCCCGTAGGTGGGCGAGGATGCCGCCCATGAACCAGTACCCCTCCTGAGATAGAGAGAGGGAATCCGCGGCATCGTAGAGCGCGTTCCGGCCGTCCCGCCACAGGCTGAGGTGCAGGTGGGCTCCATTGCCGGCCCGGTCGGCGAACGGCTTGGGGGCGAACGACGCCGCCAGCCCGTGCCGGGCCGCCACCGCCCGCACCGCATCCCGGAACAGTACCTGCCGGTCGGCGGCCGCCACCGCCGGCGCATGGCGGATGGTCAGTTCAAACTGCCCCGGCCCCGACTCCGGGTACAGGAGATGGATGTCCAACCCCATGCGCTCCAGCGTTGACACCAGGTCCAGCAGAACGTCATGGGCCAGGTCGAACCCCAGCGTCATGGCGAAGTTGGTGTCGTCCACGGGCTGGTAGCCGCCGGGGCGCCCCGGATCGGGACGGAGCAGGTAGAACTCATTCTCGAAACTGGCCATCACCTCATACCCCTGAGCCGCCGCGTCCGCGACGACCCGCTTGAGGAACGTCCGTGGGCAGTGCTCCCACGGGCGTCCTTCCCGGGTGACGAAGTCGCCGAGGACGGAGGCGGCGCCCGGGGCGTAGGGCAGCGGGGTGAGGGTGGCCAGGTCGGGCACCAGCCACACCTCCCCCACAGGACCCAAGCCCGACTCGGGGATCACCGCATCGTACATCACCGGCAGGGCCTGCTGCGCAACCGAGAATCCCACGCCGGCATGCGCGTGGGCCGCGAGCCTGTCGGCAGGCACCGCCTTGGCGCGGATCAGGTTGGCGTTGTCACAGTACGTGAACCGCACCAGGCGGATGCCCTGGCTCTTGATGCGCGCCACCCATTCCGGGGAAGCCATGGTCTCAGGGCGTCGTCTCCGTGGCGAACTGGAACTCCCCCTTCACCACCTTGATGACGGTCACGCTCTTCTTGGGCACGTGACGGCCACCCTCGTAGGAGATGGTTCCGGTCACCGCCCGGAATCCCCGGGTCTGCTCCAACGCCGCCTTGATGGCCGCCGGATCCGGCCGCCCCGCGCGGCGGATGGCATCCAACAACAGGTTGAAGGTGTCATACCCCAGCGCCGCAAACGCGTTTTCGGGCCCGCGGCCGTACTCCTTGGTGTAGGCCTTCACGAAGTTGGCCACCACCGCGGCCTTGCTGGTCAGAGACACGTGGGTGGTGAAGTAGATGTTGTCGGCCAGCGCCTTCCCGGGGATGGTCACCAGCAGCTCGGTGTCGTATCCGTCGCCGCCCACGATGGGAATCCGGATCCCGGCCGACCGGATCTGCCGCACGATGAGCCCGATGTCATCGGGGACCGCCGAGATGAACAGCGCGTCGGGCGGCGGGCTGATCCGCCGCAGGCGGGTGATCTGGGCGGAGAAGTCCTTGTCCCCGCTCTGGTACACGTCCTCCGCCACCACCACACCCCCCAGCTCCAGGAGCTTCTGCTTGTAGAACTTGGTGAGGGTGAGGGTGTAGTCGTAGGCTTTGTCGGTCATGACCCACACCCGTCTGGCCTTCAGGGTCTTCACGGTGTAGATGGCACCCACGAAGGCCTGGGCGTCATCGGTAAACGGCACCATGAACGCGTAATCCCCGATCTGGTCGGGCAGGTTCGGCAGGGTGGCCCCGGCGATGACGAACGGCACCTTGGCCTTCTGGGCGATGGGGCCGGCGGCCAGCGCAAAGGTGGAGTCGTTGAGCCCTCCGACGGCCACCACCCGTTCGACGTTGATCAGTTTGGACATGGCATTGGCCACCGTCGTCTGGTCGGTCTTGCCGTCCTCCGCCGCTAGCTCGATCCGTCTGCCGAGGACGCCGCCGCGGGCGTTCCACTCTTTGACCGCAAGCTTCGCCCCGTTGAGCCCGGGAGCGTCAATCGACGACATGCCGCCGGTCACGTTGAACAAAGCCCCAATCTTCACCGTCTGGGGCTGCGCTCCCACCGGAGCTGTGACCCACGCCACCACCGCACACAGCAGGAAGACACACGCCCTCCGCATGATGTCGCCTCCCTCTGTAGCGCTGCCAGCAGCCTGCCGCGATACTTACTTATTGGCGCGGCGTGGCAGCGATCCCTGCCGGAGCCAGCGGGGCCAGCTGAGCTCCCGCCCGCCCAGAAGGCCCTGGGGCCGCCAGACCATGGTGAGGATCAGCGCCAGCGCCAGGAGCAGCTGGCTGAGACCGAACAGCGGCGGCAAGTTGAGTCCGGCCACCTGGATCCCTCCCTCCAGCCCCCGCAGGGCTTCGGGGACGATCGTCATGGTGACGGCGCCGACCACGGCCCCTGTGGTGCTGCCCATGCCGCCCACAACCAGCATCACGACCAGAGCAAACGTCTCGGTCAGCCAGAAGGAGTTTGGCGAGATGACCGTGATCAGGTGCGCCCACAGACTGCCGGCCGTGCCCGCGAAGAACGCCCCCACCACCAGACTCAACAGCCGGAAGGCTGATGGGGTGATACCCATGGCCGCCGCGGCTCCTTCGTCCTCGCGCACCGCCAGCATGGCCCGCCCGTAGGCGGACTGGGTCAGCCGCCATGTCACGTACAGGCACAGAGCCGCCACTCCATAGGTCCACCAGGTGGTGGTGTAGGGCGGGATCCCGCTGATGCCCACGCCTCCCCGGGTGACACGCTCCCAGTTGATGAGCACCGACCGCACGATCACCAAGAAGCCCAGGGTGGCCACCGCCAGGTAGTGACCCCGCAGTCGGAGCACCGGATAACCGATTGCCGCGGCGCAAAGTGCGGCCAGAGCCCCACCTGCCAGCGTGGCGGGCAGCAGCCCGAGGTGCACCTGCTGCAGCCCCGCGGGTAGATCGGGAAGGATCAACGCCTTGCGCGCCGTCGGCAACGTGAGGAGGGCGGCCGAGTACGCCCCCACCGCCATGAACCCCACGTGGCCCAGGGAGAACACGCCCGTGAGGCCGTTGGTGAGGCTGAGGCTGACAGCCAGAATGATGTTGATACCCGTCACGTCGACGAGCCGCAGATAGTACGGGTTCAGGAAGGACTGCGCCAGGGCCAGGACGCCCCCTGCCAGGACCACGACCGGAATTGCGCGCACGCTACGCCTCCCGCTCGCCCCCCGTGGCGAGGAGACCCTGCGGTCGCGCCACGAGGACGAGGATCAGCAGAAAAAACACGAAAGCATCCCGGTACCCCGAGAGCTCGGGAGGCAGCAACCCCACGAACAGGATCTCGGCAAATCCCAGGGCGTAGCCGCCCAGCACCGCGCCGGGCACGCTGCCGATACCGCCGATGACCGCCGCCACGAAAGCCTTCAGCCCGGGGAGAAAACCGATGAAAGGATCAATGCGCCCGTACTGGGCTCCCAGCATGGCACCCGCCACGGCCGCCAAAGCTGACCCCACCGCGAACGCCAGCATGATGATCCTGCCGCTGTCGATGCCCATCATCTCAGCGACCACGAGGTTTTGCGCGCAGGCCTGCATGGCGATTCCCGCCTTCGCCCGCGCGACAAACAGGTGGATGCCGACCATGAGGACCGCCGCGGTGACCACGGTAATGAGCGTCAGGGTGTTGAACAGCACCCCGCCCACAGCGTGCAACTGGGTCAACCAGGCGGGAACGGGAAAGGTCCGGGGATGTGCGGTGAAGATCATGATCGCCGCATTTTGCAACAGGATCGACACGGCCAGAGACGTGATCAGGGCCGCCACTTCAGGGGCGCGGCGGATGGGACGGTAAGCGACACGTTCTATCACCACCCCAAGGAGACCCGCGGCCGCGGCCGCCCCCAGCAGGGCACCCCACAGGTTCCCTCCCGAGGCGCCCAGCAGACCGAGGGCGACATATGCCCCCACCATCAACACGTCCCCGTGGGCGAAGTTGATCAGGCGTAGAATCCCGTAGACGATGGACAGGCCGATGGCCGTCAGGGCGTAGATGCTGCCGAGGGTGAGTCCGTTGACCACTTGCTGCAACAGGTACGTGACGAGGGACATGCGGGGTCTTCTCTTCACCCGCCCAGATAGGCGACCTTCACCTCGGGGGATGCCGCTAGTTCGGCCGCCGAGCCCGTCAGCACGACTCGCCCGGTCTCCATGACGTACGCCCGGTCAGCAATGCTGAGGGCCATACGAGCGTTCTGCTCGACCAGCAAGATGGCCCGTCCGTCGGCCCGGATGCGCTCGATGACCGTAAAGATGGTCCGCACGAGTAACGGCGCCAGTCCCAACGACGGCTCGTCCAGCAACAGGAGGCGGGGGCGGGACATCAGCGCCCGGCCGATGGCGAGCATTTGCTGCTCGCCTCCCGACAGCGTTCCAGCCACCTGGCGACGCCGGGCGGCCAGTACCGGAAAGTAACTGAACACCCGATCGAGATCCTCTCGCACCTGACCGTCGCCGCGCGCGTAGGCACCCAGGCGGAGGTTGTCCAGGACCGTGAGTCGGGGAAAGATCTGCCTCCCCTCGGGAGCGTGGGCAACACCCAGGCGGGTGATCTGATGCGGCGCGAGGCCGCGCAGCGAGCGGCCGTCCAGCTCGATGCGTCCGCGTCGCAGCTGGACCACGCCCGAAATGGCCCGCAGCAGCGTGGTCTTGCCGGCGCCGTTGGCACCGATGACGGCGACCAGCTCTCCGGCTCCCACCGACAGGGAAACGCCGCGGAGAGCCTGCACCCCTCCGTAGAAGACGTCGAGACCCTCAACGGACAGCATCAGCGGCCACCCCCAGGTAGGCTTCGACCACGTCCGGATGCTGTTGGATGTCCCCCGGGGGGCCCTCGGCAATCAGTTGACCGAAGTTGATGGCCTGGACCCGGTCGCACAAGCGCATGACCACGCGCATGTCGTGTTCAATGAGAAAGATGGTCATGCCCAGCCGATCTCGAAGTTGACGCAGCAGGTCCATCAGGTCGCCGGCCTCCTTGGGCGTCAGCCCGCCGGCAGGCTCGTCCAGGAGCAGAAGATCCGGTTCCAGCGCCAGAGCCCGGGCGATCTCCACCTTGCGCTGAATGCCAAAGGGCAGGCTCCCTACGACGTCATCAGCCACCGCGCCCAGCCCCAACGCATCCAGCACCTCGATCGCCCGCGCTTCCAGCCGCCGCTCCTCCCGGTGAAACCGCGGGAGACCCAGCAAAGCGTCCACGGCACCATAGCGGCGGTGGAGCTGTGCTGCAATGAGCACGTTCATCCGGGCCGTCAGGTGCGGGAAGAGGCGGATGTTCTGAAAGGTCCGGGCCACTCCCAGGCGGGCGATGCGGTCGGCGGACAGCCCGGTGATTTCCTCACCTCGGAGAAAGATACGCCCTCGGGTGGGGCGCAGGTGGCCGGAGATGAGGTTGAAGATGGTGGTCTTGCCGGCACCGTTGGGACCAATCAGGCCCACGATCTCGCCGGGAGCGATCTTCAGACGGTAGTCCAAGACCGCGGCGAGGCCCCCGAAGTATTTGGTCAGCCCCTCCACCTGCAGAATGACCGAGGAGGACATCGGTAGGTTAGGTTGGTCTCGACCCGACGCGGCTCCTGCTGTCAGGAGCATGGGCCCGCAGGACAGAACGCCCGGAGGGATCCCGCACGGGACACGGGGACCGAATTGCCTGTCGGTCAGGTAAGTATCATTATCCGTCCGTTCTCATCCCGCGGGGCGGGAAGGGTGTGGCGCAGGACCACAACGCGCGCGGAGAACCCGATCTCCGACAGCACTCGCGCGGCCCGGCGGGCGGCTTCCTCGCTGGGGTACGGACGGGTCAGGACCCGGTAGGAGGCGCCGTCGCGGACCACCGCGGCCAGGTAGCCCTTGGACCGCACCCGGCGGGCGTGGGCCTCGGCGCGCTCCCGGCTGGCGAACGTCGCGACGCTGACCACGTAGGCCGGGCGGGCCGCTGGACTTCGGGCGGGAGCGGTGGAAGCCACGGGGCTGCGGCCGGTGCGCAGGAGGGCCCGCCTGGCCATGGAGGAGGGCTCCAGGGGACCGGCCGCCTGCCGGGCGGCCGGCGGGGTGAACGCGCCGGAACGGGCGCCGGCCAGCAGGACGCGGTACGACCCCCAGGCCAGGCTCACCACGGCCAGGCTGCCGGCGGCCAGCGCGACCAGCCGGCCGGGGGGGCGGCCGGCGGGAGCGGGCGGCCCGGGGCGGGAGGACTGCTCCCAGGTCGTCACACCCAAAAAACAGAGCACATTCCGTGCCACGCCCCGTCGAGCGGGTCACTCCTGCAGCTTCAGCAACAGCCCCCTCCGCCTGGCCACGGAGAACATGTAGCCGAAAAACGCGAACGCGGCCGCCAGGTAGCCCGCGTCCAGCAGAAAGGCCCACCCCACGCGGGACGCGGGCGGCGGGCTGCCGTTGAGGACCTCCCGCATCGCCTCGAAGACGTGGGGCAGCGGCAGCGCCACCAGCACCCGCCTCAGCCAGTCCGGGTACACCGTCAGCGGGAAGAAGACGGCCCCAAACGGCTGGAACAAGAACGCCAGGCTCCACGCCAGGGTCTCGGCGCTCTGGCCGTAGCGCAGGATCAGGGCGGTGATGGCGGTGCCCACCGCCCAGGCGAACAGGATCAGCGCGGCCACCAGGGGGACCAGGCTCGGCCCCAGGGTGAAGATGTTGAAGTGGTACAGGGCGAACGCCACGCTGGCCATCAGGGTGACGGTGATGGAGATCTTGATGATCCCCCACACCATCATGGCCACCAGGAACTCGGCCACCGTCAGCGGGGTCACGAACAGGTTCACCAGGTTGCGGGTCCACAGCTCGGTCAGAAACGACACCGAGATGGCCTGCTGCACCCGGAAGAAGATGTCCCACAGGATCAGCGCCCCCAGCAGCAACCCCACCAGCAGCGGCACCCGCCCCTGACGCCCCAGGTACAGGGAGAGGAACCCGAAGAAGAACAGGTCCAGCAGCGGCCAGTAGAACAGGTCGGTGATGCGTGCGAAGCTGCGGCGCATCAGGTACAACTGCCGCAGCGTCAGCGCCCACACCCGCCGCCCGTTCATGCCTCCTCCCGCGCCGAGCGCGCCAGGGCCACGAAGAACTCCTCCAGGTCCGCCTTGCCGTACTGGCGCACCACTTCCTCCGCCGGCCCGTCGGCGAGGATGCGGCCCCGGTGCAGGAAGATGATGCGGGTGCTGAGCCGTTCCACCTCCCGCATGTTGTGGGAGGTGTAAAAGACGGTGATCCCCCGTTCCCGCTGTAATCGCAGCAGCAGCGCCCGCACCGCGTCGGCCGCCTCGGGGTCCAGGGCGGCGGTGGGCTCGTCCAGGAACAGGACCTCGGGGTCGTTGAGCAGCGCCTTGACCAGGTTCACCCGGGCCGTCTCCCCCGACGACAGCGCCCCGGTGCGGCGTCCCAGCAGGTGAGCCACGCCGAACACCTCGGCCAGGCGGCGGATCCGCCCGGCCGGGTCGGGGACGCCGTACAGGTGGGCGAACACGGTCAGGTTCTCCCGCACCGTGAGGTCGTAGGGTAGGGCCACATAGGGCGAGGAGAAGTTCACCCGGCCGAGGATCGCCTCCCGCCGGGCGGGCATGGGAAGGCCCAGGATCCGCACGCTGCCCGCGGTGGGTTCGATCAGGCCGAGCAGCATGGCGATGGTGGTGGTCTTGCCGGCGCCGTTGGGGCCCAGAAAGCCCACCAGCTCCCCCCGCGCCACCCGGAAGGAGACCCCGTCCACGGCCACGGTGCCGTCGAACACCTTGGTGAGACCGCACACCTCGACGGCCCAGGGGGACATGGACCGTCAGGGACCGCCCGGACCCGCCACCGCCAGCCCGCGGCGGTGCAGGGCCACCCAGAAGGCCAGGGTCAGGACGGTGTTGATGCCGGCGGCCAGGAGATTGAACGGGATGATGACCGGCCCCAGCAGCGCCGCCACCCGCGCGGGCGACATGCCGAACTGCAGGTACAGGATCACGAAGTTGGCGGGGATCATCACCAGCACCCGGGCCAGGGCGCCCGCCGCACAGGCAGCCGCCACCCACCCCGGCGTCCGGCGGCTCCGGCGGGCGTACACCCACCCGGCCACGCCGACGAAGGTGGCCACGGCGACGAAGTTGGCCGCGGGGCCGAACGGCGAGCGGGCGCGCAGCATCAGGTACAGCAGGTCCTTCAGGGCCACCACGGCCACCCCCGGCCCCGGGCCCAGCTCCAACGCCGCCAGCAGCGCCACCACGTCGCTGGGATCGTAGCGCAGGTACGGCGCCGAGGGCAGCACGGGCAGCTGGACGGTGGCCATCAGCACGAACGCCGCCGCCGAAAGCATCCCCACCAGGACCAGCAGGCGCGTGGCGGCCATCTCAGACCTCCCCGACCCCGGTGCTTCTCCTCGTCCGTCGTCCCTCATCCTGGGTCTCCTTTCCCGTACAATGTCTGGCGGAGGTCATCCCATGGACGATACCGGTCTTGACCCCCGCGAGTTCCGCAACGCCCTGGGCCGGTTTGCCACCGGCGTCACGGTGGTCACCACCACCACTCCGGCCGGGGTGCACGGCATGACCGCCAACGCCTTCACCTCCGTCTCCCTGGACCCTCCTCTGATCCTGGTGGCGGTCTCCCGCCGGGCCCGCATGCACGCCCATCTTCTGGCGGCCGCCCGCTTCGGGGTGAGCGTCCTGGCCGCCGACCAGGAAGCTCACGCCTGGCACTTCGCCGGACGGCCCCGGGCGGACCTGGTCACGCCGTTTGTCTGGAGGCGGGCCGTCCCGCTGCTGGACGGCGCGCTGGCCCACCTGGTGTGCACGGTGGACGCCACCCACCCCGGCGGAGACCACACGCTCTTTCTGGGGCGGGTGGAGGACCTGTGGTACCGGGACGGGATGCCGCTGGCGTTTTACGCGGGCCGCTTCTGCCGGATCGCCCCGCTGCGGCCCGGGGAGCCCGAAGAGCCGCTGGCCGCGCTGCCCGAGGCCCCCGCCGACCTGCCCGACCGCTGGCCGTAGCACGCCCGGAAGCCGGCTCAGCCGCCGGAGCCGGCCGGCAGCTGCACCACCCGCACCCGCAGGATGCCCGGCAGGCGCGCCAGCGCCTCCGCCGCCTCCGGCGGCACCGGGTCGTCCAGGCCCAGGACCATGAGGGCGCGGCCGCGGGGGCGGTCCCTGCCCACGTGCATGGAGGCGATGTTCACGTCGGCCGCACCCAGCAGGGTGCCCACCCGGCCGATCATCCCCGGCCGGTCCTCGTTCCACACGAACAGCATGATCGGCGACGGCGCCAGGTCCATCCGGTAGCCGTCCAGGTGGGTGATCCGGGGCTCGCGCCTGCCCACCACGGTGCCCGCCATCACGAACGGTCCTGCGGTGGTCTCCACCCGGACCCGCAGCTGGCTGGCGAAGTCCTCGCTGTCTTCCCGGCGCGCCTCCGCCAGGGCGATGCCCCGCTCCCGCGCCACCACCGGCGCGTTGATCAGGTTGACCGGCTGGTCCAACACCGGCTCCAGCAGCCCCGCCACAAACCCCGCCCGCAGCGGGGCGCCGTCCTGGCCCGCCAGCTCCCCCTCGTACATCAGCTCCACGCCCTGCACCTGGCCGTCGACCAGCTGACAGGCGACGGCTCCCATCGCCCGGGCCAGGTCCACGAACGGCCGCACCCGCTGCCAGGCCTCGTCCTGCAGCGCCGGCGCGTTCACCGCGCCCCGCACCGGGCGGCCGTCCAGGGCCGCCAGCACCTGCTCGGCCACCTCCACCGCCACCCGCCGCTGGGCTTCTTCGGTGGACGCGCCCAGGTGAGGTGTCAGGATCACCCGGGGGTGGCGCACCAGGGGGCTGTCCCGGGGCGGCTCGTGCTCCACCACGTCCAGCGCCGCCCCCGCCACCACCCCCTCCTCCAGCGCCGCCAGCAGGGCGTCCTCGTCCACCAGCCCGCCCCGGGCGCAGTTCACCAGCAGCACCCCGCGTTTGACCCGCGCGAACTGGGCGCGGCCCAGCAGGTGACGGGTCGCCCCGGTCAGGGGGACGTGCAGGGTCAGCACGTCGCTGCGGGCCAGCACGTCGTCCAGGGGAAGCAGCTCGGCGCCCACCCGGGCCGCCCGCTCGGCGGTCACGTAGGGGTCGGCGGCGATCACCCGCATGCCGAAGGCGGAGGCGCGGCGCGCGACCTCGGAGCCGATCTTGCCCAGCCCGACGATGCCCAGCGTCTTGCCGTACAGCTCCACGCCGGTGAACGCCTCCCGCCTCCAGTCGCCCCGGGAGGCGGCCAGGTGGGCGGCGGGCAGGTGGCGGGCCAGGGCCAGCATCAGGGCCAGGGTGTGCTCGGCGGTGCTGACGGTGCTGCTGTCGGGGGTGTTGAGGACCAGGATGCCGCGGCGCGTGGCGGCGTCCACGTCGATGTTGTCGGTGCCCACCCCCGCCCGGGCGACCACCCGCAGCCGCCGGGCCCCCTCCAGCATCCGGGCGGTCACCCGGGTCCGGCTGCGGACGATCAGGGCGTCGGCGTCGGCCAGCGCGCGGGCCAGTTCACCGGGGGCCAGTCCCTCGCCCACCACCACCTCGGCGCGCTCCTGCAGGCGCCGCAGGCCGTCGGGGGCCAGGCCGTCGGCCACCAGGATCTTCACGGCTCCAGCCCCGCGGCGGCCACCGCCCCCGGCCGGACCGGGTGGCCCAGGGCGGGCAGGACGTGCTCCAGGGCGCGCAGGGCGGCGGCGATGTCAGCGTCGGCCACGGCCCCCATGTGCCCGATGCGGATGATCCGGCCTTCCAGCCGCCCCTGCCCCCCGGCCACCACCACGTTGCACTCCCGCAGGCGGCGCACCAGCTGACGGCCGTCCACGCCCTCGGGCACGCGCACGGCGGTCACCGTGTCCGACGCGTGCCGGGGGTCGGCCAGCAGCTGCAGTCCCAGCGCCGCCACGCCCTCCCGGGTGGCCTGCCCCAGCCTCCGGTGGCGGGCGAAGCGGGCCGGCAGCCCCTCGGCCAGGATCATCGGCACCGACACCGCCAGGGCGTAGAGCACCGGCAGAGGAGGCGTAAACGGCATCAGCGCCCGGCCCGGGGAGATCTCGGCCCGGGCCCGCTCCCAGGAGAAGTACCAGCGGGGCGCGCGGGCCGTCCGCGACGCCTCCCACGCCCGCTCGCTGACGCTGAGGAAGACCGCCCCCGGCGGTCCCATGAGGGCCTTCTGGGACCCGGCCACCACCACGTCCAGCCCCCACGCGTCGGCCTGCAGGTCCACCGCGCCCAGGGAGCTGACCGCGTCCACCAGCAGCAAAGCGTCGCCGCCGGCGCGCACCGCCTGCGCGATCTCCCACAGCGGATGGGTCACCCCGGTGGAGGTCTCGTTGTGGGTGACCAGCACCGCCCGCACCTCCGGGTGGGTCCGCAGCGCCCGCCGCACGTCGTCGGGGTCCACGGCCCGCCCCCACTCCACCTCCAGGGGGACCACCTCGGCTCCGAACCCGCGGGCGACGGCGGCGAACCGTTCGCCGAAGGAGCCGCCCACCAGGGCCAGGACCCGGTCTCCGGGCGACAGCACGTTGGCCACGGCCGCCTCCAGGCCGCCGGTGCCCGAGGCGGTGAAGGGCAGGACCGTCCCCGCCGTCTGGAAGATCCGGCGCAACCCGTCCAGGACCTCCGCCAGCATCCGCCCGAACTCCTCGCCTCGGTGGTTGATCATGGGGCGGGCCATCGCCTGACGCACCTCCGGCGGCAGAGGCGTGGGACCGGGAATGAGCAGGTGGACGTCGTCCACGGTGACCTCCTTGTGAAGAACAGGGAAAAGGGAAAAAGGAAAAGGGAAAAGGGAAAAAAGACAAGGACTGAGCGCTTCCTGACGGCGCGGCCTGTCCGCTTTACTTTCCCCCTTTTCCTTTCCCCCTTTTCCCTTTTCCTTTTCAGTCAATATACCCCATCACGTCCCTCAGGTCCGTCACCTCCACGCCCGCCAGCGCGGTGCGCACGGGTCCGAGGGCGCGGCGGACCCGGTCCAGGTGCATCATGCGGTCGTCCACGAACAGGACCTCCTCCGGGCGCAGGACGATGCCGTCGCCGGCCAGCTCGTCCAGCAGCCGGGCGATGGTCTGCTCCTTGTACGGGTGGTGCTCGACCTTGGGGCGGGTGAAGTAGCCGCTCAGCCCCAGGGCCTCGAAGATGGCCAGCACCGGCTCCGGCCGGTTCCAGCTGGCCACCGAGATCAGGATGCCCCGCGCCCGCAGGTCTTCCAGGACCTCCCGCACGCCCGGGCGCAGCCGGACCCGCGCGCCGTCGGCGTCCTCCACCGTGTCGTCGTCCACCCGCCGGACCGGAAGGCGCAGGGCCGTCACGTTGGGGTGGTCCCACAGGGTGCGGTCGCAGTCGAAGATGACCAACCTAACGGGCATGGCGGCGTCGGGCCAGGACCGCCCGCACGTCGTCCAGGGACACCCCCCGGGCGGCGAGCAGGACCAGGGCGTGGTAGAACAGGTCGGCGGCTTCTTCGACGACCCGCCCGGCGTCCTCCTGCGCTCCCGCCCGCGCCAGCTCGTCGGCCTCCTCGCGCACTTTGGCCGCGACGGCCGGGATACCCCCGCGCAGCAGGGACGCGGTGTAGGAGCCCTCGGGCAGGGAGCGCGCCCGCTCGCCGATGACCGCGAAGACCTGGTCCAGCGGGTCCGCCCGCGCGGGCGCGTCCAGCTCTTCCCCCGAGGGGGTGCGGAAGAAGCAGGTCGCTCGGCCGGTGTGGCAGGCGGGCCCCGTCTGGTCCACCACCAGCAGCAGGGCGTCCCCGTCGCAGTCCACCCGGACCTCCCGCACCCGCTGGGTGTGTCCGGAACCAGCGCCCTTGCGCCACAGCCGGCCCCGGGACCGGCTCCAGTACCACGCCTGACCGGTGCGCAGGGTGCGGTCCAGGGCTTCCCGGTCCGCCCACGCCACCATCAGGACCCGGCCCGTCTGCGCGTCCTGGGCCACCGCCGGGACCAGTCCGTCGGGGCCGAACCTCACCGCCTCCACGCTCATCCGCTCCGTTCCCTCCCGGGCAGCCGGACGGCCACCCCGCGCCGCCGCAGGTAGTCTTTGACCTCCCCGATGCGCAGCTGCCCCCGGTGAAACACCCCGGCGGCGAGGGCGGCGTCCGCCCGCCCCTCGGTCAGCACCTGGTAGAAGTGCTCGACGGTGCCGGCGCCGCCGCTGGCGATCACGGGCACGGGCACCGCTTCGCTGACGGCCCGGGTCAGGGCCACGTCGTACCCCTGTCGGGTGCCGTCGTGGTCGATGCTGGTGAGCAGGATCTCTCCCGCCCCCAGCGCGGCGGCCCGCGCCGCCCACGCCACCGCGTCCAGCCCCGTGGGCTGGCGGCCGCCGTGGGTGCAGACCTCCCACCCGCCGTCTGCGCGGCGCCGGGCGTCGACGGCCACCACCACGCACTGGCTGCCGAACCGCTCGGCCAGTTCGGCGATCAGGTCCGGCCGGGCCACGGCGGCGGTGTTGACCGCCACCTTGTCCGCTCCGGCCAGCAGCAGGGCCCGGGCGTCGTCGGCGGTGCGCACGCCTCCGCCCACCGTCAGCGGGATGAACACCGTCTCGGCGGTCCGGCGCACCACCTCCAGGACCGTGCCCCGCCCCTCCACCGAGGCGGCGATGTCCAGCAGGACGATCTCGTCGGCGCCCTCGCGGTCGTAGGCGGCCGCCAGCTCCGCCGGGTCGCCGGCGTCGGCGAGGTCCACAAAGCGCACGCCTTTGACCACCCGGCCGCCGGCGGTGTCCAGGCAGGGGATGATCCGCCGGGTCAGCACGCGGGCTCCCTCCAGCGCTGGACCAGCGCGCCCAGGTCCAGGCGGCCCTCGTACAGCGCCCGGCCCACGACGGCCGCCTCGGCCCCCGCCTGTTCCACCGCCTCCAGGTGCTCCACCGCCGCGATGCCGCCGGCGGCGATCACCGGCGCACCGGCCGCGCGGACCACCTCCGCCAGCACCTCCACGTTGGGGCCGGCCAGGGTGCCGTCCCGCCCGATGTCCGTGTACAGAAAGCGCGCCGCCCCTCTGGCGCGCAGCCGCCGGGCGGCTTCCACCACGTCCCAGGACGTCTGCTCGGTCCACCCCCGGACGGCCACCCGCCGGCCCCGGGCGTCCAGGGCGACCACCACCGCCTCGCCGAACCGACTCACGTCCAACCCCGCATCCGCCGCCGTGCCGACCACCACCCGGGAAGCTCCCGCCGCCAGGGCGGCGGCGACGTCCTCCGCCGTCCGGAACCCGCCGCCGACCTGGACTGCGGCCCCCAGGCCGCACAGCCGGGCCAGCAGGTCCAGATGCCGGGGGCGGCCCTGCAGCGCCCCGTCCAGGTCCACCACGTGCAGCCAGCGCGCGCCCGCGCTCACCCACCCCCGGGCCCACGCCACCGGATCGCCGTAGTCACGCACCCGGGCCGCGTCCCCCTGCACCAGGCGCACCGCGCGGCCGCCCCGCAGGTCCACCGCGGGGATGACCATCATGGTCCGCTCCGGGCGGCCCCGGACGCGGCCAGGGCGTGCAGGGCGTTATGGAGGATGCGCAGTCCCACGGATCCGCTCTTCTCCGGGTGGAACTGCAGGCCGACCACCGCCCCCCGCCGCACCACCGCGGCGAACTCCGCCCCGTACTCGGTGACGGCCACCGCGTCGGAGCACGGCTCCGCCGCGTAGGAGTGCGCGTAGTACACGTAGGCGGGGTCGGTGATTCCCTCCAGGACCTCCGACGCCCGGACCGGCCGCAGGAGGTTCCAGCCCATGTGGGGGACCTTCACCCCCTCCGGCAGCCGACGCACCGTTCCCCGCAGCAGGCCCAGACCGTCCACGCCGGGGCTTTCCTCGCTGGACCGATACAGCAACTGCATCCCCAGGCAGACGCCCACCAGCGGCGCGCCCGCCGCCACCACTTCCGCCACCCACTCCCACAGGCCCGTCTGGCGCAGCCGGCGGGCCGCCGCGCCGAAGTGGCCCACGCCCGGCAGGACCAGGACCTCTCCGTCCCAGCGACCAGGAGCCTCCCGCACGGCCA
This sequence comes from Armatimonadota bacterium, assembly GCA_037440005.1. Taxonomy (GTDB): domain Bacteria; phylum Sysuimicrobiota; class Sysuimicrobiia; order Sysuimicrobiales; family Kaftiobacteriaceae; genus Calidihabitans. Next base: position 6,950 of record JBBIUY010000007.1, on the reverse strand, counting down.
CCGCCGCCCCCGCCGTCGCCAGCGCCCGGGCGAGGCTGCAAAGGTTGCCCGCGCCGTAATCCAGCAGGACCGCCCGGATCACGGGCCCAGCACTCCCTTGGTGGACGGGACGCCGCCTCCGGTAATGCGGGTGGCCAGGTGGAGGGCGATCCCGGTCCCCTTGAAGGCGGCCTCGATGATGTGGTGGGGACTGCGGCCGTGCACCTGCACCAGGTGCAGCGTGACCGCGGCGGAGGAGGCCAGGGCCCGGAAGAACTCCTCCGCCAGGTCGGCGGCGAACGTCCCCAGGACCGCCCGGCCCACCTCCAGCCCGTAGTGCAGGTAGGGACGGCCGCTCACGTCCACCGCGGCCAGGACCAGCGCGTCGTCCATGGGCGCGTGCGCCGAGCCGAACCGGGCGATCCCCCGTCCGTCGCCCACCGCCTGGCGCAGCGCCTGCCCCAGGGCCAGCCCCACGTCCTCCACCGTGTGGTGGGGGTCTGTGGCCAGGTCGCCCCGCGCCCGCACCTGCAGGTCCAGCCGCCCGTGGACGGCCAGCTGGGCCAGCATGTGGTCGAAGAACGGCACCCCCGTGTCCGCCGACACCTCGCCGGATCCGTCCAGGTCCAGCGCGACCTGCACGTCGGTCTCCGTCGTGCGGCGGGCCACCCGCCCGATCCGGCTCACGGCGTCACGCTCCGGGCCAGGGCGTCCAGGAACCGGTCGTTCTCCTCCGGCGAGCCGACGGTCACCCGCAGGCAGCGCTCCAGCCCGGGCTGGCCGGAGACGTCCCGCACCAGGACCCCGTGGGCCAGCAGGCGCTGTAGCACCACCGGCGCCGGCAGCGGCGTCCGGAACAGGATGAAGTTGGCCTGTGACGGGTACGGCTGCACGCCGTCCAGGCGCTGCAGGGCCCGGTAGACCCTCTGGCGTTCGCGGACCACCTGCGCCACCCGGGCCGAGACCAGGTCGGGGTAGGCCAGGACGGCCAGGGCGGCTTCCTGGGCGAACAGGTTGAGATTGTACGGAGGCAGCGCCGCGCGGACGGCGGCGATCACCTCCGGGCGCGCCACCACCCACCCCACCCGCGCCCCGGCCAGGCCGAAAGCCTTGGAGAAGGTGCGCAGCACGGCCAGGTGCGGGTGCTCCCGCACCGCGAGCACCAGCGACTGCCCGGCGAAGTCGGCGTAGGCCTCGTCGAGCACCACCAGCCCCCGGGCGGCGTCCAGGACTGCCAGCAGGTCCTCCCGGGCAAAGGCCACACCCGTGGGGTTGTTGGGGGACGCCAGGTAGGTGAGGGCCACGTCCGGGTCGCTGACCGCCTGCGCCATCGCCGGCACGTCGAGGCCGAAATCCTCCCGCAGGGGGACCGCCTGCACCGCCGCCCCGCCCACCACGGCCAGCGAGACCGACAGCGAATACCCGGGACGGACCAGGACGACCCGGCGGCCGCAGGCGAACGCCTGCACCAGCGCCAGCAGGGCCTCGTTGGACCCGCTGGTCACCGCCACCATCTCCGGGTCCACCCCGCAGGAGCGCCCCAGCGCCTCCCGCACCGCCCGGCCGTCCAGGGGCGGATAGCGGTTCCACGGACGGGAGAGCAGCCGGCGGGCGACCTCGGCCTTCACCTCCTCCGGCCAGTCGTGCGGGCACTCGTTCTGGTTGAGCTTGACCGGGGCGGACTCCCCTCCGGCCAGCCGGTAGGCCCCCAGGGCCTGGATCTCCGGACGCGCCCGCGGAGACTGTCCGAGCACGCTCACCGCGCCACCCCCGCCTGCAGCGCCCGCATTAGAGGCCGCAGCCGGTCCTGCCGGGTCCGCAGGCTCACCCGGTTCACCACCAGCCGGGCCGTGGACCGGAAGACCTCCGCCACCTCCTCCAGGAGGTTGTCCCGCAGGGTCCGGCCGGTCATCACCACGTCCAGGATCCCGTCGGCCAGCCCCACCCGGGGCGCCAGCTCCACCGACCCGTGCAGGTGGACGATCTCCACCGGGCGTCCCTGTCCTGCGAAGTACCGAGCGGCGATCCGGGGGTATTTGGTGGCGATGCGCAGCATGCGGCCGGGCTGCCACAGGGTGGCGGCGGAGCCGGCCGGCAGGGCCACCACGCCCCGGCAGGCGCCGAACCCCAGGTCCACCAGCTCGTAGACGTCCCGCTCCAGCTCCAGCAGCACGTCCTTGCCCACGATGCCGGCGTCGGCCGCCCCCTGCTCCACGAAGGTGGGGATGTCCACCGGCTTGCTGATGAGCAACCGCAGACCGCCGCCGGCGTCCACCAGCAGGCTGCGCTCGTCGGGCAGGGTGTGGACCAGCGCCGCCCGCCGCAGGTAGCCCAGCGCGTCGTCGAACAGGCGGCCCGTGGGGACGGCCAGGGTCAGTGTCCCCACGGTGCCCCCGCCTCCGCGGCCCGGGCCGCCAGGGTCCCGGCCAGCCAGCGGGCAGTGCCGCGCTCCCGCCGCCCCGTGGCCACGTCTTCCACCCACAGGTCCTCGCCGTCCCACCACGCGAGCACCGCCGCGCCTTCCCGCACCGCCAGAGCCCGGGCCTGCGGCCCGCTCGCACCCGGCGCCGTCACCACCCGCCGCCCGGCGCGGCGCAGCCCGGCCGCCAGCGCCGCCGCCCGCGTGCGGGACGCCCGGTCGACCAGCACGACGACGTCGGTGCGGGCCTGCGGGGGAGCCGGTACCAGCGACATGACCACCTCCAGGCCCAGGGCGAATCCGCTGGCCGGACAGTCCGCGCCGAAGCGGGCCAGCAGCCCGTCGTAGCGCCCTCCGCCCAGCACGGGCACGGGGGCCCTGGGCCCCAGCGCCTCGAACACCACCCCCGTGTAGTAGCTGAAGTCCCGGACGATTCCCAGGTCCACCTCCACCGCGCCGGCCGCGCCGTACGCCTCCAGCAGCTCCACCACCTCCGCCAGCTCGTCCAGGGCCGCCCGGCCGGCGGAAGACGCCGCCAGGGCGCGGGCCTTCTCCAGCGCCCCGGGGCCGTGCCACTCCGGCAGGGCCCGCAGCAGCCGTCCCGCCGCGCCGCCGGCGACCTCCGCCACCCCCACGTAGTCCCGCCGGTACAGGCGCGCGCGCACCTCCTCCTGCTGGGAGGGCGGCAGGTCGGCCAGCACCTCGGCCAAAAATCCCAGGTGGCCGACGTGCACGACCACGTCGGAGGCGCCGAGCTCCGCCAGGCAGGCCACCGCCAGGGCGATGACCTCCGCGTCGCCGTCGGCGCCGGCCACCCCCAGCAACTCCACGCCGGCCTGGGTGAACTCCCGCATCCGCCCCCGGCCGGGCTCCTGGACGCGGAAGACCGGTGCCACGTAGGACAGGCGCAGCGGTCCACCCGCCTCCGGCAGCAGGCGGGTGGCGGCCAGCCGCGCGATGGGGACGGTCATCTCGGGCCGCAGCGCCAGCAGGTCCGCCCCGTCCACGATCTTGATGAGCTGGTCCTGGATCCCCGGCCCGGCCCCGTGCTGAAAGGTGTCCAGGAACTCCAGGGTCGGCGTGCTGACCTCCCGGTAGCCCCACCTCGCGCACACCTGCCGCAGCCGTCCAGCCAGCTCGGCCCGCCAGGCCGCCTCGGGGGGCACCAGGTCGCGATAGCCTTCGGGGACCCGCTGCCACCGGGTGGACTGTGTCCCGCGCACCCGCACGATGGACCGCCCGCCTCCTGGGGAAAGGGTTTGCTTCTTTAGTTAGCTAAATTACTAGCGTCGGAAACTGAAGGTCAGACTAGCACGCGGCGGGGACGGTGTCAACCCCTGGAGCGGGAGGGGGGGGCGACGCGCCGGGGGCGGACGCCCAGGCGCTCCAGCACCAGCCGGTACCCGTCGGCCCCGTACTCCAGAAAGCGCCGCACCCGGCTGATGGTGGCGCTGCTGGCCCCGGTCCGCCGGGCCACGTCGTCGTAGGTGTGCCCCTGGAACAGCAGCCGGGCGATCTCCAGCCGCTGGGCCATGGCCTTGATCTCGGCCACGGTGCACACGTCCTCAAAGAAGCGGTAGCACTCCTCGGGCGTGCGCAGCGACAGCACCGCCTGGAAGAACCGGTCCACCAGAGGGTCTTTGAGCTTGGGGTTCACCACGCCGCGGGGTGTGGTCACGACCGGCACCTCGATCCGGGAGGCGAGCGGACCGACGCGTCCTCCCGGTGCGACTTTCTCTGCTCCGGCGCGACCGCCCTCCCGCCGCTCCGCCGGCGCCTCGGCGGTCACGCGACCGCCGGCCCGCCGGACCAGCCCCGGACGATGGCGTCGGTCATGCGGGCGACCCGGCTCATCGCCCGCACGTTGTGCACCCGCACCACGTCCGCTCCCCCCACGATGGCCACGGCCACCGTGGCGGCCGTGCCCTCGTCCCTCTCCCCGGGCGCCAACCCGCCCAGCACGCGCCCGATGGTGCCCTTGCGGGAGGTCCCCACCACCACCGGCCGTCCCAATACGCGCAGCTCGCCCAGGCGGCGCAGCAGCTCCAGGTTGCGCTCCGCCGTCTTGCCGAAGCCAAAACCCGGGTCCACGAGAATCCGCGACTCGGAGATGCCCCGGCCGACGGCGAACTGCACCCGCTCCCGCAGAAAGCCCACGACCTCCGCCATCAGGTCGTCCCCCGGCGCGCCGGCGGGGGGCGGGTACCCGTGCATGAGGACGACTGGAACGCCCGCGGCGGCCACCACGTCGGCCATCGCCGGGTCCGCCCGCAGGGCGCTGACGTCGTTGACCAGCGCCGCGCCCGCCTCCACCGCCTGCCGGGCGACTTCCGCCCGGGTCGTGTCCACCGACAGGGGGATGTCCAGCTCGCCGGCCAGCCGGCGGACCACCGGGAGCACCCGCGCCAGCTCCTGCTCCAGCGGCACCGGCGGCGCTCCGGGGCGGGTGGAGACGCCGCCGACGTCCAGGATGTCGGCGCCCTCGGCGGCCAGGGCGCGCCCCCGGGCGCAGGCGGCCTCGGGATCGGCGACGCCGTCCCCGGCGAAAGAGTCGGGGCTGACGTTGAGGACGCCCATGATGTAGGTCCGGGCGCCCCAGACGAACACCCGCCGGCCGATGCGCAGGGGCGGAGGAACGGGCATCCGGCGAAGACCCGGGTCAGTCCTCCTCGCGCAGCTCCCGGCGGATGCGGTCCGCCGACACCTCCATGCCGTGCTCGCGCGCCATGTGCTCCTGCACCCGGCGCACCAGCTCCTCCTCGGTGTCCGCCTCAATCCGGTGTCCCAGCGCGCAGGTCCACCGTCGCGCCATGGCCGTTCCTCCCGGGGCCCGGGCACAGTGCCGGGGTTGTCCCCGGCGGTCAGTTTCGACGCCGGCGGACAGACCTCCGCCCCGCCGGGGCGCGCCGGGCCGGGCGGGGCGGGCGGCAGGGGAGGAGTCTACGGGCGGACGGTGGTGGAGCGGGACCCGTCGGCGGCCAGCTCGTCCAGAGCGTGCACCATCAGTTCGGCGGCTTCCGCGTGGGCCCCGTGGCGGATCAGCAGCGGGCCGAACTCCCGCGCCAGATCCCGCAGCCGCTGGCGCATGTCGCGGGCGGCAAACCCGGCCACGGCCTCCTTCAGGGCCGCCACCGCTGGCTGGACCTGGCGGGAGGACAGCAACACGCGGCTGAGGACCACCTTCGCCTCCAGCACCTCCACCGGGTCGCCTGCGCTCTCGGCGGCCTGGAGCGCCCGCTCGGCCACCTCCCGGGCCTGGGACAGGTCTCCCACCGCGTGCCAGGCCCGCGCCAGCTCCGTGAGGATGGAGGCCCGGTCGGTGGGCCGGTTGAGCCGGTCGGCCACCCGCAGGGCCTGCTCCAGGTGGCGCAGAGCCTCGCGGGGGTGGCCGTCTTCCACAAACGCCCGCCCCAGGTTCTGGGTGACCCGCATCAGGTTCTCCAGATCTTCGGCGGCTTCGAAGGCGTCGCGGGCATCCAGCAGGCAGCGGCGGGCCTCGTCGTACTGCCTCAAGTTGCGCAGCACCGCGCCCAGGCCCCACAGGGCCTTGCCCCGCAGCCGCAGGTCGCGGGAGGCCACGTAGGACGTCGCCGCTTCCTCGTACCGGCGCCGGGCCTCCTCCAGGCGGCCCAGGTAGGTCAGGACGGTCCCCAGGGAGATCAGCGTGTCCACCCGGGCCGGATCACGGCCCGCCCGCGCGGCCCGCAGGGTCTGCAGGGCCTGCTCCAGCAGCTGGCGGGACTCGGCAAAGTTGCGGCGGCGCAGCTGGACCAGACCCATCAGGCTCAGCACACGGCCCAGCCGCCACTGGTCCCCGGCCCGTTCCATCACCGGCCGGGCGTCCTCCAGGGCCGCCCACGCGGCGTCATAGTCCCGGCGACCGACCGCGTGCTCCGCGCGCAGCACCCGGATCTCCCGGTCCACTTCCCCCAGGCCGTGCCGGCGGGCGAGGACCTCGGCCATCTCCAGGTACTGGTCGGCCTCCGCCAGGTCCCCCCGGCCGCCGGCGCTGCGGGCCAGGATCAGCAGCCCGTGGGCCGCCATGTCGGCGGGATTGCCCTCCCCGGCCAGCAGGGCGTCCACCGAGGTCCCCAGCCGCCGGGCCAGCACCGCCAGGCTGTCCAGCGACGGCTTGGCCCGGTCGCGCTCCACCAGGCTGATGAACCCCTTGGTGAACTCCCGCCCGGCCAGCTGAGCCTGGGTGAGACCCCGCGACTCCCGCAGTTCGCGGATCCGCTGCCCCAGCGACATCGGCCACCTCCTCCGCGCAGCCCCGCGCGAGGATACTGCGTTCCGCCCGGCGTGTGGAGAAAAGATACCATTTCTGTACTGCCCGAGCAAGAGCGGTGCCAGGCCGGAGGGGCGGGCGCCCGGTGTTCTACCCGCTAGTTGCCGTTAGGCAGGTTCTCGCCGGCGACGGTCACCGGCGCGAGGTACTGGCCCACCGCGGACAGCGCGGCGGAACCGGCCACTGCCAGAAGAACGATCGCGACGACGGTTCCCAGCGTCTTGCGCATGATCTCCCCTCCCGTGGGTGTCTGGAGTGCACCCG
>JBBIUY010000006.1:0-110596 GCA_037440005.1 Armatimonadota bacterium | reverse complement strand
ACGGGGGCCGGCTGGTCTCCGGGCCCGAGGGCGAGCTCCGCCGCGACGCCTAGGGCCGCGCCCCCGGGGGCCCGCCGCCGCCCCCGGCTGGGGGAGTCAGCGCCCGCCCACCACCGCCGACTCGACGCGGGCCGCCTGGGCGAACTCCCGCAGGCGCCGGGTGGTGTGCTGGACGTGGTCCTGCATGCGCCGGGCCGGGTAGGAGCCCGGGGCGAAGATCACCGCCAGGCAGCGGGTGGTCTGCTCGGTGACGGCGGTCCGCCGGGAGTCGTTGGTCGGCCCGCCGAACGGCCCCCGGTCGTCGAATAGCGCCAGCCGCCCGGCCACCGAGAACACGCCCTTGCCCAGGGACTCGTAGGCCTCCCCCGGCCGGCCCAGGCGCGCCGTGACCGGGCCGACGATCCGGTCGGCGTCGTACAGGCCGATGGGCAGCAGGAACTCCAGCGAGCACAGGTTGATGGCGTCCACCAGGGAGTTGATGCGGTACAGGGCCTCGCCCCGGAGGACGCGGCGCAGCAGGGCCTCCGAGGACGGCCGCACCTTGGTGGGGTCTGCGCCGGTGCGGCGGTACAGCTCCCGGGCGGGCTGCAACTCGGGGATGTCGGCCGGCGCCTTGCCCCCGTGGCGCGCCCGCATCTCCGCGGTCACCCGATCCACCTCGGCCCACACGTCGGGTGCCTCGTCCCGCACCACGACCCCGTCGGCGCGGACGACCCCCAGGCAGACCCGGTCCGCCAGCTCGGGTGCGACGTCCAGCACGGCTCCTCCCTCTGCGGTATTCGGCCGGCCCCCTGCCGTCCCCCGCCAGGGAGGGGGCGGGCCGACGGCGAACCGGCCCCACATCCGCGCGGCAGGGGAGGGGAGAGCATGGCGGACATCGTCCACCGGAGGCTGCTGGACCTGGAGGCGGAAGCGCTGAACCCGCAGATCCGGCGACGGATGCTGTGGGGCGACCGGTTGATGGTGGCCTACCTGGAGTTCAAGCAGGGCACCGTGGTCCCGGTCCACCAGCACGACAACGAACAGCTGACCTACTGCATCTCGGGCCTGATGAAGTTCACCCTGCCCACCCGGGGCGACCTGCTCCTCCGGCCCGGAGACATCCTGCTGATCCCCGGCGGGGTGCCCCACGGGGCCGAGATGCTGGAGGAGACCGTGGAGATGGACTTCTTCAGCCCGCCCCGCCAGGACTGGATCGCCAGGGCCGACGACTACCTGCGGCGCTAGGCATCGGGGCGGGGTGTGCCGGGCCCGCGCTAGACCCCGTCTTCCACCCGGATGACGTTGACGACGCTCTTGACCACGTCCAGCCCGGCCAGGCGGGCCAGCACCCTCCGCACCGCCCGTTCGGGGGCGTCGTGGGTGACCAGGATCACGTCGGCCACCTCGCCGCGGCTTTTCTGCACGATGGACGCGATGCTCACCTGCTCGTCCCCGAAGATGGCCGCCACCCGGGCGAACACCCCGGGCCGGTCGGTGACCTGCAGGTTGAGGTAGTAGGGCACCACCAGGTCGTCCAGCGGACGGATCCGCCGCCGGGCGGCTGTGGCCAGCAGGGGGCGGCCGCGCACGCCACTGGCCAGGTGCCGGGCCACCGCCACCACGTCTCCCACCACGGCGGTGGCGGTGGGGGCGCCGCCGGCGCCGCGCCCGCTGAAGACCACCCGCCCCAGGCCCGGCCCCTCCACCAGGACGGCGTTGAACTCGTCGGGCACCAGGGCCAGGGGGTGGTCCAGGGGGACCAGCGCCGGGTGGACCCGCGCCTCCACCTCGCCGTCCCGGTCCCGGGCGACGGCCAGCAGCTTGATGGTGAATCCCAGGTCGCGGGCATACCCGAAGTCCCGGGGGGTGATGCGGGTGATCCCCTCCCGGTAGACGTCGGCGCCGGTCACGTGGCAGCGGAAGGCCACCGACGCCAGGATGGCCAGCTTGCTGGCCGCGTCGTGACCCTCCAGGTCGTCGGTGGGGTCCGCCTCGGCGAATCCGCGGCGGCGGGCTTCATCCAGCGCCTGCTCCAGGGTCCACCCCTGGTGGGCCATGCGGGTGAGGATGAAGTTGGTGGTGCCGTTGAGGATGCCGGTCACCGCCCGCAGGCGCGCCCCCGCCAGCGACTCGCTGATGGGGCGGACCAGGGGGATCCCCCCGCCCACGCTGCCCTCGAAGTACAGGTGGGCGCCGGTGCGGGCGGCGGCGACGGACAGCTCGGCCCCGCAGGCGGCCAGCAGCGCCTTGTTGGCGGTCACCACCGACCTGCCCCGCTCCAGGGCGTCCAGCAGGTACCGCCGCGCGGGCTCGATGCCGCCGATCAGCTCCACCACCACGTCCACGTCGGGGGACTGCACCACCTCGTCGGCGGACCGCGCCAGCACCTCCGGGGGCACGGACACCGCCCGGGGGCGGTCGGGCCGCGCCACGGCCACCCGCCGCACCTCCACCGGACAGCCGGCGGCGGCGGCGATGGCCTCCCGGTCCTGCAGCAGCCGGTAGACCTCCGCCCCCACCGTGCCCAGACCCAGCAGCCCGACGCCGACGGCCCGCATGGTCTCCCCGCCGCGCGAAGTAGCAATTTTCATAGCAGCCGTCTTCCGCCCTGTCAACGGCGCCCGGGCCCCCAGAGCCGGTTTGAACCCCGACAGGCCGGCCGGTATGCTGGATGCACATCCGGACCTCCACGTCCGGGAGACGGAGGGATCCCCATGCTGATCAGCCAGAAGATGGCCGACGCCATCAACGCCCAAATCGGCCGGGAGTTCGGCGCTTTTCTCCAGTACGTCGCCATCGCGGCCCACTTCGACGGCCAGAGCCTGCCGCAGCTGGCCGCCCACTTCTACCGCCAGGCCGACGAGGAGCGCCAGCACGCCATGCGGTTCATCCGCTACCTGATCGACGCCGGCGCACCGGTGGTCATCCCCCCGGTGGCCGCGCCCCAGGCGGCGTTCGCCACCGCCGAAGAGGCCGTGGCGCTCTCCCTGAGGTGGGAGCAGGAGGTCACCCGGCAGATCCACGGCATCCTGGAACTGGCGCTGCGGGAGAACGACTACACCACCCAGCAGTTCCTGCAGTGGTTCGTGGAAGAGCAGCTGGAGGAGGTCTCCAGCATGGACAAGCTCCTCAGCGTCGTGCGCCGGGCGGGCGAGGGAGGGCTGCTGCTGGTGGAGGACTACCTGGCCCGCGCCCGGGAGGAGGACGAAGGGGGCGAGGACTGAGAAGGCGCCACCCCGCCTCCGGAGGATTGGGTCCCCGTCCAGGGCACGGGCCCGGCAGGACCGCTGGAGCCGTCAGGACCCGTCCGCCGACAGGAACGCTTCCAACCGCGGCACGACCTGGGAGCGCAGGCCGATCTCGCGGAAGATCTCCGCCCACGACCGCGCCGCCTCCAGGGAGGGGTACGGCCGGCTGACCACCGCGTACGCCCCGCCGACCCGCACCACGGACGCGATGTAGCCCTTGCGACGGACCAGGCGCGCTCGCGCCTGCGCCTCCCGGGGGGACGCGAAGCGGCCGAAGATCACCCGGGGCGCGCCGGCGGAGCCCACCGAGCGGCCGCCCGCCGGACCGGCGGGCGCCGGTGCCTGCGCGACGGCGGGGGAGGGCCGCAGGGCGGGCGCCACCTCCAGGACCCGCGCCGCCGCCCGCACCTGAGAGTTCCCCAGCGACGCCCGCAGGGCCCAGTACGGTCCCGCCCCGGCCAGGACCACGGCTCCCGCCGCCAGCAGGGCCTGGACGGCTGCCACCGCAGGTCCCCGCGGACGAGGCCGCGCCAGCGACCGGGTCCCGACCTCCCAGGTGGCCATGACAGGTTCAGTATCCCACGGGCGGCCGGCCCGGGCAACGGCGCCCCGCACTCAGCCGGGCAGCCACGCCGCCCGGATGCCGTCCAGGATCATCTGCACGGCCAGGGCCGACAAGACGATGCCCATCAGCCGCGTGAGCACGTGGATGCCGGTCACTCCCAGGACCCGGCGGATCGCCTCCGCTCCCTGCAGCACCAGCCAGGTGACCGCCATGGTGACGACCATGGCCGCGACCACCATGGTCACCCGGACGGGGTCGCCCGAGGCCTGGCCCATGAGCAGGACGGTGGCCGCGATGGTGCCGGGGCCGCTGAGGGTGGGGATCGCCAGGGGGAAGACGCTGACGTCGTGGTGGCGCGCGAGAGCGTCGGCTTCCTCCTCGGGGGTCTCCCGGGCGCCCGACCGGCGGGCGAACAGCATGTCCACCGCGATCAGGAACAGCAGCACTCCGCCGGCGATCTGGAACGCGGGGATGGAGACCCGCAGCACGCGCAGCAACGGCTGGCCCGCCACCGCGAAGAGGGCCATCACGCCCAGGGCCACGGTGACGGCGCGTCGGGCGATGCGGCGCCGCTGGTGGGGCGGCTCGGCGGGGGTCAGGCTCAAGAAGATGGGCACGGTGCCCACCGGGTCCACCATGGCCAGCAGCGTGGCCAGAGCCGACAGACCGAACGTCACGTCCACAGCCTCCAGCATACCAGACGCTTTTGCCAGGACTGGCACCCGCGGAGGAGGAACCTCGCTAGGGGCATGTCCGGGCCATCCGACTCGAAGGAGTTCGCGGCTCCCGACAGCGGCGCGGCACCTGCGGGGGCGGGCGTCCTCGCATCCCGCCCCGCCCTCGGTGAAGTCGCCACCCTGTTCGCCCGGCTGGGAGCGACGTCTTTCGGCGGGCCCGCGGCCCACATCGCCCTGATGCACCAGGAGGTCGTGGTCCGCCGGCGGTGGATGGGCGAGCAGGAGTTCCTGGACCTGGTGGGCGCCACCAACCTGATCCCGGGCCCCAACTCCACCGAGATGGCGATCCACATCGGCTACCGGCGGGCCGGCTGGCCGGGGCTGGTGGTGGCCGGCGCGTGCTTCATCGTCCCCGCGGTGATCGTCGTCCTGGCCCTCGCCTGGTCCTACGTCCGGTTCAGATCGCTGCCCGACGCGGCCGCTGTCCTGTACGGGGTGAAGCCGGTGATCCTGGCGGTGGTGGCCCAGGCCCTGTGGGGGCTGGGACGGACGGCGGTCCGCGGCCCCCTGACGGCCGCCGTGGGCGCGGCCGCGCTGGTCCTGTACCTGCGCGGGACCCACGAACTCGCGCTGCTCGCCCTGGGCGGGCTGACGGTGGCCGCGGCGCGGAAGGCGTGGCGGGGTCTTCCCCTGGCCGCCGGCGTCCCGGTCGCGTGGCCCGCCGCCGGCGCGGCCGCCACGGCGTTCAGCCTGGACCGGCTGGCCTTGGTCTTTTTCAAGGTCGGCTCGGTCCTCTACGGCAGCGGCTACGTGCTGCTGGCGTTTCTGCGGGCGGACCTGGTCGTCCGGCTGGGGTGGCTGACCGACCGGCAGCTGCTGGACGCGGTGGCGGCGGGACAGGTGACTCCCGGCCCGGTGTTCACCACGGCCACCTTCGTGGGCTACCTGCTGGGCGGACTGCCCGGCGCCCTGGTGGCCACCGGGGCCATCTTCCTGCCGGCCTTCGTCTTCGTGGCCCTCAGCCACCCGCTGATCCCCCGGCTGCGGGGGTCGGAGACGGCGGGCGCGGTCCTGGACGGGGTCAACGCCGTGTCCCTGGCCCTGATGGCGGGCGTGTCCTGGCAGCTGGCCCGGGCGGCGGTGGTGGACCTGCCGACCGCCCTGCTGGCGGCGGCGGCCCTGCTGCTCTGTGCCCGGGTGAACTCCGCCTGGCTGGTCGCCGGAGGCGGCCTGGCGGGGTGGGTGATCCGGAGCCTGGCGCGCTGAGGACCGGTGGGGAGGATCGCCGTGGGACCTCCGTCGTCGCGCCTGTGGACGCTGCGCGCCGCCGCCATCGGGCTGGCCTACTTCAGCTCCCAGATGGCGGTGGCCCTCTACAACGCCTACCTGCCGATCTTCTACGGCGCGTTCGTGGCCAGCAACACACTCATCGGCCTGATCATGGTCATCGACAACGTCGCCTCCATGACCCTGCAGCCCTACTTCGGAGGGCTCAGCGACCGGGTGGACACCCGGTGGGGCCGCCGGACCCCGTTTGTGCTGGCGGGCATGCCCCTGACCGCGCTGGCCTTCGCCCTCATCCCGCGGGCGCAGGCGTTCGTCCCGCTGCTGGCGGCCACCGTCCTGCTCAACGTGGCCGCTTCGGTCTTCACCAGCCCCAGCTACGCCCTGATGCCGGACACCACCCCGCCGCCCCTGCGGGGGCGGGCCAACGGCGTCATCAACCTCATGGGGGGACTGGGCGCCCTGGTGGCGTTTTTCTACCTGTCGGAGCTGTACCGGCGGTCGCGCACGCTCCCCTTCGACGTCGCCGCCGCCCTGCTGGTGGGATCTGCGGCGGTGATCCTGCTGGCCATCCCCGAGCGCGGCCTGACGCTGCGGTCCGGGCTGGCCTCCCGCGAGCCGGAGGCGGAGGGCGCCGGGCGGCTGCTCCAGGCGGCCCGGGCGGTGGTCCGCAGCCCGGACCGCAGCCTGCTGCTGCTCCTGGCCGGAGCGTGGGCGGCGGTGGCGGCGGTCAACGGGGTGCAGAACATGTTCACCCGCTACGGGGTCCACCACCTGGGGCTGGACCCGTCGGGGGCGACGCAGCTGCTGGGATTCTTTGCGGCGGCGTTCCTGCTCGGCGCCATCCCCGCCGGCGCGGCGGGGGACCGCATCGGCCGGCTGCGGGCCATCCGGGCGGGCGTGGCGGGGACCCTGGCGGTCTTCGTGGCCATCTCCGCCGTCCGCGACCCGCTGCTGTACCGCGCCCTCCTGGTGGTCGGCGGAGGGGCGTGGGCCCTGTGGGTGGTCAACGCCTATCCGTTTCTGATCGACCGGGTCGCACCGTCCCAGACCGGAACCTACACGGGGCTGTGGAACGCCGTGCTGGGGTTCGCGGGGCTGGCGTCGCCGCCCCTGTACGGGCTAGCGGTGGACGCGCTGGGGTTTGGGGCGTTCTTCCTCCCGGGGATCCTGTTCATGGGCGGGGCGCTGGCCTGCGTGCTGGGCATCCGCGGCGGGAACCTCCCGGGAGCGGCGGGCGCTGGGAGGTGACGGGGCCGTCTCTGGCCGGGCGGGCGCTTTTCAACCCGCGCCGGGGTGATTACAATTCCCTGCGGAGACCCGCCCCCGCCACACCACTCTGCGGGTCCTCATGTGCAGGAGGATGAGCATGGGTCGCACAGGGCTGGCACCGTGGCTGGTGGTCGTCCTCGTGGTGAGTGCGGCGGCGTGGCCTGCGGCCGCCGGCTTTCAGGGGTTGCGCATCTCCACGCCCTATCCCGCGCAGGCCGCCCAGGTGGGAGAGGCGGTGACCCTGTCCCTGACCGTGAAGAACTTCGGGCTGCCGCCCCAGTCGGTGGCCCTGCGGGTGGTCTCGGCCCCTCCGGGCTGGAAGGCCACGTTCCTGGGTGGGGGTCGGCCGATCCAGTCGGTCTTCGTGGACCCCGACCAGGAGAACACCATCTCCCTGCGCCTGGAACCTCCCCGCGGGGTGCGGCCGGGGACCTACCGGTTCCAGATCCTGGCCACCGGACAGAACGCCTCGGCCACCCTGCCCATCACCTTGACCCTGGGCGCGGTGCTGCCCCGCCGTCTGTCTTTGAGCGCGGAGCTGCCGGTGCTGCGCGGCTCGCCCACCAGCAGCTTTCGCTACCGCCTCACCCTGCGCAACGAGAGCGACCAGGAAGTGCTGGTGAACCTGGACGCCGACGCTCCCCAGGGCTTCCGGGTGACCTTCAGCACCTTCGGCCAGGAGGTGGCCAGCCTGCCCATCAAGGCGGGGGAGTCCAAGGACTTCGACGCCGAGGTGTCGTTGCCCCCGCGGGTGTCGGCCGGCGCCTATCCCATCACCGTGCGGGCGGTCAGCGGGGAGGCCACCGCCTCTGTGCAGCTGCGCCTGGAGGTCACCGGCCGGCCCGACCTGACCGTCACCACCCCCGACGACCGCCTGTCGGGCCGGGCCACCGCCGGCCGCACCACGCCCCTGAAGCTCAAGATCAAGAACACCGGCAGCGCTCCGGCGCGCAACGTGACCTTCTCGGCGTCGGAGCCCTCGGGGTGGCAGGTGAAGTTCGTCCCCGAGCGGGTGGACGAGATCCCGGCCAACGGCGAGGCGGACGTGACCGCCGAGATCACCCCGTCGGCCAAGGCCCTCACCGGGGACTACATGGTGACCATCACCGCCAGCGCCGGGGACGTCAGCCGGTCGGCGGACATCCGCATCACCGTGACCACCTCCACCCTGTGGGGCGCGGTGGGCGTGGTCCTGGTGGCGGTGGCTCTGGGCGTGGTCACCTTCGCGGTGAACCGGTACGGGCGGCGATGACGGCGGTCATCGAGACCGACGGGCTGACCAAGCACTACGGCCCCGTGGTGGCCGTGGAGGACCTCACCCTGCGCATCGCCGCGGGGGAGGTCTTCGGCATGCTGGGCCCCAACGGCTCGGGCAAGACCACCACCATCCTGATGCTGCTGGGGCTCACCGAACCCACCGCGGGCACGGTGCGCGTGCTGGGCCACGACCCCTCCCGCAACCCCCTGGCGGTCAAGCGACGGGTGGGCTACCTGCCCGACTCGGTGGGGTTCTACGACGACCTGACCGCCCGGGAGAACCTGCGCTACACCGCGCGCCTAAATGGCCTGAGCCGGTCCGAGGCGGACGCCCGGATCGACGAGGCGCTGGCCCGGGTGGGCCTGGCCGAGGTGGCCGACCGGCGGGTGGGGGCCTACTCCCGCGGCATGCGCCAGCGGCTGGGGCTGGCCGACGTGCTCATCAAGCGGCCGGAGATCGCCATCCTGGACGAGCCCACCGCCGGGCTGGACCCCGAAGCGGCCCACGAGTTCTTGGACCTCATCCGGGGCCTGAAGGCCCAGGGGATCACCGTGCTGCTGGCGTCCCACCTGCTGCACCAGGTGCAGGCGGTGTGCGACCGGGTGGGGCTGTTCTCCCGCGGCCGGATGGTCCTGGAGGGAACGTTCGAGACCCTGGCCGACCGGATCCTGGGCGGGGCCTACCGCATCCACGTGGAGACCGCCCGGGCCGACGGCCTGGAACCGGCCCTGCGGTCCATCCCCGGGGTCACCCGGGTGGTCCAGGAGCGTCCCGGCCGGTTCCGCCTGGAGGCGCACCAGGACTGCCGGGCGGAGGTGGCCCGGCGGGTCGTCACCACAGGGGCGGACCTGCTTTCGCTGACGCTGGAGCGGCCCACCCTGGACGAGGTCTACACGCGGTACTTCCAGGAGGCGTCCCGTGAAGCGTGAGGGCTCCCCGTGGACCGGCCTGTGGGCGGTGGTCCTCAAGGAGCTGGCCGACCACCTCAGCAGCGCGCGCATGCAGCTGCTGGAGGGCCTGATCTTCCTCACGGCCTTCGGGGCCACCTACACGGCCGTGCGGCAGCTGAAGGCCACCGTGGCCGAGGACCCGTTCGTCTACCTGAAGCTGTTCACCACCTCCCAGGAACCGCTGCCGTCCTTTGTGGCCTTTTTGGGGTTCTTCCTGCCCCTGGCGGCGATCGCCCTGGGGTTTGACTCCATCAACGGCGAGCACAACCGGCGCACCCTCAGCCGGGTCCTGGCCCAGCCCATCTACCGGGACGCCCTGCTGGTGGGCAAGTTCCTGGCCGGCATGTTCACCCTGGGGATCAGCCTGCTGGCCCTGTGGCTGCTGGTCACCGGCATGGGCCTGCTGGTGCTGGGCGTGGTACCCAGCGGGGAGGAGGTGGGCCGGGGGCTGCTGTTCCTGCTGACCTCCTGGGCCTACGCCGGCATCTGGCTGGCCCTGGCCATGGCCTTCTCGGTGGTGTTCCGCCAGCCGGCCACCTCTGCCCTGGCGGCGATGGCCGTGTGGCTGTTCTTTGCGGTGTTCTACGACATCGTGGTGCAGGTCATCGCCCAGGCGGTGCGGCCGGTGTACGGCTTCAATCCCCTGGAGCAGCTGGCCCAGGCCCGGCTGAGCCTGTCCCTGTCCCGGCTGTCGCCCAACACCCTGTTCGCCGAGATCGTGCTGGCCCTGCTGAACCCCGAGGTGCGGGCCCTGGGGCCGGTGTTCATCACCCAGCTGGAGGGCGCGGTTCTGGGCACCCCGCTGCCGGTGGGGCAGAGCCTGCTGCTGGCCTGGCCGCAGTTCACCGGCATGCTGGCGGCCCTGCTGGTGCTGTTCGCGGGCACCTACGTGCTGTTCCAGCGGCAGGAGGTGCGGGCGTAGGACGCCCCTAGACACGGCGGAGGCCGCCGAACAGGCGCAGCAGGACCAGGGTCGCCCCCACCACCAGCGCCGCCACCGCGGCCACGTATTCCACCCGCTGCCACGCTCCCGGCGGCAGGACGGCGACCAGGGAGGCCAGCAGGTCCTGCGCCCGGGCCCACGCCGCCGCGTGCCGGGTCAGCACGTACACGCCGCCCACCACCAGGATCACACCCACCAGGGCCACCACCATGGCCGTCGCCTCCCCGAGGGGTTGTACCTTCTTCATGCCCGCCGCCGGCCGGACGTCAGTCCTGCACCGGCCACGCCCTCTACGCCTCTGACCACACCGGGAACCTACCGCGGGCGGCGCAGGCGCGGGTCCAGGACGTCCCGGATGCCGTCTCCCAGCAGGTTGAACCCCAGCACCACCAGGGAGATGGCCAGTCCGGGGAAGGTGGACAGCCACCAGGCGTCGGTGATGTAGCTGCGGCCTTCGGCGATCATCAGGCCCCACTCGGGGGAGGGCGGCTGGGCGCCGAACCCGATGAAGCTCAGCCCCGCCGCCGTCAGGATGATCCCGCCCATGTCCAGGCTCACCTGGATCACCAGCGGGCCGACCACGCCCGGGAAGACGTGGCGCGCCAGGATGCGCAGGGAGCTGGCCCCGACGGCCCGGGCGGCCTCGATGTACACCTCCTCCCGGATGCCCAGGGTCACGCTGCGGGACAGCCGCGCGTAGGCCGGCCAGGACGCCAGGGCGATGGCGATCACCACGTTCTCCAGGGTGGGCTTCAGCGCCGCGGCGATGGCCATGGCCAGGATCAGCCGGGGGAACGCCATGAACATGTCGGTCAGGCGCATCAGCAGATCGTCGGTGCGGCCGCGGAAGTACCCCGAGACGATCCCCAGCGGGGCGCCGATGCCGGTGGCGATCACCGCGGTGAGCACGGCGATGCGCAGGGAGATGCGCGTGCCGTACAGGATGCGGGTGAGGATGTCGCGGCCCAGCTGGTCGGTGCCCAGCAGGTGGCCCGGACCGGGCGGCTGCAGGCGCCGGCCGACGTCGGTCTGGTACGGGTCGGCGGGCGCCAGATACGGGGCCAGGGCCGCGGCGGCCACCAGCAGCCCGATCAGGATCACCCCCGCCAGGGAGAGGGGGTTCTGCAGCGCGCGGGCCGTCAGGCCCGCCGGGCGGGGCCGGACCGGGATCGCCACGCTACTCATAGCGAATCCGGGGGTTGAGGGCGGCGTACAGCAGGTCCACCACCAGGTTGGCCAGGGAGAAGATCAGGGCGATCAGCAGCGTGACGCCCATGACCGCGGCGAAGTCCTGGGAGAGGATGGCGCTGGTGGCGTACCGGCCCAGCCCCGGCCAGGCGAACACCGTCTCGGTGAGGACCGCCCCCTCCAGCAGGCTGCCGTAGTAGATCCCGATGACGGTGACGATGGGCAGCAAAGCGTTCTTGAGCGCGTGGCGGAGGATGACGGTGCGCTCGGCCAGCCCCTTGGCCCGCGCCGCCTTGATGTACTCCTGGCCCAGGACATCCAGCATGCTGGCCCGGGTGATGCGGGCGATGCCCACCAGGGTGTGGGACCCCAGGACCAGCGCCGGCAGGACCATGTGGGCCAGGGCGTTGCGCAAAGCCGCGCCGTCTCCGGCCAGCAGGCTGTCCACCAGGATGAGCCCCGTCACCCGCGGCGGGCGGCTGATCAGGATGTCCAGCTGCCCCGGCCCCGGCAGCAGCCCGGCCCAGAAGTAGAACACCAGCAGCGCGATCAGCCCCAGCCAGAACACCGGCATGGACAGCCCGATCAGGGACACGAAGCGCACCAGGTGGTCCACCCACCGCCCCCGGGCCACCGCCGAGACGATGCCCACCGCCATGCCCAGGGTGACGCCCACCAGGATCGCCGCCGTGGCCAGCTCCACCGTGGCCGGGAAGAACTCCCGCAGGTCGTCCAGCACGGGGCGGTTGGTGGCGATGGACCGCCCCAGGTCGCCCCGGGCCAGCAGGCCCAGATAGCGGACGAACTGCTCGGGGATCGGCCGGTCCAGCCCCCACCGCCGGCGCAGGTCCTCGATGACGTGGTCGGGGGCCTGGGGCCCCAGGATGGCCGCGATGGGATCGCCCGGGATCACGTGGGAGAGAAAGAAGGTGATCACCAGGACGCCGAAGATGGCCAGGGAGGACAGCAGGAGGCGGCGGGTGAGGTAGGCCCACATGGGAGAGGGGGAGGGGGCGGGATCCGCGGTCCCGCCCCCTCGCGGGGAAGCTGCGGGGCCCTACTCCTTCCAGGCGTCGATCAGGTCGGTCAGGGCGAACAGCGGCGACGCCGCCAGGCCCTTGACGTTGCTGCGCATCGCATTTTGCTCCAGGGGCGACCCGTAGATGGCGTAGGGCCCTTCCTCGAGGACGACCCTCTGGATCTCGTGGTACAGGGCCTCCCGGCGGGAGCGGTTCAGCTCGGCCACCGCCTGCTCCACGGTCCGCTTGACCGGGTGGTCCCACTGGTTGCGCCAGGCCAGCTGGCGGGCGTCGAAGCTGGCGAACGCCCGCGCCAGGTTGTCGGGGTCGGGGTAGTCCGCCCCCCACCGCTGGATGACCAGCTGGTGGCGCTGGGCGCGGTAGATGCCCAGCAGGTCGGCGCTGCGCAGCTGGCGGACCTCCACCTCGATCCCCACCGCGGCCAGGTCTTCCTTGATCTTGGCCGCCACGTCCGGCAGCGGCGGCCCCACGGGGACGATCAGCTCGGCCCGGAAGCCGCGTTCGTAGCCGGCCTCCCGCAGCAGGGCCCGCGCCCGGGCCACGTCCCGGCGGTACGGACGCTCGGCCAGGTGGGCGAACATGCCCGGCGGCACGATGGTCTGGGAGGGGTCCAGGGCGTCCTCGAAGATGCGCCGCAGGGCGTCGTAGTCCAGGGCCCACTTGATGGCGTTGCGCACCTCTTTCTTACCGAAGGGCTCGTAGCCCACGTTCATGGCCAGGTAGTTGACCGTGAACTGCGGGCTGGTCTTCACCTCGATCCCCGGCTGACCCTGCAGCTGCTTGTACTGGGCCGGCAGCAGGTCGGTGGCCACGTCGATGTCCCCCCGCTGCAGGGCCAGCATGGCCGCCGCCGGCTCGGGCATCTCCTGGTAGAACACCCGCCGCAGCCGCGGCGCGCCCCGCCAGTAGCCGTCGAAGGCCTCAAACTCGATCTTGACGTTCTTGCTCCACGCCCGGAGCTTGTAGGGGCCCGAGCCGGCGTCGTTGAAGCTCAGCCACTGGTTCGCCCAGGGGTCGGTGGGCGTGGCGTTGCGCTGCACCAGCGCCGGGTCCACCACCGACGACACCGGGTTGGCCAGCACCGAGCCCATCAGGATCTCGGGCATGGTCTGCTTGAAGGTCACCCGCACCGTGTCGGCTCCCACCGCCGCCACGTCCTCGGGGCGGGCGATGAAGCTGGTGAGGATGAACGCCGGAGTGAGGTTCAGCTTCATGGCCCGCTGGAGGGAGAACTCCACCGCCCTGGCGTCCACCGGGTTGCCGCTGTGGAACCGCACCCCCCGCCGGAGGCGGAAGGTGTAGGTGCGGCCGTCGGGCGACACGGTCCACGACTCCGCCAGCTCCGGGACCACCCGGTTGAACTCGCGGTTGAAGTCCACCAGGGTGTCGTAGATCTGCGCCGCCGCCCACACCGACGTGAACTCGAACGCCTGAGCGGGGTCCAGGCTGACCGCGTCCGAGATCACCCCGCCCATCACCAGCACCGTGTTGGGCACCCGCGGGGCGCCGGCCACGCCGGCCGCCGCCCCCAGGACCAGGGCCAGCAGACCGACCCACAGCAGTCCTCTGCGTCCGGCCGTCATCGTCTCCGCCTCCCGTACGTCTTCAGGGTCACCCCAACAGATTTCACGGAGGCCGGCCAAAGCCCTCCCCCACGGGGAAGGGGCGGTCGCAGGATCCCCCTCCCCCGCGGCGCCGCCGGCCGCGCCCTGGCGGGCGTCGGCCGGCTGTAGTATGGTGGTGGCGTCATGGCGCGCATCCAGCGGGTGGCTGACGACCTGATCCTGCTCGACCTGCACTTCCAGAACACCCCGCAGGCGGTGGGCGCCTACCTGCTGCTGGGGGACCGACCGGCTTTGATCGAGACCGGCCCGACCTCCACCCTGCCGCACCTGCTGGAGGGCCTGCGGGAGGCCGGCGTGGACCCCTCGCACCTGCGGGCGGCGGCGGTGACCCACATCCACCTGGACCACGCCGGCGCCGCGGGAGCCCTGGCGCGGCTGCTGCCCCATCTGGAGGTGTACGTCCACCCCGTGGGCGCGCCCCACCTGGCGGACCCGACGCGGCTGGTGGCCAGCGCGGGGCGGCTGTACGGCGACGCGCTGGCCGACCTGTTCGGCGAGGTCGTCCCCGTTCCCGCCGACCGGGTCCACGCCCTGGCCGACGGCGCCCCTGTCCTCCTGGGGTCCCGCACCCTGGTGGCGCGGGACACCCCCGGCCACGCCCGCCACCACCACGTCTACTGGGACCCGGCCTCCGGGGACCTGTTCACCGGGGACGTGGCGGGAGTGGTGCTGCCGGGATCGCGGTACGTGCGGGCTCCCACGCCTCCCCCGGAACTGGACGTCCCCGCCTGGGAACGCTCCCTGGCTCTGATGCGCTCCCTGCGGCCGCGCCGCCTGCTGCTGACCCACTTCGGCCCCCACGCCGGCGCGGAGGAGCTGCTGGACCGGCTCGACGAAAGCCTCCACCGCCACGTGGACCTGGTGCGGCGGCTGCTGGAGGCGGGCGCCGACGAGGACGCCATCGTCGCGCAGGTCCGCGCCGCCGCCCGGGAGGAGATCGCCCGGCGGGACGGACCCGACGCCGTGGCCCGGTACGAGGTCGTCATGCCGGTGCGCCAAAGCGTGCTGGGGCTGATCCGGTACGTCCGCACCGGCGGACCCCGGGCCCGCGGCGCCGCGGGGTGATCGCTTTACGCCCGGGGGGAGGACGAGGATGCTGCTGGCCGGCAAGCACGCCCTCATCATGGGGGTGGCCAACCAGCGCAGTATCGCCTGGGGAATCGCCACCGCCTTTCACCGGGAAGGGGCCCGGCTGGCGTTCACCTACCAGAACGAGCGCCTGAAGGAGAACCTGGACGAGCTGCTGGACACCATCGGCGGCCGGGACGCCTTCCCCACGTTCCCCTGCGACGTCCAGGACGACGACCAGGTGCGGGCGGTGTTCGAGGGGCTGCGGGAGAGGTGGGGTCGGCTGCACGCGGTGGCCCACTGCATCGCCTACGCGAACCGGGAGGACCTGACCCGTCCGTTCCACGAGATCTCCCGGTCGGGATACGCCCAGGCCCTGGACATCAGCGCCTACTCGCTGATCGCCGTCGCCCGGTACGCCGCCCCCCTGATGGCCAGCAGCGGAGGCGGCGCCATCTTCACCCTCACCTACAACGCCGTGGAGCGGGTGGTCCCGGGCTACAACGTCATGGCGGTGGCCAAGGCCGCCCTGGAGACCGAAGTCCGCTACCTGGCCAGCGAGCTCGGCCCCAGCCAGATCCGGGTCAACGCCATCTCCGCCGGTCCCCTGCGGACCCTGGCCAGCAGCGCCGTGCGCGGACTGTCGCGGCTGCGGGACCTGACCGAGCAGATCGCCCCCCTGCGCCGCAACATCACTCAGGAGGACGTGGGCGACGTGGCGGTGTTCCTGGCCAGCGACCTCTCCCGGGCTGTGACCGGGAACATCATCTTCGTGGACAGCGGCTTCCACATCATGGGCATCGCCCAGGAGGTCTGACCGGACTCCGGCGGTCCGCCCCGTCGGAAGCCAGGATCTCCCGGACCGACGCCAGCTCGGTGGCCGCATACCGGATCGGGTTCTGCCAGTGGGTCGGCGGCAGACCGGTCACCCAGGCGGAGTCGACCCGCAGCGTCTCTCCCTCCACCGCCGCGTAGGGGGCGCGCCGCAGGGAGGCCACCCACGCCCGCACCCTGTCCCGGGGGCGGGCCAGCAGGGCGGGGTCCACCGGCAAGCCGGCAGCGGCCAGGGATCTGGCGGCGGAGGCCACCGCGTCGGCAAAGGCGTCCAGCGCCACCGCGTCCTCTCCGGCCTGCAGCCGCTGCCACAGCACGTGGCCGGCCACCTGGGTGCACGTCAGCGTGTGCAGGGCGGCCACCTCCCGCCGCGTGCGGGCCACCACCTCCCCGGGATCGCCGTCAGCGGGCAGGACCTGGCCCACGCCGATGAGGACCCGCAGCCGGCCCGGGCGCATGAAGTCGTAGACGATGCCCACGGGAACGATGCGGACCGGACGGCGCACCGTCTCGAGGATCCGGCGGAAGCCCGACCGGAAGGCCTGCAACCTCCCGTCGGGGGAGATCACCCCTTCGGGGGCCAGGTACAGTACGCCCCCCTGGTCCAGGACGGCCGCCAGGGTCCGGATCTGGTCGTCCACCACCCGCCGCCACAGGGCGGCTAGAGGCGGACGCCACAGGGGATGGAACGCCGCCAGGGTCGTCGGACGCCTCCAGGCGTCCCGGTGGGACCAGGCCAGCAGCCGCGACAGCCGCACATCGGGCCCGTAGCGCTGCGTCCACAGGCGGGCCTCCTGCTCTGCCAGCACCCGGGCGGCCGGCAGGTCCCCCCAGACCGCCCGCACCTCCCGCAGCGCCTCCTCCAGGGTCCGCTCGGGGAATCGGCGCACCGGCAGGACCCGCAGGGCCGCCAGCACCGGCCGCAGGTCGATCTCGTAGAGCAGCCTCCGCAGCGGGCGCGGGACCACCTGGTAGGTGGCGAGAAAGCCGCGCCAGAACATGTCCTCCCGCCCCGCGAACCAGATGGGCCGCTTGGGACGCACCCCGTTGAAGAACAGGGTGGGGGGCAGGATCACGCTGTCCAGGTCCCGCTTGTGGTTGGTGACGATGAGGGTGGCCGGCCGGTGGTCGTAGCGGCGCGCGTCGGACGCGCGGACCTCGTACAGGAGCCGGGGAACCAGGTAAAACAGGCCGCCCAGGCCGTAGTAGAGAACATCCCCGGGGCGGATCACGGCGCCGTCGGGGCTTCTCGGGCGGAGGCGGCGGCCGGCACCGGGGCCGCCCGGTCTGATGCGCATCCTCTATGGTGTCGGATCATGGGGCCTGGGCCACGCCACCCGCAGCCTGGCGGTCCTGGAGCGGCTGCTGGCGGCCGGGGCCCACATCACCGTCGTCAGCGCCGGACGGGCCCTGGCCCTGCTGCGGGAGGAGCTGGACGGCCGCTGCGCGCTGCTGGCCTGGCCCGACGTCCCCCAGACCATCAGCCGGACCGCCTGGGGGTTCTACCTGCGCAGCGCGCTGGCGGTGCCCGCCATGCTCCGGGTGATGGCGGCCGAGCGGGCAGCCACCGCGGCGCTGCACCGCCGGTCCCGGTTTGACCGCATCGTCAGCGACAACCGCTACGGCATCCAGCACCCCGCGGTGCCCTCCTTCCACATCGCCCACAGCCTGCGCTTCATCGCGCCCGGCCGCGTGCGGCCGATCGAACTGGTCCTGGAAGCGTTCAACTACCGCTGGTTCGCCCGCCTGCGGAAGGTCATCGTGCCCGACGACCCCCAGGACCGCCTGGCGGGAGACCTGGCCCACGGCCTGCGGGTGTTCCCGGCCTCCCTGCTGGCCTACGTGGGCCCCCTGTGCAGCGTCCGGCCGCTGCCGGCGCCCCAGGACGTGGACGTGTTCGTGACCATCTCGGGTCCCGAGCCGCAGCGCACGCTGCTGGAGCGGCAGGTCCTGCGCCAGCTGCCGGGCCTGCCGGGCCGGGTGGTGGTCGCCCTGGGCCGCCCCGGCTCTTCCGGACCGGCGGCCGGCGGGGCGGAAGTGTACCCCTACCTGGACCGCCGGCGCCAGCAGGAGATGCTGGCCCGCGCGCGGGTGGTAGTCTCCCGCAGCGGCTACACCACCCTGTGCGAACTGGCCACGCTGGGAAAGCGCGCGGTGCTGGTGCCCACGCCCGGCCAGACCGAGCAGGTCTACCTGGCCCGCTACCACGACCGCCGCGGGACTGTCCTGGCCGCCTGCCAGCATACCCTGGACCTGGCGACGGACACGGCCCGCGCGGCGGCGCGGCCGGGGCTGCGGGCCACGGGGACGGCGGAGGCCGCGGCGGACCGGGCGGCCGCCCTGATCCTGGAGGGCTGACGCCTGCACCCCGGCGGGGGCCGCTGCATGTCGACCGCCCACACGGCCTGCAGTTCGGCCCGGGCGGCAGGAAATCCCCCCCGGCCTCCCCAAAATAGCCAAGGTTTGCCCGCCGTCGGAGATCGGAGGGATCAGCCGTGCCAAACACGCTCCAGGTGGACCTGCGCCGGACCTTCCCCCGGAGGTTCGTGCCGGCGGAGGCACAGATGGGCGACTGGGCCCAGGTGGAGCCGCTGTTCCAGCAGCTGCTGGACCGGCCCATCGAGACGGTCGAGGAGATGGAGCGGTGGCTGCAGGACTGCTCGGAGCTGAGGGCGGCCCTGGACGAGGAACGCACCCGCCGCTACATCGCCATGACCACCCGCACCGACGACCCCGCCCGGGAGGCCGCCTACCGGGAGTTCGTGGAGCAGATCGAGCCCCGGGCCAAACCCCTCTGGCACCGGCTGGAGGTGCGGTACCTGGAACACCCCTGCCGGCAGCTGCTCCAGCCGGACCGCTACGAGGTCCTGGACCGGATCGTCCGCAACGACGTGGCCCTGTTCAGGGAGGAGAACATCCCCCTGGAAACCGAGGACGCGCTGCTGAGGAAGGACTACCAGAAGATCACCGGGGCCATGACCATCACCTACCGGGGAGAGGAGTTCACCCTGCCGCAGGCCCTGCGCTTTCTGGAAGAGCCGGACCGCGCCGTCCGCCAGGAGGTGTGGGACCTGATCACCGCCCGCCGGCTGCAGGACGCGGCCGCCCTGGACGCCCTGTACGACCGGATGGTGGCCCTGCGCACCCAGATGGCGCGCCAGGCGGGCTTTTCCACCTACCGCGACTACGCCTTCCGCCGCCGGCGTCGGTTCGACTACACGCCGGAGGACTGCCTCCGGTTCCACGACAGCATCGCGCGCACCGCCGTGCCCGTGGCCCAGCGGATCCTGGAGCGCCGCCGCCGCCATCTGGGCGTGGACCGCCTGCGCCCGTGGGACCTCCTGGTGGACCCGCGGGGCCGCCCGCCCCTGCGGCCCTTCCAGACCACCGACCGCCTGCTGGAGGGCATCGAGGAGATCTTCCGCCGGGTGGATCCGGGCCTGGCCGACCAGTTCCGGTTCCTGCGGGAGCAGGGGCTGCTGGATCTGGACAGCCGCAGGGGCAAAGCCCCGGGCGGCTACCAGAGCACCCTGCACGAGAGGCGCTGGCCGTTCATCTTCGGCAACGCGGCGGGGCGGGATGACGACATCCGCCTGCTGCTCCACGAAGGCGGCCACGCGTTCCACACCCTGGCGTCCCGGGAGCAGCCTCTGCTCCACTACCGCACCTGCCCCGTCGAGTTCGCCGAGGTGGCGTCCTTCGGCATGGAGCTGCTGGCCGCCCGGCACGTGGACGTGTTCTACACCGACCCCGAGGACTACCGGCGCTCCTACCGCAACGCCCTGGAAGACGCCGTCACCACCCTGCCCTGGGTGGCCACCATCGACGCCTTCCAGCACTGGGTGTACACGTACCCCGAGCACTCCTCACAGGAACGGCGGGCGGCCTGGGTGCAGATCTACCGACGGTTCAACCCGGTGGTGGACTGGTCGGGCTACGAGGAGGCGCTGGCGTGGACCTGGCAACGGCAGCTGCACCTGTACGTGGCCCCCTTCTACTACGTCGAGTACGGCATCGCCATGACCGGAGCGCTGCAGATCTGGATGCGCAGCCGGGCCGACCACCGGGAGGCGGTGGAGCGGTACTGGCGGGCGCTGACCCTGGGCGGGTCCCGGCCGCTGCCGCAGCTGTTTGAGGAGGCCGGGGCGGCCTTCCGGTTCGACGAGGCCACCCTGGCCCCGCTGGTGGAGGCGGTGGCCGAGGAGCTGGAGAGGGTGGGAGACTGACTCAGCCGGTCGCCACCAGCAGCACCCCCGCCACGGCCAGCACCGCCCCCAGGGCAGTGGCGGGCGCCACCGTCTCCACCTGCCGGAACGCGTACAGCAGGGCCACGGCGAACAGGGGCGTGGTGTTGGACAGAGGGGTGATCCGCACCACGTCCCCCAGGTGGAGGGCCAGGTAGTAGGCCAAAAACCCCCCGGTGGTCAGCAGCCCGCCCGCCACCAGCCACCCCAGGCTGGGCCGGTCCGCCCGCAGGGGCTCCCGCCTCCAGCGGGAGGCGGCATAGGGCAGCAGCACCAGCAGCGAGCCGGTGACCGTCAGGGCCGCTCCCAGCACGGGGTCCGGCAGCATCCGCAGCCCGATCTTGCGCAGCATGAACGAGATGCTGGCCATCACGGCGGTGTTGAGGGCCAGCAGCGCCCCCGACACCCCCGAGGAGCCCGCTGCCCGCCCCGCGCCCGGCTCGCTCGCCTGGCGCACCGCCAGCACCACCCCGGCCACCACCAGGACGGTGCCGGCGGCAATCCGCCAGTTCAGGCGCTCTCCCAGGACGGGGACCGCCAGCAGGGCCGAGAACAGCGGCGTGGTGTTGCTGATGGTGGCCGCCCGGGCGACCCCGATCAGGGTGAGGCTCTCATAGTAGGTGAGCCGCGCCAGCGCGGGCGCGAACATGCCCGCCAGCAGGAACACCCCCGCCGCCGGGTGGGCGATCCGCGCCAGAGACCCCCGCGCCGCCGCCAGCGCCCACAGGGCGGTGAGGTTGGTCGCCACCGACAGCAGGGTGGCGGTGGTGGCGGTGGACCCCCGCAGGCCCAGCCGTACGCACAGGGCGTTGCCGGCGAACAGGGCGGCCGACAGCAGGGCGAAGGCGGCGTCCACGGTCAGACGCGGCGGCGGTCCAGGTTGGCAAACCGGCTGAACTCCTTGTGGAAGTACAGTTCCACGGTGCCGATGGGTCCGTTGCGGTGCTTGGCGATGATGATCTCGGCGATGTTTTTCTTGTCCGTATCCGGATTGTAGTAATCCTCCCGGTAGATGAAGAGTACCAGGTCCGCCACCTGCTCCAGCTCGCCGCTCTCCCGCAGGTGGGACAGCATCGGCCGCCGGGTGCCGGTGACCTCCACCGCCCGGGACAGCTGGGAGATGGCGATGAGGGGAATGTTCAGCTCTTTCGCCAGCGACTTCAGGGACCGGGCGATCTCGCTGATCTCCTGGGTGCGGTTCTCGGTGCGCTTGTAGGACTGGATCATCTGCAGGTAGTCCACCACCATCAGGCCCAGCCCGTGCTCGGCCTTCATCTTGCGGGCCTTGGCCCGCATCTCGATGACGGAGATGGTGGCCGAGTCGTCGATGAAGATGGGCGCCTCCGACAGCCGGCCCATGGCCCGGGCCAGCTTGGGCCAGTCGCTGTCGGCCAGAAAGCCCGTGCGCAGCTTGCTGCCGTCCACCTCCGCTTCGGCGCACAGAAAGCGTTGCACTAGCTGCTCCTTGCTGGTCTCCAGACTGAAGATGGCCACGGGAATGTGGTGGTGGATGGCCGCGTGCTGGGCGATGTTGAGGCTGAAGGTGGTGTTGTGCACGCAGATGTCGTTGGCCACGAAGTTGTGGGTGGGAGGGACCGTCAGGTCGTAGACCTGGGCCTCGCCGCTGTCTTCGATGGCCACCACCACATCCCACAGCACGTCGGACTCCGGCAGCAGGCTCTCGACCTCGTGCCGCGCCCGCTGCCGCCACCGCTCCCACCCCAGCAGGCCCACCCGGGCGAACAGCCTCCAGGCATGGTCTCCCCGGACCTGCAGGTGCGGGCCGTCCACCGACGCCGCCACCCCGAACCGCAGCAGCAGGTGCTGGCACTGGCGCGCCATGCGGGCGCTGGGCAGGCGGCAGCGCACCACCGGCGCCTCCGGCTCGCCCTCGGCCGCGGCGGTGCACGCCAGCAGCCGGGACAGGAACAGGGCCAGCTTGGGACGGGTCAGGGTAAACACCACGCCCGGCAGGGCGGCGGACTCCGCCGGCTCTGCCAGCACCGGGTGCCGCGCCAGCAGCGCCCCCACCACCTCCGGCACCGCCGCCCCCTGCACCGGGAAGGGTTCCACGGGGTCCCGGGCCGGGGGCGCGGGCTGGGGGCGGGTGGCCGCCCGGATCGCCTCGCCGACCGCCACCGCGTCGGCGTAGTCGGCGGCCAGGACCGGGGACGTCGCCATGGCCCGGGCGCACAGGTACGCCAGGAGCTTGACCTCGTAGGCCGGCAGGTCCAGCGCGCCGAAGGCGGGCAGCCGGGCGGGCACGGCGATGGGCTCCCCCACCTGCAGGTCCACCAGCGGCCGCCACCCCCCGGGCGTGAGGAACGGGTGGGAGGCGGTGGTCTCCACCTCCCGCCCCGAGGCGGTCCGCACCCGGTAGACGGGGCGGATGCCGTCGTTGACGAAGTGGCTGGGGGACCCCGTCCGCAGGCGGCCGCCCTCGTCCAGGGTCCACAGGACCGCCTCGCCCCGGCCGACCACCTCCTGGATGGTCCGGACCTCGCCGGTGCGCGGGTCCACCACCTCGCTGTCGTACTTCAGGCACTTGCCCATGGCCGGGCGGGCGGCCACGATGACCAGGTCCGCCGGCTGCAGGCCGCTGGTGAGCATGTCCAGGTCCGCGAACCCCGTGGGCACCCCGGTGACGGTCCCCTTGTCCTGGTAGCGGCGGTCGATGCGCTCGAAGCTCTCCTTGAGGATCTCCCGGATGGGCACGAACTCCTGGGCCAGCCGCCGGTTGGCGATGGAGAACACCAGCTTCTCGGCCCGGTCCACCAGCATCTCCACGTCGGTGTCGCCCTCGTAGCCCATCTGGGCGATCTGGGTGCCGGCGGCGATCAGCTGGCGGAGCATGGACTTCTGCAGCACGATGCGGGCGTAGTACTCCACGTTGGCCGCCGTGGGGATGGCGTGCAGCAGGGACGTGACGTAGCTGGCTCCCCCCACGTCGTCCAGCTGCCCCCGGTCTCGCAGACGGTCGGTGACGGTGATGAGGTCCACCGGCTCGCCGCGCTCGAACAGGTCCACGATGGTTTCGTAGATGCGGCGGTGGGCGTCCCGGTAGAAGTCTTCCGGCCGGATCAGCTCCACCACCCGGGCGATGGCGTCCCGGTCCAGCAGCATCGACCCGAGCACACCCTGCTCGGCCTCCAGGTTCTGGGGAGGCACCCGCTCAATGGCGACGGCCGGTATCGACATGCTCCTCCTCCTGGCAGGCGTGCGCGCCCATTATAGCGAACGTACGTTCGAACACGTCAAGTCCCCCGATCGGGGGACCGGTACGGCCTACCAGATTAGGGCCGGAGGCTGTGGGTTTCCTTGTGGGCATCAGCCGTCCTGAGGTGGGAGAGGGGCAATTTACCTGTGGATAACCTGTAGAAACGGGGTGAAACCCGGGGGTCTCCGCGGACACCCTCCCGGAGGGGGCCGCCGGGCGCGGCGCCTACGGGTGCCGCCCCGCCTTCCGGCGGGAGGGCCGGGCCCACACGTGGGGCAGCACCTCGTCGATGGTGAACACGCACACCACCTCCAGGCCCTTGACGTCTGCGGGCACGTCGGCCCGGTTTTCGGCGGGGATGATGACCTTGCGCATCCCCGCCTGGCGCGCCCCGTAGATCTTCTCGGGAATCCCGCCCACCTGCCGGATCTTGCCCTGGATGGAGATCTCCCCGGTGACGGCCACGTCCTGGCGCAGGGGCTTTTTCTGCAGGGCCGACAGCATGGCCAGGGCCACGGCCAGCCCGGCGCTGGGCCCGTCGATGAGTCCCCCGCCGATGACGTTGACGTGGATGTCGTAGCCGCTCACGTCGATCCCGGTGAGCCTCCGGATCACCGACACGGCGTTGAACACCGAGTCCTTGGCCATGGAGCCGGCGGTCTCGTTGAAGCGGATGGTGCCCCTCTGGCGCCTGGCCACCGGAAACACCGTGGCCTCGATCTCGATCACCGACCCCACGTACTGGGACACGCCCAGGGCGAACACCCGCCCCACCTCGGGGGTGTCCGACGCCTTCACCAGGGTGCTGGCGGCCAGCCGGCCGGCGCGGATGACCTCCTGCAGGTCCCGCACGGTGATCCGCACCCGCGGCCTCCGCGCCCCGTTGCCCAGCCGGCCCCGCCGGCGGTACAGAGCCACCCCGTAGGCGTCGGCCAGGATGTTCACGGCGCGCCGCCCTTCCACCGTGTACTCGCTGATGATGCGCGGGACGTCGGCGCTGATCTCCACGCCCAGCCGCCGGGCCGCCTGCCGCACGATCTTCTGGATGTCCTCCTGGGACAGGGGGTCGAAGAACACCTCGGCGCACCGCGACCGCAGCGTCGGGCTGATCTCCTCCGGCTCTTTGGTGGTGGCCCCGATCAGGATGAAGTCGGCCGGCGCCCCCTCCTCGAACAGCTTGCGGATGTACGCAGGGGTGTGCGGGTTGCTGGGGTCGTAGTAGGACGACTCGAAGTACACCCGGCGGTCTTCCAGGACCTTCAGCAGCTTGGCCTGGAGGACCGGGTCCATCTCGCCGATCTCGTCCACGAACAGCACCCCGCCGTGGGCGCGGGTGACCAGGCCCAGCTTGGGCTCGGGGATGCCCAGGTCGGCGAACTCCCTCCGGCTGCCCTGGTAGATGGGGTCGTGCACCGACCCCAGCAGGGGGTTGGTGGCCTCCCGAGCGTCCCACCGCAGGGTGGAGCCGTCCACCTCGATGAAGGGGGCGTCCCTGCGGAACGGGCTGCCCGGCAGCTTCTTGGCCTCCTCCAGGACCAGGCGGGCGACGGTGGTCTTGCCTACGCCGGGCGGCCCGTACAGGATCACGTGCTGGGGCACCGGCACGGCCAACTTGGCCAGCAGCGACCGCACCGCCCGGTCCTGGCCCACCACCTGGGACAGCCGGCGGGGCCGCAGGGCCTCCAGGGCCGTGCGGGCGAGGCGCACCTGCTCCAACCTCTCCAGCTCCTCCAGGCGGCGGCGGGTGGCCTCGGTCTCGCCTCCCCCGGTCTCCCGGAGCAGCTGCATCTTCAGCTCCCGCAGGTACTCCTCCTGGCGCTCCCGCATCCGGTCGGCCACGCGCCGCTCCAGCTCGTCCTCCACGGCCTTGCGGGCCATCAGGTCCGCGATGCGCTCCTGCAGGTCTTCCAGGATGGCGGGGATCTCGGCGTCGGAGGGGACCGCCGCCAGCGTCGGGTCCTCGTAGACGAGCCGCTGCAGGGCCAGGACCTGCCGGCCCAGGTGGCGGCTGCGCATCAGCGACCGCGCGCCCACCCTGTCGGCGCGCCGGGCCAGCTCGGCGCCCAGCAGGCTGCCCAGCACCCCCAGCAGCGCCGCCGCCTTGCGCTTGAGCGACTCGCGACTGTCCAGGGTGCCGACGGGGTTGACCGGACGCAGGATGCGCCGTTGCTGTCCCATGGCGACACGTCTCCCGCCGCGGCGACCGCCGGGGCGGATCAGCGGGCGGCCACCACGTTCACCTGCACCCGGGCCACCACGCCCGGGGCGATCCGCACCGGCACCGTGTAGGTGCCGACGGCCTTGATGGGCTCGTCCAGCTCCACCTGCCGCTTGGACACCGCAAACCCCCGGGCGGCCAGCGCCTCGGCGACATCGGCCGCGGTGACGGACCCGAACAGGCGGCCTCCCTCGCCGGCCCGGGCGCGCAGGTCCACCGCCACCCCCTCCAGGGCCGCCGCCAGGCGCGCGGCCTCCTCCCGCTCCCGCTCCTGACGCCGGGCGCGGGCCTGCTGGTGGTCCTGCATCTCCCGCACCCGGCCCGCGGTCGCCTCGGCGGCCAGGCCCCGGGGCAGCAGGTAGTTGCGGGCGTACCCGTCTTTGACCTCGACCACCTCTCCCGCGCGACCCAGCCCCCGCACGTCGGCCAGCAGGACCACCTTCATCGCGCTCCCCGCACCTCCGCCCCCGAGGCTGGCGTCTCCGACCGCCATCGGCGCCGCAGGTCGAAGGCCACATCGGCCAGCCCCAGGACTAAGACCGCCAGGCTCAGCACCGGCGTGGCGGCGGCCAGGACCAGCAGCACCACCCGGTACCAGCGCGGCAGCCGGTACCGGTCCATCAGCACCCACGCCGTGATCAGCCCCAGCGCCGAGAACACCAGCTGGGCGAGGATGATCACGTTCAACCCCAGCGTCTCCAGCAGGGGGTAGCGGGTCACCGGCTGGGCCAGCACCGCCCGCACGTCGTCGGGGGGCAGCCGCCGCAGGACCGCTCCGGGGACCTGCACCGGCACCGTCGCCGCCCAGGCTCCCAGCTGCAGGCCCAGCCCCGCCGGCAGCGTCCACAGGAACCAGGAGGGCAGCCTCCAGGCCGACGCCGGCGGCAGCGCCGGGACGTCGATCCGGATCCGCCGCAGCACCGCCCGGCCGACCACCAGGTTCAGGTAGGCGCTCAGGGCGCCCGACAGCACGAACAGCAGCGGCAGCAGCCGGGGCAGCAGGTCCATCATCCGCTGCATCTGCTCCGCCGCCTGGCGCACCTGCGGGGTATCCAGCCCCAGCCGGGCGTACAGGCCCATCGCCGCTTCCTGGCTGCTGCGGGTCTGCTGGATCGTCTCCAGCAGCACCTGGCGGGGGTCCACGCCCACCCCCACCATGGCGATGCCGACGCTGGCCACCGCCGAGGCCACGGCGACGCCCCAGGTCAGCAGCCACACCGCCCCGCCCGCCCACCCCCGCCGCACGGCCCAGCCCATGGCCAGGCCCAGGGGGGCGAACGCCACCAGAATGCTGAGGCCGATGAGCAGCCCTCCCACCAGGGTCCCGATGGCGGCGGCCACCGCCGCGGCCAGCACGGCCACCCGGAGGCCGTGGCGGACCACCAGGACGACCAGCGGGAGCGGGCACAGGAAGAACGCCGCCGCCCCGGCCACCGGCAGGTAGTGGGCGGCCAGGGCCAGCACCGCCGCCACGGCGGCCAGGATGGCTCCCTCGGTCAGTCCGCGGACGGGAAGGGCGCGCGCCATAGGGCTCACCAACGGGGTCCGGCGTCCCCAGGCCCCTCACCCGGTGCCGGCGGACGATCCCCGGGATTCGGGGAGGACCCGCCGGAGCGGGCCCCCGACCCCCTCCGTCTCACTCAGACGTGTAGGGCAGCAGCGCCAGTTCCCGGGCGCGCTTGATGGCCACCGCCAGGGCCCGCTGGTGGCGCGCGCAGTTGCCGGAGACGCGCCGGGGCAGGATCTTCCCCCGCTCGGTGACGAACCGGCGCAGGCGCGTGACGTCCTTGTAGTCGATGACCTCGGCCTTCTCGGCGCAGAACGTGCAGTTCTTGCGCTTGGGCCGGCGGCCCCGCCACTCCTTCTTACCCGACTTGCTCTTCCCGTCAGCCATGACTCCTCCGCGCCCGCCTCCGGACCGCCCGCTAGAACGGGACGTCGTCGTCGGCAGCCTCGGCGGCAGGCGGTTCCACCTCCGGGACCGCCGCCTCCGGCCCGGCCGCCTTGCGGTCCAGGAAGCGCACGGCGTCGGCCACAACCTCGGCCACCTTGCGCTTCTGCCCGTCCTGGGTCTCGTAGGACCGGATCTGCAACCGACCTTCCACCGCCACCAGGCGCCCCTTGCTCAGGTGCTGGCTCACCTGCTCGGCCAGCCGGCGCCAGGCCACCACGTCGATGAAGTCGGTGCCGCGCTCGCCCTGCTGGTTGACAAACGGCCGGTCCACCGCCAGGGTGAAGCTGGCCACCGGCTGCCCGCTGGGGACGTAGCGCAGTTCGGGGTCCCGGGTCAGCCGACCGATCAGGATGATGCGGTTGTACACTCCCCTCACGCCTCCGCGGGCCGGGCGGCCTGTGCCCCGGCCGCCGCCCCCTCGGGCACCTTACCCACGGCCGCCGTGACCACGGCCCGCAGCACGTCCTCGGTCAGGGCGGCCGCCCGCTTGACCTCGGCCACCTTGTGCGGATCCAGGGTGAAGCGGGTATGCACGTAGACGCCCTCCCGGTACCGGCGGATGGGGTACGCCATCTTGCGCTTCCCCCAGACGTCGGTGACCTCCACCTGCCCGCCGTGCTCCTGGATCCGCTGGGCGATGCGATCCACCACGGCCCGCAGCGCATCCGGTTCCAGGTCGGGCCGGACGATGTACACCAGGTCGTAACTCTTCACACCTGCGCCTCCGGAAGGCAACCCCCTGCAGGGACGGGGTCTATCTGAGCCAACCAATTATAGCACCCGGCCGCCGGGCGGGGGAAGCCGCCGAATCGCGCCATCTAAACTGTTACCGAAGGGGCTGTCGTCTCGCCACGGAAACTGTTACCGAAAAGTGCCCTTTTCCCCGGAGCGCGCCTATGAGCCCCACGTCCAAGCGGGAGTACATCCAGACCGTCCGCCGGCGCTATGCCCAGGCCTCCAAAGCGGCCAAAAGCCAGATCCTGGACGAATTCTGTGCCACCCTGGGCTACCACCGCAAGGCGGCCATCCGGGTCCTGACCGGACCGCCCCCCGGCCCCCGCGCCGCCGCCGCTCCCCCCGGACCTATGGGGACCAGACCCTGCGCGTGCTCAAGGCCGTCTGGGAGGCGGGCTTCCCCTGGTCGGTTCGCCTCACAGCCCTCCTGCCGCTGTGGCTGCCCTGGGCCGCGCGCCGCTGGACCATCCCCCCAGAGGTGGCGCACCAGCTCCTGACCATCAGCCCCCGCACCATCGACCGCCGGCTGCAGCCCTACAAACAGCAGCTCCGCCGGCGCCCGTACAGCCGCACCAAGCCCGGGACGCTGCTCAAGCACCACATCCCCATTCAGGCCGACCGCTGGGACACCACCACGCCCACGTCGAGCAGAAAAACTGGACCCACGTCCGCAAGCTCCTGGGCTGGGTCCGCTACGCCACCCCGGAAGCCTGCGCGGCCATCAACGACCTCTACCGCCATGAGTGGCGCCTCATGATGAACCTCTCCCAGCCCTCGGTGAAACTGCTCCGGACAGTCCGCGTCGGCTCCCGGCTGCAGCGCCTCTACGACCACCCCCAGACCCCGCTGGACCGCTTCCTCGCCTCCGGCCACGGCGACCCAGCCAGGCTCCAGGCTCTCCAGAACCTGCGCCAGCACCTGGACCCCTTTGCCCTGGCGGAGGCCATCCAGCGCAAACTCGCCCGCATCTTCCGCCTGGCCAGCCGGCCTTCTGCCCCCACCTCCGCCGCCTCCGAACGGACAGTCCACCCGGACATCTCCCGCCACCGGGGAAGCCCCCTCGCCGTGGGAGGCGGCCCCGCCCGCTTCACGCCGCGAGACCCCTCGGTAACACCTTCGGTGGCGCGACGATGGCTATCTCGGTAACAGCTATGGACGGCTTGACAGGGGCCGGCGTACTTTGCCTCAGACGGCAAACCGGAACAGGACCACGTCGCCGTCCCTTACCACGTAGGACCGGCCTTCCAGGCGCACCAGGCCCCTCTCCCGCGCCGCCTGCAGGGACCCCGCCGCCACCAGCGCCTCCCACCCGATCACCTCGGCGCGGATAAATCCCCGCTCCATGTCCGAGTGGATGCGCCCGGCGGCCTGCGGGGCGGTGGTCCCCTCGGGCACCAGCCACGCCCGCACCTCCCGGGAGGCGGTGGTGAAAAACGTCACCAGCCCCAGCAGCCGGTAGGCCGCCCGCACCAGCTGCGCCAGACCGGGCTCGCCAACCCCGTAGGCCCGCAGGACCTGGGCGCCTTCGACAGGGGACAGATCCGCCGCCTCCATCTCCAGCTTGGCCGACAGGACCACCACCGGCGCCTCCCGCTCCCGGGCGTACCGGCGGACGGGCTCGGCGGAGGGGGCGTCGGGCAGGTCGGCGTCGGCCACGTTGGCCACGTACACCACCGGCTTGGCGGTGAGCAGGCGCAGAGGCCGCACGACCTCCTCCCGGCGGGGGTCGGCCGGCAGGAGCCGGACCGGAATGCCTCGCTGCAGGGCCTGCCGGACCTCCTCCAGCGCGTCCGCCGCCGCGGCCGCCTCCGGATCCCGCAACCGCGCGCGCCCGCGGGCCCGCTCCCGTTCCCGCTCCACGGCGGCCAGGTCGGCCAGGGCCAGCTCGAGGTCCACGATCTCCAGGTCCCGCCAGGGATCGGGAGTGCCTTCCACGTGGGGGATGTCGGGGGACGCAAAGCAGCGCACCACGTGGGCCAGGGCGTCCACGTCGCGGATGTGGGCCAGGAACTGGTTGCCCAACCCCTCGCCCCGGTGGGCGCCCCGCACCAGCCCCGCGATGTCCACCACCTCCAGGGTGGCCGGCACCACGCGGACGGGGCGGGTGACCGCGGCGATGGCCGCCAGGCGCGGGTCGGGCACCGGCACCACGCCCCGGTGCGGCTCGACGGTCGTGAAGGGATACGGGGCCACCGCCGCCGCCGCCCTGGTGAGGGCGACAAAGAGGCTGGACTTGCCGGCGTTGGGCAGGCCGACGATGCCGACCGAGAGGGCCATGGTCGGGGCGAGACGGTCACCGGCCGACGCCGTTCCGCCCCCGGGGGCCGGGTTCGCCGGCCGTCAGCCGCGGACCTGTCCGGCGGCCGGGCGGGCGACGTGCACCCTGTTGCCTCCCGACCGCTTGGCGCTGTACTGGGCGCGGTCCACGGCGTCCACCAGGGCGTCCACGGTGGCGCCATCTTCCGGGCTGGCCGCCACGCCCACGCTGAGGGTCACCGGGGCCGGAGTCGCGCCGCCCAGCAGGAACGGATA
Source organism: Armatimonadota bacterium (assembly GCA_037440005.1). Classification (GTDB taxonomy): domain Bacteria; phylum Sysuimicrobiota; class Sysuimicrobiia; order Sysuimicrobiales; family Kaftiobacteriaceae; genus Calidihabitans. Next base: position 79,762 of record JBBIUY010000006.1, on the reverse strand, counting down.
GGCCTCCACGGCCCGCCTCAGGCGCTCGGCGATCTCGGCGGCGGCCTCCTTGGTGGTGTTGGGCAGGACGATCATGAACTCGTCGCCGCCGTACCGGGCCACGATGTCTCCGGCCCGGCTGCCCCGGCGCAGCAGGTCCGCCACCACCCGCAGCACCTCGTCGCCGCGCTGGTGGCCGTAGGTGTCGTTGTACCGCTTGAAGCTGTCGATCTCCAGCATGACGACCGCCAGGGGCTGCCCGTCCCGGCGGCAGCGCTCGAGGGTGCGCTCCAGGGTCTCGTGCAGGTAGCGGTGGTTGTACAGCTCGGTCAGCCCGTCGGTGATGGCCAGGCGCTTGGTGCGCTCGAACAGCCGGGCGTTCTCGATGGCGATGGCGGCGTAGCCCGCCAGGGCCGTGAGCACCCGCAGGTCCCGGTCGCCGAACGCGCCCCGGCGGGGGCTTTCCACGTTGAACACGCCGATGACCCGCCCCTCGCTGATCAGCGGCACGGCGATCTCGCTGCGCACCTGGTCGTTGACCCCGATGTAGCGCGGGTCCTTGCGCACGTCGGCCACGATCTCCGGCTTGCCGGTCCGGGCCACCCAGCCCGTGACCCCCTTGCCGGCGGGGATGCGGTAGCCGCGGGTGCCGGGGGCGTAGCCGTAGATGGCCTCCACCACCAGGTCGCCGCTGCGCTCGTCCAGCAGCAGCAGGGCGCCCTGCTCGTAGCCGAACGCCTGGCAGGTCACCTGCACCAGGTTGTTGAGGACCGTCTCCAGCTCCAGGCTGGCGCTGGTGGCCTTGGCGGCCTCGTACAGCACCGTGATCTCGTCCCGGGCCCGCCGGGCCTCGTCGAAGAGGGTGGCGTTGCGCAGCAGCACCCCCAGCTGGCCGGCCAGGGGCTGCAGCAGGCCCACGTCGGCCTCGGTGAGGGTCCGGGAGGCGTCGGCCTCGACGTTGAGCACGCCCAGCACCCGCCCCTCCGCCTCGATGGGCACCGCCACCTCGCTGCGGACGGCCGGGTCGGCCATGATGTAGTCCCGGTCCCGGGTCACGTCGGGCACCAGGACCGGCCTGCCGGTGCGGGCCGCGCGCCCCACGATCCCCTTGGTCACGTGGATCTTCTCCTGCACCTCGGGATAGCCCACCTGGGCCTGCAGGATCAGGTAGTCCCCCTCCAGCCGGTGGATGCTGACGCGGGAGTAGCCGAAGGCCCGGGCCACTTCCTCCACGATCCGGCGGAACATGTCCTGCGGGTCCAGAGTGCCGGTGACGGTGGACAGGATGCGGTTGGTGACGTCCACCTCGGCGGCCCGCCGCTCGGCCTGCTGCAGCAGGGTGATGTTCGTGACGGCCACGGCCGTCTGGTCGGCCAGGGCCTGGGCCAGGCGCAGGTCCTCGGCGTCGTAGGGGCGGATGCGGTTGTGGTACAGGGCCAGCACCCCGAGCAGCTCTCCCCGGTGCAGCAACGGCAGGACGGCCACGGTCTTGATGGCCTGCCACACCTCCTCCAGAACCGGCAGGCGGTCGCCCCCCAGCTGCTCCCGAAACGCCTGAGTCCGGGGGTCGGCGCCGGCGTCGGCGATGACCGTGGGCTCCCGGACGCTGATGGGCAGGCCGCCCACCGGGCCGCGCACCGCCTGGCGCAGAGCCTCCAGGTACTCCGCGGGCAGACCGTGGGCGTGGACGTCTGTCAGTCCCGTCTGTTCGGTCCCCAGGTAGATGGCGCACCGGTCGGCGTCCAGGACCTGGCGCGCGCCGTCCATGATGGCCTCCACCACGTCGCCGAACGTCCGGCTGGCCGCCACCGCGTTGGCGACCCGCTGGAGGGTGGTCAGGCGGTCCAGGCTGCGGCGGGTGGCGTCGAACAGGCGGGCGTTGTCGATGGCGGTGGTGATCTGCGTCGCGATGGTTTCCAGCAATCGCGCGTCCCGCCCGGTGTAAGCCCCCGCGGTGTCGCTGCACACCGCCAGCAGGCCTACCGCCTGGGCTCCCCGCAGGATCGGCACCGCCAGGGTGGAGGCCGGCCGGCCGCCCCGGCGGTCCCCGGGCAGCAGGTCGGGGACGTCAGCCGCCCCGGCCGACGCCGTCAGCAGCCGCGGGATGCCGGCGGCCAGCAGGTCCCGCACCGGCGGGGTGAGGACCGCGTCCTGGGGCGGCACCCGCCGGCCGCGGTCCACCACGAAGTCGTACCTGAGGACCGCCCTCTCGTAGTCGCACAGGGCCACGCAGAAGGCGTCGGCGGGCATCACGGCGGCCACCGACTCGTAGATGGCGCGGTACAGCTGCTCCAGGTCCAATGTGGCCGACGCCCGGCCGATGCGCTCGACCACCTCCAGTTCCCGGCGGGCCTGCTCCCGGGCGGTGTGCAGCATCAGGATGTACCCCATCAGCAGCAGGGGCGCCGTCAGGACCACGGCGCTCACCGGCAGGGCGTGGACGTAGATGAGGGCCAGGACCAATCCCAGGGTGGCGAAGGCCAGATTGTTGACCGCCTCCCACGCCACGTTGACCCCGAACACCGCCAGGAAGGGGGCGCGGCGCAGGCGGCTGACCATCCCGCTGACGCACAGGCTGCCGGTGAGGACGTGGGCGGCCACGGCCGCAAAGAAGGCGGCGAAGAAGACCAGGTCGGCCCGGCCCTGGTAGAGGGGCCCAGGAGGCCACCCCACCCGCGGGTCGACGGCGGTGAAGGCGGCTCCGGCGGCTAAGACGGCCAGGATGTACTGACCCCCGTTGAAGGCGACGGTGGACAGCGAGCGGCGGTGCAGCAGCCCGTGGCCCACCATCACCCCCGCCGCCATCGCCAGGGCCGCAGGCGCCGGGCCCAGGACGAGCAGGGCGGCCGCCGACACCGCCAGCCCGGCCGACTGGTACCCGCCCCGGGGCAGGGGGACCAGCAGCCACTCGGTGGCCACGGCCAGCAGCGCGAACGCCGCCAGCAGCTCGGGAGGCGGCAGAGGAGTGAGCCGGAGCAGGGGCAGGAGCACGGCCCACCCGGCCAGCCCGACGGCCCAGGCGTAGAGGTTCATACCATCCGACCCTGTGCCCCGCCCGCTGCGGGCTTACTCGCTCCGACGAGCCGCAGGCGCCGTCACGGCTCGGGCTCCGCCTGGGGGCGGCTGATGAACTTGCGGATGCGCCGCTCCAGCCGGGCGCGCTCCATCAGCACGTAGCGACCGCACCCTTGGCAGCGGATGCCCACATCGGCGCCCAGCCGCTCGATGACCCAGCGGTCGCTGCCGCAGGGATGGGTCTTGCGGGTCTGGATTATGTCGCCGATGTAGAGTTTGAGAACGGGCATACCTGCTCCGCCGGCACGGGAATCGACACCATTATAGGTCCCGGCTACCGGATCAGCGTCTCCACCGGGGCGTAGTCGTCGGTCAGGAGGGGGACGTCGTCCACCCGGATGGACTCCTCGTACAGGTCGCCCACCGCCTCCTCCCACCCGTCCACGGTCACCCCGGGGTGCCGGCGCGCCCGCGCCGCCAGGACCCGCAGCTGCTCCGGGGCCAGGCGGGGCCGGTCGGTGGCCACCAGGATGATGTTCCGCAGGGCTTCCGGGACGTCGAACCGGCCCCACTCCACCGGGAAGACGTACACGGTGGGAAAGACCGCCCGGAGGGTCCGGTAGACCGCCCGGAACAGACCGCTGCGGGGTCCGTCCAGGGCGCCGATGACGTTGCTGGCCAGGACGCCGCCCGGCGCCAGGCGCGCGCGGGCGGAGGCGAAGAACTCCCGGGTGGCCAGGTGGAACGGGATGGTGTCGATCAGGTACGCGTCCAGGAGGATGATGTCGTAGCGCTCGGGAGAGCGCGCGATGAACAGCCGGCCGTCCTGCGCCACCAGGCGCAGCCGCCGGTCGGCGGGCACGGCGAAGTACCGGCGGGCCACCTGGATGACGGCGGGGTCGAGTTCCACCACGTCGATGGTCATCGCCGGGTAGTCCTGGTGGTAGCGGACGGGCACCGTGCCCCCGCCCAGGCCGACCATCAGGACCCGTCGGGCGTCGGGCGCCAGCAGCACCGGCAGGTGCATGTAGTCGGCGTAAGGGAACACCGTCCGCCGCGGGCTGGCCAGGTCCAGCCCGCTCTGCCAGTAGTTGTCCAGCTTCAGGTAGCGGATGCCCCCTTCGTCGGTGACGGTGATGCGGTGGTATACCGTGTCCTGCAGGTGCCGCAGCCCCACCGGCGCGGCGGCGGGACCGCGAACGGCCGGCAGGCCCAGCAGCACCGCCGCCGCCAGGGCGGCCGATCCGGCCGCCACCACCCGCCGGGCGGCCAGCCAGGTGGCCACCCCCAGGGCGAGCAGGAGGGCGCCCAGGCCGTGGACGATGGCGGGGACGGTCCAGTGGTTCAGCACCACGAAGGAGGCCAGCAGGGTGCCCGCGAGGCTGCCGGCGGTGGACAGGGCGTACAGGGTGCCGGCCACGCCTCCCAGTGCGGTCACGGCCCGCGCCCGCAAGCGGACGGCGTACGGCGACACCATCCCCATCACGACCCCCGGCGGCAGGAACAGGACCAGGCAGGCCAGCAGAGGCCCCGCGCGCGGTCCCGCCGATGCCGCCTCCACCGCCTCCAGGACCCGGGGCGCCACCAGGGGAATGGGGAACACCAGGGCGCCTGCGGCAAAGACCACCGCGGCGAAGCCGCCGGAGGTGGGCCAGCGGTCCGCCACCCGCCCTCCCAGGGCGTAGCCGCCGGCCAGGGCGGCCAGGAAGGTGCCGATCAGGCTGCCCCAGACGTAGACGGAGTTCCCGAAGGTGGGGGCCACGATCCGGCTGGCCAGGATCTCCAGCGCCAGAAGGACCGCGCCGCTAGTCACCACGCTCAGGTAGAGGATACGCGCCTCCCCGCTCCCCGGGGCTCCGGGGGACCGGTCAGAGTGCCGCCGCCGGCGCGGGTTCCCGCACCGTGATCCGCAGGCCGCCGTCGGCGTAGTCCACCACGGCCACCTGGCCGGCCCGCAGCTGGCCGGCCAGGACCAGGCGGGCCAGAGGGTTCTCCACCTCCCGCTGGATCAGCCGGCGCAGAGGCCGGGCGCCGAAGTCGGGGTTGTAGCCTTCCCGGGCCAGGTAGTCCCGGGCGGCGGCGGTGACCTCCAGGGCGATCTTCTGATCCTGCAGCCGGGCGGCCAGGTCGCGCAGCTGCAGGTCCACGATCTGCCGGATGTGGTCGCTGGACAGGGGCCGGAAGACCAGGATCTCGTCGATGCGGTTGAGGAACTCGGGGCGGAAGGCCTTGCGCACCTCGTCCAGGACCTGCACCCGGGCCATCTCAAACTGGGCCGCGTCGGAGGGGTTGAGGTGCTGCAGGTACCGGCTGCCCAGGTTGCTGGTCATGATGATCACGGTGTTCTTGAAGTCCACCGTGCGCCCGTGGCCGTCGGTGAGCCTCCCGTCGTCCAGGACCTGCAGGAGCAGGTTGAAGACATCCGCGTGGGCCTTTTCCATCTCGTCGAACAACACCACCCGGTACGGCCGCCGCCGCACCGCTTCGGTGAGCTGGCCGCCTTCCTCGTAGCCCACGTAGCCCGGGGGCGCTCCGATGAGCCGGCTGACGGTGTGCCGCTCCTGGTACTCGGACATGTCGAGCCGGACCAGGGCGTCCTCGTCGTCGAACAGCTGGGCCGCCAGGGCCCGGGCCAGCTCGGTCTTGCCCACGCCCGTGGGGCCCAGGAAGAGGAAGGACCCGATGGGCCGGCGGGGGTCTTTCAGACCGGCGCGGGCGCGCCGGATGGCGTCGCTGACCGCCCGCACCGCCTCGTCCTGGTCCACCACCCGCTCGTGCAGCCGCCGCTCCATCTCCAGCAGCTTGCGCATCTCCCCCTCCAGCAGGCGGCTGACCGGGACGCCGGTCCACCGGCTCACCACCTCGGCCACGTCCTCGGCGTCCACCTCCTCCTTCAGCAGCCGCCGGTCGGGGGGGATCTGGGCCAGGGCGGCCTCCCGGTCGGCCAGCTGGCGCTGCAGCTCCGGGAGCACGCCATAGCGCAGCCGCGCGGCCGTTTCCAGATCGGCCCGCCGCTCGGCGTCCTCCACCTGGCGGCGGGTCTGCTCGATCTGCTCTTTGATCTGCCGCACGCCGGCGATGAGCTTCTTCTCCTGCTCCCACTGCTCCCGCAGCCGCTCGCTGCGCTCCCGCAGCCCGGCGATCTCCCGCTCCAGCTGGTCCAGCCGCTCCCGGCTGGCGGGGTCGTCCTCCCGGCGCAGGGCCTCCCGCTCGATCTCCAGCTGCATGACGCGCCGGTCGATCTCGTCCAGCTCGGTGGGCTTGGAATCGATCTCCATCCGCAGCCGGGCCGCCGCCTCGTCGATCAGGTCGATGGCCTTGTCGGGCAGGAAGCGGCCGCTGATGTAGCGGTCCGACAGGGTCGCGGCGGCGATGACGGCGGCGTCGGTGATGCGCACGCCGTGGTGCACCTCGTAGCGTTCCTTCAGGCCCCGCAGGATGGAGATGGTTTCCTCCACCGACGGCTCGCCCACGAACACCGGCTGGAAACGCCGCTCCAGGGCCGCGTCCTTCTCGATGTGCTGCCGGTACTCGTCCAGGGTGGTGGCCCCGATGGTCCGCAGCTCCCCCCGGGCCAGCATGGGTTTGAGCATGTTGGAGGCGTCGATGGCACCCTCGGCGGCCCCGGCGCCCACCACCGTGTGCAGCTCGTCGATGAACAGGATGATCTCGCCCTGGCTGTCGACGACCTCCCGCAGCACGGCCTTGAGCCGGTCCTCGAACTCGCCCCGGTACTTGGCCCCGGCCACCAGGGCGCCCATGTCCAGCTGCACGATGCGCTTGTTCTTCAGCCCCTCGGGCACGTCGCCCCGGACGATGCGCTGGGCCAGCCCTTCCACGATGGCCGTCTTGCCCACGCCCGGGTCGCCGATGAGCACCGGGTTGTTCTTGGTGCGCCTGGACAGGACGTGGATGACCCGCCGGATCTCGTCGTCGCGGCCGATCACCGGATCCAGCCTGCCCGCCGCCGCCAGCGCCGTGAGGTCCCGGCCGTAGCGCTCCAGGGCCTGGTAGGTGCCCTCGGGATGGGGGCTGGTCACCCGCTGGCGCCCCCGCACGTCCTGCACGGCCCGGTACAGCCCGCCCAGGCTGGCGCCGGCCTCCTCCAGCAGCCGCGCGGCCCCGCCGTCCCGCACCCGGGCCAGGCCCAGCAGCAGGTGCTCGGTGCTCACGTAGTCGTCCCGCATGCGCGCGGCCTCGTCCTGGGCCACCTCCAGGGCCTGGCGCAGCCGGGGGCTGATCAGCAGGCCCTCGGCAGGCGGCGCGCTGACCCGGGGCTGGCGCTCCAGCTCGGCGCGCAGGCGGCCGCGCAGGGCCGCCACGTTCACCCCGGCCCGGGCCAGGACCTGGGGAACGATGCCGTCGGGTTGCTCCACCAGCGCCAGGAGCAGGTGCTCGGTGTCCACCTGGGGGTGCTGGTGGGCGCGCCAGATCTCCTGGGCGCTCAGAACGGCCTCCTGGGCCTTCTCGGTGAACCTGTCAAACCGGACAGCCACGGCCACACCTCGCCGTCAGCGGCATCCCCACGACGCCCGCGGGTTGTCCCGGCGCAGCCGGGCCAGTTCCTCGTACAGCTGCCTTTCTCGGGGCGTGGGGTCCGTGGGGACGACCACCTTCACCCGCACCAGCTGGTCGCCGCGCCCGCCCTCGCGCCGGGGCATGCCCAGCCCGCGCAGGCGGAACGTCTGCCCGTTCTGGGTGCCGGGGGGCAGGACCATCTCCACCTTGCCCTCCAGGGTCGGGACCTCGATCCGGGCGCCCAGGACCGCCTCCGACGGCGTCACCGGGACTTCCACCACCACGTGGTCCTCCTGACGGGCGAACACCGGGTGGGGCTGCACCTGCACCACCAGGTAGACGTCCTGCCCCTCCAGCGCCCCCGGCAGCCGGATCCGCTGGCCGTCCCGCACTCCCGGAGGGATGGAGACGTCAAACCGCCGGGAGGCGCCGTTGAGGGGCACCACCACGGACTTGCGGGTGCCGGTAAACGCCTCCTCCAGGGTGACCGTGACCGTGGCGGCGGGCGCCGGCGGCGCGCCGGCGGCCTCCTCCACGCCTACCCGCCTGCGGCCGGCCCGGCCCGCACGCCGGGCCTCCGCAAAGTCGGCGCCAAAAAAGCGCCTGAAGAAGTCCGAAAAGCCCATCCCCGCCAGCAGGTCCTCCAGGTCGACGTCGCCTCCGACGGTCACCGTCCACCCGCCCGGCGCGCCGGGCGCGCCGAAGACCTGCTGCCAGTCCACCCCTCCGCGGCGGTAGGCGTCGTACATCTGGTCGTACCGGGCGCGGCGCTGGGGATCGCCCAGCACCTGGTAGGCCTCGTTGATCTCCTTGAACTTCTCCTCGGCCTCCCGGGTCCTGTTGACGTCGGGATGGTACTGGCGGGCCAGGCGGCGGAAGGCGGCCGCGATGGCCTTCTGGTCGGCGTCCCGGTCCACGCCCAGGATCCGATAGTAGTCCTTGAACTCCATCCCGCCCCTCCGCCCCGGCCCGCTAGACCTTCGCCACCCGCACCCGCGCCGGCCGCAGCACCTCTCCGTTCAGCAGGTAGCCCCGCTGCACTTCCTCCACCACCGTCCCGGGAGCGACGCCGTGCTCGTCGGGGGAGACCACGTCCACCGCCTCGTGGTAGCGGGGGTCAAAGGGCTGCCCCCGGGCCTCCATCGGCCGGACCCCCATGTTCGCCAGCAGGTCCAGGACCTGCCGGTGGGTCATCCGGATCCCCTCCAGGATCGCCGCGCCGTCGCCGCCGGCGTGCTCCAGCGCCCGCTCCAGGGTGTCCACCACGGCCAGGATCACCGCCAGCAGCGAGTGGCGGGCCCGCTGGACGGCGTCTTCCCGCTGGCGGGCGGCCTGCCTCTTGTAGTTTTCCAGGTCGGCGGCGGCGTGCAGGAACTGCTGCCAGTTCCTCTCCGCCTCCGCCCGCAGGCGCTCGACCTCCGCCCGAAGCTCGGCGATGACCTCCTCGGGCGTCGGGGTCTCTGCGGAGGCGGGCGGGGCGGGCGCCGTCTCCGCCTCCGCCCCGCTCCCGGCGGGGGGCGGGACCTGATCCAGCCGTTCCTCCATGGGCATCCCCCGCAGGCGCTCCTAGCGGTCGTCGGCCTTCTTGTAGTCGGCGTCGATCACGTCCTCGCCGCCCGTCCCGCCGGCGGGCCCGTCGGGCCCCGGCCGCGCCGACCCGCCCGAGGCCGCCGCCCGGGCGTACATGGCCTCGGTGAGCTTGAAGCTGGCCTGCTGCAGGTCGTCGATGGCGCGGCGGATGCGGGCCACGTCGTCGGTGGCCAGGGCGTCCTTGAGGTCGCGCAGTTTGGCCTCCACCTGCTGGCGCTCGGCGGCGGAGATCTTGTCGCCCACCTCCCGGAGCATGCGCTCGGTCTGGTACACCAGCGAGTCGCCCCGGTTGCGGGTCTCGGCCACCTCGCGCTTGCGGCGGTCCTCCTCGGCGTACCGCTCCGCCTCCTTGACCATCCGCTCCACTTCCTCCTTGGAGAGGGTGGAGGTGCCGGTGATCTTGATGGACTGCTCCCGCCCGGTGGCGGTGTCCTTGGCGGTGACGCTGAGGATGCCGTTGGCGTCGATGTCGAAGGTCACCTCGATCTTGGGCACGCCCCGGCGCGCCGGCGGGATCCCGTCCAGGATGAAGCGGCCCAGGGTGCGGTTGTCCCGGGCCATGGGCCGCTCGCCCTGCAGCACGTGGATCTCCACCTGGGTCTGGTCGTCGGCGGCGGTGGTGAAGATCTCGCTCTTGCGGGTGGGGATGGTGGTGTTGCGGGGGATCAGGACCGTCATCACGCCGCCCAGGGTCTCCACGCCCAGGGACAGGGGCGTGACGTCCAGCAGCACCACCTCCCGCACCGTGCCCGCCAGCACGCCGGCCTGGATGGCCGCGCCCACGGCCACCACCTCGTCGGGGTGCACCTCCTTGTTGGGCTCCTTGCCCGTCAGGCGGCGCACCAGCTCCTGGATCATGGGCATGCGGGTGGACCCGCCCACCAGGATGACCTCGTCCAGGTCCTTCTCGGTCATCTTGGCGTCGGCCAGGGCCTGCTTGAACGGGCCGATGCACCGCTCCACCAGGTCGGCGGTCAGCTCCTCGAACTTGGCCCGGGTCAGCACGTAGTCCAGGTGCTTGGGCCCGGTGGCGTCGGCGGTGATGAAGGGCAGGTTGATGGTGGTCTGGGTCACCGTGGACAGCTCGATCTTGGCCCGCTCGGCGGCCTCCCGCAGCCGCTGCAGCGCCTGGCGATCCTGCCGCAGGTCGATGCCGTGCTCGCGCTTGAACTGGTCGGCCAGCCAGTGGACGATGCGCTCGTCCCAGTCGTCGCCGCCCAGGTGGGTGTCTCCCGAGGTGGCCTTGACCTCAAAGACGCCCTCCCCGATCTCCAGGATGGAGACGTCGAAGGTCCCCCCGCCCAGGTCGAAGACCAGCACCGTCTCGGCGCCCTTCTTGTCCAGGCCGTAGGCCAGGCAGGAGGCGGTGGGCTCGTTGATGATGCGCAGAACCTTCAGGCCCGCGATCTCGCCGGCATGCTTGGTGGCGGTACGCTGGGCGTCGTTGAAGTATGCCGGCACCGTGATGACCGCTTCGGTGATCGTGTCCCCCAGGTAGGCCTCGGCGTCCGCCTTGAGCTTCTGGAGGATCATGGCGGAGATCTCCTCGGGGGTGAAGGTCCGCCCGGCCGCCGGCAGCCGGACCACCGCCATGCCGTTGGGCCCCTCCTCCACCTTGTAGGGGACCATCTTGCGCTCGGTCTCCACCTCCGAGTAGCGCCGGCCCATGAAGCGCTTGATGGAGTACACGGTGTTCTCGGGGTTGAGGATGGCCTGGCGCTTGGCCATCTGGCCCACCAGGCGCTCGCCGGTCTTGGTGAACGCCACCACCGACGGGGTCAGCCGGCTGCCCTCGGCGTTGGGGATCACCTGCGGCTCGCCTCCCACCACGCAGGCGATCACCGAGTTGGTCGTGCCCAGGTCAATGCCCACCACCTTGCCCATGGCTGCCGATCCTCCCTGTCCGCGCCGCCCCCGGCTAGTCGGCCACTTCCACCTTCACGGTGCGGGGCCGCGACCGCTCGCTCTTGGGGACCCGGACCTCCAGGATGCCGTTCCGGTACGAAGCCCGGGCCTTGTCCCCCTGCACCTCCTCGGGCAGGGCCAGGGTCCGCAGGAAGGCGCCGTAGCGCAGCTCCCGCCGGTAGTAGTTGCGCCCCTTCTCCTCCTGCTCGGCCCGCGCTTCGCCCTTGATGGTCAGGGTGTCCTCGGTGACGGTGATGTCCACGTTCTTGGGGTCCACCCCGGGCAGCTCGGCCCGCACCACCACCTCGGTGTCGGTCTCGTAGACCTCCACCGCCGGCTGCCACGCCGTCACCGCCGTCCCCCGGGGCCGGCGGCTGAAGAACTCCTCGAACAGCTTGTCCATGGACTCCCGCAGCGACGCCAGGTCGTCGAAGGGGTCCCACCGGATCAGGCTCATGGCACTCGCCTCCTCCTCCACGCGCGTTCCACCACCCAGGAGATGGCGTCCCGGGTCCGCCGGTAGTCCATCCGCTCGGACATCTCCAGCAGCAGGCGCACCCCGGCCAGGTTCAGCCCCACCTCCCGGGTCAGGTAGCGGATCATGCGCACCCGCTCCAGGTCCCGTTCCGAGTACAGACGCTGGTGGTTGCGCCGCGCCGGCTGCAGGAGGCCTTTCTCCTCGTAGATGCGCAGCGTCCGCGGGTGCAGACCCGTCAGGTCGGCCGCCACGCTGATCACGTACACTGGAAGGTCGTCTCGCCGTCCCCGCACCCGGGCCATCTCCAGGCCCCTACGGTACCCCCGGCAATCGCTTTTGTCAAGATTGTTGACAATGATATTGTCAGGGGAGTGTCCGCCAGGGAGCGGGCGGGCCGCCGGTGAAAGAAGACGGGGCGGCGGCCCGCGGAATGGCGGCGCCGGCCCCGGCGTTAGTGTGCAGTGGTGAGGACCCTATGCGCAACGTGATCATCCTGGGATCGGGCCCGGCCGGGCTGACGGCCGCCATCTACACCACCCGGGCGGGCCTGCAGCCCCTGGTGTTCGAGGGGGCCGAGGCGGGCGGCCAGCTGATGCTCACCACCGAGGTGGAAAACTACCCCGGGTTCGCCGAGCCCATCCTGGGCCCCGACCTGATGGCCGACATGCGCCGGCAGGCGGAGCGGGTGGGCGCCGAGTTCCTCGCCGAGGACGCGGTGGCCGTGGACCTGTCCGTCCGACCGTTCCGGGTGACCGCCCAGTCGGGGGAGACCTACGAGACCCGCGCCCTCATCATCGCCACCGGCGCCAAGCCCAAGCAGCTGGGCGTGCCCGGAGAGCAGCGGCTGATGGGCCGCGGGGTGAGCACGTGCGCCACCTGCGACGGGTTCTTCTTCCGGGACCGGGACGTGATGGTGGTGGGCGGCGGCGACACCGCCATGGAGGAAGCCCTGTACCTGGCCAAGCTGGCCCGCTCGGTGACGGTGGTGCACCGGCGGGACCGCCTGCGGGCCAGCAAGATCCTGCAGCAGCGGGCCACGGCCAACGAGAAGATCCGCTTCCTGTGGAACACGGTGGTGGTGGACATCCTGGGCGACGGCAAGGTCACCGGGGTGCGCCTGCAGGACGTGACCACCGGCCAGATCGCCGAACGCCCCACCGACGGCGTCTTTGTGGCCATCGGCCACCGCCCCAACACCGACCTGTTCCGGGGCCAGGTGGCCATGGACGAGCAGGGCTACATCATCCGCACGGTGCGGTCCCAGACCAGCGTGGAGGGGGTCTTCGTGGCCGGCGACGCCCACGACCACACCTACCGCCAGGCCGTCACCGCCGCCGGCTACGGGTGCGAGGCGGCCATCGACGCCGAGCGGTGGCTGGCCCAACAGGGCTGATGCCGGATCGGGATGTCGCGAACGCGACGGGCCGGGGCGATCCGTCGGCGGGTCCCGTCAGCCGACGGCGGCCCCCAGGATCTTCTCCAGCCGCTTTTTCAGCTCGGGTTTGGGCATGTAGCCCACCACCCGGTCCACCATCTCGCCCCCCTTGAACACCCCCAGGGTGGGGATGCTCATGATCCCGTAGCGGTGGGCGACGTGGGGGTTGCTGTCCACGTCCACCTTGACCACCTTGACCCGCCCGGCGTACTCGCCGGCCAGCTCCTCGATGATGGGGGCGATCATCCGGCACGGGGCGCACCACTCGGCCCAGAAGTCCACCACCACCGGCAGGTCCGACTGCAGGACCTGCGCGTCGAAGTCGTGCTCGCTCACGTGCACGGCCTTGCCCATGGCGCTCCTCCCGTCTGTGTCGCGTTCACAGCGGATAACGCCTCCCGCGGGCGGGGGATTCCCGCCCGACGGCCTCCAGGGATCATACCACACCGCGGGCTACAGGACCGCGCGCAGCACCCAGGTGACCACGGCCCCGATCAGGGCGCACACGGGGAAGGTGAGCACCCACGCAGCGACGATCTCCGCCCCCACCCCCCACCGTACGGCCGACAGCCTCCGGGTCGCCCCCACGCCCATGATGGCGGTGTTGATGGTGTGGGTGGTGCTGAGGGGAACCCCCAGCCGGCTGGCCAGCTCGATGGCGCTGGCGGCGGCCGTCTCCGCCGCAAACCCCTGATAGGGCTCCAGCTTGGTCAGGCGCAGTCCCATGGTGTGGACAATGCGCCACCCGCCCAGGGCGGTGCCCACCCCCATGGTGAGCGCGCACACCAGGATGACCCACAGGGGGATGTGGAACTCGGGCAGGACGCCGCCCAGGACCAGCGCCAGGGTGAAGACGCCCATGAACTTCTGGCCGTCGTTGCTGCCGTGGCTGAAGGCCATGAACGCCGCCGACAGCACCTGCAACCGGCCGAACAGCCGCCGCACCCCTCCCAGGGACATCCGGCGGAAGGCCCAGGCGATGGCCACCATGAGGACAAATCCTCCGCCAAAGCCCAGGAAGGTGGAGAAGGCCAGCCCCAGCAGGACTTTCTGCCACCCCTCCCACAGCAGGACCCGGGGACCGGCGGTGGCCAGCCCCGCGCCGGCCAGGGACGCCAGCAGGGCGTGGCTCTCGCTGGTGGGCAACCCCCGGGTCCAGGCCAGGGTACTCCAGACCACGATGGCCACCATGGCCGCGGCGATGGTGACCGTGTCGATGGCGGCGGCGTCCACGATGCCCCGCCCGATGGTGACGGCCACCGCCTGTCCGCTGAGCACTCCCAGCACGTTGAGGACGCTGGCCACCAGCAGCGCCTGGGCAGGGGTCAGGACCCGGGTGCTGACCACGGTGGCGATGGCGTTGGGCGCGTCGGTCCACCCGTTGACGAACTCCGCCGCCAGGACCAGCAGCAGGACGGGGATCAGGCCGCCGGGCAGCGCGGGCATCACAGGTTCTTGGTGTGGATGCTCTCGATCACGTTGGCCACGTCTTCGGCCTGGTCGGTGGCCTGCTCCAGGGTCTCGTAGATCTCCTTCCACTTGATGACGGTGATGGGGTCGGCGGCGTCGGCGAACAGGCGGGCGATGGCGTCCCGCTGCACGTGGTCGGCCAGGTTCTCCAGCCGGTTGATCTCCTGCACGGGGCCGGCGGCCCGGTCGGGCCGCCGGAGGTGCCTGACCGCCTCCACGATGGCCTCGCACTGGCTGACGATGATGTGGGCCAGCTCCCGGGCCTCCGGGGTGGAGTGGGGGATGCGGTACACCGCCAGCCGGGCTGAGGTGGCCTCAATCCAGTCCAGGACGTTGTCCAGCTGTTTGATCAGCGCGAAGATGTCCTCCCGGTCCAGGGGGGTCACGAAGGTGCGGTTGAGGCGGTCGATGATGGCGTGGGCGATGGCATCCCCCTGGTCCTCCAGCGCCTTGATGGCCTCGGCCCGCCGGTCCACGTCCCGGTAGTCTTCCAGCAGTTCCTGCAGCGCCCGGGCGGCCTGGAGGATCACCTGGGCCGCCTGGTTGAGCAGGTCGAAGAACGTCTCCTCGCGGGGCAGTAGTCGCAGAACCATCGGTCCCTCCCGCAACGATCTGGGTGGTGTACCTTCGCCGTCGTCGGCCCGGTTCCCCACCCCGCACCCCGCCGGGCGGCGGGGAAGTCCCCGCCCGGGGGCGAAAGACTCCTCCGTCCGACCATGCGCGGTGCCCTGCGGCTGGGCCGGGTTGCCGGGATCCCTGTGGGCGTCCACTATACGTGGTTTGTCGCCCTGTGGGTCCTGTCGTGGTCGCTGGCCCGCACCTACTTCCCCGCCCGCCTGCCCGGGCTGCCGCCGGAGACCTACTGGACCATGGGGCTGGCGGCGGCCCTGCTGCTGTTCGGCTCGGTGGTCGCCCACGAGGTGGGGCACGCCCTGGCTGCCCGCCGCTACGGCATCCGCACCCGCGGCATCGTCCTGTTCATGTTCGGGGGAGTGGCCCAGATCGGCCGGGAGCCGCCCACGGCGCCGGCCGAACTGGCCGTGGCTCTGGCCGGACCGGCCACCAGCCTCGCGGTCGCGGCCCTGGCCGCCGCCGGTCGGTGGGCGGCCTCCGGCACGGCTCTGGGCGCCCTGGCGGGGTACGTGGCGTGGGCCAACACCGCCCTGGCGGTCTTCAACCTGATCCCGGGCTTCCCCCTGGACGGGGGCCGGGTCCTGCGGGCCCTGGTGTGGGGGATGACCGGCGACCTGACCCGGGCCACCCGCATCGCCTCCCGCGCCGGGCAGGGCGTGGCGGTGGCGTTCATCGCCGCCGGCATCCTGCTGGCCTTCACCGGCAACGTGGTCGGGGGGCTGTGGCTTGTGCTGCTGGGGTGGTTCCTGGACGCCGGGGCGCAGGCCGGCTACCAGCAGGTCCTGCTGCGCCAGGCCCTGGAAGACGTGCGGGTGGCGGACGTGATGAGCCGCGCGCTGCACACCGTGGACCCCGCCCTGACCCTCGACCAGCTGATCGCCGACTACCTCCTCCCTCTCAAGCACGGGGGATTTCCCGTGGTGTGGGGGGACCGGCTGCTGGGCATCGTGACCCTGCACGACGTGAAGGAGGTCCCCCGGGAGCGGCGGGCGGCCACCACCGTGCGGGAGGTGATGACGCCCCTGCAGCGCCTGCGGACGGTCCGCCCGTCGGCGTCCGCCTACGAGGCCTTCGAGCGCATGACCCAGGACGGCATCGGCCGCGTCCTGGTGGTGGGCGACGACGGCACCCTGGTGGGGATCCTCACCCGCAGCGACCTGCTGCACCTGCTGCGGCTGCGCGAGGAGCTGGGGGAGATTCCGTAGGCCCTCCTGCGGCCGGCGCCCTCCGCGACGGGACGCACCGGGGTGCCGGCGGGGCGCGCGCTCATCTCAACGCGACGGCCGCCGCCAGCGCCACGACGGCCACCACCACCGGTAGGCAGCCCGGCCGGGCGGGTCCGGCGGACGGCCCGGGCGGGCGGCGCAGCGACAGGCGGTGGGCGATCTTGAAGTGGCGGACGGCGTCGTCGAACCGCCCCATCCGCCGGTACAGGGCGCCCAGGTTCTGGTGGGCCAGCCAGTAGTCCGGGTCCAGCTCCACGGCGCGCCGGTACGCAGCCAGGGCCTGCTCGACCATCCCTTTCTCGCGGTAGACGTTGCCCAGGTTGTTGTAGGCCGGCGCGTAGGTGGGCTGCAGCGCGACGGCCCTGGACAGCGCGTCCAGGGCCTCGTCCAGGCGCCCCTGCTGGGCCAGGGCCGCGCCCAGCTTGCTGTACGTCACCGCGGAGTCGGGGGCCAGGGCGAGGGCGCGGGCGAAGGCCGCCTCGGCCGCGGCAAAGTCGCCGGACCGCAGCAGGCGGTCGCCTTCCGCCAGCAGCTGCTCGACGCCGGTGTCCTCCATGGGCGGGAAAACCTTCACCCCAGGGTTCCACCGGCGCGGGGCCTGTCCTTCACCCGGAGGCGGCCCGCCACAGGGGGAGGGCTTCGTCGTCTTCGTCGGTGTCCTCCCCGCAGGAGGCCAGCGCCCGGCGGGCGGCCTCCAGGGCCAGGGCGCTGGACCCGCCGTCCAGGCAGCGCACCTCGCGGCGCCGGTAAGCGTTGAACAGGGCCCGGGCCTGGAGGTAGGGGCCGATCAGGTCGGGAGGAATGTCCGCGCCCCCGGACAGCTGGGCGTGCACCTCCGGACTGTCCAGCAGCACGCGCACCGCCCGGGCGCCCAGCCGCCGCGCCCGCAGCAGTCCCGCCAGCACTCCCCGGTACACCGCCCCCTGCCGGGATCCCGCCGTCTCCACCCGTCCCAGGACCGCCAGCGGAGTCCCGTCGGGAGCCCGGATGACCACCCCCGCCGCCGCGCGGCCCCCGGCGGCGACGGACGCCACCTCCACCTCCGTCATGATCACGGGGCCCACCCCGGCACCTCCCAGGTCAGCGCCAGGGCCAGCACGACCGCCAGCAGCACCAGTTTCAGCCCCACCATCTCCCGGTCATCGGCCAGCCTGGCCCACCACCCGGCCGCCGCGGCCCGCATCCGGAGCGCGCGGGCGGGAGGACGGACGGCTGCGGGAGGGGCGGGCGGCTGCCAGCGGAGGGAGACGCTCATCCGGTGCCTCCGGCGTACCGGCGCAGCAGGCCGACCACCTTGCCGATGATCTCGAACTCGTCCCGGATCGGCGGGTAGGCGGGGTTCTCCGGCTTCAGGTACATCCGGCCGCCCTCGGCGGCCAGGCGCTTGACGGTGGCCTCCTCTCCGATCAGGGCGACGACCACGTCTCCCACCGCCGCCGTGGGTTGCGAGCGGACGATGACCATGTCCCCGTCGAAGATCCCGGCGCCGGCCATGCTGTCTCCCCGCACCGTCAGCAGAAAGCAGTTGTCGTCCTGCCAGCCGACCATCCGGCGGGGGACGGGGATCATCTCCTCCACGTTCTCCTGGGCCAGCACCGGCAGACCGGCCGACACCCGGCCCACCAGCGGCAGGTGGGCGACATCTTCCCCCGACGGCAGCAGGCGCCTGTCCAGCACCTCCAGCACCCGCATGCGGTCGCCGTGGCGCCGGATGTACCCTTTGCGCTCCAGGGCCGTCAGGTGCTGGTGCACCGTGGAGGGCGAACGCATACCCAGGGCCTGGCCGATCTCCCGCACGGAGGGAACGATGCCGGTCTGGCGGATGGAGGACGCGATGTACTCCAGAACCTGCCGCTGCCGGTCGGTCAGAGGGGCGGCCATGCCAGTCTCACCTCCGGCAGAGATTATAGCGAACATATGTACGACTTTCAAGACCCAAAGTGACGAACACAGGTACGTAGGGGGGCGGCTTGAAGAACTCCCGGTGGCCCGGCTACGAGATCAGCAGCCTCAGAAACTCCCGGTCTGCGTTCCCCCCGCTCACCACGGCCACCACCGCCGACCCCTGGCGGGCCGCGGCCAGGGCTGCGGCCACTGCGGCCGCCCCGGACGGCTCGGCCACCACCTTCGCCTCCTCCAGCAGGCGGCGGGCCGCCGCCACGATCTGCCCGTCGGAGACGGTGACGAAGTCGTCCACGAGCTGCTCGGCGATCTGCCAGGTCAGGATTCCGGGAGAGAGCACCCGCAGGCCGTCGGCGATGGTCTGCGCCGCCTCGAGGGCCACCGGCCGGCCGGCCAGCCGGGACCGCCGGAACCTGTCGGCCCCCTGGGGCTCCACCCCGACCACCCGGGCCCGGGGGCGCAGCGCCTTTACCGCCACCGCGATCCCCGACAGCAGGCCTCCGCCGCTACAGGGCACGTAGACCGCCTCCACGTCGGGGCGCTGCCGGACGATCTCCAGCCCTGCCGTGCCCTGGCCGGCGATGACCAGCGGGTCGTCGAACGGGGGAACGTAGTGCAGGCCCCGGCGTTCGGCCAGTTCCCGGGCCAGCGCCAGCCGCTCCTGGGAAAACCGGCCCCGCCGCACCAGCTCCGCCCCCGCGGCCTGGATGGCCTGCGCCTTCACCGCGGCCACGTCCTCGGGGACCACCACCACCGCCGGCAGGCCCAGCGCCCGGGCCACGTGGGCCACCGCCGTGCCGTGGTTGCCCGAGGAGGCGGTGATCACCCCCGCCGCGCACTCCTCCCGCCGGGCCAGGACGTGGTTGAACGCCCCCCGGGCCTTAAACGACCCGGTCACCTGCAGGTTCTCCAGCTTCAGCAGCAGGCCATCACCCAGGGGGTGCAGGGGGGTCTGCCGCACGAAGGGGACGATGCGCTCCCTGGCGGCCTCAACGTCGGCCAGGCTGACGGGCAAAGACGCGGCCATCGCCTTCTAGCGCCGGGGCCTCCAGCGCAGGTCCGGCTGTCGCGCCGCCCGCACCTCGTCCAGCCGCCGGACGGGGGTGGTGTGGGGGGCGGTGCGGACCACGTCGGGGGCGTCCCGGGCTTCCCGGGCGACGGCCGCCAGGGCGTCGGTGAACTCGTCCAGGGTCCGTTTGCTCTCGGTCTCGGTGGGCTCGATCATGATGGCCTCGTCCACGATCAGGGGGAAGTACACGGTGGGTGCGTGGAAGCCGTAGTCCAGGATGCGCTTGGCCATGTCCCTGGTGGTCACACCGTACAGCTTCCTCTGCCGCGCCCCCGACAGGACGAACTCGTGCTTGCACAGGCGGGGGTAGGGCACGTCGAAGTGCTCCCGCAGCCGGGCCAGCAGGTAGTTGGCGTTGAGGACGGCGGTCTCGGCCACCTGCCTGAGGCCCTCGGCGCCCAGGGACCGGATGTAGGCGTACGCCCGCACCAGGTTGGCGAAGTTGCCGTAAAACGCCCGCACCTTGCCGATGGACTGCGGGCGGTCGTAGTCCAGCACGAACCCGTCACCGCGGCGCTCCACCGTGGGCACCGGCAGGAAGGGGACCAGGTGGGCCTTCACCCCCACGGCGCCGGCCCCGGGGCCGCCGCCGCCGTGGGGGGTGGAGAAGGTCTTGTGCAGGTTGATGTGCATCACGTCAAACCCCTGGTCCCCCGGGCGGGTGACGCCCAGCATGGCGTTGAAGTTGGCCCCGTCCAGGTACATCTGGCCTCCCCGGCCGTGCACCACCTCGGCGATCTCCAGGATGCGTTCCTCGAACAGGCCCAGGGTGTTGGGGTTGGTAAGCATCAGGGCGGCCACCGACTCGTCCATGGCGTCCCGCAGGGCCCCCACGTCCAGGTTGCCCCGGCTGTCGCTGCGCACGGTGACCACCTGGTACCCGCACATGGCGGCGGTGGCCGGGTTGGTGCCGTGGGCTGAGTCGGGGACGATCACCCGGGTGCGGACCTCCCCCCGGGCGCGGAAGTAGGCGCGGATCATCAGCAGGCCCACCAGCTCCCCGTGGGCGCCGGCCGCCGGCTGAAAGGTCACCCGGTCCATCCCGCTGATCTCGGCCAGCAGCCGCTCCAGCTCCCACATCAGGCGCAGCGCGCCCTGGGCGTGCTCGGCGGGGGTGTAGGGGTGCAGCCGGGAAAAGCCCGGCAGCCGGGCCAGGTCCTCGTGGATCTTGGGGTTGTACTTCATGGTGCACGAGCCCAGAGGGTACATGCCCTCGTCGATGCTGAAGGTGCGGTGGGACAGCCGGGTGTAGTGGCGCACCACGTCCAGCTCGCTGACCTCGGGCAGCGCCGGCGGGTCCTCCCGCAGCAGATCCCGCGGCACCAGCTCCTCCAGGGCCCGCACCGGCACGTCGGGGTCGGGGACCGAGCAGCCCACCCGCCCCGGGGTGCTGAGCTCGAAGATCAGCGGGACGTCGCGCCCCCGCCGCGGATCCGGCCCGCTCATCGGATCGCCTCCAGCGCCGACACGAGGGCGTCGATCTCCGACCGGGTGCGCTGCTCGGTCACGCACACCAGCCACCCGTTCGGGAGCTCCGGGTACCACCGGCCCAGGGGCGCGCCCCCCAGGATGCGGTGGGCCAGCAGCCGCCGGTTGACCTCCTCGGGCGGCAGCGGGGTGCGCACCACGAACTCGTTGAACGTCGGAGCCGCAAACGCCAGGCGGTACCCGGGCAACCGTCCCACCGCCTCCCGGGCGTAGGCGGCCTTCTGGAGGTTGAGCTCCGCCACCGCCCGCAGCCCCCGGGGCCCCAACGCCGCCATGTACACGGCGGCCGCCAGCGCCAGCAGCGCCTCGTTGGTGCAGATGTTGCTGGTGGCCTTCTCCCGCCGGATGTGCTGCTCCCGCGTCTGCAGGGTGAGCACGAACCCGCGCCGCCCATCGGCGTCCACCGTGGCGCCCACCAGCCGGCCGGGCATCCGCCGCACGAACTCCTGCCGGGTGGCCAGCATGCCCAAGAAGGGCCCTCCGAAGTTCAGGTGGTTGCCCAGAGGCTGGCCCTCCCCGGCCACGATGTCGGCGCCCCAGGCTCCCGGAGGCCGCAGCACTCCCAAAGAGACGGGCTCGGCCACCGCGCACACCAGCAGCGCGCCCTTGCGGTGGGCCAGCTCGGCCAGGGCGGGGCCGTCCTCCAGGCACCCGAAGACGTTGGGGTGCTGGACGACCACCGCGGCGGTGCGGCCGTCCAGGAGGGCGTCGGCCGCCTCTAGGTCGGTGACCCCGTCCCGCCAGGGCACCTCCACCACCTCCACCCCCAGGGGCTCGGTGTAGGTGCGCAGCACCTGCCGGTACTCGGGATGCACCGACCGGCTCACCATGACCCGGTCCCGCCGGGTCAGGTCCCGGGCCATGACGGCCGCCTCGGCGGTGGCCGACGCCCCGTCGTACATGGAGGCGTTGGCCACGTCCATCCCGGTGAGCTCGCACAGCATGGTCTGGTACTCGTAGGCGGCCTGCAGCGCCCCCTGCATGATCTCCGCCTGGTAGGGCGTGTAGGCGGTGAGAAACTCCGCCCGGCCGGCCAGGTGCCAGACCACGCTGGGGACGTAGTGGTCGTAGGCGCCGGCGCCCAGAAAGCAGGCCACCCGGTCGGCGTGCAGGGTGTCCTCGGCCAGGGCCCGCACCGCCGACACCAGCTCGGGGTCGCTGAGGGGGGGCGGCAGGTCCAGGGGCCGCCTCAGCCGCACAGGGGGCGGGACGTCGGCGAACAGGTCCTCCACCGAGGCCACGCCGACGGCCCGCAGCATCTCCTCCCGCTCGGCGTCGGTGGCCGGGATGTACTTGTGCTGCCGGCGCGGGGCGCGCTGTCCGGTCATCTCTCCTCCTCGCCCACCAGCCGGGCGTAGTCGTCGGCGCTGAGCAGCCGGTCCAGCTCCCGCAGGTCGTCGGGGGCCACCACGATCATCCACCCCTCGCCGTACGGGTCGGCGTTGACCACCTCGGGCCGCTCCCGCAGGACCCCGTTGACCTCCACGACGGTGCCGCTGACGGGGGCGTACAGGTCCGACGCCGCCTTGACCGATTCGATGACGCCAAACGGCTGCATGAAAAAGACCCGGGTCCCGGGAGGCGGCAGCTCCACGTAGACGATGTCGGTGAGCCGGTCGGCGGCGTGCCGGGTGATGCCCACCCGCACCCGCCCGTCCTCCACCCGGGCCCACTCGTGCTCGGTGGAATACCGCAGATCCGGGGGGAACCGCTCGTCCCTGTCCAGCGTGTCACCTCCTCCGGTAGAACGGAAGCCTGGTCACCACCGCATCCACCCTCCGCCCCCGCACCTCCACCTCCAGGGTCGTGCCGGGCGACGCCCAGTCCGTCTCCACGTACCCCAGGCCGATGCTCTTGCCCACCCACGGGCCGAAGGTGCCGCTGGTCACGCGCCCCACCGGCCGGCCGCCAGCCCACAGAAGGCAGCCGGGGCGGGTGATGACCCGGTCGCGCACCTCAAACCCCACCAGCCGCCGCCGCACCCCCTGCTCTTTCTGGGCCCACAGAGCCTGCCGGCCGATGAACTCTCCCTTGTCAAACTTAACCGTCCAGGCCAGAGGAGCCTCCAGGGGAGTGGTGGTCTCGTCGATGTCCTGGCCGTACAGCATGTAGCCGGCCTCCATCCGCAGGGTGTCCCGCGCTCCCAGTCCGGCCGGCACCAGGCCCTCGGACCGCCCGGCGTCCAGCAGGGCGCCCCACAGGCGCGGGGCCTCCTCCCAGGCGCAGGCGATCTCGAACCCGTCCTCGCCGGTGTAGCCCGTGCGGGAGACCAGGCACGTCACCCCGGCCACGTCCACCCCGTCCAGCAGGTGGAAGAACCGCAGATCGGCCAGGTCGGCCCGGACCAGGCGCTGCAGCACCGCCGCCGCCCGGGGGCCCTGCAGGGCCAGCAACGCCAGGTCCGCCGACCGGTTGCGGGCGGTGGCCTGGTGCGTGTGCTCGGCGACCCAGGCGAAGTCGGCGTCGGTGCGGCTGGCATTCACCACCAGCAGGAAGCGGTCCACGCCCAGCCGGAACACCGTCAGGTCGTCCAGGATGCCTCCGGTGGGCGCGCACATGGGCGTGTACAGCCCCTGGCCCACCGCCAGACGGCTGGCGTCGTTGGTGATCAGCCGCTGCACCGACTCCAGAGCCCCTGGGCCGGCGATCTCGATCTCGCCCATGTGGGAGACGTCGAACAATCCGGCGGCGGTCCGCACCGTCCGGTGCTCGGGGACGATGCCGGCGTACTGCACCGGCATCTCCCACCCGGCAAACTCCACCATGCGCGCCCCGGCGGCCAGGTGGGCGGCGTGCAGGCTGGTCCTCTTCAACCCGGCCACGGCCATATCCGCAGGGCGCGCGGGAGCGGCACCCTCAGGACCCCCGGTCCGGCCCGGCGTCCCGCCCGCCCGGACGGGCGGCCAGGTCGCCGGGGCCCGGGGCGGCGCGGGCGCGCAGGAGGGCGACCACTTCCTCGTCGGTGGTCTGGGAGAAGTCCTCGTAGAACTGGCCCACGGCGTAGAACATGACGGGGGTGTGCAGGCACACCACGTCGTCGGCCTCGCCCCGCAGCCGCTCCACCGTCTCCGGAGGGGCCACCGGAACCGCCGCCACCACCGCCTGGGGCCCCAGGGCCCGCACCGCCCGCAGGGCGGCGATCATGGTGGCGCCGGTGGCCACGCCGTCGTCGGCGACGATCGCCGTGGCGCCCGACAGGTCGGGCATGGGCCGCTCGCCCCGGTAGGCCTGCATGCGCCGGCGAATCTCCTCGGTCTGATGGGCGATCTCCTCCCGGAGGTAGTCGTCGCCCACCCCCAGGGTCCGCACCAGCCCCTCGTCCAGGTACACCGAGCCGTCGTGGGCCACGGCGCCGATGGCCAGCTCCGGATTGAACGGGGCCCGCAGCTTGCGGGGCACCACCACGTCCAGAGGGGCGTCCAGCGCGACGGCCACCTGGTAGCCCACCACCACGCCGCCCCGCGGCACCGCCAGCACGAAGGGGCGACGATCCCGGTAGGACTGCAGGGCCGCCGCCAGCTGCGCTCCGGCTTCCCGGCGGTCGCGGAAGATCATGGGGGGAGTCGCCCGGGGGCCTCCTTCCACGACCTGCCGCGGTTATCCTCCGCCGCCGACTCAGGCGCGGCCCGCGCGGGCGGCTGCCGCGCCGGGTGCGGGCGGGTCAGGGAAGCAGGCCGGCCCGGCGGACCGCCGCAGCGGCCGCCTCCTGGATCAGTTCCCAGGCCCGGCGCACGTGCTCCTCGGTGGTGCGGAGGTTGCCCACGGCCAGGCGCAGCGCCAGCCGCCCTCGCAGCCGGGTGTGGGACAGGTAGGCGCGCCCGGTGGCGTTGACGCCCTCCAGGATCTGTGCGTTGAGCTCGTCCAGGGCCGCGGGCTCCGCCCGCCCGCGCAGCGACGCCGGGTGAGCGCGGAAGCACACCACCGACAGGGGCGTCGGCGCCATCCGCTCGAAGTCCGGGTGGGCGTCCACCCACGCCGCAAAGCGCTGCCCCAGGGCGACGTGCTCCCGGATGCGGGCGGCCAGGCCCTCGGCGCCGAAGTAGCGGATCACCATCCACAGCTTCAGGGCCCGGAAGCGGCGGCCCAGCTGGATCCCGTAGTCCATCAGGTCCCGCACGCCCGCCCGCTCCCGCTCGGGCGTGTGCAGGTAGTCGGGCACCAGGCTGAAGGCCCGGCGCAGGACCTCCGGCCGGCGGCAGTAAAACGTGCTGCAGTCGATGGGCACGAACAGCCACTTGTGGGGGTTGATCACCACCGAGTCGGCGCGGTGGCAGCCGTCCAGGACCCACCGGAATTCGCGGGCCACCGCCGCCATCCCGGCATAGGCGCCGTCCACGTGCAGCCACAGCCCCTCGCGCTCGCAGATGTCGGCGATGGCGGGCACCGGGTCGATGCTGGTGGTGGAGGTGGTCCCGACGGTGGCCACCACGCAGAACGGGCGCCACCCCCGCCGGCGGTCGTCGGCGATCGCCTCCGCCAGCGCCTGAGGGTCCAGCCGGTAGGCGTCGTCGGTGGGGATCTTGCGCACGCCGTCCTGGCCCACCCCCAGAACCAGGGCGGCCTTCTCGATGGAGGAGTGAGCCTGCTCGGAGGTGTACAGCCGCAGCCGCGGCCCGCCGGCCATCCCGCGCAGGCGCACCGGGTATTCCTCCACCGCCTCCCGGGCGGCCGCCACAGCGCACAGGCTGGCCACCGACGCGGTGTCCATGATGATCCCGGCGAACTCCTCCGGCAGCCCCACCATCTGCCGCAGCCAGCCCAGCGCCACTTCCTCCAGCTCGGTGGCCGCCGGCGACGTCTTCCACAGCATCCCGTTGACGTTCAGGGCGGCCGCCAGCATCTCCCCCAGGATCCCCGGGCCGGACCCGGTGATGGCGAAGTAGGCGAAGAAGGCGGGGTGGTTCCAGTGGGTGATGCCCGGCAGGATCACCTCGTCCACGTCCCGCAGGATCGCCTCCACCGGCTCCCCCTGCGCCGGGGGCACCGCCGGAAGCCTCCGGACGATGTCCCCCGGCGCGGTCCGCGCCAGGACCGGGTAGTCCCCCACCCGCTCCAGGTAGTCGGCAATCCAGTCCACCACCCGGTGGCCGGCCCGCCGGAACTCCTCGGCGGGCATGTCGCCCACAGGCGGTGCTGTCCGGGGATCCATGGCGTCCTCCCGTCCGGGCTACAGGCCCAGCGACGCCGCCGCGTTCTGCAGCGCCCGCAGGACCGTGGCGATGTGCTCGTCCAGCGACAGGCCCAGCTCCGCGGCCCCCCGGACCAGGTCGTCCCGGTTGACGCCGCGGGCGAACGCCTTGTCCTTCATCTTCCTCTTGACCGACTCCACGTCCACCTCGGCCAGGCTCCGGCCCGGCTTCACCAGGGCCACGGCGATGATGAACCCCACCAGCTCGTCCACGGCGAACAGCGCCCGCTCCATCGGCGTCTGGCGCGGAATCCCGGAGTAGTCGGCGTGAGCGGCGATCGCCCGGGTCCACTCCTCGGGCACTCCCAGCCGGCGCAGCTCCTCCACCCCCACGAACGGGTGTCCGGCCTCCCGGGACGGACAGCGCTCGTAATCCAGGTCGTGCAGCAGCCCGACCACGCCCCAACTGTCTTCGTCCTCCCCGAACCGGCGCGCGTACTCCCGCATCGCCGCCTCCACCGCCAGCAGGTGCTTGCGCAGGTTGGGGTTGTGGATCCACCGGCAGACCAGGTCCCACGCCTGGTCCCGGCTCAGCCCCGCCTGCGGCCTGTCCTGTCCGGTCACCGGTCCTCCCGGGTTCTCCACCGCCTCCCCTCCCTGTCGCCGACGCGGACGCGGATCCGTGGCAGCGGAGTAGAGCGAATAAGATGAGCAATTATGGACATCATTCTGACGGGCGGAGGACCGCCCGGGCGGTCAGCGGCGCAGCAGGAGGTCCACCAGCCTCTGGAGGTCCTCCTCGGACCGGTAGGCAAACATCAGCCTCCCCCGGCGGGGGCTGCCCGCCACGCGCACGTCGGTGGCGTACCGGCGGGCCAGCTCCTGCTCCACCGCCCGCAGGTGGGGGTCTGACCTCCCCCTCGGCCGCGAGGGCATTCCACGTGAAATAGCCGACCGGACCAGGGCTTCGGTCTCGCGCACCGACAGGCCCCGGCGCTCCACCTTCTCCCAGACGTCCAGCATCTTCTGCACCGTCCCCGCCGACAGAATGGCGCGGGCGTGCCCCTCGCTGATCCGGCCCGCCTCCAGGCTGGCCTGGATGGGCGGGGGCAGCTGCAGCAGGCGCAGGGTGTTGGCCACCGACGGCTGGCTTTTGCCCACCCGCTCGGCCACCTGCTCCTGGGTCAGCCCGAACTCCTCCACCAGCCGGCGGTACGCCCGGGCCCTCTGGAGGGGCGACAGGTCCTGGCGCTGGAGGTTTTCGACCAGCGCCAGCTCCAGAGCCTCCCTGTCGTCCAGGTCCCGCACCAGGGCCGGGACGGTTTGCAGGCCCGCCGCTTCCGCCGCCCTCCACCGGCGCTCTCCCGCCACGACCTCGAACCCGTCGCCGGCGGGCCGCACCACGATGGGCTGCAGCACCCCGTGGCGGCGCACGGACTCGGCCAGTTCCTCAAGTTCCCGGGGGTCGACGGTCTGGCGGGGCTGGAAGGCGCCCGGCTTCAGCCTGGACAGGGGGATCTCCGCCGGTCTGTCCGGGGTGTCGGCGCCCGGGATGAGGGCCGCCAGCCCCCGTCCCAGCCCCCTCCGCCTGGGGTCAGCCGACGGGAACGGGTTGTCCGGCACGGGCGCGCACCTCCCTGGCCAGGGCCACGTACGCCTGAGCCCCCCTGGACGTCGGGTCGTAGGTCACCGCGGGCTGCCCGAACGACGGCGCCTCCGCCAGCCGCACGCTGCGGGGAATGACGGTGTCAAAGACCTCCCGGGGGAAGTGCCGGCGGACTTCGGCGGCGACCTGCTCGGCGAGGTTTGTGCGGGGGTCGAACATGGTGAGCAGCACCCCGCCCACCCGCAGCTGGGGATGCAGCCGCCGGCGGACGAGCGCCACCGTGTCCACCAGCCGGGACAGCCCCTCCAGGGCGTAGTACTCGCACTGGATGGGGACCAAGACTTCGTCGGCGGCCACCAGGGCGTTGAGGGTCAGCAGGCCCAGCGAGGGGGGGCAGTCCACAAAAACGAACTCGTACCACTCCCGCACGGGGCGCAGGGCCTCCCGCAGGCGGAATTCCCGGGACGGCAGGCCCACCAGTTCCACCTCGGCGCCAGCCAGGTCCGGGCTGGACGGGGCCATGTCCAACCCCTTCAGCGGGCTCGGCACCAGCACCGACGCCAGTGACGCACCGCTGGTCAGGACGTCGTACAGGGACGCGTGCCGAGGGGGGCGGGGGATGCCCAAACCTCCGGTGGCGTGGCCCTGGGGGTCGGCGTCCACCACCAGGACGTGCAGCCCCTGCAGCGCCAAAGCGGCCGAGAGGTTCACCGCCGTGGTGGTCTTGCCCACCCCACCCTTCTGGTTGGCCACCGCGATGACGCGCCCCATCTGCAAACCCACATTCGGTACGACCTGTGGGGGTCCTCCGGCTGCTCACCCCAGAGGGCGGCGTCGCGGGACACCCGGGCGCCTGGGGTACCGCGACGGGGTGGGTGCGACCTTGGGGACGACCACGACCACCCGCTCGGGGCTCCCGGGGATGGACGCCGGCACCAGCGCGGGCGTCCCTCCCCCCAGCACGCTGAGGGCAGTCCGCGCCCGCTCCACCTCCTCCCCCGCCGCCGGTCCTTTCAGCAAGACGGCCTTTCCGCCGGGCCGGATCAGGGGAAGGACCAGCTCGGCAAGCGCCCTCATCGGCGCCACCGCCCGGGCCACAGCGACCTGGAACGCCTCCCTGTACCGGGGATCCCGCCCGACCTCCTCGGCCGGCCGGGCGACCACTTCCACTTCCAGGCCCAGATCCGCGCACGCCATCTCCAGAAAAGCCGCCCTCCTCTGGGAGGGTTCCACCAGGGTGACGGCCAGGTCCGGCCTGGCGATCTTCAGGGGAATCCCCGGCAGGCCCGCGCCGCTGCCGACGTCCACAACGGTCGCCAGATGAGGAATCCCGGCGCGCAGGCAGAGCAGCGAGTCCGCCACGTGCACCCGGGCGGCCGACGGGGGGTTGGCGACCGCCGTCAGCCGCGCCTTCCGGCTCCAGGACGCCACCAGGTCCAGGTAGCGCACCATCTGGCGGACCTGGGCGTCGTCCAGGACGACCCCGGCAGCAGACGCCAGGTCCCTGACCAGGTTTCCCAGGGAGCGCTCAGAGACCAGAGGGGGACGGGGCGTCCTCGGAAAACCGGGGGATGACCACCACGCGGCGATCTTCCCCCTCCCCACGGCTCTCGGTGACCACCCCGGGATGCCCGGCCAGGGTCAGGTGGATCACACGCCGGTCGGAGGCAGCCATGGGTTCCAGCATGACTTCCCGCCCCTCCCGGACGGCCCTCTCGGCGGCGCGGCGGGCCTGTTCCTGCAGGGACTTGATCCGCCGCTCCCGGTACCCGCCGGCGTCCACAGTCACCCGCACGAGAGAGCGCACCTTCCGGCTCACCATCAGCCCCAGCAGGAACTGGACGGCTTCCAGCGTCGCGCCCCTGCGGCCGATCAACGCCCCCAGGTGCTCGCCCGAGACGGTGACCAGCACGCCGCCGTCCTGCTCTCTGGCCCTCACCGTTCCCTGGATCCCCAGGTGGTCGATCAGGCGCGCCATCAGCTGGTGGGCCACGGCGGCGGGGGAAGGCTTGACCGCCACCCGGACGCGCGCATCCCGCGCCCCAAAGCCCAGCATCCCCCGCGAGCCGGGGTCCAGGACCTCGACCTCGACGTCTTCCCGCTCGACTCCCAGCTCCTCCAGGGCCCGGGCGACCGCCTCTTCCACCGTCCGCCCGCTGGCCTCCACCTGCATCACTTCTTCTTGGCCCCCTTCGGGCGCTGCGGGAGGATCTGGGGGGCCTGGCGGGGGGCGGGGGACGGCCCGGACCGGCCCACCACGAGCAGGTACTCGGCGGCGTAGGCCAGGGTGGACACGATCCAGTACAGCGACAGCCCCACCTGGAACTGCGTTGCGAACCAGGCCACCAGCACGGGCATGAACACATACATGCGCGCCTGCTGCGGGTCGGCGATGGTCAGCCTCTGCTGCAGGTAGGTGGTGGCGCCCACCAGCAGGGGGTACACCGCGAGAAGGGGGTTGTCCCGCATCGCCGCAAACGTGGGCACCTGGTCCAGCGCAGCGCCCAGAAAGGTCTCCCCCCCAAACAACCCCTGCCGCCGCAGCGCGGCGAACAGCGCCCACAGGACCGGGAGCTGCACCAGCATCGGCAGGCACCCGGACAGCGGGTTGACCCGGTGCGCCCGGTACAGGTTCATGATCTCGATGTTCATCTGCTGCGGGTTGTCCCGGTATTTGTCCCGCAGAACCTGCACCTGGGGCGCCAGCGCCTGCATGGCCTTCATGGAGCCCAGCTGCCGGCGGGTCAGGGGGTGCAGCACGACCTTGATGGCCAGGGTGAGCAGAATGATGGACAGCCCGTAACTGCCCGTCCAGCGGTGGAACACGTTGAGCAGCGCGACCAGGGCGTCGGCGATCCCCGTGATCATGGTCTGTCTGTTCCCCCGCCCACCGAAGACCGCGCGGTCAGGGGACCGGGTCGTACCCGCCCGGGTTCCACGGGTGGCACCGCAACAGCCGCCGCACGGCCAGCATCCCACCCCGCCACACCCCGTATCGCGCGACGGCCGCGGCGGCGTACGACGAACACGAGGGGTAAAACCGGCACGTGGGCGGAATGTAGGGGGAGATCCACCGCTGATAGGCGCCGATCAGAAACAGCACAAGCCGGGTCACGACCCCTCACCTGCCGCCGCCTCTCCTCCGGGACCCAGCACCTCCGCCCGCCTGAGCAGGGTCTCCAGGTCGTCCACCAGGGCGGCAAAGGGCCGGCGGGCCGCCTCGGGACGCGCGACGATGACCACGTCAAAGCCGGGCCGCATCCTCCCGGCCAGGCTCCTGAAGGCCTCGCGCAGGCGCCGGCGCAGGCGGTTGCGCGCGACAGCCCTTCCCGCCGCCCGCCCGACCGCGATGCCCGCGCGCACTCCGGACCCGCCTCCCGCCCGGACGACAAGGACGGCCACCGGCCCCCCGACCCGGCGGCCCTCCCTGTAGACCCTGTCGAACGCCGCCCGGCCCCTCAGCGCCTCCACCCGGACAGCGCCCGGCCGCAGGCCTACCGGGGCGTCAGCCGCCACCGACCCTTGGCCCGCCTCCGGCGCAGAACGTTCCGACCGCCGGGCGTCCGCATCCGGACCAAAAACCCGTGTGTCCTCCTCCTTTTGCGCACCCTGGGCTGGTAGGTCCGCTTCACCCCGCACCTCGCCGCCGCCCGGCCCGCGGGCCTGGCCCCTCCGCGGAGACGGCCCCCCGCAGGCAGAGGCCACTATAACACGGCCCCCTCCCCGGGCACAACGACGCCCCATCTCGCGACGGCGGTGTGCACAACCTGGGGACAACGGGGGGTCTTGTCCACAATTTTCCCAGACGCCCTCCCTCTCCGGTCCCCGCACCCGCCCCCTTCCCCTGGGCCCGGGGGCTCATGCGCCCCTTCTCCCGCGTCTTGTCCACAACCGCGGCGTCTCCTGTGGATACCCGCGCCCGAGCGCGCCCGGCGCACTTCCGGAGGCGCGCCCCACACCCATGTTCGGCAGGACACCGCCGACCGGACCGAGAAAGTCGGGGTGCTTCCCAGTACGTCGTGTCCACAGCCGCGGTCATCGCGCGCACGGTCACGGACCTGCACGAAATCTGCCGCCCGACCGGCGCGGCGGTAGGAGTTGTCCCGTGGGTGGCCAAACACCGGAAAGCGTTTCCACCGACACAGGGATCTTTCCGCGGCGCGGGACCTCCGGCGGGCGGGCTGACGCCATGACGGTGATGTCGGAAGCCCCCGGCCTGACGGAGGGTACAGCCGCGCGCGCGGGCGAGGACGGGCCGCCGGAGGTCCGCGTGGCCGTGTACGACTCCCCACTGGCGGCTCCCGTGGTGACGGTGGTGCGCGGTCGCGATGTGGAGGGGTTGATCGAAGACCTGGCGGCGCGGACCTACACCCTGGCCCGCGACCGGGGCGGACGGATCCCGTTCGCGGCCGTCCGGGAGGTCGTGGAGAACCTGGTGCACGCACGGTTCCAGGACGCCGTGATCAGCATCCTGGATTCGGGAAACACCATTCGGGTCTCGGACCGGGGACCCGGCATCGCCGACAAAGCACGGGCGCTGCAGCCCGGGTTCACCAGCGCCACCGCCGACCTGCGCCGCCTGATCCGCGGGGTGGGCGCCGGCCTGCCGGTGGCCCGGGAGCAGGTGACTCTGCTGGGGGGAACCCTCACCATCGACGACAACCTGGGCGGGGGCACTGTGGTGACCCTCACGGTGAATCCGGAACGCGCGCGCGTCCCCGAGGGAAGCCCGGACAGCCCGCCCGGGCGGCCGCCGGACCTGACCTCCCGGCAGAAGAAGGTCCTCCTGCTCATCGCCGAGCTGGGCTCCGCCGGTCCGTCGGCGATCGCCAAAGAACTCGGCGTCAGCCAGAGCACCGCATACCGCGAGCTCCGGCTGCTGGAACGCCGGCGCCTGGTGGACAACAAGGCCGCCGGCCGGCGAACGCTGACCGAGGAAGGCATCGCCGCCCTGGGCGACGTCTTCGCGCCGTAGGCCGCCCGCGGCATCCACACCCAGGAGGGCGCACCGATGGCCGTCAACACCACGTCCGCAGCTGGCGTCTGGCAGGCGGCTTTGCGGCGCATCGAAGGCCGCCTCAGCAAACCCAGCTACGAGTCTTTCGTCAAAGCCATGGTCCCCGTGGCGCTGACCGACAACACCTTCGTCTTTTCCGTTCCGACCCGGCTGGCCAAGGAGTGGGTGGAGACGCGCTTTTCCAGCCTCATCCACACCGCCCTGCAGGAGGTGCTGGCCCGCCCCGTGTCCGTCCAGATCACCGTGGCCGAGGGGCCTGCCACCCCTCCTCCGGCCGCGTCCTCGCCCCTCCCCCGGCCGCCCGAAGGCCTCCCGCTGTCGCCGAAGTACACCTTCGACACCTTCGTCATCGGATCGGGAAACCGGTTCGCCCACGCCGCCGCCATGGCCGTGGCCGAAGCTCCCGCCCGGGCCTACAACCCCCTGTTCATCTACGGCGGCGTGGGGCTGGGCAAGACGCACCTGCTGCAGGCCATCGGCCACCACGTGATCCACAAGCACCAGCTCACCCGCGTGGCGTACATCAGCAGCGAGAAGTTCACCAACGAACTCATCAACGCCATCCGCGACGACCGGACCCTGGAGTTCCGCACCAAGTACCGCAACGTGGACGTCCTTCTGATCGACGACATCCAGTTCCTGGCGGGCAAGGAGCGCACCCAGGAAGAGTTCTTCCACACGTTCAACACCCTCCACGAGGCCAGCCGCCAGATTATCATCACCAGCGACCGCCCTCCCAAGGAGATCCCCACCCTGGAGGATCGGCTGCGGTCGCGGTTCGAGTGGGGACTGATCGCCGACATCCAGCCACCCGACCTGGAGACCCGCATCGCCATCCTGCGTAAGAAAGCTGAGCTGGACGGCATGACCGTACCCGACGATGTGGCCGAGTACATCGCCCAGCGCATCCAGTCCAACATCCGGGAGCTGGAGGGCGCCCTGGTCCGGGTGGTGGCCTACGCCACCCTGACCCGCGCCCCCATGACGGTCGAGCTGGCCGCCGAAATCCTCAAAGAGCTGCTTCCCGCTACCGCGCCCCGGGTGGTGACGATTCCCCTCATTCAGAAGGTGGTGGCCGACCACTTCGGTCTGCGCGTCGAGGAGATGCGCGCCAAACGGCGCACCAAAGGAATCGCTTTCCCCCGCCAGATCGCCATGTACCTGGCGCGAGAGCTCACCGACGCGTCGCTGCCGCGGATCGGGGAAGAGTTCGGCGGCCGCGACCACACCACGGTCATGCACGCCTGCGAGCGCGTCAAAGCCGTCCTGGCCCGCGACCCGTACCTCGCCGCCACCTTAAAGAAACTCATCGACACCATTCACAACGCCGATTGACACTCGACCGCGTTCCCTACGCAGGCTGTGCATATCTCGGGTGTACATACCCGCAGGTTGTGCGCACACGTCTTGCTTGTTATGGTGAACCTGATTGGTATCTTGTCCACAGTATCCACAGGTGTACTAGTATGTAGAGAAAGTATATTAATAATCACTAACCGGAGGAAACTTCATGTGGGTAACGTGTGCACAACCGGCACTGGCCAAAACCGTCGGTCTGGTCGGTCGCGCTGTATCCACCCGAACGACGATGCCCATTTTGGGTTATGTACTAGCGGAAACCGGTCGGGACCGTTTGCGACTGACGGCAACGGATCTGGAGCTGGCCGTGCAGGCGGATGTCGACGCGGAGGTCAAACGGGGCGGACAGGCGACGATGCCCGCGCGGCTACTGGCGGAGATTATCGGGCAGTTGCCCGCGGCCACGGTGGAGCTGCGGGTGGAAGAAGGAGCACCGCAGTGCCGGATTGCCTGCGAGACCAGCGAGTTTGAGATCCTCGGCCTGCCGCCCGCCGATTTTCCCGCGCTGCCGCGGGTGGAAGGAGACCCGGTGGCGGTGGTGGACGCGGATATCCTGCGCACGATGATCGCCCAGACGATTTTTGCGGTGTCTACCGACGAGACCAGGCCCTTTTTGACGGGCGTCTATGTGGTTCTCGAGGGTGACGAAGGGCGGTTCGTGGCAACCGACGGGGGACGCCTAGCGCTGCGGAAGGCCGCGCTGGGCCGGCAAGCTCGGCAGAAGCTGGGCGTGATCGTTCCCGCCAAGGCGCTGCAGGAGCTGGCCAGGGCGCTGGCGGGCGTTCAGGCCCAGGTCCAGATAAGCCTGGCGGACACCCAGGTGGTGTTCTCGGTTCCCGGGCTGCGCGTGTTTTCGCGCATCATCAGCGGGCAGTTTCCCAACTACGAGAAGGTGATTCCCGACGCCCAGGCGGTGAAGCAGCGCATCCGGGCGCAGACCGAACGGCTGTTGCGGGGGATTCGGCGGGCGGCGATCACGGCGCGGGATTCGGCCAACGTGGTGCGGCTGGCGGCCCGGGGCGGCACCCTAACCATCACCTCCAACACGCCCGAGGTGGGGCGGGCCCGGGAGGAGGTGGAGGTGGCGGTGGAGGGGGAAACGGTGGAGGCGGCGTTCAACGCCCGCTACCTGATGGACTGCCTGAACGCCATCGAGACCGACGAAGTCTTCCTGGAGCTGACGGGGCCTTTGAGCCCGGGGGTGATCCGTCCCGTCCACCACGGCGACTACGTCTATGTGCTGGCGCCGGTGAGGGTGTACGGGTAGGCGGTGGCGGCGGGAAGCGCCGGGCGGCGGGTGGTGGCCATCCGCACCGACACCATTGCCCTGGGGGCGTTGCTGAAGTGGGCCCGCCTGGCCGCCACCGGCGGCCAGGCCAAAGAGCTGATCCGCCGGGGTCTGGTGAGGGTGAACGGGGAGATCGAGCGTCGGCGGGGACGACAGGTCCGCCCCGGGGACGTGGTGCAGGTGGGAGGGCAGGTGCTGGAGATCCGGCGGGCGTCCGATGACGCTGGTGCGGCTGCGCCTTCTTAACTTTCGCAATCACCGGCGGACCGACGTGGCCCTGGCCCCCGGGATGAACGTTTTTGTGGGCCGCAGCGCCCAGGGCAAGACGTCTCTGCTGGAGGCGGTGGAGATGGCGGCCACCGGGCGGTCCCACCGCACCCGGCGGGATGCGGAGGTGATCGCCGCGGGTGAGAGTTGGGCGCGGGTCCAGGTCGCCGGGGTGCGCGCCGGGCGTGTGGTGGAGGTGGATGTCCTGCTGCGCCGGGACGCGGCATCGCCGGAGGCGGGGCGGCTGTGGAAGGAGGTGCGCGTCAACGGCGTTCCCGGACGCCGGGCGGGCTTGTTCGGGCGGCTGGCCTGTGTGCTGACGTGCCCCGACGACGTGCAGGTGGTGGCCGGACCGCCCGTCCTGCGGCGGCGGCTGGTGGACCGCGTCCTTGCCCAGGCCAGTCCCGCGTACTTCGACCTGGCCCAGCGGTACGTGCGGGCGGTGGTCCAGCGCAACCACCTGCTCCGCACCGGCGCCGGACCGGCGGCCCTGGACCCGTGGGACGAACAGGTGGCCCGCCTGGGAGCGGCCGTGACCGTGCGGCGCAGGGAGGTGGTCCGGCGGCTGGCCGATGCGGCGCGCCGCGCGTACGCCGACCTGACGGGAGAACCCGGGGAGCTGCAGGTGACCTACCAGCCGGCGCTGGCGGGGCAGACCGAGCGGGACCTGACCGCGGCCGCCAGGGCCTCCATGGCCGCGCGGCAGCGGGACGAACGCGCGCGGGGCCGGACGCTGGTGGGCCCCCACCTGGACGAGGTGCTCCTGGAGGTGGACGGCCGGCCGCTGGCGTCATTTGGCTCCCGGGGGCAGCAGCTGGCGGCGGCGGTGGCCCTGCGGCTGGCCGAACGGCGGGTCCTGCGGGAGGAGATGGGCGAGGAGCCGGTCCTGCTGCTGGACGACGTGCTGCAGGCGCTGGACGACGTCCGCCAGGCCCGGCTGCTGGCGGCCGTGGCGGGCGCGCAGGTCCTGCTGACGACCACCGCCCTGCGGGGGGTCGGGGAGGTGCCGGGGGCGGCCGTGTTCGTGGTGGAGGGAGGGTCCGTTGAGGCGCGGACGGCTCACCCCGCTTAGAACGATCCTGCTGGATGCGGCAGCCGCCCTGGGGGTGGAGCGGGCCGCCTGGGAGGCGCTGGTCCGCCAGGAGTGGGGGGCGGTGGTGGGGGGGGAGGCGGCGGCGCACAGCCAGCCGGTGCGGATCCGGGGGCGCACCCTCCTGGTGGAGGTGGACGAGGTGGGGTGGGTCCAGGAGCTGACCGCCCGCCGGTCCGGGCTGCTGGCAGAGCTCAACCGGCGCCTGGGGGGTCCGGTCCTGGAGGAGATGCGGGTGAGGGTCGGGCCGCACAGCGCACCCTGACGGGCTCCCGGAGGTGGCGGGTGTACGTCTGCCTGGGAGATGCGGTGGTCCGGGCCGACGAGGTGGTGGCCGTCCTGGACGTGCGGGTCGTGCGGGCCTCGGCCCTGAACGGGCCGCTGCTGGACCGGCTGTCCGGGGGCGGGCCGGAGGACGGCTCCCTGCCCGGAGCCTGCCGGACGGTGGTGGTGACCCGGAGGGGGGTGCTGGCCTGCCCGCTGTCGGCGGAGGCGGTCAGGCGGCGCCTGCAGGCCGTCAGAACCCGCGCGCAGTCCGGCGGCGGGCGGGGACGGGCGCGTTGACGGGGGTTTTGACCCCGTGATAGGATAAATCGTGCTCGAACAGAGCATCGGGCCAGGGAGGGGCACCGGAGGTCGGAGGCCCCTCCTCCTTTGTTGAAAGGGCCTGCGGCCCGGGCCTCTCCCTCTGACGGAGACGACCATGCCGACCAACCCGACAACCGCGCGCTACACCGCCGAGGACATCCAGGTCCTGGAGGGGCTGGAAGGCGTCCGCAAGCGCCCGGCCATGTACATCGGGAGCACGGGCCCCGACGGCCTGCACCATCTCCTGTACGAGGTGGTGGACAACGCGGTGGACGAGGCCCTGGCCGGCCGGTGCACCGAGATCACCGTGATCCTGCACGCCGACGGCAGCGCGTCGGTCATCGACAACGGTGCCGGCATCCCGGTGGACCCCATCCCCAAGATCGGCCGTCCCGCGGTGGAGGTGGTGCTCACCACCCTGCACGCGGGAGGGAAGTTCGGCGGCGGCAGCTACCGGATCAGCGGCGGCCTGCACGGCGTGGGCGTGTCGGTGGTCAACGCCCTGTCCGAGTGGCTGGAGGTGGAGGTGTGGCGCGACGGCAAGGCGTGGAAGCAGCGCTTTGCCCGGGGGCGCAAGGTCACCCCGCTGCAGGCCGCGGGCAGCACCCGCAAGACCGGCACCCGGGTGACCTTCAAGCCCGACCCCACGGTGATGACCGCCACCGAATTTGACGCCGCCACCATCGCCCGGCGGCTGGACGACATCGCCTACCTGACCAAGGGCCTGCAGATCACCCTGCGGGACGAGCGCACGGGGCAGGAGAAGGTCTTCCGCCACGCCGGCGGCATCGCCGAGCTTGTGGCCGCCCTCAACCGCAGCCGCGAGACCCTCACCCCGGTCCTGCACATGGTGCGGGAGCGCGACGGGGTGGAGATCGAGTGCGCCCTGCAGTACACCGACTCCTACCTGGAGCACATGCTCACCTACGTCAACACCATCCCCACTACCGAAGGGGGCACCCACCTGGCGGGCTTCCGGGCGGCCCTGACGCGGGTGATCAACGACTACACCCGGCGCAGCGGCGCGCTGCGCAACGGCGACCCCAGCCTGGTGGGTGACGATGTGCGGGAGGGGCTGACGGCGGTCCTGAGCCTGAAGCTGCCCGAGCCCCAGTTCGAGGGCCAGACCAAGACCAAGCTGGGCAACACCGAGGTCAAGGGCCTGGTGGAGTCGGTGTTCGGGGACTGGCTGGCCGAGTGGCTGGAGACCCACCCGGCCGACGCCCGCCGGATCGTCACCAAGGCCCTGACGGCGGCCCGGGCCCGGGAGGCGGCCAAGCAGGCCCGGGACCTGGTGCGCCGCAAGAGCGCCCTGGAGGTGTCGCCCCTGCCGGGCAAGCTGGCCGACTGCGTGGAGCGCGACCCCGAGCGCAGCGAGATCTTCATCGTGGAGGGCGAGAGCGCCGGCGGGTCCGCCAAGCAGGGGCGCGACCGGCAGTTCCAGGCCATCCTCCCCATCCAGGGCAAGATCCTCAACGTGGAGAAGGCCCGGCAGGACCGCATGGTGTCCCACGAGGAGATCCGGGCCATCATCACGGCCCTGGGCACCGGCTTCGGGGACCAGTTCAAGTTCGAGGAGCGGCGCTACGACCGGGTCATCATCATGTGCGACGCCGACGTGGACGGCAACCACATCCGCACCCTCCTGCTCACCTTCTTCTACCGGTACATGCGGCCGCTCATCGAGCACGGCAGGGTGTACATCGCCCAGCCGCCTCTGTACCTGATCCGGGCCGGCAAGGAGCGCCGGTACGCCTACTCGGACGAGGAGCGGCAGGTGGCGGTCAAGGAGTTCGAGCGCCGCGGGCTGCGCCCGGAGGTGCAGCGGTACAAGG
Organism: Armatimonadota bacterium; assembly: GCA_037440005.1. GTDB lineage: Bacteria > Sysuimicrobiota > Sysuimicrobiia > Sysuimicrobiales > Kaftiobacteriaceae > Calidihabitans. The sequence continues at coordinate 40,876 of JBBIUY010000006.1, read as the reverse complement.
GCCTGGGCGAGATGAACCCCGAGCAGCTGTGGGAGACCACCATGAACCCCGCCACCCGCACCCTCCTGCGGGTGGAGGTGGAGGACGCGGCCGCCGCCGACGAGATCTTCACCAAGCTCATGGGCGAAGAGGTGGAGCCCCGGCGGGAGTTCATCGTCAAGTACGCCCGCGAGGTGCGCAACCTGGACATCTGACGGGGCGGAGCCCGGCGGGCAGGCGGCTGTGGCCCGCGGGCTCCCGACTCCGGGTGTGTGAGAGGACCCCTCATGGCTCTGGCCGACGAAACCCGCATCGTTCCCAAGCCCATCGAGGAGGAGATGAAGACCTCCTACCTCGACTACGCCATGTCGGTGATCGTCAGCCGGGCGCTGCCCGACGTGCGGGACGGGCTGAAGCCGGTGCAGCGGCGCATCCTGTACGGGATGCTGGAGGCGGGCCTGCGGCCCGACCGGCCCTACCGCAAGTCGGCGGCGGTGGTGGGCGACGTGATGAAGAAGTACCACCCCCACGGCGACGTGCCCATCTACGAGGCCCTGGTGCGGATGGCCCAGCCGTGGTCGTTCCGCTACCCGCTGGTGGACGGCCAGGGCAACTTCGGGAGCATGGACGGCGACCCGCCGGCGGCCATGCGGTACACCGAATGCCGGCTCACGCCGCTGGCCCTGGAGCTGCTGGCCGACATCGACAAGGACACGGTGGACTTCGTCCCCAACTACGACGAGTTCGAGCGGGAGCCGGCCGTCCTGCCCGCTCGGGTCCCCAACCTGCTCATGAACGGGGCGGCCGGCATCGCCGTGGGCATGGCCAGCAACATCCCGCCCCACAACCTGGGAGAGCTGGTGGACGGCCTGGTGGCGCTCATCGACACGCCCAAGATCGGAGACGAGGAGCTGCTGCGGATCATCAAGGGCCCCGACTTCCCCACCGGCGGGATCATCCTGGGCCGGGACGGGATCCGGGCGGCCTACACCACCGGCCGGGGCAGCATCACGGTGCGGGCCAAGGCGGAGATCGAGGAGCTCCGGGGCGGCCGCACGGCGGTGGTGATCACCGAACTGCCCTTCATGGTCAACAAGGCGGCCCTCATTCAGCGGATCGCCGACCTGGTGCGCGCCAAGAAGCTGGTGGGGGTCGCCGACCTGCGGGACGAGTCGGACCGGACCGGCATGCGCATCGTGGTGGAGCTGCGCCGGGACAGCAACCCCCAGATTGTGCGCAACCAGCTGTACAAGCACACCCAGATGCAGACCACCTTCGGGGTCAACATGCTGGCCCTGGTGGACGGCGTGCCCCGCACCCTGACCCTGCGGGAGATGCTGGAGCACTTTCTCCGCCACCGGCGGACGGTGGTGATCCGCCGGACGCGCTTCGAGCTGGCCCGGGCCGAAGAGCGCGCCCACATCCTGGAGGGGCTGAAGGTCGCCCTGCGGCACCTGGACGCGGTCATCGCCCTCATCCGCAAAGCCCCCGACGTCCCGGCGGCCCGGCAGGGGCTGATCCGCAGGTTCAAGCTCAGCGAGCGGCAGGCCGACGCCATCCTGGAGATGCGGCTGCAGCGGCTCACCCAGCTGGAGCGGGAGAAGATCGACCAGGAGTACGCCCAGCTGGCCGCGGACATCGCCCGCTACCGGGAGATGCTCAAGGACGCCGACGCGCCGCGGCCGCGACTCATCATGGCGGCCATCCGGGCCGAGCTGCTGGAGGTCAAGGAGAAGTACGGAGACCCCCGCCGCACCCGGATCACCAGCAAGGAGGCCGAGGAGTTCGAGGCCGAGGACCTGATTCCCGACGCCGACGTGGTCATCAGCCTGACCCACCGCAACTACATCAAGCGCCAGCCCCTGGAGACCTACCGGCTGCAGCGGCGGGGCACCCGCGGCGTCCTGGGCGCCCCCACCCGGGAGGAAGACTACGTGCAGCAGGTGCTGACCACCACCAACCACGCCTTCCTGCTGCTGTTCAGCGACCGGGGGAAGGTGTACCGGATGAAGGCCCACGAGGTTCCCGAGGCCGGCCGCACGGCCCGGGGCACGGCGCTGGTGAACCTGCTGGCCCTGGCCCAGGGTGAACGCATCAACGCCATGATCGCCCTGCGCTCCTTCGAGGACGAGGGCAGCGTGTTCATGGTCACCCGGCGCGGCGTGGTCAAGCGCACCGGGCTGATGGAGTTCATCAACGCCAAGCGGGCGGGGATCTTCGCCATCACCCTGGACCGGGGCGACAGCCTGGTGGACGTCAAGCTAATCGGCAAGGACACCCACATCATCCTGGCCACCCGGCAAGGCCGGGCCATCCGCTTCCGGGCCGGGCAGGTGCGGGAGATGGGCCGGGCGGCCCGGGGCGTGCGGGGCATCCGACTGCGGGAGAGCGACGAGGTGGTCGGCGTGGCCGACGCCCGGGAAGGGCGCACCCTGCTCACGGTCACCGAGCAGGGTCTGGGCAAGCGGACGCCCATGGGCCAGTACCCTCTGAAGAGCCGCGGCGGGATGGGGGTCATCAACATCAAGGTCACCGCCCGCACCGGCCCGGTGGTGGGGGTTCGGGCGGTGGACGACGACGACGAGATCCTGCTGGGGACCACCGGCGGCGTGTTCAACCGGATCCCGGTCTCCCAGATTCCCGTGCTGGGCCGCCACGCCCAGGGCGTCCGGGTGCTGAAGCTGGGAGAGGGGGAGACCCTTGCAACCGTCGCGCGCATCCCCGCCAGAAACTAGCGCCGGCGGGGAGTCCCTGCGCCGCCGCCTGGCGGCGGCGGGCGTGATCGGCGCCACCGTGGCGCTGCACGAGCTGGCCCACGCCCTGGTGGCGGTGCGGCTGGGGGGCCGGGTGCGCGAGGTGGGAGTGGGGTTCGGACCGCCGCTGCTGCGGGTCGCGCTGCGGGGCGTTCCGGTGGTGCTGCGGCTGCTGCCCGCGGGGGGCTACGCCGCCGTGGACACCGAGACTCTGCCGGTGCGCCGGCGCATCCCCGTGCTGCTGGCCGGGCCTGTGGCGAACATCGCGGCAGGCGTGGGCCTACTGCTGGCGCTGCGCCGCCATCCGTCTGTGGCCCCGGCGGGCGGGAGGGCCGTGGAGGTGACCGGGGTGGTGGGCGCGCTGGCCCAGCTGGCGCAGGCCGCCCGGCAGGGGGCCGGGCCGCTGGGGCGGGTGGCGGGGGCGGTGAACCTGGGCCTGGGGCTGATGAACCTGCTGCCGGTGTACCCGCTGGACGGCGGCCACGTGGTGGTGAGTCTGATGGAAGCCCGTGGTCTGCCGGTGCGGGTCCGCCAGGCGTTCGTGCAGCTGTCTTCCCTGGTGTTCGTCCTGCTGGCCGAAGCCGCGCTTCTGGGCGACCTGCGACGCCTTGCGGACGCGCGGGCGCGCAGCCGCGCGGGCACCTAGAGGAGGCCGGCCCGTCCCGCTGCGCGTCTGTGGCCGGGTGGCTTCGTGTCCGTCACCGTCCGCCCCGCCGGTCCGTCGGTCACCCCGTTGCCCCGGGTGGTAGGGCGGGAGGCCGCGCCCGAGGAGTGGCAGGCGTGGAGCGAGGAGCCCGGGGTCGAGCTGGTGGCCCTGGAGGGCGGCCAGGCGGTGGGCGGCATCCACGTCAGCATGGTCGGCCGCTCCGAGGCGTGGATGGAGAACCTGCGGGTCCACCCCGCAGCCCAAAGGCGCGGCATCGCCGCCCGGCTGGTCCGGGAGGCGGAAGCGGTAGCGCGGCGCTACGGCGCCGCAGTGATGCGCGCGGGGATCCCCTCCCACGAGTACGCGGCCCTGGCGGTGGCCGAGCGCGCCGGCTACCGGCCCCTGACCCGGTGCGTGGTGGCGCAGACGTCCGCGGTGTCGGTGTCCGCGTCCGTGGATGTCGTGGCGGACGTTCTGGATGCCTCGCAGGCGGCCCGGGTGCTGCAGGTGGCGCACAAGAGCCCGGTGATCGCGGCGTGGGAGGGGTTGATCCCCCTGGGGTGGCGGTTTCGCCGGCTGGTGCCCGAGATCGTGCGGGGCCTGGCCCGGGACCGCCGGGTGGTGGTGGCGGAATCCGCCGCCAGCGCCGATGGGGGCGCGGTCCTGGGAGTCGCCCTGTACGCCCGCCACGGGGGGACGGTGGTCCTGTCGTGGGTGGACGGCCCGCCCCACGGCCAGCGGGCGGCCGTGGCGCGGGTGGTGGAGGACACACGCCCCGACCGGCTGGTGGCGTTCACCCCCGACCTTCAGCTGCTGGCGTTCCTGCCGCCCTCGCGGTGGACCCCGCACCCCTGGTGCCCGGACGGGCTCGTGGTGGTCCACAAGAGCCTGGCGTCCTGACCGGCGCGGCAGGGAACGGGTGGCACGCGCCGAAGGGGCTGCGTGATCCCCCGCCCGGGCTTGGCGGGGCGATATGCGTCCGATCCGGGAGGTGGGATTCGTGGGGAACGGGGCGTCCAGAGTTCCGTGGGGACCGGTCGTGGTGGCGGTGGTCGTCGCCGCCCTGGTGGCCGGCGGCGCGGGATACTGGGCGGGCCAGCGCCGGGTGGCGGCCCCTCCGCCCGAGGAGCGCAAGCTGGAGATCTTCCACTGGTGGACGGCCGGAGGGGAGCGGGAAGCCGCCGACGCCATGTTCCAGGCGCTGCGGGAGAAGTACCCCGACATCCAGCTGGTGGAGAACCCCGTGGCCGGCGGAGGCGGGGTGAGCCACCGGGTGGTGCTCCAGGCCCGGCTGTCGGCGGGCATCCCGCCGGACACCTGGCAGACGCTGGGCGGCGCCGAGCTGAAGTCCTACGTGGACGGCGGCTTTTTGACTCCCCTGGACGACCTGTACGCCGAGCTGAAGTACGCCGACGCCATCCCCAAGCCGCTGCTGAACGCCGTCACCATCGGCGGGCACCCGTACGTGGTCCCGCTCAACATGCACATCCAGAACATCCTGTACTACAACAAAAAGCTGTTTGACGAGCTCAAGCTGGCGCCGCCCACCACCGTGGACGAGCTGCTGGCGGTGGCGCGGGCCATCAAGGCCGCCCGCCCGCGGATGGCGCCCCTGGCGCTGGGCACCAAGGAGAAGTGGGAGGCGGCGTTCGTCCTGGACAGCATCATCCTGGAGGTGGGCGGCCCAGAGTACTACGTGCGGCTGTACAAGGGCGAGGTGGACGTGGCCACCGACCCCACCTACCGGCGCGCCCTGGAGCGGCTGGCCCAGCTGGCGCCGTACATCTACCCGTTCCACGCCGGCCTGACCTGGGACGAGTCGTGCGGCCTGGTGGTCTCCGGAGATTCGGCCATGGTCCTGATGGGCACCTGGGCCATCGGCTACTTCAAGAGCCGCGGGTGGGAGCCGGGCCGGGACTTCGGCGCGGTGACCTTCCCCCAGAAGCCCGACCGGATCCTGCTGTTCCACCCGGACACCTACGGCCTGGCCAAGGGGGCGCCGCACCCGCGCACCACCCGCGACTGGCTGCGGGTGGTGGCGTCGCCGGAGCTGCAGATCCCCACCGACGTCACCCAGGGCGGCCTGTTCGCCCGGCTGGACATCGAGCCGTCCCGGTTCCCCGACCCGATCCGCCAGGAGCTGCAGACCTTCGTGCGCGCCAACCCGGGCAAGTTGATCCTGGACCAGCACGGCAGCATCGCGCCGTTCAGCTTCACCCAGGCCTACTGGGACGTGGCGGCGGCGTTTGCCGCCAAGCCCGACGTGGCCGGGACCCAGCGGCGGGTGGCCGAGCTGTTCACCACCTACAACGTGAAGAACGAGGCGGCCTGGTATCGGTGGCCGTAGGCTGACGGGCCGGGCGGGCCCCGATCTCGGAGCCCGCCCGGCCGCGGGCGCTTCGACCCGGCGCCCGCCGCAGGCACCCCGTGCCCGCCGCCCCCGCCCCCCTCTCCCGCCGCCGCCTGGCCGAGGCGGTGCCCTTCGCCCTGCCCCTGCTGGCGTGCCTGGCGGTCCTGTACCTGATGCTGGCCTGGACGTTCTACGTGTCGGTCTCCGACTGGCAGGGGACCGCGCCCCGCTACGGCTTCGCGGGGCTGCGCTGGTACCGGCTGATGGTCAGCCTGGACCGGTTCTGGGTGGACGTCCACAACAACCTGCGCTGGCTGGTCCTGGGCGTGGTCCCCACCGTGGTGGCGGGCCTGGGAATCGCCTACCTGCTGGAGATCGGGCCGGTGCGGAGGCTGGAGGCCTACCTGCGCACGCTGATCCTTTACCCCGCGGCCATGTCGTTCGTGGTGACGGGGACCGTGTGGTCTTGGATGTACCAGCCCGACCGGGGAGTGCTGAACACCATCCTCCGGAGCGTGGGGTTGGGCCGGCTGGCCGGCGGGTACACCACCGACCCGGCCACCGCCACCTACTGGCTGATCCTGATCTTCGTCTGGCAGTACCTGGGCCTGACGGTCCTCATCTTGCAGGCGTCGCTGCGCAGCGTGGAGCTGCAGGAGATGGTGGAGTCGGCGATGCTGGATGGGGCCGGCCGGCTGCGGATCCTCCTGGCGGTGGTCCTGCCCAACATCCGGGGGGGCGTGTTGATCGTGGTTTCCCTGTTGCTGATCTCCGCCTTGAAGGTGTTCGACATCGTGTACGTGGTGACGTTCGGTGGGCCGGGCTACGCCACCGACGTGCTGGCGCTCTTTCAGTTCATCGCCACCTTCCAGCAGCACCTGGTGGCCCTGGGGGCGGGGCTGGCGGTGGTGATCTTCGCCCTGGCCTTCGTCATCATCATCCCCTACACCGTCTACGCCCTGCAGCGGTGGTTCGAATGAGGCGGCGGGACCTGTCCCTGCGGGTGCTGGTGGCGGCGGCGGTGGTCGGCCTGTCGGCGGCGTACCTGCTGCCGGTGTACGTGATGGTGGTGACGTCGTTGAAGACGCCCCTGGAGATTACCCAGCGGCAGTACCTGGTGCCCGGGGGGAACTGGCAGGTGGCCAACTACGCCACCGCCCTGCGGCTGGTGTGGCCGTCTGTGGTGAACTCCACCGTGATCGCCGTGACCGTCACGGCCCTGGCGGTGTTCGTGGGCGGGCTGGGCGGGTACTTCCTGGCGCGCTTTCGCTGGCCCGTCAGCCGGGTGCTGTTCGTGCTGCTGGCCGTCGCCCTGTACCTGCCCTACCAGGCGGTGCTGATCCCCCTGGTGCGGATCGTGGCCGCCACCCGGCTGGCCCTCACCCACGCCGGCCTGATCGTCAGTTACCTGATCCTCAACGCCCCCCTGGCGGCGGTCCTGATGGCCACGTTCTTCTTCTCGGTGCCCCGGGAGCTGGAGGAGTCGGCGGAGGTGGACGGAGCCTCCCGCATGCAGATCTTCTTCCGGATCACATCGGTGGTCTCCCTGCCCGGCTACGCCTCCACGGCGACTTTGGTGTTCATCCAGGTGTGGAACGAGTTCCTGCTCGCCCTCACCCTGTCGTCGCCGTACACCACCACCGTGCAGGTGAAGCTGGCGGAGGTGAAGGGCAGCTACGTGGCCCTGTACAATCTTCAGATGGCGGCGGCCCTCATCACGGTCCTGGTGCCTTTGGGGGTCTTTCTGACCCTGGGCAAGTACTTCATCCGGGGCATCCTGGCGGGCGCGCTGCGCGGGTGACGCGCGCCCGCAGACGGGTGCGGGAGGCCTGGCGGATGGAGGCGCGCGACTGTGGAGTGCACAGCCTGGCGGCCGACGTGGTGGTCCTGGCCGACAGCGCGGTGCTGCTGGTGCGGCCGGCGGCGCCGCCCGACGGGGCCGCCGGCTGGCGGCTGGTGGGCGACCGGATGCGCTTCGGGGAGGCGCCGCAGGCGGCCGCCCGCCGGGCGCTGCGGGAGCAGGTGGGGCTGGACCCGGACGAGCTGGTGCTGGTGGAGGTGGAGTCCCAGGTGGCGGAGGTCTGGCGCCTGGTGTTCCACTTCCGGTGCGAGACCGACCGGCCCCCGTCCCTGGGGCCAGAGATTTCCGAGGCGCGGTTCTTTCAGGTGGAGCACCTGCCTCCGCTGGCCCGGGGGGCCTGGGAGCGGGACGTCATCTTCCGGGTGCTCGGCGGGTGGGGAGGGACGCTGTGATGGGCGGGGCGGTCGCCACCCGGCTGCTGTACCTGGACGACTCCTACCTGAGGGAGTTTGGCGCCGCGGTGACCGCCGTGGAGGGCACGGCGGTGGCCCTGGACGCCACCGCCTTCTACCCCGGGGGCGGCGGCCAGCCCGCGGACACCGGCGTGCTGGCGTGGGCGGGCGGCGCCGGCCGGGTGACGGAGGTGCGCCGGGACCGGGAGACCGTGTGGCACGTCCTGGACGGCTCGCCTCCCGCCGAGGGGGCGGCGGTGCGCGGTGCGCTGGACTGGGCGCGGCGGTACGCCATCATGCGGCACCACTCGGCGCTGCACGTGCTGGTGGGCGTGGTCTACCGGCTCTACGGAGCGCTGGTCACCGGCGGGGCCATCTATCCCGAGCGGGCGCGGATGGACTTCTCTCTGGAGGACCTCTCTCCGGCGCGGGTGGCCGCCATCGAGGCCGAGGCCAACCGGGTGATCGCCGAGGACCGCCGCATCCTGGTCCGGTGGGTGTCCCGGGAGGAGTTCGAGCGGTCCGACCTGACCCGCCTGGCGCGGTCCCGCCTGCCCGAGGAGATCCGGCAGGTGCGGGTCGTGGAGATCGAAGGGTTCGACGCCCAGGCCGACGGAGGAACCCACGTGGCGCGCACGGCCGAGATCGGCCGCCTGCGGATCACGCGGACCGAGAACAAAGGGAAGGCCAACCGCCGGCTGGAGATCGCCCTGGACGCGGGCCGGCCGGTCAGCGGAGGGGGAGGATGATCTCGCTGGTGTGCGCCGTCTGCGGGCGGCGGGGGACGAGGGCGGGTGCAGACTGGTTTGAGGGGACCGAACGGGACCTGCTGCTCGACCGCGACGAGACCGCCGTGGAGGAGGGGGCGGTGCTCTGCGGCGACTGCTACCGGCGGCTGGATCCGGAGGAGCGTCCCCGGTGGAGGCCGCTGGAGCGTCCCCGCCACGGCCGGCGCGCATCGGGGACGCCGCCACCCCGCTGAGGTCCGTCGTCGGGGGCGCGGGGCGATACGACCGGCAGGACTCGCCGCGGCGCGGGTCCAACGTATCCGTGTACCCCGGAGGTCGGACGTCCATGCAGTGGCATCCCGCCGGCGACCTGGCCGCTCGGCTGCGCCGCATCGTTGCCGCCCTCAGGCTGGACTACATCGACGCGTCCAGAATCCGGTGCGTGCGGGTGACCGGGTCCCGGGCCAACGCCCTGGCGCGGATCTGGGGACTTCCGCCCGTGTTCCAGAGGGCGCTGCGAGTCCCGGCCCACTACGTGATCGAGTTCATGGTCCCGGCGTTCGACCGGCTCCGCCGGGACGAGCAGGACCGGGTGATCATCCACGAGCTGCTGCACATCCCCCGCACGTTCAGCGGCGGCATCCGGCCCGAGAGCTCGTCGTCGCTGAGCATCTCCCGCCGGACCGTGGAGCAGTACTACCGCCAGTACCTGGCCGCCATGCGCGGGCGCACCTCCCGGCGGGAGTCGCGCGGTGGGGGGGGCGCGCCCGGTCCGCCGCCGCGGAGCCCCGTGACCCGCGGGGGCTGCCTCGGCGTCCGGCGGCCGGCGCCGGCTGCGCTGCCTCCGTGACCACCCGCATCTACCTCGTCCGCCACGGCGAGTCCACCTGGAACGCGCAGCGTCGCTGGCAGGGCGTCGCCGACCCGCCCCTGTCGGAGGCGGGGGTGGAGCAGGCCGGTCGTCTGGCCCGCCGGCTGCGGTCGGCGGGGCTGGCGGCGGTGTACGCCAGCCCTCTGCAGCGCGCCCTGCAGACCGCCCGGATCGTGGCCGAGGCCTGCGGGCTGGCGCCGCGGGTGGTGGAGGGGCTGCGGGAGGTGTCCTTCGGAGAGTGGGAAGGCCTGCCCGCCGAAGAGGTGGAGCGCCGCTACGGGCCGCTGCTGTCCCGGTGGTGGGTGCGGCCCGACCTGGTCCGCATCCCCGGCGCGGAGGACCTGGAGGAGGCCCGACGGCGGGTGATGGAGGCGGTGGGAGACGTCGCGGCGGCCCACCCGCAGGCCGCCGTGGCGGTGGTGGCCCACGGGGGCGTGAACCGGCTGGTGCTGCTGACGCTGCTGGGCGCTCCTTTGGCGTCCTACTGGCGGCTGCAGCAGTCCAACGGCTGCGTGAACGTGGTGGACGTGGCCCGCGGCGGCGGCCGCGTCCTGGTGGTCAACGACACCGACCACCTGGCCGCGCCGGCGTCCGGCCGCTAGCGTCGGCGGCTCCGGTATAATGTGTGCCAATGGCCGCCATCGACGGCCTCACAACCTTGGTGGGCCTGGTGGGCGATCCGGTGGCCCACTCGCTGTCTCCGGCGATGCACAACGCCGCCTTTGAAGCCCTGGGGATGAACTGGCGGTACGTGGCGTTCCGGGTGGACGCCGCCGCGCTGCCGGTCGCGCTGCGGGGGGCGGCCGCGCTGGGGATGGCCGGATTGAACGTGACCGTCCCCCACAAGGAGGCGGCGGCGCGGGCGGTGGACGTCCTGGACCCGCTGGCCCGGCGGGTGGGAGCGGTGAACACCATCCGGATCCGCGGCGGGCGCCTGGAAGGTTTCAACACCGACGTCCCGGGGCTGCTGGACGCGCTGGTCGGCGCGGGCGCCAGCCCGGCCGGCAGCACCGCCCTGGTCCTGGGCGCCGGGGGAGCGGGCCGGGCGGCGGCGGTGGCGCTGGCGGAGGCGGGAGCGCGGCAGGTGGTGATCGCCAACCGCACCCGCTCGCGGGCGGAGGCTGCGGCCCGGGCGGTGCAGCAGGCGGCCGCCGGCTGCCTGGTGGAGGTCGCGGACCTGACCCCGGAGGCGATCCGCCGGGCGGTCCGGGCCTCCGACGTCGTCGTGCACGCCACCTCCGCGTCCCTGGAGGCCGGGGGGTCTTCCTCCCCGCCGCAGGCCGGGTGGCAGGAGGCGCTGGCCGAGGGCCTCCGCCCCGGGACGGTGGTCCTGGACATGGTGTACAGGCCCGCGCGGACGGCCCTGCTTCGGGCGGCTGAGGCGGCCGGCGCGCGGGCGGTGAGCGGGCTGGCCCTGCTGGTCTGCCAGGGCGCGCGCAGTTTCGAGATCTGGACGGGACGCCCGGCTCCGGTGGACGCGATGCGCCGGGCGGTGGGGTGGGACTGACGATGGCCGTGCTGCGGTTTCTGACCGCCGGCGAGTCCCACGGGCGCGCCCTGGTGGCCATCCTGGAGGGGATGCCGGCGGGACTGGCCCTCAGCGAGGACGACATCCTCCCGCAGCTGGCGCGCCGGAGACAGGGATTCGGCCGCAGCGGCCGCATGAAGCTGGAGACCGATGCGGTGGAGATCCTCTCGGGTGTCATGGGCGGAGAGACCACCGGCGCCCCCGTGGCCCTGCGGATCGAGAACCGGGACGTGCGCACCGGAGAGCCTCCCCTCACCCGGCCGCGGCCCGGCCACGCCGACCTGGTGGGCGTCCAGAAGTACGGGTTCGCCGACGCCCGCCGGGCGCTGGAGCGGGCCAGCGCCCGGGAGACGGCGGCGCGGGTGGCCGTGGGCGCCGTCTGCCGGAAGCTGCTGGGGGAGTTCGGCATCACCATCTTCAGCCACGTGGTGGAGATCGGAGGCATCGCCGCCACCGCCCGCCCCGAGCGGTGGGAGGACATTCCGGCGGCGGCCGAAGCGTCCGAGTTGCGGTGCGCCGACGCCGAGGCCGAAGCGCGCATGCGCCAGGCCATCGAGGACGCCCGCCGCCGCGGCGACACCCTGGGAGGGGTGTTCGAGGTGGTGGCCCTGGGCGTGCCGCCGGGGCTGGGCAGCTACGTGCACTGGGACCGCCGCCTGGACGGACGCCTGGCCCAGGCGGTGGCGTCGGTCCACGCGGTCAAGGGCGTGGAGATCGGGCGGGCCTTCGAGATCGCCCGCGGGCCGGGGTCGGCGGCCCACGACGAGATCTTCTGGGACCCCCACAGGGGCCTGTACCGGGAGACCCACAGGTCCGGGGGGACCGAAGGCGGCGTCACCACGGGAGGCCCCCTGGTGGTGCGCGGCGCGATGAAACCTCTGTCCACCCTCATGCACCCCCTGCGCTCGGTGGACCTGGTCACCAAGGAGCCCGCCACCGCCACCGTGGTGCGCAGCGACGTCTGCGCCGTGCCGGCCGCCGGCGTGGTGGCCGAGGCCATGGTGGCGTACGTGCTGGCCGACGCCTTCCTGGAAAAGTTCGGCGCGGACAGTCTGGCCGACATCCGGGCGGCGTGGGCGGCGTACATGGAGCGGGTGCGCGCCCTGTGAGCGCAAACGCGACACCCCAGACACCTTCCCTCTCCCCCCGGGAGAGCGGGCGAGGGTGAGGGGGGATCTCAGGCGCGGGCACGCGGCGGGAGCCGGCGGCCGCGCGGAGTGACCGGCCGTGCGCAACGTGGTCCTGATCGGGTTCATGGGGACCGGCAAGAGCGAGGTGGGCCGGCGGCTGGCCCGACGCCTGGGGTGGGCGTTCGTGGACACCGACCGCGCCATCGAGGCCCGCGAGGGAGCCCCGGTCGCCCGGATCTTCGCCCGGCGGGGCGAAGGGTACTTCCGGGACGTGGAGGCCGCCGTGGTGGCGGAGGTGGCCGGCCGCTGGCGGACCGTGGTGGCCACGGGCGGCGGGGTGGTCCTGCGGGCGGAGAACATGGCGCGCCTGCGGCGGTCGGGGTGGGTGGTGGCCCTCACCGCTCCGGCGGAGGTGCTCGCCCGCCGGCTGGGAGACGGCCGCGGGCGGCCTCTGTTGAGCGGGGGCGACGTGCGGGAGGCGGTGGGGCGGCTGCTGGACCAGCGCCGGCCGCTGTACCGGGACGCCGACCTGGTGGTGGACGTCTCGTCGGTGACCCCCGATCAGGTGGTGGACGCCGTCCTGGAGTTTCTGGCCCGTCGGGAGAGGCGGACGGTGCCGGTGCGGCTGGGCGACCGCGGCTATCCGGTGCACGTCGGCGAGGGGATCGTCTCCCTGCTGGGGGCCGATCTGGAGGCGCTGGGTGCCGGCCCGCAGGTGGCGGTCGTCACCCACCGGCACCTGCTGCGCGGGCCGGGGGCGCGCCTCCTGCGGGCGGTGCGGGCGGCCGGCTACCGGGTGACGGTGCTGGCGGTGCCGCCGGGAGAGCGCACCAAAAGCCTTGCATCCGCCGGCCGGCTGTACACGGCCCTGGCCCGGGCGCAGGTGGCGCGGGACGCCACGGTGGTGGCGCTGGGGGGCGGGGTGGTGGGAGATCTGGCCGGGTTCGTGGCCGCCACCTACATGCGGGGCCTGCGGCTGGTGCAGGCGCCCACCACGCTGCTGGCCATGGTGGACAGCAGCATCGGCGGCAAGGCGGCGGTCAACCACGCCGGCGCGAAAAACCTGGTGGGGGCGTTCCACCAGCCCGCCCTGGTCGTCTGCGACGTGGAGTGGCTGGCCACGCTGCCCGACCGCGAGCTGCGCAGCGGCCTGGCGGAGGCGGTCAAGACGGCGGTCATCGGCGACCCGGACCTGTTCGGCTACCTGGAGGCGCACCTGCCCGCCGTTCTGGGCCGCGACCCGGCGGCTCTCGTGGAGGTCGTCTCCCGCTGCGCGGCGGTCAAGGCGAAGGTGGTGGAGGCCGACGAGCGCGACCTGGGGCCCCGGCACGCCCTCAACTACGGCCACACCCTGGGGCATGCGGTGGAGGCCGCGGCCGGGTGGGGGCGGCTGACCCACGGCGAGGCGGTAGCCATCGGCATGACGCTGGAGGCGGCCCTGGCGCATCGGCTGGGGCTGGTGGACGCCCAGGTGGCGGAGCGCCAGCGCGCTCTGCTGGAGCGGTGCGGGCTGCCCACCCGGTTGCCCCCGCTGCGGCGGGATCGCCTGCTGCGCGCCCTGCGGCTGGACAAGAAGGTCCGCCGGGGCGTCCTGCGGTTCGCGCTGCCGGTAGGCATCGGTGCCGTGCGGGGCGAACAGGAAGTGCCGGAGGCCGTGGTCAGGGAGGTCCTGGCCGGTGCCGCGGATTCTGGTGGTGTTCGGGCCCAACCTCAACCTGCTCGGTGAGCGCGAGCCGGAGGTCTACGGCCGCCACACCCTCGACGACGTCCGCCGGGCGGTGAGCGCCCTGGCGGCGGAGCTGGGGGTGGAGGTGGAGTTCTTCCACTCCAACAGCGAGGGCGCCCTCATCGACCGCCTCCAGGAGGCCCGGCGGACCGCCGACGCGGTGGTCCTCAACGCCGGCGCCCTCTCCCACTACAGCTACGCCCTGCGGGATGCGGTGGCGGCCATCGGGATCCCCGTGGTCGAGGTGCACATGACCAACGTCCTGGCCCGGGGCGGATTCCGGAGCGCGCTGGTCCTGGCGCCGGCGTGCCGGGGTCTGATCGCCGGCTTCGGGGTCGGCAGTTTCCTGCTGGGGCTGCGGGCCGCCGCAGACCTGGCCGGGGCCCGGCCGGCGCCGCCCTGAGGCGGGCCTTCCTGCGGGCGGGAGAGACCATGCACATCCGCGGCATCCGCGGCGCCACCACCGCCGACGACAACTCCGAAGACGCCATTCTGGAGGCCACCCGGGAGCTGCTGGTGCGGATGGCGGAGGCCAACAACGTGGAGCCCGACGAGATCGCCGCCATCCTCTTCACCGCCACCCCCGACCTCACGGCCGCGTTTCCCGCCGAGGCGGCGCGGCAGCTGCGGTGGACGTCCGTGCCGCTGCTGTCGGCCACCGAGATCGCCGTCCCCGGCTCCCTGCCCCGCTGCATCCGGGTCCTGGTGCTGTGGAACACCGCCCGCGCCCAGGAGGAGGTCGTCCACGTCTACCTGCGCGGAGCGCAGGCGCTGCGGCCGGACCTGACCGGGCGGGACAGGCGCTGAGATGGACCTGACGGTGGTCCCGGCGGGCGCCCTGCGCGGAGAGGTCCGGGTGGGCGGGGACAAGTCCATCTCCCACCGCGCCGCCCTGCTGGGCGCCCTGGCCGCGGGCGAGACCACCATCGCCAACTTCCTGCCCTCCGCCGACTGCCTGTCCACCCTGTCCTGCCTGCGCGCCTTGGGCGTGGAGGTGCACCGGGAGGGGACCACGGTGACCGTGGCGGGCTGCGGCGGCCGCCTGCGGCCCCCGTCGCAGACCCTGGACGCCGGCAACTCGGGCACCACCATGCGCCTGCTGGCCGGCCTCCTCGCCGGGCAGCCGTTCACCGCCGAGGTCACGGGGGATGAGTCGTTGCGCCGCCGCCCCATGGACCGGGTGGCGGAGCCCCTGCGGCGGATGGGGGCGCAGGTGGAGGTCCTGGGAGACGGACGGTACCCACCCCTGCGCATCACCGGAGGACCCCTGCGGGCGATCACCTACCGCCTGCCCGTCCCCAGCGCCCAGGTCAAGTCCGCGGTTCTGCTGGCGGGGCTGTTCGCCCGGGGCGAGACCACGGTGGTGGAGCCGGTGCCGACCCGCGACCACACCGAGCGGCTGCTCTCCTGGCTGGGCGTCCCGGTCCGCCGCCGCGGCGACCGGGTGACGGTGCGGCCCCGCCGGCCGAGGGCCGACCGGGTGGAGGTGCCCGGGGACATCTCCTCGGCGGCGTTCCTGCTGGCCGCGGCGGCCGCGCGGCCGGGCTCGGACGTGGTGGCTCCGGCCGTGGGCGTCAACCCCACCCGGACGGGGGTGCTGGAGGCGCTGCGCGCCATGGGCGCGGAGGTCGAGGTGCGCAACCGGCGGGACGTGTGCGGGGAGCCGGTGGCCGACGTGGTGGTGCGGGGGCGGCGGCTGCGGGGGGTGCGCCTGGCGGGGGAGGCGATCCCGGCGGTGATCGACGAGCTGCCGGTGCTGTGCGTGATCGCCGCGGTCGCCGAGGGGGTTACCGAGATCGCCGACGCGGCCGAGCTGCGGGTCAAGGAGTCCGACCGGATCGCGGTGATGGCCGCCGGGCTGCGCCGGCTGGGCGCCGACGTGGAGGAACGGCCCGACGGCCTGCGCATCCGCGGCGGGCGGCTGGGCGGGGGGCGGGTGGACTGCGCGGGGGACCACCGGGTGGCCATGGCGTTCGCCGTGGCGGGCCTGCTGGCCGACGCACCAGTCACCGTGGCCGGGGCCGAGGCGGTGGCGGTCTCCTTCCCGGACTTCCCCGCGGCGCTGGAGGCCGTGCGGGCGGGATGATCCCGTCCTTGACAGACGTGCTATAATACGCAGTACCAATTTCACAGAGCCGATGCGCGGGAGGAGTACCCGCCGGTCGGACTCCCCAGAGAGCCGCGGCAGGTGAAACGCGGCAGCCGCCGGCGAGGGAATGGGCCCGCAAGGCGCGCACCGAACCCCGCGAAGGCGGGGACGTAGGCTGCGCCGGAACTCCGCCGAGATCTCCGGAGACGGAACCGGGCTGGCTCCGGTTCCGGGCCGAGTGCCGGCCGGGACGTCCGGCCGGAATCCGGGTGGCACCGCGGGAGGACAGTGGACACCTCTCGCCCCATGGGGGCGGGAGGTGTTGGCGTTTATGCGGGACCGGTGCGGCTTGAGGGGATGGGACGGCGGGCGGGGGGGAAAGACCATGATCGTCGTGATGGAGCCACGGGCGACCCGCGAGCAGATCGACGCGGTGGTCCGCAAGATCCAGGACGCGGGGCTGGGCACCCACCTGTCGGTGGGCGTCGAGCGCACCGTCATCGGCGTAGTGGGCGACAGCCACACCAAGGAGCTGCTGCGCCAGTCCCTGGAGGCCACCCCGGGGGTGGAGAAGGTCGTCCCCATCCTGCAGCCCTTCAAGCTGGTCAGCCGCGAGTTCAAGCCCGACAACACCGTGGTGGACGTGCAGGGGGTGCGGTTCGGGGACGGCGCCGTGACCGTCATCGCCGGGCCCTGCTCGGTGGAGGGCCTGGAGATGATCGTCCAGACGGCGCGGGCGGTGAAGGCCTCCGGCGCGGTGATGCTGCGGGGCGGCGCGTTCAAGCCGCGCACGTCGCCGTACTCGTTCCAGGGGCTGGAGGAGGAGGGGCTGCGCTACCTGGCCGAGGCGCGGCGCCAGACCGGGCTGCCGGTGGTGACCGAGGCCATGGACGCCCACCAGCTCCAGCTGGTGGTGCGCTACGCCGACATGGTCCAGATCGGCGCCCGCAACATGCAGAACTACACCCTGCTGCGGGAGGTGGGCCGGACCCGCCACCCGGTGCTGCTCAAGCGCGGGCCCAGCGCCACCATCCAGGAGCTGCTGCTGGCGGCCGAATACATCATGAACGAGGGCAACTACCAGGTGGTCCTCTGCGAGCGCGGCATCCGCGGCTTTGACAACCACACCCGCTACCTGCTGGACCTCAGCGCCGTCCCGGTGCTCAAGGAGCTCACCCACCTGCCGGTGATCGTGGACCCCAGCCAGGCCACCGGCAAGAGGCGGTACGTGGGGGCCCTGTCCCGGGCTGCGGTGGCCGCCGGCGCCGACGGGCTGATCATCGAGGTCCACCCCGACCCGGAGAAGGCCCGCAGCGACGGCCCCCAGCAGCTGACCCCGGAGGACTTCGCCGCCCTGATGGCCGAGATCCGGCCGCTGGCCGCCTCCCTGGGGCGGAGGATCCAGCAGCCGGCCGGGGACGCCGGCCGCGCCGCACCGTCGTCTCCGGCCGCCACAGGCCGCGGCGGGGATCCCGGCCGGTGAGCGAGCCCCTGGGCACGGTCGGCATCGTGGGCACGGGCCTGATCGGCGCCTCCCTGGGGCTGGCCGTGCGCCGCCGGGGGGCCGCCCGGCGGGTGGTGGGTGTGGATATCGACCCGCAGGCACGGGAGACGGCCCGCGGGATCGGGGCCGTGGACGAAGCCAGCGACGGCCTGGACGTGCTGCGGACAGCCGAGGTGGTGGTGGTGGCCGTGCCGCCCGAGGCGGTGACGGAGGTCGCCCTGCAGGCCGCGGCGGTGGTGCCGCCGGGGGCGGTGCTGTGCGATGTGGCCAGCGTCAAAGCCGCGATCGTCCGGGACCTGGACCGGCGGCTGCCGGCGCGGGTGCGGTACATCGGCGGCCACCCCATGGCGGGGTCGGAAGGACAGGGGCCCCATCGCGCCGACGCCGGTCTGCTGGCCGGCCGTCCGTTCGTCCTCACGCCCACCGAGCGCACCGACCCCGCGGCGGTGGCCGTCATGACCGACCTGGCGGAACGGGTGGGCATGCAGCCGGTGCTGCTGTCTCCCGAGGACCACGACGTCCTGGTGGCGCAGGTCAGCCACCTTCCCTACCTGGCGGCCGCGGCCCTGGTGGCGGCCGCCGGCGACCGGGCCGTGGACGTCGCCGGGCCGACTTTTGAGGCCTTCCGACGGGTGGCCAGCAGTCCGGTGGAGCTGTGGGTGCAGATCTGCCGGGCCAACCGGGAGGCCATCGCCGACGCCCTGGCCCGCTTCCGCCGGGAGCTGGACCGCCTGGACAGGGCCCTGGCCGGGGAGGAGTCGCTGGAGACCCTGCTGCGCCGGGTGAGGGCGCGGGCGGGCGGGGCGGAGGGGTAGGGGGCGGGCTGCGGTGGCAGTCCTGGAGATCGAGCCCACCAAGGTGGAGTTCCTCAGCCGGACCCGGGGCGGGACCCTGGTCCCGGTGTCCTGCGAGCTGCCCGCCGACCTGGAGACGCCGATTACGGCCTTCCTGAAGCTGCGCTCCGGGGGCCAGGCGTTCTTGCTGGAGAGCGTGGAGGGCGGTGAGCACATCGGCCGCTACTCGTTTCTGGGCAGCGCCCCGGTGATGACCCTGGTGGGCTGGCCGGGCCAGGTCGAGGTGCGCGCCGGAGGGAAGGTGGAACGCCGGCCCGGGGACGTCCTGGAGGCGGTGCGGGAGGTGCTGGGCCGCCACCGGGCCGCGCGGGATCCGGCCCTGCCGCGGTTTTGCGGCGGCGCCGTGGGGTACTTCGGCTACGACCTGGTGCGCTCGTGGGAGCACCTGCCCCACCGCCCGCCCGACGACCTGGGCCTGCCGGTGTGCTACCTGGTGGTGGCGGACGCGGTGGTGGTCTTCGACCACGTGCGCCACACCCTGCGGATCGTGGCCAACGCCGTGGTGGACGGGGACGCCGGCGCCGCGTACCGGCGGGCGGTGGAGAAGGTCGGGGAGGTCTACGAGCGCCTGCGCGCTCCGACGATCCCCCCGACAGACGGCGGAACGGTCTTCCCGGTGATGGACACCGGCATGCCGGTGGCCGACTTCCTGCGGGCGGTGGAGCGCGCCAAGGAGTACATCCGCGCCGGGGACATCTTCCAGGTGGTCCTGTCCCGGCGCCTGTCGGCCCGGCTGCAGGGGATAGACCCCCTGGACCTGTACCGGGCGCTGCGCACGGTCAGTCCGTCCCCCTACATGTACTTTTTGGACTTCGAGGGGGTGCAGATCGTCGGGTCCTCCCCCGAACTGCTGGTGCGGGTGGAGGGCGACCGGGTGGAGACCCGGCCCCTGGCCGGCACGCGCCCCCGGGGGAGCACCGAGGAGGAGGACCGGACTCTGGAGGCCGCCCTTCTGGCCGACGAGAAGGAGCGGGCCGAGCACGTGATGCTGGTGGACCTGGGCCGCAACGACCTGGGGCGGGTGTGCGGGTACGGCACCGTGCACGTGGCGCAGCTGATGGCGGTGGAGCGCTTCTCCCATGTCATGCACATCGTCTCCGACGTCCGGGGCCGGCTGCGGCCGGGGGTGGACGCGGTGGACGTGCTGCGGGCGTGTTTTCCCGCGGGGACGGTGACCGGCGCTCCCAAGGTGCGGGCCATGGAGATCATCGACGAGCTGGAGCCGGTGGCCCGCGGCCCCTACGCCGGCGCGGTGGGCTACCTGGGGTTTGCGGGGACCATGGACACGGCCATCACCATCCGCACCATCGTGGTGGCGGGGGGGCGGGCCCACGTGCAGGCCGGGGCCGGCATCGTGGCCGACTCGGTTCCCGAGCGGGAGTACGTGGAGACGGTGAACAAGGCCAAGGCCCTGGTGCGGGCGCTGGAGCGGGCGGGCAGGGCCGGCCGGTCGCGGGAGGGCCCCCGGTGATCGTGGTCATCGACAACTACGACTCGTTCGCCTACAACCTGGTCCAGTACCTGGGCGAGCTGGCCGGGGAGGTGGTGGTCTTCCGCAACGACCGGACCACCCCCGCCGACGTGCTGGCTCTGCAGCCCCAGGCCGTGGTCATCTCTCCGGGGCCGTGCACCCCCGCCGAGGCCGGGATCTCCACGGCCCTCGTGACCGCCCTGGCCGGCCGGATCCCCGTGCTGGGGGTGTGCCTGGGCCATCAGTGCATCGGGGCCGCCTTCGGCGGGAAGGTGGTGCGGGCGCCCCGGCCCGTGCACGGGAAGGCGTCCCCGGTCCACCACGACGGGCGCACCATCTTCGCGGGCCTGCCCTCCCCCCTGGTGGCGGGCCGCTACCACTCCCTGGTGGTGGACCGCGAGACCCTCCCGCCGGACCTGGAGGTGTCCGCCTGGCTGTCCGACGGGACGGTGATGGGAGTGCGCCACCGCCGCGCCCCGGTGGAGGGCGTGCAGTTTCACCCCGAGTCGGTCCTGACGGCCTGCGGCAAGGACCTGCTGGCCAACTTCCTGACTCTGGCCGGGGTGCCCGTCCGGACCCGGGGACGAGGAGCCGGGGACCCCGCGGCGGCGGGCGCGGCGCGGGAGGGGTGACCGTGGCGGCGGTGGTGGAGGCGATCCGGAAGGTGGTGGGCCGGGAGAGCCTGACCGAGCAGGAGGCGTGGGCCGCCATGGGCGAGGTGATGGACGGGCAGGCCACGCCGGCGCAGATCGCGGCCCTGATCACCGCCCTGCGGATGAAGGGGGAGACGGTGGAGGAAGTCGCCGGGTTCGCCCGCGCCATGCGGGAGCGGGCCCAGCGCATCACGCCGGCGGTGGACACCCTCATCGACGTGGTGGGCACCGGCGGAGACCGCCTCAGCACCTTCAACATCTCCACCACCAGCGCCTTCGTGGTGGCCGCGGCCGGGGGCTACGTGGCCAAGCACGGGAACCGGGCGGTCTCGCGCCTGTCGGGGGCCGCCGACGTGCTGGAGGCCCTGGGCGTGCGCATCCAGGTGCCGCCCGAGGTGGTGCGCCGGGCGATCGAGGACATCGGCATCGGCTTTCTCTTTGCGCCGCTGTACCACGCGGCGATGAAGCACGCCGTGGCTCCCCGGCGGGAGATCGGCATCCGCACCGTGTTCAACATCCTGGGGCCGCTGACCAATCCCGCCAACGCCGGCTACCTGGTGGTGGGCGCCTACAGCCCGGACCTGACCGAGATGATGGCCCGGGTGCTGGGGGAGATGGGCGCCCGCCGCGCTCTGGTGGTGCACGGCCTGGACGGGATCGACGAGGTCTCCACGGTGGGACCCACCCGGGTCAGCGAGTGGCGCGACGGGCGGGTGCGGACGTACACCGTCAGCCCCGAGGACCTGGGCCTGCCCCGGGCGTCGGCCGAGGCGATCGCCGGAGGGCCTCCGGAGGTCAACGCCGCGATCGCCGAAGCGGTCCTGCGGGGCGAGCGCGGGCCGCGGCGGGACGTGGTCCTGGCCAACGCCGGGGCGGCGCTGATGGCGGCGGGCCTGGCCGGGGACTGGCGGGAGGGTGTGGCCCTGGCGGCGCAGGCCATCGACGCGGGCGCGGCCTACGAGAAACTGGAGGCCCTGCGGGCGCACACCCGCGCGGCGGTGTCCTGACCGCATCCTCGGGAGGGCGTCGGGGTGCTGGACGAGATCGTGGCCCACAAAAAGGCGGAGGTGGCGGCCCGCAAGGCCGCCCGCCCCCTCCCCACCCCGCCGCCGGCCCGCCCGGGCCGGTTCCGCCAGGCCGTGGCCGCCCCCGGGCTGGTGGTCATCGCCGAGATCAAGGCGGCCTCCCCGTCGGCGGGGCTGATCCGTCCGGGCGTGGACCCCGTGGCCATGGCCCGGGTCTTGGGAGAGGCGGGCGCCGGCGCGCTGTCGGTGCTGACCGACGCCCGGTACTTCGGCGGGTCGTGGGAGGCGCTGGCCGCCGTCTGCCGGGCCACCCGCCTGCCGGTGCTGTGCAAGGAGGTCGTCGTCGACACCGTGCAGATCGACGACGCGGCCGCCGCCGGCGCGGCGGCGGTGCTGCTGATGGCGTCGGTCCTGGACGAAGGCCGGCTGCGGGCCTTCGTGGCCCACGCCCGCCGCCGGGGGCTGGACGCCCTGGTGGAGGTGCACACCCCCGAGGAGGTGGCCGCCGCCCTGGCCGCCGGCGCCGACCTGGTGGGGATCAACAACCGGGACCTGCGGACCCTGGAGGTGGACCTGCAGACCACCCTGCGGCTGCGGCCGCTGATCCCTCCAGGGGTGCTGGTGGTCAGCGAAAGCGGCTTTCGGACCCGGGCGCAGGTCCTGCAGGTGGAGCGGGCCGGCGTGGACGCCGTCCTGGTGGGGACGTCCCTGATGGCCAGCGCCGACCCGGCGAGGACGCTGCGCGCCCTGCGAGGTGTCCCATGACGTCGCGAGTCGACACCCAGCCCCAGCCCGCCCGCGCCGGCGCGCCGGCCGTGCCGGTGCGGGTGTTCTCGGGCATCCAGCCCACGGGCGTCATCCACATCGGCAACTACGTGGGCGCCCTGCGGCAGTGGGTGCAGCTGCAGCGGGAGCATGAGTCCTACTTCTGCATCGTGGACCTGCACGCCATCACCGTGCCCTACGACCCCGCCGAGTTCCCGCAGCGGGTGCTGGAGGCCGCCGCCGCCAACATCGCCGCCGGGATCGACCCCCAGCGGTCGGTGCTGTTCGTGCAGTCCCACGTGCCCGAACACTGCGAGCTCATGTGGCTGCTCAACGTGCTGACGCCCCTGGGACAGCTGGAGCGCATGACCCAGTTCAAGGAGAAGAGCCGGTACGCCCGTCGGGGCGTCATGGCGGGCCTGCTCAACTACCCGGTGCTGCAGGCCGCCGACGTGCTGCTGTACAAGGCGAGCCTGGTGCCGGTGGGGGAGGACCAGGTGCAGCACGTGGAGCTGATGCGGGACATCGCCGAGCGCTTCAACAAGCAGTTCGGCGAGACGTTCCCGCTGCCCGAGGCGCGCCTGACCAAGGGGGCGCGGATCATGGCCCTCAACGACCCCGCGGTGAAGATGAGCAAGAGCGTGCCGGGCAGCTACATCGCCCTGGTGGAGGATCCCGATAGCATCCGCCGCAAGGTCCGGGCCGCCGTCACCGACCCGGGGCCGCCGGCGCCCGGGGCGGCTCTGGACCAGGCCAGCCCCGGCGTGGCCAACCTGTTCACCCTGCTGGAGGTGTTCGCCCCGGACCGTTACCCCGAGTTCGTGGAGGCCTACCAGGCCGGGACCGTCCGCTACAGCGAGATGAAGCAGGTGCTGGCCGAGGCGATCGTGGAGACGTTCGCGCCCGTCCGGGAGAGGTATCGGGCGCTGATGGAGCGCCCCGACGAGGTCCGGGACATCCTGGCCGCCGGCGCCCGCCGCGCCCGCCCGGTGGCCCAGGCCACCATGGAGGAGGTGCGGGCGAAGATGGGGCTGCGCCTGTGACGGGCCGGGGGTTGAGGACGGGGATCGGGGATCAGGGATCGGGGATCTGAGATCAGGGATCAGGGATCAGAGATCAGAGATCGGGGTCGGAGGTGGCGGGTCACTGATCTGGCGGGTGTGGTCGTGACGCGGGTTAAGATCTGCGGCATCTGGGAGCCCGACGCCGCCCGCGCTGCGGCGGAGGCGGGGGCCGACGCCGTGGGCTTCGTGTTCGCTCCCAGCCGCCGGCGGGTGACCGTGGAGCAGGCGGCCGCCCTGGCGGCGATCCTGCCGCCGTTTGTGGCGCGGGTGGGGGTGTTCGTGGACGAGACCCGGGAGCGCATCCTGGAGGCGGTGGCGGCCTGCGGCCTCAGCGCCGTCCAGCTGCACGGGGACGAGCCCCCCGAGCTGTGCCGGGCCCTGCCGGTGCCGGTGATCAAGGCGGTGCGGGTGGCGGACGCGCGGTCGCTGGAGGCCCTGGGGCGGTACCGGGTGAGCGCGTTCTTGCTGGACGCCTACGCCCCCGGCAGCCCCGGCGGCACCGGGCGCACCTTTGACTGGGACCTGGCGGCCGGGCTGGGGCGGGAGCACCGGATCATCCTGTCGGGCGGGCTGAACGCCGCCAACGTCACGGACGCCCTGGCGCGGGTGCGGCCCTACGGCGTGGACGTCAGCAGCGGGGTGGAGACCGACGGGCGCAAGGACCCGGCGAAGATCCGGGCGTTCGTGGAGGCGGTGCGGCGGTGGGACGCGCGGGAGGACGGCCGGTGATGGCGGACGGGGCGGCGCCCGGGCGGCGGGGCTACTTCGGCTCCTTTGGCGGGCGCTTCGTCCCCGAGACGGTGATCCCCGCCCTGGAGGAGCTGGAGGAGGCCTACGCCCGGCTGCGGGAGGACCCGGAGTTCACCGGGCGCTACCGCCACCTGCTGCGCACCTACGCCGGCCGGCCCACGCCCCTGTTCTTCGCCGAACGGCTGTCCCGGGCGCTGGGGGCGGCGCGGATCTACCTCAAGCGCGAGGATCTGCTGCACACCGGCGCCCACAAGATCACCAACGCCCTGGGTCAGGTCCTGCTGGCCCGGGCCATGGGCAAGACCCGGGTGATCGCCGAGACCGGGGCCGGCCAGCACGGCGTGGCCACGGCCACGGCGGCGGCGCTGCTGGGGCTGCAGTGCGCCGTCTACATGGGCACCGAGGACATGGCCCGCCAGCACCTCAACGCGGTCCGCATGCGCCTGCTGGGGGCGGAGGTCGTCCCGGTGGACGCCGGCAGCCGCACGCTCAAGGACGCCATCAACGAGGCTTTGCGCGACTGGGTGACCAACGTGCGCACGACCTTCTACGTCATCGGGTCGGTGGTGGGCCCCCACCCCTATCCCACCATCGTGCGCGACCTCCAGGCGGTGATCGGGCGCGAAGCGCGGGCCCAGATCCTGGAGGCGGAAGGCCGCCTGCCCGACGCGGCGGTGGCCTGCGTGGGCGGCGGCTCCAACGCCATCGGGCTGTTCACCGCCTTCCGCGACGACCCCGTGCGGCTGGTGGGGGTGGAGGCGGGGGGCGAGGGCCTGGCCAGCGGCCGGCACGCCGCCACCCTGGCCGCCGGCCGGCCGGGGATCCTCCACGGGGCGTTGACCTACCTTCTGCAGGACGACCACGGGCAGGTGCGTCCGACCCACTCCATCTCCGCCGGCCTGGACTACCCGGCGGTGGGGCCCGAGCACGCCCATCTCAAGGAGACGGGTCGCGCCGAGTACGTCGCCGTCACCGACGCCGAGGCCCTGGAAGGGTTTGTTCTGCTTGCGCGCACCGAGGGGATCCTGCCGGCCCTGGAGCCGGCGCACGCGCTGGGCTACCTGCCGCGTCTGGTGCGGGAGCTCCCGGACGGCGCCGTGGTGGTGGTGGGTCTGTCCGGGCGGGGGGACAAAGACGTGGAGGTGGTGGCCCGCGCCCTGGGGCGCGCGCCCTCCCCCGCGGGGGTCCCGTGAGCCGGATCGCCGCCGCGTTCGCCCGCCTGGACCGCCCCGCGCTGGTGCCGTTTCTCATGGCGGGCGACCCGGACCTGGAGCTAAGCGCGCAACTGCTGGCCGCCGCCGCGGAGGCGGGGGACATCCTGGAGGTCGGGGTCCCCTTCTCGGACCCCATCGCCGACGGCCCCACGATCCAGCGGGCCGGGGCCCGGGCTCTGCGCGCCGGCGTGACGGTGGCGGCGGCGCTGGAGCTCGTCGCGCAGCTGCGCGATGCGGTCGACCGGCCCCTGGTCCTCCTCTCCTACGCCAACCCCCTCCTGCAGTTCGGGGTGGAGCGCTTCTGCGCCCGGGCCCGGGCCGCGGGCGTGGACGGAGTGGTGGTCCCCGACCTGCCCGCCGACGAGGCCGACTTCCTGATCGCCCCCGCCCGCCGCGCCGGCCTGGACACCATCTTCCTCGTGGCGCCGACCACCTCCCCACCCCGCCTGGCCCTGGCCGTCCGCCACAGCCGCGGCTTTCTGTACTGCGTGTCCCTCACCGGGGTCACCGGGGCGCGGGACGCGGTTCCTCCCGAGGCGGAGGCCCTGGTGCGCCGCGCCCGGGCGGCGACGGCCCTACCGGTCTGCGTGGGATTCGGCATCGCCACCCCGCAGCAGGCCCGGGCCCTGGGCCAGGTGGCCGACGGGGTGATCGTGGGCAGCGCCCTGGTGGAGGCGGTGGAGAAGGCGGACGATCCGGTGGGCGCCGTCCGAGACCTGCTGGGGCGCCTGCGCGACGCCCTGGCCTCCATTCGCCGCGCGGCCCCGGGGGTGTCGCCGTCCCCACCCTCCGCGCGGTGACGGCCGCCCGCGCTGCCCGCAGGGAGACTCCCATCAGCCCGGTGCGGACGCTGTGCCTGCTGCGCCGGGGCGACCACGTGCTGCTCCTGCGACGCCGGCGCCCTCCCAACGCGGGACTGTGGAACGCCGTGGGCGGCAAGGTGGCCCCCGGGGAGGACCCGTTTGCGGCGTGCGTGCGCGAGGTCCGGGAAGAGACCGGGTTGCAGATCGCCCGGCCGCGCCTGCGCGCGGTGGAGGTCGTCTCGGTCCGGTCCACCGGCGAGCGGTGGGTGCTGTTCGTGTTCACCGCCCCGGCGCCCCCGGGCGAGCCGGTGGAGTCGGAGGAGGGCGAGCTGCGCTGGGTGGAGGCCGAAGGCGCCACCCTGCCGGTGCCGGCGGACCTGCGGCTGCTGTGGCCCCTTCTGTGGAGCGCCGAGCAGGTCCTGACGGTCCGGGTGGATCTGCAGAGCCAGGACGCCTCGTCGCTGACCCGCATGGAGATCCTGGGCCCGGTCGGCTGCGCCCGGATCCTGTACGGGGCGTGACGGCCCGGCGGCCCGCGGTCCGTCCCGTATAATGGTGACCGTTGTGGACGTCATCGTCGCCGTCGACCTGGTCGTCCTGGCGCTGGTCCTGGTCCTGCCGCTGCTGGTCCGCCGGGTGGAGCAGAACCTGGAGGCTTTCCTGTTCGTCATGGGGGCCCTCAGCGCGGCCGCGGCAGGGGTTCTGTCAGCCCCCCTGGTCGCCGCGGCCCTCACCCACCCGCTGCCTATCACGGCGGCGGTGTTTGTGGCGGGCCTGCTGTTCCACTGGACCCGCCCCCACCTGGGGGCCCTGCTGGTGCGCCTGCGCCTGGTCCTGCCCATGCGGGCGGTGGTGGCCGCGGTAGTCACCGTCCTGGCCCTGGCCAGCAGCGTCATCACCGTCATCATCGCGTCGCTGGTCCTGGTGGAGGTGGTCAGCGCCCTGCGCTTCCGCCGGGAGGACGAGACCCGCCTGGTGGTCGTCGCCTGCATGGCCATCGGGCTGGGCGCGGCGCTGACGCCGGTGGGCGAACCCCTGTCCACCATCGCCACCGCCAAGCTGGGGGCCGACTTCTGGTTTCTGCTGCGGCTGCTGGGTCCGTGGGTGATCCCCGGGATCCTGCTGCTGGGGGCGGTGGTGGCGGCGCTGCCCCTGCGCTACGGCGGGGAGACGCTGGCGGAGGCGGCCCCTCCGGAGACCTACGGCAGTGTGGCGGCGCGGGCGGCGCGGGTGTACGTCTTCGTGATGGCCCTCACCCTGCTGGGAGAGGGCTTCCGGCCCCTCATTGACCGGTACGTGATCGCGCTGGACGCGCGGGCGCTGTACTGGGTCAACATGGTCTCGGCCATCCTGGACAACGCCACCCTCACCGCCGCCGAGATCAGCCCGCGCATGAGCGCCCAGCAGGTGCGGGCGGTGCTGCTGGGCCTGCTCGTCAGCGGCGGGATGCTGATTCCCGGCAACATCCCCAACATCATCGCCGCCAACCGCCTGGGCATCCGCAGCCGGGAGTGGGCGCGGCTGGGGATCCCCCTGGGGCTGGTCCTGCTCGCGGCGTACTTCGTGGTCGTCTTTCTGAGACCCTGAAGTGCCCGGCAGGCGCCGGCGGGCTGAGGCGCCGAAACACCGGGGGGCGGTCCACGTCACGCCGACGGAGGGAGAGCGTGCACGTCGAGCACGGCCATCTGGTGCAGTTGTTGCTCCTGCTGGCCCTGATCATCACGGCGGCCAAGGCCGCCGGGTGGGCCAGCCAGCGGGTCGGGCAGCCGGCGGTGTTCGGCGAGATCCTGGCCGGCGTGCTGCTGGGTCCGTCGCTGCTGGACCTCCTGTCCTGGCCGGCGTTCCGGGAGGCGGACCTGGGCCCGGTGGTGGCCCACCTGGCCAACCTGGGAGTCGTCTTCCTCATGTTCGTGGCCGGCCTGGAGACCGACCTGGCGCAGATGCGGCGGGTGGGGACGGTGGCGGCGGTGGCGGGAGTCAGCGGCGTCCTGGCGCCCCTCCTGCTGGGGGCGGCCGTGGCCCTGTTCTTCGGCGTTGCGCCCGCTCAGGCGATCTTTGTCGGGATCGTCCTGGCCGCCACCAGCGTCAGCATTACCGTGCAGACCCTCATCGAACTCGGTCAGCTGGAGTCCAAAGAAGGGACGACCCTGCTGGCGGCGGCGGTCATCGACGACGTCATCGCGCTCATCGCCCTGTCGGCGTTCGTGGCCTTCGGGGCCGGCGCGGGGGGTGCCGCGCGGGTGGGGACGGTGGCGGCGCGGATGGCGGCCTTCTTCGCCGCGGGCATCGCCGGGGGCGCGTGGATCCTGGGCCAGGCGCTGCACAGGGCGCGGCGGGTACCCGTCTCCGAGGGTCTGCTGGCGGCGGTGACGGTGGTCCTGCTTCTGTATGCGTGGGCGGCGGAAGCGCTGGGACAGGTGGCGGCCATCACCGGCGCCTACATGGCGGGGGTGCTGGTGGCCCGGGCCGGATTCCGGGAGGAGGTGGAGCACCGCCTGCGGACGTTCACCTACGCCATCCTGGTGCCGGTCTTCTTCATCAGCATTGGCCTGCAGACCAACGCCCGCCTGCTGCGGCCTTCCGACGTCCCCTTCGCCCTCGCGGTCATCCTGGCCGCGGTGGCCGGCAAGGTGCTGGGCTGCGGGGGCGGAGCCTGGGCGGCGGGGTTTGCGCCCCGGGAGGCCCTGCGGGTGGGCGTGGGTATGGTGAGCCGGGGGGAGGTCGGCCTCATCGTGGCCTCCATCGGCATCCAGACGGGCCTGCTGGACGAGCGGGGGTTTGCGGTCATGGTGATCATGGTCCTCGCCACCACCGTCATCACCCCCGTGCTGCTGCGGGCCGTCTTCCCCCGTCCGCGCCGTCCGGTCACCGAGGCGGAGGCGGTGGAGGCGGTCATGGGAGACGAGTCGTAGTTCCTCCCTGAAGGAGCCGGCCCCCGGCGGCCGGCGCCGGTATCCCCCGTGGTCCGCGACATCGCCCTGGTCCTGACCGCTGCGCTGGCGGGAGGCGGCCTCGCCCGGCTGGCGGGCCAGCCCCTGTTTGTGGGCTACGTCCTGGGAGGCCTCCTGATCAGCCCCTTCACCCCGGGGCCGGCGATCCGGGACGTCGCCGCCTTTGCGACTCTGGCCGAGATCGGCGTCGTCCTGGTGATGTTCTCGGTCGGCATCGAGCTCTCCCTGCACGAGGTGACCCGACTGGGCCGTCCTGCCCTCCTGGGCGCGCCGGCGGTGATGGGGCTGCTGATCGGAGCGACGGTCCCCGCCGGGGCTCTGCTGGGGTGGCCGGTCGGCCAGGCCCTGGTGGTGGGCGTCGTCATTTCGGTGGCCAGCACCATGGTGGTGGCCAAGCTGCTGACCGAGCGCGGGGAAACCCACGCTCCGCACGCCCGGGTCGCTCTGGCCACCGCGCTCATGGAAGACCTGGTGGTGGTGGTCCTGATCGCCCTGCTGATGGCCCTGGCCGGCGGCGACGCCCGCCCCGGGGCGGTGGCGCGGGGCCTGGGCCGGGCCGTGCTGGTGCTGGCGCCTCTGCTGGTGCTGGCCAGCCGGGCCGTGCCGGTGCTCCTGGCCCGGGTGGCCCGCACCCGCAACACCGAGCTGTTCCTCCTGGTGGCCCTGCTCATCGCCATCGGGGCGGCCGCCCTCGCCCAGGCCGTGGGACTGTCGCTGGCGCTGGGCGCGTTTGTGGGCGGCCTGGTCATCAGCGAGTCCCCGCTCACCCACGACGTCCTGGCCCGCGTCCTGCCGGTGCGGGACCTGTTCGCGGCGCTGTTCTTCGTCTCCGTCGGCACGCTGCTGCAGCCCCAGGTCCTGGCCACCCGGCCCGCCGATCTGGCCCTGCTGCTGGCGCTCATCGTGGGCGGGAAGCTGGGACTGCGCCTGGGGGTGTTGCGGCTGTTCGGCTACCCGTGGACCACGGCGGCTCTGGCCAGCGCCCACCTGGCCCAGACCGGGGAGTTCTCCTTCGTCCTGGCCCAGATGGCCCTGGGCGCCGGGTTGCTGCCCGAACCGCTGTACCAGTCGCTGCTGGCCGCCTCGCTGCTGTCCATCCTGGTGGCC
Source organism: Armatimonadota bacterium (assembly GCA_037440005.1). Classification (GTDB taxonomy): domain Bacteria; phylum Sysuimicrobiota; class Sysuimicrobiia; order Sysuimicrobiales; family Kaftiobacteriaceae; genus Calidihabitans. The sequence goes on along the minus strand of JBBIUY010000006.1, from coordinate 10,662 downwards.
GCCGTGCTGGCGCAGGTCGGCCACCGGTGGCTGGAGGAACCGGCCGCGCCCCCGCGGCCCGCCCCCGCGGACGACGAGAGCCGTCCGCAGGTGGTCATCTGCGGGTTCGGCCGCGTCGGGTCGGCCGTGGCCGAGGCCCTGGAGGCGTTTCGGGTTCCCTACACGGCGGTGGACCTGGATCGGGCGGTGATCGACGCGCTCCGCGAACGAGGCGTCCCCTGTGTGTTCGGCGACGCCGCCAGCGAGACCGTCCTGCGCCGCGCCGGCGCCGCGCACGCACGCCTGGCGGTGGTGGCCCTCCCGGACCCCGAACGCGCGCGAGTGGCGGTCAGGGGGCTGAAGGAGATCAATCCGTCCCTGACGGTCCTGGCGCGGGCGCCGCACCCCCAGGACCGCCCGGTGCTGGCCGCGGCGGGGGCGTCCGAGGTGATCCAGCCGGAGTTCGAGGCCGCCCAGACCCTGCTGCGGCACGGCCTGGAGACCCTCGGGATCCCCCACGAGCGGGTCAAGGCGTACATGGAGCAGCAGCGGGCTGTGGAGTCGGGGCGCCCCGGCCCGGTCGGTGCCGGCCAGCTGTTGGCCGTGCGCGTGGTTCCGGTCGGACCGGGAGCGTGGAGGGACCGCTCGCTGCGCCAGTCCAGGATCCGGGAGCGGACGGGGGCGTGGGTGCTGGCGGTGCGCCGCCGGGACGGCGGCGTGGTGGTGAACCCGCCTCCGGACACCGTCCTGTGGGAGGGAGACGAAGTGACGGTGGTCGGCCTGCCCGAGCAGGTGGACCTGTTCGAGGAGCTGAACAGGCAGTAGCGGCAGCCTGAGAATAGACCGCGAACCGGACGCGACCGATGCCTGCTGCGGCGTTCCCCGACGAGGAGATCCTGGTCGTGCCCCGCCGCGGGCTGCCGCCCCTGCCGGCCTGCGGGTTCGTCCCCGGCGACCTTCAGGACGTGCTGGAGGTGGTGCGCGCCCGCGGGCTGTTCCTGCCCCGAAGGGCGGTGGAAGACGACCCCGCATACAAGCAGATCATCCCCTACCTGGTGGTCCGCTGCGCGGACAGAGTCTTCCTGTTCCAGAGGTCCCGGGGCGGCGATGCGCGCCTGCACGGCCTGTACAGCATCGGGGTGGGCGGGCACGTGGCCCGGACGGACCTCGCCCGGTCCGCCGACCCGGTCCAGGCGGGCCTGCGGAGGGAGCTGGAAGAAGAGCTGGTCATCGAGGGGCCGTGGACTCTGCGCCCCCTGGGCCTGCTGAACGACGACACCACGCCCGTGGGGCGGGTGCACCTGGGTCTGGTCCACGCGGTGGAGGTCGCCCGTCCGGCCGTCCGGGTGCGGGAAGGCCACCGGCTGCGCGGCGGCCTGGCCAGCCCGGCGGAGGTGGCGGCTCTGCGTGACCGCCTGGAGACCTGGTCGCGGTTGCTCCTGGACGCCGGCGATCTCCTGTGGTCATGTCCCCGGTGACCGCCGGTCCGGCTGCGGTCCTGTCGGTCCGCCCTCCGTACCACCTGCTGCGGACGCTGACCTGCGGGCAGGCGTTCGGCTGGACGCCCGACGGCGGCGGGGTGACGGGGCTGTTTGCCGGCCGGTGGGTGTACCTCGAACAACGCCCCGACGGCATCCACGTCCGGGGGTTGGCCGCGGCCGCCGACCTGAGGGCCCTGAAGCGCTACCTGGCCCTGGACGCTCCCCTGGCTGCCGTGGAGGACCGGCTGCGGGAAGACCCCGTTCTGCGCCGCATCCTGCCCCACACCAGTGGCATCGCGCTGCTGCGCCAGGACCCCTGGGAGTGCCTGCTGGCCTTCGTCATCTCGGCGTTCAACAACATCCCCAAGGTGGAGCTGTCTCTCCGGCGCCTGCGGCAGGCGGCCGGGTCGGACGGGGGGCGGGTGCCGTCTGCGGCGGCGGTGGCCGCCCTGCCGGCGCGGGTGCTGCGCCGGTGCGCTCTGGGCTACCGCGCAGGATACGTGCGCGCCCTGGCGCGTCTGGTGGCCTCCGGGCGGGTGGACCTGGGGGCGCTGGGCGGGCTCGACTACCCCCAGGCCCGGCGGGCGTTGCTGGATCTGCCGGGCGTGGGCGAGAAGGTGGCGGACTGCGTCCTGCTGTTCGGGCTCGGGAAGGGGCAGACGTTCCCGGTGGACGTGTGGGTCCGGCGGGCGGTCACCCGGTGGTACCTGGGCGGCCGGCGCGTGACCGACAGCGCCATCCGGCGGTGGGCCCGGGACCGGTTCGGCCCGCTGGCCGGCTACGCGCAGCAGCATCTGTATTACTATGCGCGGGAACGCGGGCACGCGGGATCGCGGCAACCCCCGCGCAACTCCCGCGACGCCCCAGCCACCTTCCCTCTCCCCCCATCAAGGGGGGAGAGGACAGGGTGACGGGAGCAATTCACCTTCAACCTCCAACCTTCAACCTTCAACCTCCAACGCCGTCACCGGTCAGGCGACCACCTCGATGAAGCCGTCGCCGGGACCGGTGATCTCGCCGATGTGGGCTCCCCGGACGCCCCGCTCCTGCAGGGCCTGGAGCAACGCGTCCAGTCGCTCCCGCGGGACCGCCATCAGCAGGCCGCCCGAGGTCTGGGCGTCGCACAGCAGGATCCGGTCGGGCTCCTCCAGCCCCCCGAACTCCACCCGGGTCCGGAGGTATTCGTAGTTGCGCACCGTCCCTCCGGCGACCGCTCCCTCGCGGACGAGGCTGCGGGCGGCCTCCAGGACGGGGACGCGGTCGTACCACACCCGGGCGCGGACCCGGCTGGAGGAGGTCATCTCGTACAGGTGGCCCAGCAGGCCGTAGCCGGTGACATCGGTGGCGGCGTGGACCCCAACGGCGGTCATCGCCTCGGCGGCGGGGCGGTTGAGGGCTTCCATCACCGCGATGGCCTCCGCGGCGGCGGGAGGAGGCGTCCTGTCCTGCTTGATGCCGGTGGTGATCACGCCGATGCCCAGCGGCTTGGTCAGGACCAGCTGGTCTGCGGGCTGGGCGCCCACGTTGCGCACCACGGCGTCGGGGCGCACCAGTCCCAGGACCGCCAGGCCGTACTTCGGCTCCGGGTCGTCGATGGAGTGCCCGCCGGCGATGAGGACGCCCGCTTCGGCGGCCTTGCTGGCGCCTCCCCGCAGGATCTCGTGCAGCACCCACAGGGGCAGGCGGCCGCGGGGGAAGCCCACGATGTTCAGGGCCAGCACCGGGCGGCCGCCCATGGCGTAGACGTCCGAGAGGGCGTTGGCGGCCGAGATGGCCCCGTAGTGGTACGGGTCGTCCACCACGGGGGTGAACACATCCACGGTGTGCACCACCGCCAGGTCGGCCGTCAGCCGGTACACGGCCGCGTCGTCCGCCGTGGACGTCCCCACCAGGAGGTCGGGGTCGTGGACTGGGGGAAGCTGGCGCAGGACCTGCGCCAGGTCCTCAGGACCCAGTTTGGACGCTCACCCGGCGCAGGCGACCATGGTGGTGAGCCGGATGCGCTCGCGCTCGGTCACGCCGTCACCTCCTTCCCGGGAGGACTCCCGCGGACCAGCGGTGCGGGGCTATTGTACCATGGAGGGCGGAACGGGCCCGGCGGCCGGGCGCGGCCGCGGCGGTGGCCCGGGACGGTCTGACGCCGAGGAGATCCCGTGAACCTGCACCAGCTGCGGATCTTCTACACGGTGGCCCGGCTGGGCAGCTTCTCCCGCGCCGCGGAGGAGCTGCGCATCAGCCAGCCGTCGGTCAGCATCCAGGTGGCCGACCTGGAGCGCTCGTTGGGCGTGGAGCTGTTCGAGCAGCTGGGGCGGCGCATCTACCTCACCGAGGCGGGGCGGGTCCTGGAGGACTACGCCCGGCGCCTGCTGAGCCTGGCCGACGAGGCGCGGGCGGCCCTGGACGAGGTGAAGGGGATGCGCCGGGGCCGGCTGGCTCTGGGAGCCACCACGACGCCGGGGACCTATATCCTGCCGCGGGCGCTGGGCCGGTACCAGGAGCGCTGCCCGCAGGTGGTGGTGACCCTGGAGATCGGCGCTGCCCGCCGGATTCAGGAGAAGCTGGCCCGCAACGAGCTGGACCTGGGCGTGATGGGGGCGGACTCCCTGTCCTCCGACCTGGTGGCCGAGCCCCTGGTGGACGACGAGCTGGTGCTGGTCGCCCACCCCGCCCACCCGCTGGTCGCCTCGGGGATCGCCCACCCCCGGAGCCTGCGGGACCACCGGCTGATCCTCCGGGAGCGGGGCTCGGGCACCCGGGAAGCGGTGGAGGCCGCCTTCCGGGAGGCCGGGATCCAGGTCCCCGTCCACATGGAGCTGGCCAGCACCGAGGCCATCAAAGAGGCCGTCGCCGCCGGCGCGGGCGCCGCCATCCTCTCGCGGTTCGCGGTGGCCGCCGACCTGGCGGCGGGGAGGCTGGCGGCGGTGCCGCTGGCGGACCTGGTTATCCGCCGCCGCCTGGTGGTGGTGCGCCACCGGGACAAGCGCCTGTCCCAGGCGGCGACGGTCTTCGTGGAGATCCTGCGGGAGACCGTGGCGGCTCCCGCCGGCGCCTGACCGCCGGAGGGACGGGATGGAGGGGGAGCCCTTTGAGGTCATCGACCACACCGCCGACGTGGGGATCCTGGCCCGCGGCCGCACCCTGGAGGAACTGTTCGCCCACGCGGCGGCGGGGATGCTGTCGTTCCTCGTCGCCCCCGACACCGTCCGGCCTCGGGAGCGCCGGCGGGTGACCGTGGAGGCCGAGGACCTGCCGGGGCTGCTGGTGGCGTGGCTCAACGAGCTGCTGGTCCTGCTCAACGCCGACGGGTTCGTGCCGGCGTCGTGCGAAGTCCGGGAAGTCTCCCCGGGCCGGCTGGAGGCCGACGTGTGGGGGGAGCCGGTGGACCCCCGGCGGCACCGCTTCCGCCTGGACGTGAAGGCCGCGACCTACCACCAGCTGGAGATCCGCCAGGACGGCCTGTGGCAGGCCCGGGTCATCTTCGACGTGTAAGTCCCCGCCAGGGACCGGCGACCGACAGGAGGAAGAACAGGAGGAAGAGGTGTGGCGTCCCGCCGGAAGGGGCGGGACCGGTGCCGATGCTGGACCTGAAGCTCGTCCGCGACAACCCCGACCTGGTGCGGGAGGGCGTCCGCAAAAAGCACCAGGATCCGGCCCTGGTGGACCGGGTTCTGGCCGCCGACGCCCGCCGCCGGGCCCTGCTGGTCGAGGTGGAGCGGCTGCGGGCGGAGCACCGGCGCGCGTCGGCGGAGGTCGCCCGGCTGTCGGGGGCGGAGCGGGAGCGGCGCATCGCCGACCTGCGCCAGACGGCGGACCGCCTGCGCAGCCTGGAGCCGGACCTGCGGGCGGCGGAAGAGGACCTGCGGCGGGCCCTTCTGGCGCTGCCGAACCTGCCCCACGACAGCGTGCCTCCGGGCCGGGACTCCTCCGACAACGTGGTGGTGCGCACCTGGGGCTCTCCCCCGCGGTTTGACTTCTCCCCGCTGGACCACGTGGCCCTGGGCGCGCGGTTGGGCATCCTGGACCTGGAGCGGGGCGCCAAGGTGGCCGGATCGCGCTTTTACTACCTGCGGGGCGCCGGGGTACTGCTGGAGCAGGCCCTGATGCGCCTGGGGCTGGACCTGCTCCTGGAGGAAGGTTTTGAGCCGGTGATCACTCCCTTCCTCATCCGACCCGACATCCTCTTGGGGGCTTACGGGGGGGCGGAGCTGGACACCCAGCAGATCTACCGCATCGAGGGCGAGGACCTGGTGCTGATCGGTACCTCCGAGCAGAGCGTGGCCGGCATGTACGCCGAGGAAACCCTGGACGAGGCCTCCCTCCCCCTGCGGGTGGCGGGCGTGTCGTGGTGCTTCCGGCGGGAGGCCGGCAGCTACGGCCGGGACGTGCGGGGGATGTACCGCGTGCACCAGTTCGACAAACTGGAGATGTTCTCGTTCACCACTCCCGAGCAGTCCTGGGACGAACACGAGTACCTTGTCTCGCTGGAGGAGCGGTTCCTGCAGCGGCTGGAGCTTCCCTACCGGGTGGTGGCGCTCTGCGCGGGGGACACGGGGGCGCCCTCGGCCAAGACCTACGACGTGGAGACGTGGATGCCCGGCCGCGGCGGGTACGGGGAGACCCACTCCTGCAGCAACTGCACCGACTTCCAGGCCCGGCGCCTGGGGATCCGGGTGCGCCGCCGCGGTGGGGGCACGACCTACGCCCACACCCTCAACGGCACCCTGGTGGCCACCAGCCGGGCGCTGATCGCGGTGCTGGAGAACTACCAGCAGGCGGACGGCACCGTGCGGGTGCCCGACGCGCTGGTCCCGTACATGAACGGGATGCGGGTGATCGCACCGCCGAGGTCCGGGGGCGGGAGGCCGCGGTCCGGCTGAGCCGGGCGGCTTCGGACCTCCGCTCCTCCAGTCTGAGGTCCAGGGAGGGCGACGTGATCCTCCGGGTCGTGGTCTTTGGCGCCGGCGCGGTGCTGATGGGGCTGGAGATCGTCGGCAGCCGGGTCCTGGCCCCGTACTTCGGCAGTTCGGTGTACGTGTGGGGCAGCCTGATCAGCATCTTTCTGGCCGCCCTCAGCGCCGGCTACTACCTGGGCGGGCGGGCCGCCGACCGGTGGCCGCGGCCGGGAGCGCTGGCGGCGGCGCTGCTGGGAGCGGGGGTGCTGATCCTGCTGCTGCCGGTCGTCTCCCGCCCGATCCTCGACGCGTTTGCGGCCTGGGACCTGGGCCCCCGGGCCAGTCCTCTGCTGGCGTCGGTGGTCCTGTTCGTCCTGCCCAGCCTGCTGCTGGGGACCACCTCGCCGTTCGCGGTGAAGCTGGCGGCCACCGACCTGGCCACCGTGGGCAACACCGCCGGGCTGCTGTACGCCATCTCCACCGCCGGCAGCATCGCCGGCACCCTGCTGACGGCTTTCGTCCTGATCCCCGCCATGGGGGTGCGGGCTATCCTGTATACCCTGGGAGGCAGCCTGGTGGCCTTCGCGGCGCTGCTGGGGGCCCAGGCCGTCCGGGCGGCCCGGCCGGTCACCGCGGCGGCGGTGGTCCTGCTGCTGGGCGTCGGGAACGCGCAGGCGCAGGCCGTGCCCGGCCGCGTCCTGTTCCAGAAGGACAGCCTGTACCACCGCATCCTGGTGCACGAGGAGGGCGAGTGGCGCTACCTGCGCTTCAACCGGTCCCTGCAGGGAGGCATGTGGCTGCGGGACCCCACCGTCAGCCCTCTGCGGTACACCGACTACGTGCACCTGGCCTGGCTGTTCCAGCCGGCCCTGCGGCGGGTGCTGGTGGTAGGGCTGGGCGCGGGCTCGGTGCCCAAGCGCTTTTTGCGGGACTACCCCGCCGTGCGGGTGGACTCGGTGGAGCTGGACCCGGCGGTGGTGGAGGTGGCCCGGGAGTACTTCGCCGTGCGCGACGACCCCCGCCACCGGGTCGTGGTGCAGGACGGCCGCCAGTACATCCGCCGCAGCCAGGACGCCTACGACCTCATCCTGATGGACGCCTACTTTGCCGAAGGCATCCCGTTTCACCTGGTGACCCGGGAGTTTCTCCGCCAGGCCCGTGCGCGCCTGGCTCCGGGGGGCGTCGTCGCCGCCAACGTGGTCGGGGCCCTGGGCGGGTCCAACAGCGCGCTGTTCCGGGCCGTCTACCGCACCTACGCGGCCGAGTTTGCGGGCCTGTACGTGTTCGCGGTGGGGTTTGCGGCCGGGCGGGAGGAGGAGACGACCCGGACCATCCTGCTGTTTGCCACCGACACGCCGGGCCTGACGGCGCCGGCCCTGGCCGCCCGGCTGGAGTCGCTGCTGCGCCGGCGGGCCATCTCCGAGCTGGTGACCCGCTCGGTCCTGCGGGACTTCTACGACCGGCCGGTGCCCACGGCCGACGTCCCGGTCCTCACCGACGACTACGCGCCGGTGGACATCCTCCCCGTGTACGGGTGGCAGCCTGAAACGAGGAACTGACGGAAGCGCGCCCGCGCGATCGCCCGACCGCCAGACTGCGCGACCGCCCGACCGCCCTCCCGTGGAAGTTACCTTCAACCTTCAACGTCCGACCTCCAACCTTCAACGCAGCCCGGGGCGGAAACGCGCCACCTTCCCTCTCCCCCCGGGGGAGAGGGTCAGGGTGAGGGGGATTCAACCTTCACCCTCCAGCCTTCAACGCAGTCAGTAGGGTAAGGGGGCTACTTCGAATGCTTGTCGGCCACCTTGGTGGCGCCGTAGGCGTCGGGCTTGGTGACGGCCAGGTAGCCGGAGCCGTTCACCATGCCCACCACCTCGCGGATGATCCGCTTGGTGTCGCCGTTGGGCCCCACGTCCAGGTGGATCTCCACCGGCAGCTCCGAGTGGCCGTTGCGCGCCAGCTCGGCGCTGAGCAGGCCGGCGGTCTCCAGGCTGAGGGAGGTCTCCACCAGGATGCGCTGGCGCAGGCTCTCCATCTTGCGCTGGTAGGTCTTCCGGTAGAAGTACCGGCCGCCGCGGCCCACCCGGTGGATGATGATGGCCGTCACGAAGCAGGTCCGGTCGCCCAGCAGGGAGTCGGTGCCGACGATGAGGTGATACCGCTGGTCGGGGTCCTCGCTGATGAAGTCCACCAGCCGGTTGAACATCTGGCGGAAGGTCAGCCTGCCGTAGGTGGGACTGTAGAAATCCATGCCGGACGCCTCACGCCCAGTATACGAAAGCCGTCGGCGGGGCCGCAACCGGCCGCCGGCACGGGATCACCGCTAGCCTAACGCTCCTTCATCACCGTGCGTGCCCCGGCGACGGTCACCGCAGTCGCCACCACCGCGGCGGCCGCCAGCAGTGCTGTCGGCGTGCCGACGGCGGTGGCGGCGGCCCCCACCGCCAGTCCGCCCAGGGACGGGGCGCCGATGAAGGCCATGGTGACCAGGCTCAGCACGCGGCCGCGCAGGTAGGGAGGGGTGCGCTCCTGCAGCATGGTCACCAGGGTCGTCCCGGCGGTGGCGGCCAGGCCCCCGCCCGCGAACAGCAACGCCAGCGCCGGTCCGAACCGGCGGGACAGGACAAACGCCGCCAGGCAGGCGGCGAAGCCCAGGTTGGCCAGCACGTAGTAACGCCCCCGGTGGCGGACCTCTCCCCGGGCGGCCAGGATCAGCGACCCCACGACCGTCCCCGCCCCGGGCGCCGCCAGCAGGAACCCCAGCCCCCGGGCGCCCACCGCCAGGATATCCCGGGCGAACACCGGCAGCAGCGCCACGTAGGACCGGCCGAAGACGCTCACCACCAGGGCCAGGCCGATCAACGACCGGGTCACCGGCGTCTCCCACGCGTACTGCAGCCCCTCCCGCAGGTGGTGCCACACCCCGCCCCCACCCGCCGCCCGGCGCTGGGGGACGTCCCGCAGCAGCGCCAGCGACAGCAGGACGGCCCCGAAGGACAGGCCGTTCAGGTAGAACAGCAGGTACACCCGGTCGTTGCCCACGGCGCCGAGGATCAGCCCGGCCAGAGCGGGGCCCAGGAAGGCGGCGCTCTGGTAGGAGGCGCCGGCGAGGGAGACGGCGCTCATGAGGGCGCCGGGGGGCACCAGGTCGGGGATCAGGGCCTGACGCGTGGGATTCTCAAACGCCAGAAAGACCCCCTCGAGGAAGTTCAGCGCGATGATCACCCCCACCGCCAGGTGGCCGGTGTGGGCCAGCACGGCCAGGGTCGCCGCCCCGGCCATCATCCCCGCCTGGCAGAACATCATGAGCCGGACCCGGGGCACCCGGTCGGCCACCACGCCGCCGACCACCGGCAGGACCAGCATGGGCACGGCGAACGCCAGGCTGTTCAGGCCCAGGTACAGGGGCGACCCCGTGAGGGTGTACACGATCCAGCCGACCCCCACGCTGGCCATCCAGGTCCCGGTGTGGGAGACCAGCAACCCCAGCCACAGGAGGCGGAAGTTCCGGGAGCGGACGGCGGCAAACCGCGGCGGCACGGCGGGAGGCTACACGCGGGCCCTACATCTCCCGCCGTCCCTCGAGGGCCTTGGCCAGGGTCACCTCGTCGGCGTACTCCAGGTCGGCGCCCACCGGGAGCCCGTGGGCGATGCGCGTGACCCGGACGCCCAGAGGCTTGAGGATCCGGGCCAGGTACAGAGCGGTGGCCTCGCCCTCCACCCGGGGATTGGTGGCGACGATCACCTCTCGGACCTCCCCGCCCTGCACCCGCCGGAGCAGCTCGGCGATCTTCAGGTCGTCAGGCCCCACCCCGTCCAGGGGGGAGATGGCGCCGTGGAGGACGTGGTACAGGCCCCGGTACTCCCGGGTGCGCTCCATGGCCAGCACGTCCCGGGGGTCCTCCACCACGCAGATCACGCTGCGGACGCGCGCGGGGTTGGAGCAGATGGCGCACGGGTCGGTGTCGGTGATGTGGAAGCAGGTGCTGCAGTAGCGGATCTGCGCCCTGGCGTCCAGGATCGCCTGGGCCAGGCGGCTGGCGTCCTCGGCGGGCATGCGGAGAATGTGGAAGGCCAGGCGCTGGGCGGTCTTGGGCCCCACCGTGGGCATCCGGGACAGCTCGTCGATCAGACGGGCCAGAGGTTCGGGATACACCGACGTCGCACCGGCGGACCGGAATCCGCTTCCAGGATACTCCACTGGGTGCGCCCGGCAAAGCGTCCGGCGGAGCCTGTCCGGGACGCCTGGCGGGATCCTAGGGTGTCCTGTTTGGATGTAGTGTTTGCACTTGGGAGCCTCCCCCAAGGAA
>JBBIUY010000005.1:23729-127685 GCA_037440005.1 Armatimonadota bacterium | reverse complement strand
CCTCCCGGACGGAGAAGGGGACCGCCCGGATGGCCTCCCGGCTCGACAGCACCGTGAGGGGCAGCACCAGCAGGGCCAGGGTGAGGCCGCCCGCGAGCACGCTCTTGCCCATTCTCAAACCCTCCACGAACAGCCCCAACCCCAGCAGGCCGTACAGCACCGACGGGACCGCCGCGAGGTTGGCGATGTTGATCTCCAGGGCCCGCAGGACGGGCCCGGGTCTGGCGTACTCCTCCAGGTACACCGCCGCCAGCACCCCCAGGGGGAAGGCCACCGCGCTCATGATGGCCGCCACGTAGACGGTCCCCGCCAGGGCGCTGGCGTAGCCCGCCCGGTGCGGGAAGCGGGAGGGGAAGCTGGTCGCCAGCCGGGGCCGGAGGTACGGGGCCGCGTCCTGCGCCACGTCCACCAGCAAGACCCCCAGGAACACCAGCCCCAGCAGGGTGGCCGCCTGGCAGGCCGCCACGGACAGCACCGCCGCCCGCCTGCGCCGCTGCAGGCGGCGGGCGTCCACCGCTCCGACCCCTGCCGCGGTCATACGTACCGCTCCCGGAACCGCTCCACCACCCGCACGCTGAGCGCGTTCATAACGAAGGTGGTCGCGAAGAGCAACGCGCCCACCGCAAACAGGGTCCGGTACTCCACCGACCCGTAGGGGGTATCCCCCAGGCTCACCTGCACGATGAAGGACGTGATGGTCTCCACGGTCTGCAGGGGGTTCGCGGTCCAGGTGGGGCTCTGGCCCGCCGCCAGGGCCACGATCATTGTCTCGCCCACCGCCCGGGACAGGGCCAGCACGCAGGCCGCGGCGATGCCCGACAGGGCCGCGGGCAGCACCACCCTCACGGCCGCCTCCATGGGCGTGGCGCCCAGGGCGTAGGCCCCGTGGCGGAGGTCTGCGGGCACGGCCCGCATCACGTCCTCGCTGAGGGACGCGACCAGGGGCAGGATCATGACCCCCATCACCAGGCCCGCGGACAGGGCGTTCTGCCCGGCCATGGCCTGGCCGAACACGTGGTCCTGGAGCCGGGGCGTCACGAAGGTGAGGGCGAAGTACCCGTACACCACCGTGGGGACTCCCGCCAGCAGTTCCAGGGCGGGCTTGACGCGCGCCCGCACCCCCTCCGGAGCGAACTCGCTGAGGTAGGTGGCGGCCAGCAGGCCCAGGGGGACGGCCACGGCCAGGGCGATAAGGCTGGTCAAGGCGGTGCCCGCCAGCAGGGGCAGCGCCCCGAACCGCTTGGTGCTGAACAGCGGGCTCCACGTGGTTTCCGTGAAGAACTCCCGCACCAGCTTCCACGGACGGTCCACCAGGTCCGGCCGGGCCTGGGCGAACCGCTGCAGGTCCGCCCGCTGAGAGACCGGACGCGGGCCTGCCGCGTCCAGGGGCAGGCGGAAGAACTGCACGGTCTCGTAGGCCAGCACGGCCACCAGGCCCGCTGTGACCGCCACCGACAGCCAGCCGCAGGCGGCCAGCACCCCCTGTATCCACCGCTCCCGGCGTCGCGCCTTCAGGGCGGGCTCCACGGCGGTTTCTGCCGACAGGGTCTGCGTCGCCCGACCCGCACCGCGTCTACCGGCAGTGGGCCGCGTACTCCGTGCTGACCCGCTCCAGGGTCGCATGGCCGGCGGCCCTCCCGTCTTCACGGAAGGCCGTCCCGGGCGTGAGGCGCGCCACGCACTGCCGGGCCGCGGCGTACACAGCTTCGGGGAACTCCACGTAGCCCACGGCCCGGGTGAGGTTGGTCTTCTTGCCGGGCCGGCGCGGGTCGTCCCCCTGTAGGTTCACGCCCGTGCCCTGGCCCACGTACCAGCTGGCGAACTGCCGGACCTCGGGCTTGGCCTGGGCGCTGGTCCGGTTCAGGTAGATGAACAGGGGCCGTTTCAGCGGGTAGCGGCCGGACTTGGTGTTGTCGAAGGTGGGCTCAATCCCCCGGCACTGGTCGTCGGAGGTGAGCCCCACCCGGTCGCTGGGGTCGACGGCCACGCCCTTCACCCGCCCCAGGTTCTCCTCCAGGTACGCCAGCCCGAAGTACCCCAGGGCTCCCTGGTCCCGCTGCACGAACTGGACGGTGACGTTGTCGTCCTCCGTGGCCTGGTAGTCCCCGCGGCTCGCCTTCGCCTTCCCCACCACCATCTCTGTGAAGGAGTCGAACGTACCAGAGTCCGCGCCCGCACCCGCAAGGCGCAAGGGCCGGTCAGGGAAGGTGGCTCGCACCTGTCGCCAGCTGGTGATCCGGCGCTCCGCGGCGGGCTCCCAGATGCGCTTGAGCTCGCCCAGGGTCAGGCACGTGGCCCAGGTGTTCTGCGGGTGCACCACCACGCTCAGGCCGTCGATGGCCACGGCCACCTCCACGTAGCTCACCTGGTTGCGCCGGCACGCTTCGTCCTCCTCGGCCCGGATGGGCCGGGAGGCGTCCTGGACGTCCGTGCGGGACTGGGGGCTGTCGGCGCAGAATTTCTTGAAGCCGCCTCCGGTCCCGCTGATGCCCACGGTGATCCGCACGCCCCGGCCCTGGGGGGTGTTGCGGAACTCCTCCGCCACCGCGCTCGTCAGCGGTCCCACGGTGCTGGAGCCGTCCACCACGATGGTCCCCGGGGGGCTGTTGGTGGCGCCCGGCCGGTCCTGGGCCAGCCCCGGCATGCTCACCAGCAGCCCCGTCCCGAGCGCCACCGCCCCCACCACCTGGCGCAGACCCATGCCGGACCTCCTTCTGACGCGTGAGTGGCCGGGCTGCGCCGTGCGGACGACCGCTTCTTGTCGCCGGGCCGGCGGGGTCGGAGGGTCTTGTCACCGGACCCGGCGGTCCGTCCGCACCCGCAGGCGCACCCGGTCTGTCGGCCCGACGGTAGCACGCGGGTCCGCAAGGGCGGGTCAACGGTGTGACAAGAGGGGTGAAAACCTGTGTGAAGGAACGGGGCGGGCTGCGGGGCGCGCCCCCGCCTAGCTCCCGGCGCCGGGAGGGCGGCCTAGGCCAGGTCCAGCCGGTAGCCGACGCCGCGGACGGCGACGATGCGCACCCCGCCAGAGGGCTCCACCTTCTTGCGCAGCCACCCGATGTGGGTGTCCAGGGTGCGGGTGTCGCCGAAGTAGTCCTCGCCCCACACCTCCCGCAGCAGGCGCTCCCGGCGCACCACCTTGCCCTGGTGGCGCAGCAGCAGGTGCAGCAGGTCGAACTCCTTCGCCGACAGCGCCACCGGCCTCCCGGCGACGGTCACCTCGTGGCGGTCCAGGTCCATCGCCAGCTGCCCGGCCGCCAGCCGTCCCTGGCCGCCGGTCTGGATCAGCAGGGTCTCCAGGACGTTGGCGATGTCCTCGCACCGGTCGGTGCTGGCCTCCAGGATCTCGCAGATGTCCTGCCACTTGAGGATCTCCCGGACCGGGCGGCGGCCGGCAAACAGGGACCCGATGGCCTCCCGCAGCACGTCGTCGCCGCGGTTCTCCAGGCGGTGCAGGGCGCGGGTGTGGGGGAAGACGTCCCGCAGGCGGTCCAGGCGCAGGGCGACGCGCAGTTCCCGGGCCGACTCCAGCACCACCTGCGCCAGCTCCCGGGCCGCGGGCAGCGCGCGGCGCACCCGGTGGATGGCCAGGCGCGCGGCCGCCGCCTCGATGGCGTCCAGCACGTCGTCCAGGTAGCCGGTCAGGGCCTTGAGGGCCTCCCGCTCCACGTGGGTGGGCCGGGAGGTCTGCAACATCTCGAACATGTCCCGGGCCACCGCGTCGCCCTTGTGCTCCAGGTCGCGGATGTCCTCCCAGGCCCGCTCCACGGGGGTGCGTCCCGAGAGGGCGGCCGCCAGGGCCTCCGCCGCCTGCTGGATGGTGGCGGTCATCTCCTCCAGCAGAGCGATGTCCGCCGGAGGGGCGGCCGTCGCGGCAGCCCGGGCCACGGGGAGGGGACTGTCAGTCTCCATGCAGCGCCAGCATAGCACAGGGCCGGGAGTCCGGCGGAGCGCGGGGGTGGCCGCCGGCTCAGCCTTCAGGCGGCTCCTCGGCCCGGAGGTCGGCGACCACGCCCCCGGTCACCTGTACCAGGTCGGCGGGAGAGATGCCGAAGACCGCGTGCGGGGTTCCGGCGGCGGCGTACACCACCTCGAACCGCAGCAGGTCCTGGTCGATGTACACCGGCATCGCCCGGGCGTGGCCTACCGGGGGCACCCCGCCGATGGCAAATCCGGTCACCTCCCGGACCAGGTCGGCCGGGGCCCGCTCCACGGTGCCGGCGCCGGCGGCGCGGGCCAGCTTGCCCTCGTCGAGGCGGTTGGCGCCGGAGACCAGGGCCAGCACCGGGCGGCCGTCGGCGACGAACACCAGCGATTTGACGATCTGGGCCACCGTGGTCCCCACGGCGGCGGCGGCCTGGACGGCCGTCCGGGTGCCCTGGGGAAACTCCCGGATGACGACCCGGATCCCCGCCTCCTGCAGGGCCGCCTGCACGCGCTCGGGGGCGCTGCTCACGGCACCGCCTACGCGCCCCGGGGCTGCCCGACCAGCACCGGCAGGACCAGCCGGGAGACCGCCAGGCTGATGGCCGAGTCGATGGCGTGGTGCACCACGGTCCCCGCGGCCACGAACAGGCCGGCGGTGTAGCCCGGCCCCAGCCACCACACCACCGCCCCTTCGCCCAGCGCGTGGACCGGCAGCGCCGCCAGCAACGCCAGCCAGAACGGCCGGCCGCGGCGGACCAGCCACGCCCCCAGCACGCCCCACACCGCGTGGGTGAACGCCCGGGCGCCGATGACGGGGTTGAGGGTGATGGTGAACCCTACCGCCGACCCCAGCCCCACCATGGCCGCCACCACCGGGCTGACCAGCATGGACAGCATGGACGGCACGTGGGAGGCGAAGGTGGCCGAGTACTGCAGCGCCGGGATGAACAGCTGCAGCGGGGTGCCGCGGAACGCGAACGGAATGAGCAGCGCCAGGGCGGTCAGCAGCCCGCCCACGGCGATGTCCCGGGACCGCATCCCCTCTCCCTCCCTCGCAGGTCTGTCTTCCTCAATATTATGTCACCGCTGGTCCCGCGCCCCCTGCTCCCGCCCCGGGTGCCCCCGCCGCGGCCAGAGGGTTGGCCGGCCCCCGCCCGCGGCCCAGGGGAAGGGCGCCGGCGATGGCGGCGGTCACGAACCGCTTGGCCGCGGCCACGGCGGCGGGCGGGTCGGAGCCCCGGGCTAGCCCGGCGGCGATGGCGGCGGAGAAGACGCACCCGGTGCCGTGGGTGTGGGGCGTGCGCACCCGGGGGGCCGTCAGCCAGTGGACCCGGGCGCCGTCGTAGAGCAGGTCCGCCGCCTCGGCGGCGTCTTCGAGGTGACCGCCCTTGACCACCACGTAGCGGGGCCCCAGAGCGGCGATGGCCCGGGCGGCTTCCTCCATCTCCTCCGCCGTCCTGACGGGCATCCCTCCGGCCAGCGCCGACGCCTCCGGCAGGTTGGGCGTCACCACCAGCGCCAGAGGAAGCAACCGGGTGCGCAGGGCCTCCACGGCGTCGGGCCGCAGCAGGGGCGCCCCGCTCTTGGCCACCATCACCGGATCCACCACCAGCCGCGCGATGCCGTGGCGGCGCACCCGGTCCGCCACCGCCTCGATGATGGCGGCGTTGGCCAGCATGCCGGTCTTGGCGGCGTCCACGCCGATGTCGGTGACCACCGCGTCGATCTGGGCCGCCACGAACGCCGGGTCCACCTCCACCACGCCGGTCACCGCGCAGGTGTTCTGGGCCGTCAGCGCGGTGATGGCGCTGGTGCCGAAGACGCCCAGCACCGCGAACGTCTTCAGGTCGGCCTGGATGCCGGCTCCGCCTCCGGAGTCGGATCCCGCGATGGTCAGGGCTCGGGCAACCATGGTCTCCTCCTTCACCGGTAGTGATCCCACCCCGCCGCCTCCAGGGGACGCCAGGCGCCCTCCCGCCGCACCGTCCGCCCGTCATCGGGCGGGGTGAAAACGCCGACCACCGCCGCCGCGGTCCCCGTCTCGTCCCGCAGGCGCTGCGCCAGCGCCGGGGCCGACTCCGCCGGGACCGCCGCCAGCAGCTCGTAGTCCTCCCCGCCGGCCAGCGCCAGGGCCAGGGGGTCCTCCCCGAGCCGGTCCGCCAGCGCCGCCAGGTCGGGGTCCACCGGCACGGCCGAGGCGTCCAGGCGCACCCCCACCCCCGATGCGGCGCACATCCGGGTCAGGTCCACCGCCAGGCCGTCGGAGATGTCCATCATCGCCGACGCCGTCCGGGAGAGGGCGACGATCCGCGCCTCCGCTAGCCGCGGCCGCGGGCGCAGGTGCGCGCGCACCAGGGGCTCCCACCGGGGGTCCCGGACGCCCCGCTCGAGCACCAGCAGCCCTCCGCGGGACCGGCCCAGGGTTCCGGTCACCACCACCGCATCCCCGGGGCGGGCCCCGCCGCGCCGCAGGCACAGTTCGGGCTCCACCTCGCCCAGGACCGCCACGTCCACCACCACGGGACCGTCGGTGCGCGCCAGGTTCCCGCCCACCACTCCGACGGCGAACTCCTCTCCCGCCTCGCCCAGGCCGCGGTAGAGGTCCTCGACCCACCGCAGGGGCAGGTCCGGCGGGGCGACCACCGAGACCACCGCGTGGCGCGGCACCCCGCCCATGGCGGCCACGTCGGAGACGGCGACCGCCAGCGCCTTGTACCCCACGTCGGCGGCGGCCCACGCCCGCCGGAAGTGGACCCCCTCCACCAGGCCGTCCACGGTCAGCACCAGGTGCCGGCCGGGAGGGCCCTCCAGGACGGCCGCGTCGTCGCCGATCCCCACCACGACGTCCCGGACCCGGTTCGGGACGATCCGGCGGATCGTCTCCACGATGCGGTCTTCGCCCGCGTCACGCAACCGCGCGGCCCGCTCGTCCCGCACGCACGGCCTCCAGCAGCGCCCGGGCGGCGGCCGCCATGTCCGCCGCCGCCGCCACCGCCGAGATCACCGCCACCCCCGCCGCTCCGGCCCGGATCACCTCCGCCGCGTTGGCCGGGGTGATCCCCCCGATGCCGACCACCGGAATCCCCACCGCCCGCACGATGGCCGCCACCCTCTCCACGCCCACCGGGGCGCCGGCGTCGGCCTTGGTGGCGGTGGGAAAGACCGGGCCTACGCCCAGGTAGTCCGCTCCGTCGTGTTCGGCGCGGATCGCCTGGGCCACCGTGTCCACCGACGCGCCGATGATCCGGCGCGGGCCCAGCACCTTCCGCGCCGCCCCAAGCGGCAGGTCGTCCGGACCCAGGTGCACGCCGTCGGCGTCGGCGGCCAGGGCCACGTCCACCCGGTCGTTGACGATCAGCGGCACGCCGGCCCGGCGGGTGAGCTCCCGCAGGCGGCACGCCACCTGGTACAGGGAGGCCGCGGACATCCGCTTGTCCCGCAGCTGCAGGATCGTGGCGCCTCCGGCCAGGGCCGCCGCCGCCACCTCCTCGTGGGTGCGGCCGGCGACGTCGGCGGAGGTGATGACGCACAGGCTGTAGTCCACCATGGCGGCCGCCTCCGCTGCGCTCCCGCGGCTACCGCCGGCTTCTCCGCCGCCGGGGGGATGCCCGCGCCGGCCCGGGGGCGAGGACCTGCACCCGCATGCGGTCGGCCAGCGCCTGCGGCGTCAGGGCGGTCAGCGCGTCCACCACCAGCGGCCTGAGCGTACCCGGACCTCCGGCCCGCCGGGCGGCCTCCTCGGCGGCCACCCCAAAGCAGCTGAGGCCCGCGGCCGCCGCGGTCAGAAAGTCGGCCCGGTCGGCCACCCCCACAAAGGCGCCCACCACGGCGGTGGCCATGCATCCCGCCCCGGGCATCGCCGCCAGCCAGGGGTGGCCGTTTGCGACCACCAGGACCCGCGCGCCGTCGGTCACCACGTCCTGCGGCCCCGTCAGCGCGGCCACCCCGCCGCTGCGCACCAGGGCGGCGCCCAGGTGCCGCATCTCCTCCACCGTGTACGTCCGCGCCGCCTCCACGCCCCGCAGGGCAGAAAAGCGGCGGCCGGCCGACCCGACCAGCGCCTGGGCCTCGGCCGGGTTGGCGCGGACCACCGGCCACGACGCCGCGGCCAGGACCTGACGGGCCGCCTGGGTCCGCCATCCGGAGGCACCGGCACCCACGGGATCGATGACGGTGGCGACCCCGCGCCGGCGGGCGACCCGGACCGCCTGCTCGATGGCCTGCACCCTCTCGACGGTGGGGGTGCCCAGGCTGACGACCAGCACGTCGGCGGACGCGGTGACCTCGTCCACCTCCGCCGGGCTCATGGCCATGATGGGCATGGCGCCCACCGCCCGGGTGGCGGCCGCCACGTCGGCCGCGGTGACCAGGTTGGCCAGGTGGTGCACGACGGGCCGGCGCTGGCGCAGGACGGCCAGCAGGTCGGCGGCCCGCTCCCTCAGACGCTCATCCTGCCGCGGATGTCGGGGCACGGCGACCTCCTCCCATGCGGCGTCCCAGCCCGGTCACCAGCACGTACAGGGCGGCCGACACCAGGACGCTGGGCACCGACGCCCCCAGCCACGGGTAGCGGGCGCTGAGCGGAAACGGCAGGCCCAGGGCGGCGGCGGCGGAGCCGAGGGCGGCTGTCCAGCCCGGGATCTGGGTCGGGACGATCCACTGGTAGACGAAAAATCCCGCCAGCCACGCGGCCACCGCGGGCCAGCAGACCCCGCCCCGGTACCAGTACGGCCCGCGGGGGCGGTACAGGGCGTCCGGGTCGTAGCGCCGCCGGCGGATCAGGAAGTAGTCCGCCGCCAGGACGCCGGCCAGGGGGACGAAGAAGGCGCCGATGAGGAACAGGAAGCCCTCGTACCGCACCACGTCCACGTTGACGGCCACGAGCGCGCACACCGCCCCCACCAGCACGGCCAGCCAGCGCTGGGAGGCGGCGGGGACGATGTTCTGAATGCTGACGGCCGTGGAGTAGATGTTGGCGAAGGCGTTGTCGGTCTCGTCCACCAGCAACAGCAGCAGGGCCAGCCACCCGCCCGCCACGCTCATGATGGCCGGGACCAGGTCGGCGGTCTGCAGCGCCAGCACCGACAGCGCCCCCAGGCCGTAGAACCACACGTTGGCCACGAAGTAGCCGGCGTAGGTGCCCCAGAACGCCCCGCCCGGGCGGCGGGCGAACCGGTTGTAGTCGGCCACCAGGGGCAGCCAGGACACCGGCATCGCCACCACCAGGTCGACGCCCAGCCAGAAGGACAGGCTCCCGTCGCCGGGTCGGGCCAGCAGGGCCCGGACGTCGTAGTGGGTGAGGAGGTACCCGGTCAGGTAGACGGTGGTGGCGTAGACGCCCCAGATGGCGAACCGCTCCAGCCAGCGGCGGACCACCACCAGCGGCCCGCCGACGGCCATGAGCGTGCAGACGGCGGCGACGAGCACGGCCCACAGGGGAAAGTTCCGGTAGCCGAACACAGTCCCGGTGATGCCGTCGGCGGCCCGGGCCATGATGAAGATCTCAAACGCGCCCCAGCCCACGAGCTGGACGATGTTCAACACCGTGGGCAGGTAGGACCCGCGAATCCCCAGCGGAGGGCGCAACAGCACCATGGTGGGGACGGCGGTCTCGCTGCCGATCACCCCCGTCAGGGCCAGCAGCAGGTTGCCGACCAGCGTGCCCAGCACGATGGCGCCCAGGGCCGGGCCCAGCCCCAGACCCGGCACCAGCAGGGTCCCGGCCAGCAGCACCAGCAACCCCACCCCCAGGCTCGACCACAAGGCAAAGTAGTCGACACCTCCCAGGATCCGGGCGTGGGGAGGAACCGGCGTGATGCCCCACTCCGGCGGCGCCTGGGTCCGCGGCCGCCCCACGGCCTCAACGGCCATGGGACAGCCCCTCCTGCCCCACCCACCGCAGCGCCCCGGCGCGTTCCAGGACCTTCAGCAGCAGGACGCCCAGAACTGCCCCGGGGATGGAGCTGGCCAGGAACAGGGACTGGAGCGTGGCCAGCGGGATGGCCTTGCCCATCACCGCCGGCGCGACGATCAGCGCGCCGAGGGTGGCGCCGACCGGGCCGGTGCCCAGGGGTTCCAGCAGGCCGACCCACGGCCGCCGCCAGACGCGGTAGGCCAGCCCGACCACCAGGGCGCCCGGGATGCCGCCCGGAAACGCCAGGGGCGTGCCCACGCCCAGCAGGTTGCGCAGCACCGCCGCCACCGTGGCCGCCAGGGACGCGTACCACGGCCCGACCAGCACGCCGGCCAGCACGTTGGTCATGTGCTGCCAGGGGAGTAGCCTGGCCCCCGCCGCGGGGATCGCCCCCGGGACGAAGGACAGGACCACCGGCAGCGCGGCGAAGAACGCCGCCAGCACCAGCACCCGCGTGCGCATCACCGCCTCCCCCAAGGCCGCGTCCGGAAGGCTCCGCAAGACGAGCAACGGCCGCCGGCCCGATCCCCAGGCCGGCGGCCACCTCCATGCCCTCCCCACGCCAGTATTACCTGGATCGGGTGCGAAGGGTCGGCGCCGCCGCCCGCGTCCGTGACCAACGCGGACCCAGGCGCCCTCTCAGCCCGGTTCGCCCGAGCTCCCCCGGAACAGCCCGTGTGCAGTTGTCGAGTGCACTATACCACTTTCCGGGACTGGAGGACAGCCCCCACCCCCTTGCCAGCTCCGGCCGGCGTGCGTATCCTAAGCGGTAACGATGCACCTGTTTCCCCTGCCGCGCGATTGCATCTGCCCCCGCGGGGGCTGACGCCCCCGCTGCCCCACCGGCCCCCCGGGGGCCGGGCCTGCGTTTTCACTCAGCACCGTCCATCCTGGAGGGAGGACGCCGTGATCGAGGGCATCCCTCGCCGGCTGCGAGTGCACCCCCAGACGGCCGCCGGCCTGGCGCTGCTGGCGGGCCTGTCGGCCGTGGTGGCTGTCGTCAGCAGGACCGACGGCCAGTTCGGGATCTTCGCCGTCCTGGGGGTGGGATTCGGGATGGCGCTGCAGCGCAGCCGGTTCTGCATCAACTCGGCGTTCCGGGACCTGATCCAGTTCCGCTCGGGGCGGACCATGAAGGGCGTGATCGTGGGGATGGCGGTCGCCACGGTGGGATTCGGCCTGCACATGTACACCCTCATGCCCAACCCCTGGCTGGGGCCCGTGGCGCCCGAGGCCCACGCCGTCCCCCTCAGCGCCGCCCTGGTGATCGGAGGGGTCCTGTTCGGCACGGGCATGGTGCTCGCCGGCGGGTGCACCTCCGGATCGCTGTACCGAATGGGAGAGGGCTACGTGGCGTCGTGGGTCAGCCTGGGCGGCATCCTGGTCGGGCTGGTCCTGGTCAGCCACAGCTGGAACTGGTGGTGGGACCGCGTCATCCGCCCGGCGCCGGTGGTGTGGTTTCCGCGGACGCTGGGCTACGGCGGAGCCGTGCTGCTGACGCTGGGGCTGCTGCTGGCCGCCTACCTCCTGGTGCTGTGGGTGGAGTCCCCGGGCGGGAGCGTGGGGGACGTTCCGCCGCCGGCGGGGGCCCGGACATTCCCGGAGGCGGTGCGGGCGCTGGCGGAGGCGGTCGTCGGCCGCGGGTGGCCGGCGACGGTGGGAGGCGCCGTGCTGGGCGGGCTGAACGTGTTGAGCTACACCGCCCACATGCCGTGGCGGATCGTCGGCGAGCTGTCCCGGTGGGCCAACGCGGCGGCCGGCCTGGTGGGCCTGGCCCCGCCCGCCCTGGAAGGGGTCGACGAGCTGTCGGCGTGCGCGCTGACCGTCGGCGGAGGCGTGCTGACCCACGGGCTGCTGCTCAACGCGGGGCTGGTGGCGGGGTCTCTGACGGCGTCCCTGCTGGCCCGCGAGTTCAAAGTGCGCATCCCCCGGGCTCCCGCCCGGTACGTCCAGTCCCTGGGCGGAGGGGTCCTGATGGGCTACGGGGCCGGACTGGCCCTGGGCTGCACCGTCGGGGCGTTCTTTTCCGCCATCCCGTCCCTGGCCCTCAACGGGTGGGTGTTCGCCGCCTCCCTGGCCCTGGGGGCGTGGGCGGGAGTACGCCTGCTGGAGAAGATTCCCTGAGGAGGTGACCATGTTCCTGGACGTGCGGGGCGAGATCTGCCCGTATCCGATGAAGAAGGCCATGGAGGCGATGCAGAGCCTCCCGGAAGGCGAGGAGCTGGAGGTGCTGGTGGACCACCCGCCGGCCATCGACACCATCCGCATGGCCGCGGTGCGCCTGGGATTTGCGATGACGGTGGAAGCCGCCGGCAGCGGCGAGTGGCGGATCCGCCTGCGCCGGCAGGCTCAGGAGGTGAGCTCCCGATGAGAACGCGCCTGTGGGCGGCCGGGCTGGCGGCCCTGGCGCTGGCCGCCGCGGCCCCGGCGGCCGCCGGCCGGCCGCGGGCCCAGATCCTGGTCCTGAGTAACAGCGCCCCCCACGTGGTGGTGGTGGACGGCCAAACCCACCAGGTCGTGCGGACGGCGGACCTCTCCGACGCCGGGACGTGGGTGTGGACGTGGAACGACGACAACAACTACTTCGACGGCACCCACCTGTGGCTGGGCCGGCGCTCCCCCGCCACCGACCAGGTGGAGGTGGTGCTGCTGGATGTGAACACCCTGCAGATCGCCCGGCGGGTGCCCCTGGGCACGGACCGCACCACCCTGTACATCGGCAAGGCCACCCGGGACGGGCGGGTGTTCGTCAGCAAGCACGCTTCGGGCGAGATGGCGGTCCTGGACGCCCGCACCGCCACCCTGCTGCAGGTGGTGCCGCTGCCGGTGGACGGGGGCGTGGCCTGCGACGTGGACGCCGCTCCCGGGGCGCTGGAGCGGGTCCTGGTGCCCACCGACACCGGCAACACCGTGCTGGCCGTGGACCCGCGCACCCTGCAGGTGGTGGCCCGCCGCGCCTTTGAGGGAACCCGCCCCTTCATGCTGACCACGTCCCCCGACGGCCGCCAGCTGTGGGTGCAGGAGCGCACGGGCAACAGCATCACCGTGCTGAACCCCCGGACGCTGGACGTGATCCGGAAAATCCCCACCGGGCGGACGCCGATCATCGGGACGTTCAGCCCCGACGGCTCGCTGCACTTCACCGGCCACGCCGCCGACGTCATCGTGCTGGCCCACGACACGAAGACCTTCCGGGAGGTGTGGCGGGCGCGGGTCGGAAGCAACCCGGACCGCGTCGGCGTGCACCCCGCCGGCACGTTCGTCTACGCCACGGTGTCGCGGGAGGGCGCGCTGGCGGTGCTGGACCTCCGCACCGGAAAGGTCGTCACCCGGGTGGTGCTGGGCACGAACCCGGCGGGCCTGTACGTCCGCCGCCTCGAGTGACGGCCACCGCGCGCGCTCCCACGGTGGACGGGGACATCACGATCGTTGAGCCGCGCGGGCCCTGAGCCGGTGGCGTGGAGGCGGCTACTGACGAGGGACGAAACCGCAGGGCGATCGGGACGAGCACGGCGATGAGCACCGGGCCGATGACCCAAGAGACCTGCTGACGCACGTCGGTCCGGATCTCCCCCTGCCTATCGAACGTTCGATGATCCCCATGGGTCGTCGACGGGGCGGGCAATTATGCCCGCGGGCGTTGGACGGGCCGAAAGGCGGCGCCGCTCTGAGGCGCTGCTATAATCGGTCAGGGGTCTTGTGTGAAGATCCTGGCCTGCGCCGACCTGCACGGCTACCGGGAGAGGATGGAGCGGGTCCGGGCCCTGGTGGACGAGCACCGGCCCGACGTGGTGGTCCTGCCCGGAGACCTCACCCACGCCGGGCGCGGGGAGGACGTGCTGGAGCTGCTGGACCTGCCCGTGCCCGTCCTGGCCGTTCCGGGGAACATGGACGGGCCGGCGGCCGCCTCCCGCATCCGCCAGCGGGGCAGGCTGGACGGCACCGAACCCGTGCGGCTGGCGGGCGTCGCCTTCGGCGGCCCCCGGTGCGCGGAGCCGTGCGACGTCCTGGTCACCCACGAGCCTCCCTGGGGGGTGCAGGACGCCCTGCCGTCCGGCCGCCACATCGGGTCCCGGGCGGTGCTGGAGCAACTGCGCAGGCTGCGGCCGCGGGTGCTGCTGTGCGGCCACGTGCACGAGGCCGCCGGCATCGCCCGGGCCGATCAGACGCTGGTGGTCAACTGCACCATGGGCGACGGGGTGACTGCCGGCGCGCTGGTGGAGGTCGCCGGCGACGACGTGCGCGCCCGCCTCCTGTAACCGCCGCCGCGACCGTCAGGCGGGCCGACACCTCGCCACCCGCAGCCCGTTGGCCACAGCCAGCAGTTCGCTGACCTCGTGGGCGACGATGGCCACCACCACGGTCACGGCGCCGAGCACCGCGCTGGGGACCAGGACGCTGAGAAGCAGCAGCGAGAAGACCACGTTCTGGGCGCTGATCCAGCGGACCGTCCGTCCCAGGCGGATGGCGTAGGCCACCTGGCGCAGGTCGTCCGCCATGAGGGCCACGTCGGCGGCTTCGATGGCGGCATCGGTCCCCGCCGCCCCCATGGCGATTCCCACGCTGGCCGCCGCCAGCGCGGGGGCGTCGTTGATGCCGTCGCCCACCATGGCCACCACCACGCCCCGCGCCCGCAGTCCCTCGACGATCCGCACCTTGTCCTCGGGCCGCAGGCGGGCGTGGACGTGGTCGATGCCCAGTTCCCGGGCGATGGCGGCCGCGGTCTGCTCGCTGTCGCCGGTCAGCATCAGGGTGCGGACGCCCAGGCGGCGCAGCGCCCGGAGGGCGTCCCGGGCGTGGGGACGGATGCGGTCGCGCACCGCGATGAGCCCCAGGACGACGCCGTCGCGGGCGACGGCCACCACCGTCTTGCCCTGCTCTTCCAGCCGGGCGGCGGCGGCCGAGGCTGTCTCCGCCGGGATGCCGCAGCCGCGCAGCAGCGCCAGGCTGCCCACGGTGGCCACCGCGCCGTCCACCCGCGCCTGCGCCCCCATCCCCGGCAACGCCCGGAAGTCGTCGGCGGCCGCCAGCGGCACGCCCTGGGCCGTCGCCCGGCGCACCACCGCCGCCCCGATCACGTGCTCGGACAGACGCTCCACGCTGGCGGCCAAGACCAGGACGTCCGAGGACGTGGCGCCTCCGAGGGGGACCACATCGGTGACCTCGGGCGTCCCTGCGGTCAGGGTGCCGGTCTTGTCGAAGGCCACCACCTGCACCCGGCCCAGCTCCTCCAGGTGCGCGCCGCCCTTGACCAGCACCCCGTGCCTCCCGGCGGTGGCGATGCCCGCGGCGATGGCCACGGGCGTGGACATGACCAGGGCGCAGGGGGCGGCCGCCACCAGCAGCACCACGGCCCGCAGCGCCCAGGGCATCCAGGGCTGGCCGAATGCCGGCGGGACGATCAGCAGCGCCGCCGCGGCGGCCAGCACGGCCGGCGAGTAGCGCCGGCCGAAGCGCTCGATCACCGACTGCAGCCGGCCCTTGCGTTCCTGGGCCTCTTCCACCAGGTGGATGATGCGGGACAGGGTGTTGTCGGCGAACGCGGCGGTCACCTCCACCACCAGCACCCCGTGGCGGTTGACGGCGCCCGCATACACCCGGTCGCCGGGCCTCTTGTCTACGGGCAGGGACTCCCCGGTGACCGGCGACTCGTCCACGGCGCTGACCCCGTCCACGACGACGCCGTCGGTGGGGATCGCCTCCCCCGGCCGCACCACGCAGCGATCCCCCGGCCGCAGCCGAGCCGCCGGCACCACCACCTCCTGCCCGTCGCGCAGCACGTGGGCGTCCTGGGGGGCCAGCGCCAGCAGGCGCCGGATCGCGGACCGGGTGCGGGCGTAGGCGAGCTCCTCCAGGGCCTCGGCGCCGGCGTACAGGAAGACCAGCACGGCGGCTTCGTCCCACAGCCCCAGGCCGGCCGCGCCCAGGGCGGCGGCGGCCATCAGCACCTCGATACCCACCACCCGCTGCCCGCGGAGTCTGGCGATCCCTTCCCGGAGGAAGTGGCGCCCCCCGACCACCCCGGCCAGCGCGAACAGGAGCACCTCGGCGGAACGCCACCCGCCCAGGTGGCCGACGGTCCAGGCGACGGCGATGACCGCGCCGGACGCCAGCGCGTCCCGCATGGGCGGGTACCGCCACCACGGTCCGCTGAACTCCCGGGAGTGCTCGACGGACACCGTTGTGTTTTTGGGCGCCCTGCCCTGCGGCGCCGGCGTCTTCACTATGGCGCGGGAGAGTCCGGAGGGTCAACCGGAGAAGACCCGCGGACGGGACCGGGCGGCTTGTGGGATCACCGCGCCCGGGGGACGACGCCCACGGCGGCCAGCGCGCGCCGCCAGGTGTCGTAGGTGGCCGGGGCCACGTCGGCGAACCGCACGACGCCCCGGGCATCGAGGACGTACTTGGTGTCCAGGAAGCGCACGCGGTACTTCAGCACTATCCCGTCGGTGTCCCGGGCGTACAACCAGTGCCGGGGGAAGGTGAACCGCTGCCGGTACGCCCGCAGGTCGTCGTCGGTCTCGGTGGGGTCCACGAACACCACGAGCACGTGGAAGGGACGGTCCCCCGCGTCCGCTTCAAATCTCGCCAGGTGCTGCAGACCCACCACGCACGGAAAGCACCAGGTGGCGGTGAAGAACAGCAGGCCGGGCCTGCCGCCCGTGGTGAGGACCGCCCGGGTCACCACCCTGCCCTCCACGTCCACCACCCGGAAGTCGGGGGCCAGGTCGCCCGGGCGCACGCCCAGCAGCGCCGCCGGCGACACCGGCGGTGCCGGGGCGCGCGGGCCTGCCGTCCGCAGCTGGTAGACAACTGCCACGAGCAGCACGAGGCCGAGCGCGGCGAGGGCTGCGAGGAGGATAGACCGCTGTCTGTCCCTGCCGGTGTCCGTCTGCCCGCGACGCTCTCCCATGTTGCACCTCCTGACACCTCCCGCTCGCCGGGGCGGCCTAGCGGGGGATGTCCGTCCACCACAGCCGGTCGGGCAGGGCCGCCTTCGGGTCCGCGGACAGCAACGCCGCCAGGCGCGGCCCGGCCGTCCGGAGCAGGTGCGGCACCCCCGGCAGGCGGCCCCGCCAGACGGTCCGGCCCGCGGGCAGCGTCCGCACCTCCACCTCCCGGCCCGCCGCCACCGCGGCCCGCCTCCCGTCGGGCGAGACTGCGGCCGCGGACCGGACGGCCCCACCCATCTGCCACAGCGGAATACCGTCGAAGGTGTACACGGCCGCCTGCCGCCCGAGCAGGTCGCCCACGGCCAGCCACCGGCCTGCGCGGTCGACCTGGAGCAGGGGGACCGTGCCGGGCCCGAGGGATTTCCCCCACAGGCGCTGCCCTCGCTCGATGGCCATCACGTCCATCACCTGATCCTGCCGCTTCCATACGATCGCGACGCGGCGCCCGTCGTGGGAGGTGGCGGCCGCAGCGACCCGGGCGGGCCCGTAGCCTCCGGAGTGCAGGAGGGCTCCGTCCCGGGGGCGCACCAGGATCCAGCGGTCCCGCAGGACCGCCGCCAGGACCGACCCGTCAGCGGAGAGGGCCAGCGCCAGCAGGGGTGAGGGCATCTCCTTCACCCAGACCCGCCGGCCTTCCACAAACACGGCCACGCGGCCCCGGCTCTCTCCGACCGCGAGCAGCCGGCCGTCGTCGGTCAACGCCGCCGCGGTGTGGAGGCCTCCGTCGCCCAGCGCCGCCAGGCCGGCCACCCGGCCCTGCCGGTCGAACAGCACCGTCTGCTCCGCCCCGCCCATAGCCGCCGCATCGGCCGCCGCCGTAGCGGCCAGGACGGGAAACGCGCAGCAGGTGGGGCTGGGCAGGGCCCGGCGCCAGACCACGGATCTCCGGTCCAGGTCCACCAGGGACACCACCCGCTGGGGAACCGCTTCCTCGGCGTTGAACGTAACCGTCGCCACCCACGCCCACCGCCCGTCCGCCGACAGGACGACGTCGGTGGAGCCCGCAGGCAGCGCCAGGTCGTGGTCGCCGCCGGGGACCCTGCCGATCAGGGCCAGGGCGCCTCCGGCGAAGATCAGCGCGCTCAGCAGCGCCCAGACGACGGCAAAAGAGGTCCTCCTCATGCGCCACTCACCGTCAGTGGGGAGCCGGCGGCACGGCCGGACAGGACAGGGCGCACGGGATGAGCATTGGCATGCCGGCCAGGACCACAGCGCCGGCGAGGACGATGAGGGCCAGGACCAGCAGGTCGCGCCAGGTCAGCCCGTCGGGCGGGGGGCCGGAGGACGTATCCATTTCCCCGTATGTAAATATTACCCGAGAAGCCGCCCAGGCGTCAAAACGCCACGCCCGCGTCGGGGCCGCGATGCGGACCTTCCTCGGCGTACGGCCAGCGCCCCGGGCAGCTGGCCGAGGTCGGAGACGACCACGTCCACCCACCTCGCCCGCACCGGCGTGGCGCGCGCCACCAGGACCGTGGTCATGCCCAGCGCGCGGGCGGGGCGCAGGTTGCGGACCGAGTCGTCCACCAGCGCGCACCACCGGCCCGGGACCCCCAGGGCCCGCAGGACCCGACGGTAGGCGGAGGGGTGGGGCTTGCCCTGACACTCCATCCAGCGGATGTCGAAGATGCCGTCAATCCGGTCGGCCACGCCCAGCGCCTCCACCACCCGCCGGGCGTAGTCGGCGGGAGCGTTGGTGAACACCCACCGGTGCTGGGGGAGCCTGTCCAGGGTCGCCGCCAGGACCGGGTCGGGGGCCAGGTAGCGGCGGACGTCGATGGCGTGGACGTCGTCCAGGAACCGTTCCAGGTCCAGGCGCGTGTGCTGGCGGAGGCCGTCCACACAGGTGCCGTACTGCCAGCAGTAGTCGGCCTGGAGGCGTTGAGCCTGCGGCAGCCGCACGCCCAGCGTGCGCGCCAGGTAGCGGGCGATCCGCCCGTCCAGCGCCGCCATCAGTCCCGTCCGGGCGGAGTACAGGGTATTGTCCAGGTCCAAGAGCACGTGGCGGACT
The DNA here is from genome assembly GCA_037440005.1 of Armatimonadota bacterium. Lineage (GTDB taxonomy): Bacteria > Sysuimicrobiota > Sysuimicrobiia > Sysuimicrobiales > Kaftiobacteriaceae > Calidihabitans. The sequence continues at coordinate 108,880 of JBBIUY010000005.1, read as the reverse complement.
GTCATCGGGACACCCCGGGATGCGGTCTGCCGCATCCCGAAGTGTCGTACCGTCCGTGCCGGTCCCATATTCCGGCCGGGTTCCCCCGCCCGAACCGCGGGGGCCTCAGGTGGCGCAGCAGCTCAGCCGGGCGACGTCCTTGCGGAAGGAGAGGGCGGCCAGCTTGAGCCCTTCCGCCATGGTCAGGTAGGGGTGAAACGTGTCCACCAGGTCCTGGACCGTCAACCCGAACCGCACGGCCAGCACCGCCTCCTGGATCACCTCTCCGGCGTCGGGGGCCACCACGTGGGCGCCCAGCAGCCGCTCGGTTCCCTCCTCCGCCACCAGCTTGATCAGCCCGCGGGTGGCCCGGGCGGCAATGGCCCGGGGCACGTGCTCCAACGGCAGGGTCACCGCCCGGACGGCCAGGCCGCGCTCCCGCGCCTGGACCTCGGTGTAGCCGACGCTGGCCACCTGGGGGTCGGTGAAGGTCACCCGCGGCAGGGCCGTCAGGTCGTAGATCCGGCCTGCGCCGGTGAGGGCGTTCTCCGCCGCCAGGCCGCCCGCATAGGCGGCCACGTACACGTACTGGGGGTCGCCAATGACGTCGCCGGCGGCGAACACGTGGGGGTTGGTGGTCTGCAGGTGCTCGTCCACCACCACCTCGCCCCGCCGGCCCACCTGGACTCCGGCCTCCTCCAGCCCCAGGCCGTCGGTGCGGGGCCGCCGGCCGGTCGCCACGAGGACCTCCTGGCCCTGGAAGGTGCACGGGCGCCCCCGGGCCTCGCCGCACCTCCTTGCCCGAGGCGGTTCGCCGGACCTGGGTGATGCGGATGCCCGTGTGGATCTCGATGCCCTCCTGCTGCAGGTAGCGGGTCAGCGCCTCGCTGACGTCGGGATCCTCTCCGGCGGCAATTCGGGCGGCGGCCTCCACGACGGTCACCGCCACGCCGAACCGCCGGAACAGCTGGGCCAGCTCCAGGCCGATCGGCCCGCCGCCGATCACCACCAGCGAGCGGGGCAGCTCGGGAAGGCTGAGGGCGGCCGTGCTGTCCAGGTACCCCACCTCTTCCAGACCCGGGATCGGCGGGGCCCAGGGCAGGGCTCCGGTGGCGACGACGATCTTGCCCGGGTGGTAGACGCGGCCGTCGACCGCGACGGCACGGGGGCCGGCCAGGCGCGCGTGTCCGCGGATCAGGGTCAGGGAGGGATAGAGAGCCATCACGTCCACGTACTTGCCCTGGCGCAGCGCCGCCACCAGCTCGTCCTTCTGGGCCACCACCCGCTGCCAGTCCTGGGGCGGCGGGCAGGCCGGCAGGCCCTCGAACATGGGGTAGGCCGCGTGATAGCACAGCTCGGCGGCGGCGATGAGGGTCTTGCTGGGTACGCACCCCACGTTGACACAGGTCCCGCCGATGGTCCCCGCCTCCACGATGGCCACCGTGGCGCCCAGCTCCGCCGCCCGGATGGCCGCCGCAAACCCGGCCGAGCCGCCGCCGATCACCATCAGGTCGTAGTCCACGCCACCCTCCGGGGCGAACTCCTTACCGTCGGCGGGCCGGCGCTCCAGGACCACCGCGTGGTACCCGGCGCGCCCGACGGCGTCCCGCAGGGCGTCGTCGGAGACCGACCCGTCGGCCACCACCACCGCCCGACCGGCCCGCCAGGCCGGCACCCGGCTGGCCGTCACGCCCGGGACGTCGCCCAGCGCCCGCTGCACGTGGCGCGCGCAGCCGTCGCACGTCATGCCCTCAACTCTCAGGACCACCTGAACCCGGTCTGCCATCTCCCTCCCCCTCCGCGGCCGTCAGGACTGGCATACGTTCGGCCGTATGCATCTTATTCCCGCGCCCACGACCTCCTGCCGGGCCGGAATAGGAGGGCGGGGGCCGATGGTACACTGAAGCAGGAGGAGACGGGAATGCTGCTGGTCACCCACCTGGCCACCGGCCTGGCTCTGGGCGCCCGCATCCGCCGGCCGGCGGCCGCCCTGGCGGCGGGCGTCCTCTCCCACCTGGCCCTGGACGGCATCCCTCACTGGGACGGCTTTGACGGCGCCGCGGCCTGGCACCAGCGCGGCAACCTCGTGGCGGTGCTTCGCGACGTGGCGGCGACGGCGGGCGTCCTGAGCGTGGCCGTCCACCGGCGCTGGCTGGGCCGGGATAGGGCCTCGGTCATCGCGGGCGCGGTGGGAGCCGTCCTCCCCGACCTGCTGTGGGTGCCCTACCACGTCCTGGGCCTGCGGCGCCCCCGGTGGTTCTTTGACCTGCACGGCCGGATCCAGCGGGGCGCCCGCTGGCAGTCCAGCCTCCCGGTGCAGCTGGTGCTGATCGGCCTCAGCCTGTGGCAGACGGAGCGGGAGGCGACCCGTCCATGAGGCGTATCCTCGCCATCGACGGCGGCGGCATCCGGGGCGTCTTCCCCCTCGCCTTCCTGGCCGCCGTGGAGGACCGGCTGGGGGACCGCATCGCCACCTACTTCGACCTGATCGCCGGCACCTCGACGGGCGGGATCATCGCCCTGGCCCTGGGGCTGGGCTATTCGGCCCGCGAGATCCTGACCATCTACAACCGTTCGGGCCCCCGGGTCTTCTCCGGCAGCGGACACCTGGTGCTCCGCGCCCTGCGGCGTTTCGGGCTGGCGGGCTTTGACAGCCGCCCCCTGTACGAGGCGTTCCGCGCCGCCTTCGGCGACCGCCGGCTGGGCGAGAGCACGGTGCGCCTGCTGATCCCGGCCACCAACCTCCAGACGGGGGAGGCCCGCCTCTACCGGACCCCGCACCACCCGGACCTCACCGGCGACGCCGACGAGCGGGCGGTGGACGTGGCCATGGCCACCTCGGCCGCCCCCATCTACTTCCCCGCCTACTGCACCCCGGCCGGAGCGTGCTTCATCGACGGCGGGGTGTGGGCCATCAACCCGGCGGCCCTGGCGGTGATCGAAGCCCTGGGGGTGCTCCGGTGGCCGAAAGAGGAGCTGTGGGTGCTGAACCTGGGCTGCAGCAGCGAGCCCCTGCGCTTTGCGGTGGGGGCGCGGTCCCGCCCGGGCCTGACCTTCTGGCTCGTGCACGGCGTGACGGTGGCGCTCACGGCCCAGTCCTCGGGGGCGGTGGCCATGGCGCGGGCTCTGATCGGCTCCGAGCGGGTGGTGCGCGTCAGCCCGGCCCTGGAGCCCGGCCGGTTCGACATCGACACGGTGGACGAGATCGACACCCTGGCGCGCCTGGGCGCCTCCGAAGCCCGGCGGACGTGGGAGGAGCTGCGGGAGATCTTCTTCTCGGCGCCCCGGGAGCCGTTCCAGCCCTACCGGGCGTCCGGGGCCCGGACCGCCGGCGCGCCCGCCCTGTCGGCCCACACCCGGCGGCCGTGAGGGTGCCGCGCCCGGTACTCCCGGTACGCCGCCGGGAACACCCGCCGGTACAGGTCCGGGCGGAGGACGTCCCGCAGCGGCCGCTCGGCCCGCAGGCGCCGCAGCGCGGCCAGGTCCAGCTCCCCCACCACCACCTCCTGGGCGTCGGCGGTGGCGGCCTGGGCGATCACCCCCGAGCCGTCCGGGGTGAGCTCCAGGGGAGCGAACAGCGACGAGCGCCCGGTGAGCTCCAGGCCCAGCACCCGGCCGACCAGGCAGGCGTGCACGCTGTAGACCGGGCTCTCCTGCGTCCGCGGCCACGGGCCGCGCCGCGCCTTCCAGAAGTTGTAGGGCTGGGGGTCGGCGGTGGGAATGCAGACGATCTCCGCCCCCTGCAGGGCGAGGATGCGGAAGGTCTCGAAGTAGGTGCTGTCCATGCAGACGGCCATCGCCAGGCGCCCCAGGCTCGTCTCATACACCTCCAGGTCGTCGCCGGTCTGCAGGCCCCACCGCTCTTCCAGGTCGATGAGATGACATTTGGCGTGCCGGCCCACCAGGCGGCCGTCGGGGCCGAAGAGGAAGGCCACGTTGCGCACCCCGCCCCCTACCGGGAGCATGGCGCTGCCGGCCACCACGTACGCGCCGGTGCGCCTGGCGACCTCGGAGAACGTGGCCGTGAGCGCCCGCTCCACGTACGGGCCCACGAAGGCCAGCACGTCGGCGACCCGGGCCCGGGGGCCCGCCAGGATGTGCACCAGGGCGTCCACGTCCCGGCCGGAGGCGTCCGCCACCGGGGGGAGCATCCCCAGCAGGGCCGATCCGCAGTCCTCGGGGAACACCACCAGCTGCGCCCCCCGGTCCACGGCCTCCGCCGTCAGCTCCGCCACCTGCACGACGAACGCCTCGGGGGTGCGAACGAGGGTCAGCTCCATCTGCACGGCGGCCGCGACGACCCGGGCGCCGCGCGCCGGCGGGGCCTGGGGCAGCCGGCGTCGGGCCACCAGGGCGCGGATGCGGCGGGGGCGGGAGGCCCACCACAGCAGGGCGCGGGCCGCCTGTTCCTTCAACGCGTCCGCCCGGGCGCTCACAGGCGGTCGTAGATGGCCGGGAGGTGGCGTTCGTACAGGCGGTAGTTGAAGTGGGCGAAGACGTCGTAGCGGTCCACGGCCGCCTGGAGGGCGGGGTAGTCCAGCACCGCGGACAGCGCCTGCCCGTCGCCGCCCCGGGCGAGCCACCCGGACCCGTCCTCCACCATCTCGCAGGGTCCGCAGACCGCCGGGCGGGATTCATACCGCTCCCCCAGCACCTCGCCCGACAGGCCGCACTCCACCCCGAAGGTCTGGTTCTGCTGGACCTGCTGCCACAGACCCCGCACCTGATGCGCCTCCGGGTACGGCGCGGGCACGGCCACGGGAGCCAGGACCAGGGTGGCGCCCCGCAGGGCCAGGAGGCGAAACGCCTCGGGGATCCACAGGTCGGTCTGGACCAGGATGCCCACCTCCCCCACCGGCGTGGAGAAGACCGCCAGGTCGTCTCCGGGGCTCAGGCCCAGGTCCCGCTCCCGGGGCGTGAGGTGCGTCTGGGCCTGGCTCCCGACAAGGGTGCCGTCGGGGGCGAACAACCAGGCCTCGTGGCGCACCCCCGCCTCGCCGGGCACGAGAGCGCTGCCGGCGAGCAGGTACGCGCCTGCCGATCGGGCGAGGTCGGCGAAGACGGCCTGCAGCCGGGAGGGCAGGTGGGGATGGCTCGCCGCCGCCCGGCAGGCATCCGCCCACCCCTGCACCTCCGCCACGGCCTGCAGAGCCAGCACGCCGGTCCCGGCGGGCAGCACCACCAGGTCGGCGCCGGCGCCGGCCCGGACGGCCCGGGCGACCTCCGCGGCCCAGGCGCCCAGGCCGGCGCCGCCGGCCGCCCGCACCGACGCCAGGTACACCCGCACCCGCGGCCGCCGCTCCACCCGGCCGTCCCCCCGGTCCGTCACTCCACGCAGCAGCTCATCACGGAGATGTCCCGGCGGAAGGCCTGGGCGGCCAGCTTGATCCCCTCGCTGAAGGTGGGGAAGACGTGCACGGTGTCGATGATGTCGTCGACGGTGAGCCCGAACCTCACCGCCAGGACCGCCTCGTGGATGAGGTCCGCCGCCATCGGCGCCACCATGTGGACCCCGAGGATCTGGCCCGTCTCGGGGTGGACCACCATCTTGATGAGCCCCCGGGTTTCTTTGACGGCCTTGGCCTTGGGGACCTGCTCCAGGCGCACCGTGCGGCACCGGCACGTCCCGTACCGGGCCATCATCGCGTCTTCGGTCAACCCCACGCTGGCGACCTGCGGGCTGGTGAAGACGGCGTGGGGAACGTGGTCGTAGTTCACCGATTTGCGGGATCCCGTGAGGGCGTTCTCCGCCGCCAGCCTGCCCTCCTTGGCCGCCACGGTCTCCAGCTGCATCTTGCCCGCCACGTCGCCCGCGGCGTAGATGTGGGGGGCGGAGGTCTGCAGCCAGTCGGTGACCTTGGGGAACCCCCCGTCGGTGACCTCCACCCCGGCCGCGTCCAGTCCCAACCCCTGGGTGTTGGGCGAGACCCCTGCCGCCAGCAGGAGGTGGGTGGCGCGCAGGGTCCGGCGGCCCCGCTCCAGCCTCACGTCGAGGACCGCGGTCCCCTCTGGCCCCCGGGAGACCCTCTCCACGGCGGCGCGGGTGAGGATGGCGATCCCTTCCTCCTCCAGGCAGCGCCGCAGCTCGTCGGCCACTTCCGGCTCGTGGCGCGGGAGGATCTGATCCATGACCTCGACGACCGTCACCTCCGTGCCGAAGCGGTGAAACATCTGGGAGAACTCCAGCCCCAGGGGTCCTCCGCCGATCACCACCAGGGACCTGGGCCGCTCGCGCAGGGCCAGCGCGCTGCGGTGATCGAGCCAGTCCACCTGGTCCAGCCCCGAAATCGGCAGGCGGCGGGCGGACGATCCCGTGGCGATGATGATCTTCTCGCCGGCGACCACGTCCCCGTTGACCTCCACCTCGTGGGGTCCCCGGAACACGGCCCGCCCCTCGATGTGGTCCACGCCGCCGAGGGACTCGAGCACCTTCAGGTAGTGCTCCCGGCGCAACGCCGCCACCAGTTCGTCCTTTTCGGCGATGGCCGCGGCGAAGTCCAGGGCCAGGTGGTCGCCCGGCGTGAGGGCCGCAAACCGCGAGAACCGGCTGTCGTAGTACTCCTCCGCCACCGTCAGGAGGTGCTTGGTGGGGATGCACCCCACGTTCACGCACGTCCCGCCCAGGGGCAGGCCGGTGTTGATGATGACGGCTCTCGCCTCCAGCTCGGACGCCCGCGTGGCCGCCGCGAACGCCGCCGCACCTCCGCCGATGATCACCAGGTCGTACCGCTTCATCGGAATCCTCCTTGTGTCCGGATCTGACACGATGGGGCGGCGCGCCGTCTCGCCGCCCCCTCCGGCGTCCCGCCGGCTAGGCCCGTCGGCGGCGCCACGCCCACACCCCCAGGGCGACACCCGTGACGGTCACGCCGGCCAGCACCAGTCCCGTCTGCCCGCCGGCGGCCCCCGCCACCGCGCTCACCCCGCCGGCGACGGCCAGGGGAACCAGCAGGCAGCACGCCGCCGCCAGCAGCGCGACGGCGACACCCGTCCAGGACTCCCTCACGGACGCCCCACCCCCTGCCTACAGCCAGCCCAGCCAGGCGCGGGCGACGGTCACCTGGTAGTACACCAGGTAGACGCCGGCTGCCACCATGCCCGCAGCTCCCGCGCCCCGCAGGTAGGGGGCGGCCCCGCGCAGGCGGGCCAGCACGACTCCCCGGCCGGCGCCGACGGCGACGGCCAGAGCCAACAACACGGTCCCCATCCCCGCCCCGTAGGCGACGAACACCAGCAGGCCCGGGACGAATCCGCCGGCCGCCAGCGCCTGGGCCGTCACCGCCAGGAAGATCGGCAGCGAGCACCCCAACGAGGCGACCCCGTAGGCTGCCCCAAAGGCGACGAAGGCGCCGGCGCCTCGCACGCGCCCGACCCGCAGCGACAGCCGGGATCCCCAAGGGCTGTCGACGGTCCACCCGGGACGCAGGAGCAGAAGAGCCCCCGCCGCCGCGATGAGCGCCCCGACGATGAGATTCACCCACGGCAGGACTCTCGCCACTCCGGCCCCCACCGCCGACACCACCGCTCCGGCCGACCCGAACACCGCCAGCACCCCCGCCGTCATCCCCAGGCCCACGCCCACGCCGCTGCGCACGTGGCCGCCGGCCGGCGGAACCGGGGTGCCGGCCACGTAGTAGGAGAGCCAGGCCGGCAGCGCCGCCCCGCACGGATTGGCCGTGGCCAGGGCGCCGGCCGCCCACGCCCAGGGCAGCAGGACCGCCAGGGGGTCGGCCATGCGCACGCGTTCAGCGGGACCGCCCGGGGGACGGACACGGACGTCGCCGCCCCCCGGGCGGCACCCGGGTCGCCCGCGCGCTTACCGCGCGGTCGCGGGTTCCTTCTGGGGCTGCTTGGACTCCCGCTCGGTCGAGCGGGTCTCCTGCTTGGACGGCTCCTTCACCGGCCAGACCGGCCCGCAGCACCCGCACACGCTCCCACCCCCTCTCTCCTGTGGATGATCCTCACCGGCGCACCTGGCAGGACGGACACCAGGCGTAGGACCTGCCCTGCTGGACGTGCAGCTGGTGGAGCATGGGCTCCATCATGCCCCCCATCTTCTGCTTGGCCACCTGGCGCATGCTCTCGGCCATCTGGTCCATCAGCTCGTTGATGATCTCCAGCTCGGTTACCTGGGCCTGCACCGGCATCTGCTTCATGAGCTGCATGTGGGTGCTCATCACCTTCTGCCGGGAGGCGTCGTCCAGCTCCAGCAGCACCGCCATCCGGGTCCCGATGAGCTTCTTCTGGTCGTCCCGCGGCAGCGTCACCAGGGCCCCCATCATCTCGCGCATGGCCTGGGCCCGCTGGTCCTCGGGCATCTCGGCAAACATGCGGATGCGCTCGGCCAGCATCGTCTTCCGCTGCGCCTCGCCGAGCGTCGCCATCGCCTTCACCATGTCCAGCATGGTCGCTCCTCCCACCACTGTGACGTTCCCGGAAATCAATACGGTTAGTCGTATTCTATTCTCCGCCCCCTTTCTCCGTCAACGGCGGGGTTACCCGCCGCCCGTCACCGCCTCCGCCGGAGCGGTCGGAACCTCGCCGCCCGGGGCGGCGGGGCGTCCCCCCTCCAGCGCCAGGACCCGGTCCATGGTCTGCATGCACGTCCGCCGGTCGTCGGCCGCCAGCTCGGCCAGCGCCTCCAGCCGCGAGACGGTCATAACGGTTCGGACCTTCTCGTCGGCCCCCTGAATCGCCCGCTGCATGATCCGCATGTAGCGCAGCCGCTCGGCGTCGGGCATCTGGGCCAGGGCCCGCAGCATCTTCACCAGCACCCGGCGGCGCTGCTCGGCGGTGAACGACGGGAGGAGCACCGCCGCCATCTGGGCCACCAGGGCCTCCCGCTGGTAGTGCTGGACCACCACCCGGAAGGGGATGAGGACCGTCACCCCCCACAGGAAGATGGGCAGTCCCACCGGCCAGATGAGCGCCATGTTGGCCGGAGTCCGCAACCCTCCCACCCCTCGGGAGAGGTGCATGGTGTCCATGTGCAGCAGCGACATGAACCCGTAGAAGAGCGGGATCAGCCCCACCACCAGCATGGTGTGCTTGAGGACCGACTGCCCGACGGTCTCCCGGATGAAGGGGTCGCCCAGAAAGCGTTTGTACGCCCCCCGGACCACCACCAGCCAGAAGGCGGAGACCACCATGATGGCGATGGCGGTCCAGAATCCGGGCGCGTCGGTGTGGATGGGGACGGTGAAGGGCGCCGCTCCCAGGAAGGCGTTGTGAAACCCGTACCCGATGGCCAGTGCCGACACCACCAGGAGCAGCTCGCGCAGAACGATGGCGCCCCATCCGCCCCAGACCCCGTCGCGCATCCGGCGCAGCCGCATCAGCAGCTTGGTCACCCCGCGCCCGGGGATCAGGGGGAGGAAGCCGGCCCCCATGGCGAACAGGATCGCCCACCAGTTCCACCGGGGCACGGGCCACGGCACGCCCATGGGCGGACTACCGATGAGGTACCGCATCCCCAGGACCAGCGCCACGATGCCGCAGCACAGGACCCGGCCGTCGCCGAAGATCAGGTCGGGGCGGAAGAACATGGGCAGGGGACGGCCGATGGACATGCGCAGCCCCGGGATGATGCCGAAGATCGTCAGGTCGGCCACCAGGCCCCAGAAGACCAGGGACTTCCACAGAAAGGGCACCCGCGCCCACTGGAGCATGAACCCGGCGAACAGGATGTAGGCCATGCTCAGCACGCCCATGATGAAGTAGGGCGTCCGGTAGGACAGGTAGGGATGGCCCAGCCGGCGGCCCACCGGCCACAGCATGATGGTGGTGACGGTGGCCCACACCGCGGCCGCAAACGCCCACGGCCACCGCCACACCACGAAGCCGACGGCCAGCGCCACCCAGATGACCGCGACCGCCGGCCCCACCCCCTCCCGCAGTTCCAGGAGGACGGGGAGCCGGCCGTCCGCAGGCGAGTACCGGAGGACCCTGCTCGACCCGGTCATGGCCATCACCTCTCCGATGGTGGGGTTCCGTCACCGCCGGCGGGCGAGAGGGCGCCACGAAAATTGATCAGGATTCCCGTATATATTCTTCGCCCGCCCGGCCGCCCCTCCTCGGTCACAGCACCCGCATGGGGGCGCCCGTATGACATACCGGCCGATCCCCGCCACTATTCCCGACGGGCCCGGCGTCAGCCGGTCCGGCGGCGGTCGTGGGCGGTCTTGAGGGCCACCGCGGCTCCCGCCCCCAGCACCGCGGGGATGATGAAGGTCTGGCGGTACGCCACCCCCTCAAACCAGTGGCCGAAGACGGGGGAGCCCAGCCACCCTCCGATCCACCCCACCGCCAGGTCCGAGAGGACATCGGCGCCCGAGCGCAGGCTGTCGCCGCCGGTGGCGACCGCCTTCACCCCCACCACCACCACGCTGATGGCCAGGAGGAGCAGGAAGGACACGAAGTCCATGCCGACCATAGCGGCCCCCTCACCGCTGCGGCGCGGGCGGCGGGGAGACGGCGATGATGAGGGCCACCACGCCGATGACGACTCCCAGGAGGACGTCGTTGACCTTGGCGGCCGTGGAGGTGTAGCCCAGCACCCACGGCGCGATGACCAGCCAGATGCCCGCCAGGACGTTGACCCAGGACAGACCCGTCATCTCGCCCTCGCCTCCCCTCAGGCGTCTGACGCCCGGCCGACCCACGCCGCCGCCACCTCGGTGAGCCACCGGGCTTCCTGCTCTCGCACCGGTCCCCGCAGGCGCCCCAGCATCCCCGCGTGCCGGTGCCACAGCGCCGTCCGCCAGTCCTCGGGGGCGGACGCCATCGCCCGCGCCCGGGCGGCCAGGACGCGGCTGCGGTCAGGCTCGGGTAGGGACGCCGTGGCCAGGGCCACCAGGTAGAGGGCGTCCTCCTGCCAGGCCGGGGGCAGGGTGAGGACGGTTTCCATCCACTCCTGAACCGCCCTCGGCGCCTCATCGCCGGGCAGGCGCGCCCACCCCTGGGTGCGGGCCCGCGGGCCGCCGTCCAACCCTCGGGTGCCGCGGACGGCCGGGGGGGAAGGCGCCGCGGCCCCCTCTCGCAACCCGCGGGCCAGCGCGATCAGCAGGACGGTGACGGCCACAGCCGTCACGAGCAGGAGAACGGCCAGGGACGGCTCGGCGACGACCTGGACGATCCCGATCGCCACCCCGGTCACCCACGCCCCCGCGGCCACTGCCGCCACCACCCACCGGGACGACACCGCTCCCCCCTCACTCCCAGGAGTACAGGGCAAACCACGCGTCCGCCACCCGCACGGCCAGGACCGGATCGGGCCAGGTCTCGTCCCGCAGAACGGCTGCCTCGTCCACCCGGACCCCCACCTGCCGGACCTGCGCCAGCAGGGCGTGGGCCTGAGGCGGGACCGGGCCCCGGTACGCGTGTAGCGGATGCTTGCTGAAAAACCGGACCTGGTCTCCGCCCCACGCCGCGTACCGGTTCAGGGACAGGTGGAAGAACAGCCGGCGCAGGAGGGACTCGGGCCGCAGGGCCAGCCGCTCGCCCCCGAGCGCATACACCACCGCCTGGGCCGCCGCCACCCGGTCCTGCTCGATCAGCGATGCGACCTTCTCCAGGGCGGCCTGGGGGGCGACCGGGTCGGACGCCGCCGTCCTGCCCGCGTCCTCCCACACCGCCAGAGCCTGCAGCTCCAGGTCGACGTCGTACCACCGGTGGCCCCACACCGGGTGTCCGTCCCGCTCCCGGCCGTCCGGCGGCCGGACCTCGACGGTCCGGATCTCGCGCACCATCCTCACCACCTCCTCGCTGCCCGCCTCCGTCCGGGGAGGGAGACGGACCGCGGAGTTCCGCGGGGTGAGGCCCCCGCGGGCCCGGCGGGGGCCGGGGCCCCGGAGAATCCCGGAGCCCCGGCCGACCCGCCTCACCGACGGTCTCTAGCGCAGCACCGAGCCGAGGAAGTTGCCGTTGCCCTCGTCGTCGGTGACGGCTCCAGACGCCACGGCCGCCCCCACGGCGTCTTTGACCTCGTCCTTGTTGAAGAGGATCCTCACCCAGTTGGTGCCGATGGCGGCCACGGCCAGCCCCTGCTGGATGTCGCCCGAGCTGCTGACGATGGTGAACTTCTTGGGGTCGATCTTGTCCAGCGTCAGCTGCCGGCTCAGGGCGCGGTCGAAGTTGTAGGACACCATGCCCGTGTCGTCGTCCACGTCGATGGAGGTGAGCTCGGGAGCCGCCACCCGCCCGTTGGCGCGACCGGCCGGCGACAGCCGCATGGCGCCCACGGTGTTGGGCGAGGTGATGCTCTCCGCCGCCTTGGCCGCCTCGGGCCCGACCGCCGCCAGGACCACCTGCTCGCCCACGTACCGCAGCTGGGGGAACACCACCCGCACGGTCCGGGCGTCGGGACGGGCGTAGCTGGACCCCTGGTACCGGGCGCCCTGGATCGTCCACACGGTGAACTCCTGCGGCTTGATCTCCGTCACCGCCTCGTCGAAGGTGTAGTCAAACATGGTGTCGGCGATCCGGGCCACGCTCACCAGGTCCGGTTTGGTTGTCGTGTTTCCCACCGCCCGGGGCGTGTTGCCGGCTCCCTGCAGGTCCTTCACCGCGTCGTCCAGGACGAAGTACCGCACCGCATCCTCCACCGTGTCGCCGCCCGAGCGGTCAAACTGAATGGTCACCGCCCGGTCGTACAGGCTGACCAGGCTCTGCCCCAGGTGCAGGCGTCCGTTGCGCGTGTAGTAGCCGAACTTCCGGGGATCGGGGGACAGGGTCTGGTCCAGGGACTCGTCGAACACGTAGGTGATCCACTCCTTGGTGCGGTCCACGGACACCCACAGCAGGGCGGGTGCGGCCGTGGGCCCCTGCTTGAGCAGCGCGCCCCGGGCTCCCAGGGGGATGACCGCCTGCAGGTTGACCTTGCCCGCCAGGTTGCTCACGGCGCCGCTGCGGACCGCGGCCAGAGTATAGGCCGGGACGTTGGTCCCCGCCTTGAAGCCCACCAGGACCGCCCGGCGGTTCGTCTCCACCAGCGCGGCGCTCGTGGAGATGGCCTCGTCGGTCGCGCGCGGACCCAGGAGCATGAAGCCGTCGGCGGCCTCCACGCTCTGGATCTCGCCGCTGAACACGAACTCCACCAGTTCTTCCTCCCTGTCAAAGAGGTTGAACCGGACGATCTGGGCAGACCGCACCGTCAGGTCGGGAGCGATGCTCTTGCTGATGCCCAGTTCCTGCGGGGCCGTCGGGGCGGCCGGCGCTGTCGGCTCCGGAGCGGCCGGCGCTGTCGGCTCCGGAGCGGCCGGCGCTGTCGGCTCCGGAGCGGCCGGCGCCTGCTCCTGGGCCACGCTGGCCGGTGCCTGGGCCTCGGCCACGCCGGTGGACACCGGCGCGCGGCCCAGGTAGGGGTACGCGAGCAACCCCACCGCCAGCACGGCGGCGGCCGCGATCAGCCCCCACCCCGTCTTGCGATATCGCGTCTGCGGTGACTCCATGTCGCCATCACCTCTCCGTCCAACGTGATCGAGCGCGCCCTGCGAAGGCGTCGGCTCCGCCCTCCCCCACCTCCTGCGCCTCTCCCGTGAGACGACCGTAGGGTTACCACCACGATGAGGGACAGGGGCGGGGTCCGCCCAGATACGGGCGGTACTCAAGATGGTCCTGATCGACGAATCGGTACGACGGCGTCCGCCGGAGGTACGGGAGTACCGGTACGGAGGGCAGCCGGCGGGCCCTTACCGGTCCGGCCGCGGCTGGCCCGCTGCGCTCCTGACGGCCTGGACGATGCCGGCTGCCGACAGTTCCAGATGCCGCGACCGGCCGTCGGCGGACCGCACCACTACCCGGTCGTGGTCGGCGTCGATCTCGACCACCAGGAGCTCGGGGCAGCGATCCCACAGGATCCGGAGACTCCACCGGCCCCCGGTCCGGGGCAGCGGGGTGAGGATCACGGCCGCGGGTCGCAGGCGCGCCACGGCCCGGGGCAGGTCGTCGAGGGTGTCCACCTCGCCCACCACGGCGATGTCGGGCTGGCCCTCCAGGATGTGGGTGAGGACGTCGCCGAGGATCCGGGGCACGTGGGCCAGCAGGACCTTCGCCTTGTCCATCCTCGCCGCTCGGGTGGGACCGACGTACGCGCGCCGCTCGATGAGAGCACCGGTCCGTGACGCGGCACGGCCCGGGCGCCCGGAACCTAACCCTACGGGGCGGGCACGCCGCTGACCAGACACCCGGGTACCGAAAAGAGTACCGGTACCTCGATCCGCACCACCGGAGCGGACTCTGTGTCTTCGGCCGCGCTACGAGGTGGGGGAGGACAGGCGGCCGGATGCCCGCATCCGTCGGATGGCCTCCAGCCGGCTGCGCACCTCCAGCTTCTGCAGGACCTGGTGGACGTAGTTCTTCACCGTCTGGGGCTGCAGGCACAGGCGCTGGGCGATCTCCTTGTTGGTCAGCCCCTCGGCGATCAGCTCCAGGATCTGGCGCTCCCGGCGGGTGAGGCCCGCGTCCGACGGCGGGGCGGCTCCCGACCGGGTTTTGGCCACGTAGCGGAACAGGAAGGTCAGGCAGCGGGGGGACATGGCCGGGGTGCCGTGCCAGACCTCCCGGATGCCCTCCAGGACCTCCTCCAGGGACGCGTCCTGGAGGATGCACCCGAAGGCCCCCGCGCCGACGCACTCCACCACGGCGTCCTCGTCTTCGGGAACGTTGAGAAAGACCACCCGGGCGAGGGGGAGCGCCTCCCGGAGCCGGCGCGTCAGCTCCGGCTCCTTCTGAACCGTGGCCAGGTCGCACAGGAGGACGTGCTCGTCCGCCGCCGGCCGCGCCAGGACCGCCCGGAGGTCGCTGAAGACCCCCACCACCCGCACGTCCGGCTGCCGCTCCAGCAGGTCCCGCATCCCCTCCCGCAGCAGCCGGCTGGCGTACACCAGGGCCACGGGCACGCGCTCGTCCACGGGGGAAGGCCTCCGTTACGGACCTACGGGCCGGTCCCCTCCGTTCATTCCCGTCCGGCGAGCCGCCCCCGGCCGCGGCCGGGTCGGAGGGAACAGGCCCAGCGGCGAGCCCGCGGCGTCAGAACGCCACGATCAACGCCTGCAGCCGGGACAGCAGCGCCCGGGGCACCGTCGTGCCCAGGTGGTGCGCCACCAGCAGAGCTCTCTGTCGCCGTACGAACTCCAGCCGGTCGCAGCACCCCCGACAGGTGGCCAGGTGCTCGTCCACCCGCCGGCTGTCGGAGGCGTCAAGGACGCCGTCCACGTACGCGTGCAGGTACCGGCAGGCCTCCCCGCAGGTGATGACCCGGCGGGCGTGGGGCCCCGGGCGCCGGCGGCGCGGCGTCCGGTGCTCCCGGGACGCGGGCGACGACCCGCCCAGGGCCCGGGCCAGCCGCCGGCGGGCCCGATGCAGCCGGCTCATCACCGTCCCCGTGAGCACGCCCAGAATCTCCGCCGCCTCGTGGTAGCTGAACCCCTCCAGATCCACCAGCAGGAGGGGCTCCCGGAAGATCACCGGCAGGTCGCGGATGGCCTGCAGCACCGGGTCGGACAGCTCCTCGGCCCCCACCGCGTCCTCGGGATTGGCCCCGCCCAGGGACTGGGCGTCCACGGCCCCCGCGTATACGTAGGCGTCGTCGGCCTCCAGGGGGACGACGGGCGGGGACAGCTTGAGCCGGCGGTAGCGGTCGCGGAAGACGTTGACGAGGATCGCCGTCAACCAGCTGCGGGGGGATTCCCCTTCCCGGAAGGCATGCAGGCTCCGCCACGCCCGGGTCAGGGCGTCCTGCACCAGGTCCTCGGCGTCCTCCCGCCGGCGGGCGAGGGTGAAGGCGGTCCGGTACAGCGAGTCGAGGTGGGCGGCCACCATCTCCTCAAACCGGCGCTTGCGCGCCGCCACACTCTCGTCGTCCGCCGGCCGTGCCGGACGGTCCGCCGGGCCCACCGACCGCCCACCCCCCCGTGCCCGCATACGGAATTCTGGATAAATCATTTTAGCACATCAAACCGGCCGGCGAGGCCGCGCGCGCCGCCTACCTCAGCCACGCCCCCAGCAGGCTCGCCGCCGTGGCCGCGGCGGTGATCTTCTGGGCGTAGTACCCGATGGGCACAGCCATGACCACGTGGGCGACGAAGGGAACGGCCAGAAACCTCGGCATGGGGAAGGCGATGGTCGGCATCATCACGGGCATGGTCACCATCATGCCGGCCCAGATGAATAGACCCCACGCCAGCGCCAGCCACCAGGCGCCGGCCCCGAACAGCAGCGTGTAGGCGACGCCAAACCCCACGCCGTTCAGGACGTGCCACCCGTACCCCGCCAGCAGGACCCGGGCCCGGGACACCCCGGCCGCGGCCATCGCCCGGGGAAGGGCGACGGCGAGCAGCCGGCGGGCGAGGTCCATGGGAATGCGGGGCAACCCCCGGGGCTGGGCGTACACGGGCGCGGTGTCGTCCGCGGCGGCCAGGTCCATCGCCCGCATCACCGGCCGCCGGACCTCCGCCGGAAGGTCGGCCAGCACGCTCATCTGGGTCTGGACCACCTCGACGCGTCGGTCGTCCGGCAGCGCCGCCAGGCCCGCGCGCATCCCCCGGACGACGGCCACCCGCACCGGTTCCGGCAGCCTGGCCAGCGCCACCAGCCTGTGGTGCATCATCTGCCGCCGGGTCGGCGGGTCGACCTCGGCCAGGTGGCCCACCAAAGCGGCGACGGTCTGCTCCTGCAGGCGCGGGCCCAGTCCCAGGGCCAGCATGCCGAACACCTGGGGCATGTCGACGGGAAAGGCGCGGAGGACGTGGTGGCCGAACAGCCTCACCACGTCCAGGGCGGCGGTGGCCACCAGCCCGCCGACGGCGCCCCACAGCAGCACCTCCAGCAGCAGGGGGTCCCGTCCCCGGGCGACGCCGACGACCAGGGCCAGCGCCGCCGCGCCGGCGACCCACAGGGACCGGATCACCCGCGGGGCGGGCACGTCCAGGATCCGGTCGGCCAGCAGGGTGACGATCGGCAGGTGGACGGCGGCAAACGCCACCGCCCACAACACCCAGTGCATCTCACCACCTCCTCATAACGCCGGGAAAAGGCCGGCCCCTCAGGCCACGGCGGAGCTGCCGACGCCCGCGTGGTCGTAGGCGGCCAGGCAGGGCCGCTTGCACACCCCGAACTCGCAGGTGGAGAACAGGTCGTAGATGGCCGCCGGGACTCCCTCACGGACCGCCAGGCCGAACGACGCCACCGCCTCCAGGGTGATGGGGGTGTCGTGGGCCAGGTAGCCTCCGGTCAGGAAGTCGGCCAGCCGGGCGGCCGCCTCGGCGGGGAGGCGGTCCGCCAGCAACCACCGGACGAAGCCCCGGACGTTCTGGATCGCCAGGCGGGCCACCTCGGCCTGCACGATCATCTCGTCGCTGACCGCGGCCAGGGGTTTGTGGTCCAGCACCCGGAGCAGGGCGCCCGCCGGGTACCCCATCACCTGCGGGTCGACGGGACCCAGGGTGGTGAACCGCTCCATGAGGATCTCGTCGGCCGCCAGGGCGATGAGGGTTCCCCCCGACATGGCGTAGAAGGGGACGATGGCGGTGACCCGGGCCGGATGGTGCCGCAGGGCCATGGCGATCATCTCCGCCGCCAGGGCCAGCCCTCCGGGGGTGTGGACGATGATGTCGATGGGCACCTGGGGCGGCGTGTGCTTGATCTGCGTGAGGACGAACTCCGAGTCCTCGATGGTAATGTAGGGCGCCTCGTCCTCCCAGGGCTCCCGCCGGTGGATCAGGGTGATGGCCCGGCTGCCCCGCTCCCGCTCGAACGTGGTCAGGATCTGGCGGCGTCGGGCCATGACCTCGGTGCGCCGCCGCCGCCCTTCCCGGCGCTCCTCCCACAGCTCCCACGGATCCCGCATAGGCGCCCATCCTCCCTCGATCGGTCTGCCGTCAGGTCGTACCGGGGGTGCTCCCGCGCATATTCCCCGGAGTCGGCGCCGGGGCGCGGGGTCGGCGTGGCCCGCCATCGGGGCGGGCGCAGCGGTGTTCAGGGCATGGTCCGGACAGGTGGAAACACAGACCGCGCGGGTGGACGCCGCGCGGGCAGAAAGGATCGGCCGGATCAGATGCCGGGGGTCAGGAGGTCCTGCGGGAGCGGGGGGGTGTCCGCCGGACCGCTCGCCCTCTGCGGCGGTCGACGATGGTGCACTGGCGGATCCGCTGCATGTTGTCGGCTACCAGCTGGGAGGCCAGAGTCACCAGCCTGCGGACCCGGGGGTCGGCCACCCGGTAGTAGACGCGGCGGCCCTCCCGGCGCGTGGTCACGTAGCCGCACCAGCGCAGGCAGGCCAGGTGGCTGGAGACCCGCCCCTGGGGGGCCCCGGTCAGCTCCACCAGCTGGGAGACGTTCTTCTCGCGCTCCATGACCGCTTCGAGGATGCGCAGGCGCGTGGGGTCGCCCAGGGCGCGGAAGAACTTGGCCGTGACCACCGTGTCGGAGAAATCCGGCAGCACAAACGGCGCCGCCATCGGTTCGGTGACCGCCATGGGTGTCTCCTCCGGGATGCGCTCCGCACGCCGTACTCAGGTGTCCACCTTACCAGACGCGGCGCCCCGGCGGCAAGGAGGCGGGACCGGGCGGGACTCTAGCGGTGTCCGCCCGGCCACGCCAGGATGGGCATGTTGACCACCACGGCGGTCCGCCTCAGGGAGAGCTCTCCCCTGTCGGCGGCGGCGCGGATCTCCTCCACCGAGCCCAGCACCCGGGGCGTGGCGCTGCCTGTCCAGGTGACGAGGACCACCGACCGCAGCGGGGTGTAGCCCGGCTCCCCGGGGACCGAACTGAACACGTCGGGCTGAAAGCCGAACGGTCCGGTCCCCGACACGCCGTTGGTGAACACGTAGACGTCGGCCAGCAGGCCGCCGGGGACCCGGGCCAGGGAGGGGACCACCAGCACCCGGCGGCCGGTCATGGCCGTGAGCATCTCCGCCACGGACCGGTCGGAGGCTTCCGTGTGGACGAACAGGACGTCCGCCCCCCGGTACAGCCCCCGCACCGAGGGCGCCAGGTCGGATGTCGCCGACATCCCCGCCCTCTGCGGTGGAGCCGTGGCCAGGTAGACGATGGCGTACCCGGTCAAGACCGCCGCCAGAGCCAGCGCTCCCACCGCCGCGTAGCGCACCCGGCGACCCTCCCCTACGCGTCCCCGCACACGTGGCCGATCCTGCCGAGGGCGGCGCAGAGGTCCTCGCTGCGGACGCCGCCGCGCACGACCACCGCCACCCGCCTGGTCGGCAGGTCCGACCGCACCGCCAGCACGCCGGCCAGCCCGCTCAGGGTCCGCCGGACGGTGTCGGCACAGCGGTCGCAGTGCATGGAGGGGACCGTCAGGACGATCTCCCTCGTCTCCGGACCCGCTGCACGGGGTCTGGGCAGGAGCCTCCCGCCGAAGGAGTTCAGCAGGACCGCGCTCACGCTGGCCACCATGGCCGCCATGGCCCACACCGGGTGGACCAGTCCCGTGGCGGCGGCCGGCACGCCGACCCCGTTGAAGGAAAACGCCAGGGCCAGGTTGTGGACGGTCTTGCGGTAGGTGGTGCGGGCGATGTGGTAGGCGTCCACCACCGCCCCCAGGCGGTCTCCCACCAGCACCACGTCGCTGGACTCGATGGCGATGTCGGTGCCGGCCCCGATGGCGATCCCCACGTCGGCCTGCATCAGCGCCGGGGCGTCGTTGATGCCGTCCCCCACCATGGCGACCCGGTGTCCCCGGGCCTGGAGGGCCCGGACGTGGGCGGCTTTGTCCTGGGGGAGGACCTGGGCCCGCACCTCCTCGATCCCCACCGCCTCCGCCACCGCCCGGGCGGCCCGCGCGCTGTCCCCGGTGACCATCACCGGCCGGATCCCCAGCTGCTTCAGCCGGGAGACGGCGTCGGATGCGTCGTCTTTGATCCGGTCGCCCAGCGCGATCACCCCGACGATCCGGCCGCCCGCCGCCACGCCCACCACGGTCCTGCCCGCCTCCTCCCAGGACCGGAGCAGGGCCTCGGGAAGGGGCCCGCCCGCCCCGTCCTCCCGCAGGAACCGCAGGCTGCCCACCCGCACCGGCACGCCTTCCACCACCGCCCGGACCCCGCGTCCGGCCACGGCGGCAAAGTCGCGGACCGGCGCGGGTTCGACGCCCGCCGACCGCGCGCGCTCCACGATCGCCCGGGCCAGCGGGTGCTCGGAGGGCGCTTCGGCGCTGGCCGCCAGGCGGAGGACCTCCCGCTCGTCCGCGCCCAGGGCGACCACGTCTGTGACCTGCGGCCGGCCGACGGTGACCGTCCCGGTCTTGTCCAGGACCACCGTCGTCACCTCCGGGAGGGCCTGGAAGGCCTGGGCGCTGCGCATCAGGATGCCCCTGCGCGCCGCCTCTCCTCCGCCGCGGATCATCGCCAGGGGCGTCGCCATCCCCAACGCGCACGGATAGCCCATGACCAGGACGGCCAGGGCGGCGAAGACGCCGCGCGCCCAGGACGGCTGGCCTGTGACCAGCCACGCCCCCGCGGTCCAGAGGACGGCCGACAGGCCCGCCACGGCCAGCACCGCCGGGACGTACCACCGCAGGACGCGGTCCACCAGCTGGACGATGCCGGGTTTGAGGGCCCGGGCCTCCGCCACCGACCGGGCCACCTGGTGGAGGAAGCTCTCGTCGCCGACCCGGGTGACCCGGACGACCAGGGTTCCCCAGGTGTTCACGGAACCGCCGATCACCTCGTCCCCCGGTCCCGTGTCCCGGGGGAGGGGCTCGCCGGTCACCAGGCTCTCGTCCACCGCCGACGCCCCTTCGACCACCTCCCCGTCCACCGGGACGGCCTCCCCGGGGCGGACGCGCACCAGGTCGCCCGGCCGGACCTGCTCCACCGGCACCTCCTCCTCGCGGCCGTCGCGGACGACCCGGGCGGTGGGCGGCTGCAGGGCCAGCAGCCTGCGCACGGCCTGGGAGGCGCGGGTGCGGACCAGCAGGGAGGCGTAGCCCGAGAGGATGTGATACGTGGTGACGAAGGTGGCCACGGCGAAGAAGTCGGCTGAGGGGAAGTCCGGCCGGGCGAATCCCAGCGCCCCGCCGGCCAGTCCGGCGAACGCCGCCAGCTCCAGCAGCACGTGCTGGTTGAGGATCCCCCGGCGCAGCGACGCCCCGGCCATCTTCAGAATGGCCAGGCCGGGGCCGAACACCGTGCCCGCCGCCAGAGCGGGCATCAGCCAGCGCGCGGCCGGCAGCGGGCGGCC
This sequence comes from Armatimonadota bacterium, assembly GCA_037440005.1. Lineage (GTDB taxonomy): Bacteria > Sysuimicrobiota > Sysuimicrobiia > Sysuimicrobiales > Kaftiobacteriaceae > Calidihabitans. The sequence continues at coordinate 87,703 of JBBIUY010000005.1, read as the reverse complement.
GACCCACATGAGGACCATGAGCACGCCCGTCATCCACGTGAACGCCGCCGCCACCAGCAGCCGGTCCCGTTCCCGCCTCAGGTCCGCCTCCTCGTCCTCGTACGCGCGCGCCCGGGCGGGATCGCGGACCGTGTACCCCACACTGCGGATGGCGTCGGCGATCTGCGCCTCGGTCACCCGGGCGGGGTCGTACCGCACCAGGGCTTCCTCGTGGGCCAGGCTGACGCTGACCTCCTCCACCCCGGGCAGGCGGCGGACGGCCTGGCGCAGGGTGTCCGCGCAGAAGGAGCAGGACATGCCTCCGATGCCGAGGTGAACCGTGGCCATCGCGCCCTCCGGCACCCGGCGGGCGGATCCGGCCGGGAAGTCACCTGTCAGGATGTACCTTCCAGACGGCTGGAAGGTCAAGGGGCGTCAGCGGACCCCTGCACGCCCGGCAGGCCTCTCGATCAGCCGGCACACCCACCGGGGCTGCGGCCCGTCCTCTGCGGCCAGGCGGGCGGACCGGCGGATGGTGAGGAGCTCACGGCGCAATGCCTGCAACCCGGCGATCTGCCGGCTGAGGACGGCAATCTTCCGCTCCAGCAGCGCGACCACGCGGGGACAGGGAGCCTGCCCCCGGTCGTAGACCTCCAGGATCTCCCGGATCTCGTTCAGCGACAGCCCCAGCCGCCGGGCGCGTCGGACAAACGCCAGCCGTCGGACGGCCTCATCGTCGAACAGCCGGTAGCCGGACGGGGTGCGGGCCCGGGGGGAGAGGATGCCCACCGACTCGTAGAAGCGGATGGTGCGCGGCGACACCCCTGTCCGGCGCGCCAGCTCGCCGATGCGCATGAGGGCCTCCCCCTGGTCCCCTCCGGCGCCCTGGCGTCAGCTCCGGGCCAGCGCCCGGTGCACGGTCATCATGCAGGCCCCGACCACCGCCACCAGCCCGGCGGCCTCCGCCCGGGCCGCGGCCTCCTCGTTCTCCGCCCCGGGCTGCATCCACACCACCTTCGCCCCGATGGCGATGGCGTCGTCCACCACCGACGGCACCTCGGCGGGCCGGCGGAAGATCTGCACCACGTCCACGGGCTCGGGGATCTCCCGCAGGCTGCGGTAGGACGTCTCGCCCAGGGCTTCCGCGATGGTGGGGTTGACGGGGATGATCCGGTAGCCGGCCTCCTTGAGGTAGGAGGCCACCTCGTAGCTGGGCCGGTCGGGCTTGTTGGACAGCCCGACCACGGCGATGGTTCGCGCCGACTCCAGGATCCGGCCCAGGTCCTGCAGGCTGTGGGACCTCATGACGACCCTCCCAGGAGCTGCTCCAGCCGGGACCGGTTGAACCCCACCACCGCCTCACCGTCGATGACGGTGACGGGCGTGGCGGCAAACCCCTTCTCCATCAGCTCGTCCAGGGCCGCCGGATCCCGGCTGATGTCCTTTTCCACGAACGGCACGCCCTTCTGGCGAAGGAACTCCTTCACCTTGCCGCAGAACAGTCAGCCCGGCTGGGTGTACACCACCACCGTCCTGGCCACAGACGTCTCCCCCCTTTCCGTCTGACGACGGGCGTCCCGATCCCTATTCCCGCGGCCCCGCGCCGCCGGTCGGGGACCGGTGTAAGCGCGCTCACAGATCGCCGGCGGGACGGCCGGCGACACTCAAGACGCACGCCCTCCCGGGCGGACGACTCCGACGGAGGAGTGGACCCGATGCACCGTGTGGCACTGATCATCCTGGCGGGCACCGACGCCCGCGGCGACCTGGGGCGCGTGGTGAACGCCCTGGAGGCGGCCAGGGAGTTCCACGAGGCCGGCGACGACGTGCGGATCGTCTTCGACGGCGCCGGGACCCGCTGGCTCGGCGAGCTCACCTCCCCGGGCCACCGCTACGGCCCGCTGCTGGCCGCCGTGCGGGACGCGGTGTACGGCGCCTGCCGCTACTGCGCCGCCGCCTACGGCGTGCAGGAAACGATTCAGGCGCAGACCATCCCGCTGCTCGCAGACCACGACGGCCACCCCAGCCTGCGGCGGTTGCTGGAGGACGGATACACCATCATCACGTTCTGATCCATGCGACGGGCTCTCGTGCTCGCCCTGGTCCTGGCCGCGGCGGTCGGCGTCGGCGTGGTGGCCATCCGCCCGCGGCCGGAGGCGCCCTCCGCGCCTGCTCCCGCCCGCCGGCCGGCGCCGGACATGGAGATCGTCTTCTACGCCGCCGACGGGAGGGACCCGGACCCTCCCGCCGCCCTGTCGGCGCTGTGGGTGCGCGCGCCGGTCGTCCTCAACTTCTGGGCGGCTCTGTGTCCCCCCTGCCGGGCGGAGATGCCCGACTTCCAGCGCCTGTACCAGACGCACCGGCCGGGACGCTACCTGCTGGTCGGCGTGGACGTCGGGCCGTTCATCGGCCTGGGGTCCCGGGAGGAGGGACAGGCCCTGCGCCGGCAGCTGGGCGTGACCTACCCCACGGGGACCACCTTCGACGGCCACGTCGTCCGCGCGTTCGGCGTGGTGGGCATGCCCACCACCGTCTTCATCGCCACCGACGGGACGATCGTCCGCCACCACACGGGGCTGCTGACCCTGGCCCAGATGCGGGCGTTCACCGACGAGCTGCTGTCTCTGTCCGGAGCCCGCTGACGCGGCATCGGCGTGTCGCCGGGTCCGGGGACCGCCCCGCCCGGAGCCGCTCCGGCGTGTAGGCATCCCTACAGCGGCGCCGCCCCGCGCCTGTCACGATACACAGTGCATGCGACCCCTGAGGAGGTGGATGTGGGTTGTGCTGGCAGGTGTCGTGGCCTCCTGGCTGGGGACCCGGTTATCTCTTCCGGGAGGAGGGTCGGCCCCGGTGGCTCTGACCGACGACGAACAGGAGGCGCTGGCGCGGATGCACCGCGTCCTGCCCCGGGACGCCATCCCCCCATCTACCGGCCCCGCTTCAGCAGCGCGGCCGCAACCCGGGTGCGGGACGACGAGCTGGTGCTCGCCGTCGAGATCGGCGGCGATGCCCGGGCGTATCCGATCAGCATCCTCACCCACCGGGAGATGGTCAACGACACCGTCGGCGGCGTACCCGTCCTGGTCACCTGGTGACCGCTGTGCTATGTGCTACACCGGTCTCGTGCATGACCGGCGCATCCGGGGCAGGCCAGCGGTGTTCGGGAACCAGGGGTGGCTGTACATGCGCGCCATGACCTGGTGGGACCACGACACCGGGTCCATCTGGTCGCAGCCCCTGGGGACGGCTCTGGTCGGCCCGCTGCGGGGGACCACACTGAGCCCGCTTTCCGCCGCCCTGGTCCCCTGGGGGACGTGGCGACGGGAGCATCCCGACGCGCTGGTCCTGGCCGAGGAGGGGACGCTGCGGGGCCCCCTGGCGCGGGAGCGCCCCCGGGACGACTTCGTGGTGGGGGTGGCCCTGGGCGAGCACGCCGCCGCCTTCCGGTACCGGGACGCCGCGCGGCTGCGCGTCATCAACCACCGGGTCGGCCCCCATCCGGTCCTGCTCTATGCCGACCCTCTGACCCGCCGGGTGCAGACCCTGATCCGCCAGCTGCCCGACCGCACCCTCACCTTCGCCCTGCGGGACGGACGGCTCACCGACCGGGAGACCGGGTCGGTGTGGGATCCCCTCCGCGGCATCGCCACCGAGGGCCCGCTGCGGGGGCAGGTGCTGCGGGTGATCCCGCACACGCCGGCCTTCGAGTGGGCCTGGCTGGACTTCTACCCCCCGCGCGGAGATCTACGCGCCCCCCTAGACGATCCGGTCCGGAAGGCGAGTCGCCCTCGCCCGGTGCCGTCTACGCCGGAGGCCGCCACAGCACGGGGCTGGTGATCGGAATCGGGCAGTTCACCACGAACAGCTCCCCCCGGGTGTCCGGCGTCCCGGGCCAGCGCCGCAGGTCGCCGGCCCGCTCGCGCTCCAGCAGCTGCTTCTGGTCCCGGATCACCACCGGCGTGCGCCCCTCCACCCAGGTGAAGGTGACGTGGTCCCAGAACGGGCTCCACACCGGGTTGCCGGGCAGCGAGTCCACCACCGAGGGCTGGAACCCCATGGGCCCGGACCCCCGGATGCCGTTGCCGAACACGAGGATCTTCGCCGTGGCTCCGGCCTTGGTCAGCAGCGCCGTCCGGGGCGACGCCGGGATGCGCATCATGGGCGCCATGGGGGAGGCCGAGGTGTCGGTGACGATGTACCACTCGCCGGGGAAGCACTGCTGCAGCTTGAAGGTCACCTCCCGCCGGTCCACGTCCACGGGCGTGAGCAGCTGCCCCTCTCCCAGGTAGGCGGTCCGCACCCGGTCGTGGGGCATCTCGCCGTCCGGCCACTTCACCACCGGGTAGTTCACCACGGTGCCGGTGGCCTCCACCCGCAGCCGGCCGTCGGCCGCCGCGTCCCGGATCTGCGCCGCCGACGTCAGGACCCGCGGGGACCCGGTGAAGGTGACCCGGTGCAGCCGGTAGGCCGGCGTGTAGTCCTCCTGTCCGGGCACGGTGCTCACCACCGGCAGCTGGCCCGACGCGCCGTTGGTGAAGACGTAGTAGTCGGCGGCGGCATCCGCGTCGATGGCCTTGGCCAGCTTGGGAGCGTGCACCAGCCCCACGGTGCGGGCCATGGCCGCGTCGGAGGTGTCGGTGCGGATGTGGTAGGCCCGCCCGCCGTCGAAGAAGACCGGGTGGATCCGCAGGGTGACGAAGCCGAACTGCCCCGGCCACCCCTGGGGTCGGAAGGAAAAGCGCAGGATGTCGGCCACATGCCGCCGCACCCGCGGGGCTGCCGCGGTCCGAAGGATCGTTCCGCCCGCCAGCGCCGCCCCCGCGACGGCGGACCACCGCAAGAAGTCCCGTCGGGTCAGGACACGACTCTCCATGCCATCCCCCTGTGCGTGGCGTCGCCCTCGTCCCCGCCCTGGGGACGGACCGGCTGGGGACGGTGTCGGGAAGATTCCACCGCCGGCGCCGGGGCCGTCAGGCGGCCGCCCGGGGTGCAGGCGTCAGGAGCAGGCTCAGAACGGCGCCCCACACCACGTGGGCGACGGCGAAGACCCCGGCGTGCAGCTGGCGCATCACGGGGTCCACCAGGGGGACGATGCCGTACCACATGACGACGAACACGATCAGTCCGTACACCGCTCCCCAGGTGGCCGCCGTGCCGCGGCCGAGGTCCCGGCGTCCCGTCAGCGCTCCGAACACCAGGCCCAGGACGGCCGAGTTCATCATGTGGCCGGCCAGGCCCAGCACGACCCCTCCCACGTCAAAGACCACCGGCGGCCGGGTCTCCTGCAGGCGCCGGAGGACGGTGGCGCCGATGTACACCACCGGCGCCCAGAACCCGTCGCCGGCGACGACCTCGTAGATCATCTCGATCATGCCCATGACCACGCTGGCCACCACTCCGGCCACGACAGCCCGCCGGATGTCCACTCTCCCACCCCCCCCGTTACGGTGTGTAGACCCGCGTCCGGGGCTTGAAGACCGCCCAGGAGAACCAGAAGTGCTGGCCGTGCACCACCGGCGTCAGGCGCTGCCCCGCCAGAGGCCCGGCGGTGGCCGCTCCCAGCACGGTCCACGCGCTGCCCGTCTGCACGTCGGTAATGCGATCCCCGGCCAGGCGGAAGGTCAGCACGCGGCCCTGCAGGGTCCGTTCGAACACCGCCGCCGTCCCCACGTCGCGGGAGTCGGCGATGCTGCTGCGGTCCAGGGCCGACGCGACCCCGCGGGTGTAGAAGACCGCCACCGGCCTGCCGCCGACGACGTCGTTGACCACCGGAGTCTTCTCCAGCGCGCTGAACGGGTAGGCGACGTCTTCCCCGCCCAGCGACACGGTGACCACGCGCGCCATCGGCGGCAGGCGGCCGTCGGTGGGGCCCCGGTACAGGAAGGGCGACGACGCGATGTCGTCGTAGCCCGCGTAGGGGTTGACCCCGTAGGCCCGGGTGTGGCCGGTCTGGCGGTTGAGGACCCGTCCCCGGGGCCGGGAGGTTCGGAACATCTCCCAGGAGACGACCAGGGACGGCAGGAACGTGAGCCGCTGCCCGGTCAGTTCCCCCACGACGGCCTCCCCGGTGGCCTGCTGCCACCAGGACTCGGTCTGCCGGTCGTACATCACCAGGTCCGAAAACCGCAGCCGGCCGGTGGTCCCGAAGTCCAGCACCCGCCCGGCCACGCGCCGGTCGAAGACGATGGACGTGTTGCACAGGGGACAGAAGGTGATCACCGCCGGCCGCCCGCCCACCGTATCGTTGACGATCTCGTGCCAGATGAGGACCTGCAGGGGATAGGCGCGCGCGTCGCCGGCGTGCTCGAACAGGATGACCGGCTCCCGGGGCTTCAGCCACCGGTCGGCCTGGGCCACGGTGTCGAACTGGGGGCGGTCGATGGCGGGAATCCCGTCCTTGGGCGGTCCGCCCGGGATGATCGCGCCGAGGGGCACGCTGTGCTTGCTGAAGTCCGTCCTCCACTCGGTGGTGTCAAAGGGCACCCGCTCGCCGGAGGGGGCGGTAGCGGCGGGCCGGCCCGGCCGCAGCCACAGGCCTGCGCCCGCCAGGACCGCCAGCACCCCCACCACCGCCGCCACCACGGCCCGCCTCATGCGCCATCCCGCCTCCGCCCGGCCGGGGACGCCCGGGGCCCCGGCCTAGGAAGCCTTCTTTCCGTGCGCCGTCCGGAGGTGCTCCTCCAGCCCGGCCTGGGTGTAGAACGTCAGGCCGCAGCAGCTTCCGGCCGCGGGCCTGGACGCGCCGTGCGCCTTGACTTCGTGCCGGGCCAGCTCCTCCGCCGACGCAAACGTCACCCCGCAACAGCTGAGCTCTGTCATGGACTCCCCCCTCTGGGCGTGATGCACACCCTCATGGTAGGCGGACCCGGGTCGGCGTGGATGTAAGGAACCTGACAGCGCGGGTCCGACGGCGGGAGAGGTCAGGGGGCGGCGCCCGACGCGCCCGCGGGGAGGGGGGCCAGGCCCAGGGCGTGCAGGGCGTAGACGTACAGGCCGGCGTGCCAGGCGAAGGGCACCTCCGCCTGGAAGAATCGGCGGGCGACGGGCCGTCCGTCCGGCTCGTAGACTTCGGCCACGGCCCCGCCCGTCACGAACCACCCGCCGATCCGCGCCAGGTCCGCCACGGCCTGCTCCCGCAGGCCCAGGCGCGCCTTGTTGACGGCGTGCAGGATCCCCAGCCACGGCCACACCAGGGTGGAGTGGTAGTCGGGGATCCCCGCCAGGTAGTAGAAGGGGAAGATCTGCCAGGGGCGGTACGGAGGATCGCAGGTCCTCAGCGGGGTGTCCGCCTCCAGACCGCGGCGCCGGATCACGTCGAGGATGCGAGCGGTCTCGCCGGCGTCGGCGATCCCCCAGAGGATGGCCAGCACGTGGCCGTCGGAGCTGAACCCTCCCCGCCGGCCGGCGTGGACCCAGTCGGCGAAGTACTCCCCCGTCCAGAAGACCTCCCGGAGCCGGCGGGCCACCCGCTCCGCCCGCCGGCGCATCTGTGTGGCCTGCGGGACGCGGCCGAGCCAGTCGTTCACCTCGGCGCAGGCGCGCAGGCCTTCCAGGTACACCACGTTGAGGTAGAAGATCTTGTCCTTCTTGAGCACCGAGTCCATCCACCCGGCCAGGTAGCCGCTTTCCACCAGCCCGTCGCCGTCGCGGTCCCGGGCCGCCAGCCACGCCACGGCCCGGTCCATGGGCGTCTGGAAGCGCCCGCAGAAGGCCAGGTCCCCCGTCGCCGCGGCATACGCGCGGGCGGCGATGATGAACAGGGCCGTCGGATCCAGCGGGTCGGCGAACAGGGTACCCGCCCGGAACAGGGCGCGGGGGTGCACGCGCCGGGTGTGGTAGTGGCCGAAGGTGTGCCCCAGGAATTCGATGCGGACGGGAACCTCGCCCGACGGGCGCTGGAAGCGGACGAAGGTGTCCAGGTGGGCGCGGACCTGGTCGGCGTCGCCCAGAGCCAGGGCTCCCAGACACGCCCAGAACCCGTCGCGGGCCCAGTAGGCGTTGAAGTGGAGGCGGCCGGCGACGATCCCGTCGGGGTTGTAGCAGGCCCGCAGGTCGCGGACCGCGATGCGGTAGGCCCGGGCCAGGACGTCGGCGTCCGGGCCGGTCACGCCGGGGGCGAGGGCGTGCGGATCTCCGGCCCCAGAAACGTGGCCGCGGCCTCGTCCAGCCACCAGATCACCTCCCCGTGCACCGGCCAGACCGCCGCCGCGGGAGAGGTGGCCGGGTCCCGGGGGTCCACCAGGGCGCGGTGCACCGCGCCCGCCTTGCCCCTGCCGGCCACCAGGAAGTAGACAGAGGAGGCGTGGTTGATCACCGGCAGGGTCACGGTCAGGCGCTGGGGAGGGTCGGCGGGCACCCGCACGGCCACCACCCGCCGGTCGGTCACCCGCAGGGCCGCGGAGGCCGGAAACAGCGAGGCGATGTGGCCGTCGGCGGACAGGCCCAGCAGCAGCACGTCGAAGCGGGGCCAGGGGCCGGGAAAGCGGGATGCCAGCAGGGCGTCGTAGGCCCGGGCCGCGTCCTCGGGATCGGGGTGGTGGGTGGGCATCGGGTGGACGTTGTGGGGGGGAACGGGCACCAGGTCCAGCAGGGTCTCGCGCACCATCCGGAAGTTGCTGCGGGGGTCATCGGGGGGCACGTAGCGCTCGTCCCCCCAGAACAGGTCCACCTGACCCCAGGGCACCTGGTCCCGGAACTCGGTGGCCAGCAGCCGGTACAGGGGCCGGGGCGTGGTGCCTCCCGACAGCGCCACCGCGCAGCGGCCCTCGGCCTCCACGGCGGCCCGGACGCAGCTCACCACGGCCCGGGCCGCCGCGCGCACCAGGCCGTCCACGTCCGGGTAGACGTACACCGCCGGCCGGACCGGCGCGGGCGTCTTCACGTCGCCTTCCCGACCTCGTGGCCGCCGAACTGCCGCCGCAGCACCGCCAGCAGCCGGTCGGCGTAGGAGTAGTCGTCCCGGGATCGCAGCCGCTGGATCAGGGCCAGGGTGATGACCGGGGCGGGGCTGTCCAGGTCGATGGCCTCCTGCACCGTCCACCGCCCTTCGCCCGAGTCCGCCACGCGCGGGGCGACGTCCCGGAGGTCCTGGTCTTCGGCCAGCGCGGCGGCCAGCAGGTCCAGCAGCCACGAGCGCACCACGCTGCCGTACCGCCAGATCTCCGCCACCTGGTGGAGGTCCAGGCCGAAGTCCCGCTTGCGGCGCATCAGGGCGAACCCCTCGGCCAGCGCCTGCATCATGCCGTACTCGATGCCGTTGTGCACCATCTTGACGAAGTGGCCGGCCCCGTGCGGTCCCACGTGTCCCCACCCGCGGTCCGGCGCGGGGGCCAGCGCCTGGAGGATGGGCCGCAGGCGCTCCACCCCTTCCGGCCGGCCGCCGACCATCAGGCTGTAGCCCTCGGTCCGTCCCCAGATGCCGCCGCTGGTGCCCACGTCCACGAACTCCAGCCCGCGCGCGGTCAGCCACTCGGCCCGCCGCAGGGTGTCCCGGTAGTAGGAGTTGCCGCCGTCCACCACCACGTCGCCCCGGGCCAGCAGGGGCACCAGCGCCTGCAGGGTCTCGTCCACCGTCCGGCCGGCCGGCAGCATCAGCCACACCACCCGCGGCGGCGCCAGCCGCTCGGCCAGCTCGGCCAGGGACGCCGCCGCCTCGGCGCCCGCCTGCCGGGCCCGCTGCCGGGACGCCTCCGACCGGGCGTACCCGACCACCCGGTGGCCGGCCCGCACCAGCCGCTCGGCCATGTTGGCGCCCATGCGCCCCAGGCCGATCATTCCCAGGTCCATGGCGTCCGTCCCCTCCGTCTGCGTCGTGTCCGGCGCCCCGCTGTCCGCGCGGCCGGGCGCCGTCAGGCCAGCGTGGCGAAGATCGCCGCCGCCAGCGCGGCGGATGCCAGGCACCAGCTGCACAGGGCGCGCAGCACGAACAGCTGCAGGTAGGTCAGGTACGCGTACAGGATCAGGGCTGCGGTGGTCGCCGCCAGGGCCAGCGGACGCAGGACCGGCCCCCAGGGTGCGGCCAGCGGCACGGCGGCCATCGCCAGGAAGTACACGACGCCCAGCGCCCCGTTGGGGATGCCCAGCACCCTGCCGTAGCGGCTGCGGATGACCGCCGCGCACCCGGAGCCCAGGCACAGGACCGGCCCCGGGGTCACCTGCTTGTACCACACGTAGGCGCTGATGACGGCCCCCGCCAGCCCGAGGACCACCTGCATCTCCTACTCCCTGTTCGCCGACAGGCGCCGCAGCCCCTCGGGGTCCCGGATGACGATCTGCCGTCCCTCGGTGGCGATCAGTCCGGCCGCCCGCAGGCGGCCCAGGGTCGCCGTCACCGTCTCCCGGGTGGCGCCGATCATGCTGGCGATGTCCTGGTGGGTCAGGCGCAGGGCCAGCCGCAGCCCGGTGCCGTTGCGCTGGCCGTAGGCCTCCGCCAGGCGCAGCAGCAGGGCCGCCAGCCGCGCGGGGACGGTCCGGAACACCAGGTCGGCGATCTCCTCCTCGGCCGCCCGCAGGCGGTCGGCCAGGGTCCGGAGGACCTGCAGCATCAGTTCCGGACGCCGCCGCAGCAGGGCGACCATGTCGTCCCGGGAGAGGGCGCAGATGAGGGTGTCCTCGAAGGCCTCCACGTGCACGGGCTCGGCTTCCCCCACCAGCGCCAGCTCGCCGAACAGGTCTCCGGGCTCCAGCAGCGCCAGGATCTGCTCGCGGCCGTCGGCGGAGTACCGGGAGATCTTCACCCGTCCCTCCTTGATCAGGTACACCCGCTCCTGGGGCTCGTCGGGGTGGAGGATGACGCTGCCGCGGCCGAACTCGTGCATGGTGGTGCGCTCCACCAGCCGGCCCATCTCCTCGTCGTCGATCCCCGCAAACAGGTCCACCTGACGCAGGTACCAGACCTTGTCCATCCGCCGGGACTCCATCACCTCCACCAACGACGGCGACCCCGGGGCCGATTCCGCGCCCTCCCGGCCGGCGCCGCGGTCGCTGCGCCGGCAGGGAGGGACGGATCGGCCGGGGAACTGAACTGCCCATCGTATGGAGATCCCGCGGCCGTCGCTGGAGCGGGTGCGGGCGCGGCTGGAGGCTCTGGCCGAGGTCGGGCGCGATCCCGCCGGAGGCATCACCCGGCTGCCGTGCACGCCCGCCCACGCCCAGGCGGTCCGCCTGGCGGCGAGGATGATGCGGGAGGCGGGGCTGGAGCCCGGCGTGGACGAGTTCGGCACCCTGGTCGGGCGGCGGCCGGGGACCGACGACGCGGCGCTGCTGTGCGGGTCTCACCTGGACACCGTCCCCCAGGGGGGGATGCTGGACGGCGCGCTGGGCGTGGTCGCGGCGGTGGAGTGCGCCCAGGCGCTGCAGGAGGCGAAAGTTCAACTGCGCCACGGTCTGGCGGTGGTGGCCTTCGCCGACGAAGAGGGCGCGGCGTTCGGCGTCGGCACCCTCAGTTCCCGGGCGCTGGTGGGGGAGATTCCCCGGTCGCGGCTGGAGCAGCTGCGCGACCCGTCCGGCCGGTCCCTGACCGACTGCCTGCGCCGGCGCGCCCACGGCCTGCCACCGGCCCGGGTCCCGGACCGGGTGGCGGCGTATCTGGAACTGCACATCGAGCAGGGGCCGGTGCTGGAGGCCGAAGGACAGATGGCGGCGGCTGTCTCCGCCGTCGTCGGCATCGCCCGCACCTGGGTGGTCTTTGAGGGCCGGGCGCAGCACGCCGGCACCACGCCCATGGACCGCCGGGCCGACGCCCTGGCGGCGGCCGCGCGGCTGGCCCTGGATCTGCGGGAGATGGCCCGCCGCTCGGCCGGCCGCCTGGTGGCCACCGCAGGACGCCTGCAGGTCCACCCGGGCGCCGTCAACGTCATCCCGGGGAGGGCGGAGGTGAGCGTCGAGGTGCGCAGCCCCGACCCCGGCCGCCTGCAGGACGCCTGCGGGTGGGTGGAGGCCCGCGCCCGGGAGATCGCCGCCGCCGAAGGGGCGCAGGTCCGGGTGGACCCGTGGGACCTCTCCGCCCCGCAGCCTCTGGACCCCGACGTGCGCGCGGCCGTCCGCCGGGCGCTGCGGACTTGCGGGTACGCCGACCGGGAGATACCCAGCTGGGCCGGCCACGACGCCGCCGTCCTGGCCCGTTATGTCCCTGCGGGGATGATCTTCGTGCCCAGCGCGGGCGGCATCAGCCACTCACCGCTGGAGCGCACCCCCTGGGAGGCCATCGACGCCGGCGTGCGGGTGCTGCTGCAGGCGCTGCTGGCGCTGGACGCCTCCGCCCCTCCGGCGCGGGTGCTGCCGGCGGCCTACGGAACTCCATGAGCGACCTGGCGGACCGCATCGCCGCCGCCAACGCCCGGGCCCTGGACCGCCTGTGGGGCGCGTCTCCGGTGCTGACCGGCGTGCGGCCGGCGCACGAGGTCATCCCGGCCCTGCTGGGCCGCAGGCTCCTGCACGCCGGACCTCCGCTGTCCGCCGCGCGGATGTGCGGGCCGATGCGCGGGGCGGCTGTGGGCGCCATCCTGCTGGAGGGGTGGGCGGAGGACGAAGAGGACGCGGCGGCCCTGCTGGAGGCGGGAGCCGTGGAGCTGGCCTGCACCCACGACCACGGGGCGGTGGGGCCCATGGCCGGCATCATCTCCCCCTCCATGCCGGTCCTGGTGGTGGAGGACCGGGACGGGATCCGGGCCTGCTGTCCGCTCAACGAGGGCGTGGGGGCGGTCCTGCGCTTTGGGGCCTACGGCCCGCCGGTGCTGGAGCGTCTGGCCTGGCTGCGGGACGTCTGCGCCCCCACCCTGGACGCCGCCCTGCGCGAGGCCGGAGGCCTGCCCCTGGTCCCGCTGATGGGGCGGGCGCTCGCCATGGGAGACGAGATGCACCAGCGCAACGCCGCCGCCACCGCCCTGCTGGTCCGGGAACTGGCGCCGGCGCTGGTCGGCGCCGTCCCGGCCGCCGCGGCGAGGGAGGTGCTGGCGTTTCTGGCCGCCACCGACCAGTTCTTCCTCAACGTGGCCATGGCGGCGTGCAAGTGCATGACCTCCCGCATCGAGGGCATCCCCTGCTGCACCCTGGTCACCGCCATGAGCCGCAACGGCGTGGAGTTCGGCCTGCGGGTCAGCGGGCTGGGGGAGACCTGGTTCACCGCCCCCGCGCCTTTCCCTCAGGGGCTGTACTTCCCCGGCTACGGCCCGGACGACGCCAGCCCGGACCTGGGCGACAGCGCCATCGTGGAGACGGTGGGGTTGGGGGGATTCGCCATGGCCGCCGCCCCCGCCGTGACGGGCTTCGTGGGCCTGCCGTCGGCGCGGGAGGCCGAGGCCGTCACCCGGGCCATGGGCGAGATCACCGCCGGTCGCAGCCCCCACTGGCGCATCCCGGCGCTGGACTTTGACGGCGTGCCCGCCGGGATCGACATCCGGAAGGTGGTGGCGCTGCAGGTCGCGCCGGTGATCAACACCGGCATCGCCCACCGGCGCGCCGGCGTCGGGCAGATCGGCGCCGGGGTGGTGCGGGCGCCGCTGGCGGCCTTTGAGCGGGCACTGGAGGCGTTCGCCGCCCGGTACGGAGCGTGATCGGAGGAGGAACGACCGTGAGCACCGTCGGCGACCTGACTCCCCCCGTCCGGCTGCTGTGCGGCACCGGACCCACCAACCCCGACCCGCGGGTCCTGCGGGCGATGGCCTCCCCGATCCTGGGCCAGTTCGACCCGGCGTTCACCGCGATCATGGAGGACGTCATGGCCCTGGCCCGGCAGGTGTTCCAGACGGCCAACCTCCGGACCTACGCCGTCTCCGGCACGGGCCGCGCCGGCATGGAGGCGGCCATCGCCTCCCTCGTCGAGCCGGGCGACCCGGTCCTGGTGGCCAACTGCGGGCGCTTTGGGGACCTGTTCGCCGACCTGGCCGTCCGCTACGGCGCCCGGGTGGACCAGGTCGCCGCCGAGTGGGGCCGGGTGATCGACCCGCAGCAGGTGGACGACGCCCTGCGGGCCCGGCCCGCCAAGGTGGTGGCCGTCGTCCACGGCGAGACGTCCACGGGCATGCTGCAGCCTCACATGGAGGAGATCGGCCGGATCTGCCGGCGGCACGGCGCGCTGCTGGTGGTGGACGCGGTGGTGACCCTGGGCGGGGTGGAGGTGGACGTGGACGGCTGGCAGATCGACGTGTGCACGTCGGGCACCCAGAAGTGCCTGGGCTGTCCGTCGGGCATGGCGCCGGTCACCTACAACGGGCGCGCCGAGGACGCCATCGCCCGGCGGCGGACGCCCGTCATCAGCAACTACCTGGACCTAGCCCAGCTGCAGCGCTACTGGAGCCCCGAGCGTCTCAACCACCACACCCTGCCCACCACCATGACCTACGGGCTGCGGGAGGCGCTGCGGCTGGTGGTGGAAGAGGGGCTGCCGTCCCGCTGGGCGCGCCACCGGCGGGTGGGGGAGGCGCTCAAGGCCGGGCTGGAGGCCATGGGGCTGCGCCTGTTCGGCGACCCCCGCCACCGGCTGCCCATGATCACCGCGGTGTACGTGCCCGACGGCGTGCCCGAGGAGGCGGCCCGCCTGCGGCTGCTGGAGGAGTTTGGGGTGGAGGTGGCCACGTCCTTCGGCCCCCTGCGCGGCCGCATCTGGCGCATCGGCACCATGGGGTACAACGCGCGGCCGTCGGTGGTCCTGACGGTGCTGTCCAGCCTGGAGCACGTGCTGCGGGCGTTCGGCGTGCGGGTCCCCCCGGCGGCGGGGGTGGAAGAGGCGCGCCGGAGGCTGGCCCAAGACGCCGACCCCCGGTCTCCGTCACGACGCGGGGACGGTCAGCCGGGCTGACTCGGGCCGGACAGGGACGGCCTGACCCACCGGCCGCCCCCCCGGGCCACCACCTCGCCGTCCTGGGCGACGGTCTGCCCGCGGCGCAGCACGTGGGTGATCCATCCCTGCATCGGCCAGCCCACGAACGGCGAGTGGGGGTGGCGGGACTGCAGCCACCCGCGGTCCACCGTCCAGCGCCGCTCCATGTCCACCACCACCAGGTCGGCGTCGGCGCCCACCGTGATGGCCCCCTTGCGGGGCCACAGGCCGGCGATCCGGGCCGGGCGGGCGGCCAGCAGTTCGGCCACCTGCTCCAGGCTCATGCCGCGGCGGTGCACGCCTTCGGTCAGCAGGAGGGCCACCAGCGTCTGCACCCCGGTGATCCCGCCCCACGCGGCCCAGATGTCCTCCTCCCCGCGGGTCTTGTCGTCGGTGGGACACGGCGAGTGGTCCGAGGCCAGGCAGTGCACGCGGCCTGCCAGCACCTGCCGCCACAGCCGGTCCGCCGTCGGCCGGTCGCGCAGGGGCGGCGCGCACTTGGCCACCGGGCCCATCCGCAGGAGGTCGTCGTCGGTCAGGGTCAGGTAGTGAGGGCAGGTCTCCACCGTCACCTCCTGCCCGGACGCCCGCGCCTGCGCCACCACGTCCGCTCCCTCCGGCACGCTCAGGTGGACGACGTGCAGCCGGCAGCCGGCCTGGCCCGCCAGGAAGACCGCCCGGCGGACGGCTTCCAGCTCGGCGACCGGGGGGCGGGACTCGGCCCACGCCCGGCGGTCCCGGCGTCCCCGGGCCTGCAGCGCGGCCGTCAGGTATCCGGTGATCGAGGCGCTTTCGGCGTGGACCGCCAGGACCAGTCCCGTGCGGGCGATCCGGCGCATGCCGTCGTACAGCGCGCCGTCGTCCACCCAGCCGAAGTCGGGGGTGCCGCTGGGGCACAAAAACGCCTTGAACCCGACCACGCCGCCGCCGGCCAGGGCGTCCAGCTGGTCCAGGTTGTCGGGCACGAGCCCGCCCCACAGGGCGAAGTCCACCACCGACGCCGCCTGCGCCGCCTCCACCTTCGCCCGCAGGGCCTGAGCGGTGGTGGTGGGTGGAGAGGCGTTCAGCGGCATCTCCACCACCGTGGTCACACCGCCGGCGGCGGCGGCCCGGCTGCCCGGACCCCACCCCTCCCAGTGGGTGCGGCCGGGCTCGTTGACGTGCACGTGCAGGTCCACCGCCCCCGGCAGGACCACCCGGCCGCGGGCGTCCACGACGTCCTCGCCGTCCAGGGGCCCCTCCGCCAGGGCGGCGATGCGGCCGGCGCGGATGCCGACGGAGGCCTCCACCACCCCCGCGGGCGTCACCACCCGCCCGCCGGCCACCACCCGGTCGTACCTCACAGGAATCCCAGGGCCACGGGCACCGGCTGGGGGTACGGCACGTCGGGAGCCGGCGGCGGCCCCGCCGACCGGGCCGGCGGGCGCAGGCCGACGATGTCGTCCGGCCTCAGGGGCACCCGGTTCAGTTCCCGGCCGGTGGCGTCCCGCACCGCCGCCACGATGGCGGCGGTGGACACCACCGTGGACGGCTCGCCCACCCCCTTGGCGCCGAAGGGAACTCCCGGCTCGGGCTCCTCTATCAGGACCGACACCACCGGGGGCATGTCCAGGATCGTGGGGATCAGGTAGTCGGTGAACGACGGGTTGCGCAGGCGGCCTTCGTCCAGGACGATCTCCTCCATCAGCGCGAGCCCCAGCCCCTGGGCCGTGCCGCCCTCGATCTGGCCGTAGACGTTCTGCGGGTGCAGGGCGCGCCCGACGTCCTGGGCCGCGGCGATCTGCACCACCCGCACCAGGCCCAGCTCCTCGTCCACCTCCACCACCGCCCGCTGGGCGGCGAAGGCGAACGTCACGTGCGGATCGCCCTGGCCCTGGCGGTCCAGCGG
Source organism: Armatimonadota bacterium (assembly GCA_037440005.1). GTDB lineage: Bacteria > Sysuimicrobiota > Sysuimicrobiia > Sysuimicrobiales > Kaftiobacteriaceae > Calidihabitans. Next base: position 71,018 of record JBBIUY010000005.1, on the reverse strand, counting down.
CGTGGTACGCCGGTGGCGGTAGGTCCGGGTCGCCTCGATGGGCGGGTCCAGGTACTCCTCCAGACGCCCCACCGGCCGCTCGCCCGCCCACACCACCCCGTCCCGGACGGCCAGGCCGCCGGGGACAGGCTCCCTCCGCTCGCGGGCCCTCCGCCGCACCCGGTCCCACACCTCCTCCAGGACGGCCCGGCAGGCCAGCTGGACGGCTCCGCCGGACATCATGGTCTGGCGGGACGCCGAGCTGCTGCCGGCGGACCCCACGGCGGTGTCGGGCGTGCGCAGGACCACCTGCGGGATGCCCAGCTCCTCCCGGGCGATCTGCACCAGGACCGTGTGGACCCCCTGGCCCACCTCCGCCGCCGCGCTGTGCACCTCCGCCACCGGGCCGTCCGGCCCGGCGAACAGGCGCACCCGCGCCTCGGCCGAGTCGTCAAACCCTTCGCTGTAGGCGACGTTCTTGTAGCCCACGGCGAACCCCACGCCCCGCCGCAGCCGCTCGCCCCGGCTGACGTTGCCGGCCCCGCCGGGGTACGACAGCGGGGGGCGCTCCGCCGGCTCGGCAGGCAGCGGGATGGCGGCGCACCGGCGGATCAGTTCCCGCACCGGCGCGGTGCCCCGGATGACCTGCCCGGTGGGCAGGACCGAGCCGGTCTGCACCGCGTTGCGCAGCCGCAGCTCCACCGGGTCCAGTCCCAGGGCGCGGGCCAGCTTGTCCATCTGCGCCTCGTGGGCGAAGCAGGCCTGCACCGCCCCGAACCCCCGCATGGCGCCGCAGGGCGGGTTGTGGGTGTAGACGGCGGTGCCCTCGATCAGCGCGTGGGGCACCTCGTAGGGGCCCGTGGCGAAGGTGCTGGCGTTGGCGATGACCGCCGTGGACGACGACGCGTAGGCGCCCCCGTCGATGAGCACCCGGGCGTACACGTTCACCAGGCGGCCGTCCCGGGTGGCGCCGTGGCGCATCCAGATCCGGGCCGGATGCCGGTGGACGTGGCCGTAGAACGACTCCTCCCGGGAGTAGACCATCTTCACCGGCCGGCCGGTGCGCAGCGCCAGCAGGCAGGCGTGGATGTGCATGCTGACGTCCTCCCGGGCCCCGAACGCGCCCCCCACCCCGGCCAGGTGCAGCCGGACCTTCTCGGGAGGCAGCCCCAGGCAGGGGGCGATCTGGTCCCGGTCCACGTGCAGCCACTGGGTGGCCACGTACAGGTCCACCCCTCCGTCGGAGGCGGGGATCGCCAGACCCGCCTCCGGGCCCAGCATGGCCTGGTCCTGCATGCCGGTCTCGTAGTAGCCCTCCACCCACACGTCGGCGGGCGTGGACGGGTCGCCGTGGACGATCCGGATGTGCCGCAGCACGTTGCCCCAGGGGTGCACCCGGGGCGCGTCGGGGCGCAGGGCCGCCTCCATGTCGGTCACCGCCGGCAGGACCTCGTAGTCCACCCGGATCTGCCCGGCGGCCCGGCGCGCCACCTCCAGGTCCACGGCGGCCAGGATCGCCACCGGCTCGCCCTGGTAGCGCACGCAGTCCATGGCCAGGACCGGCTGGTCGGGCAGCTCCAGCCCGTACGTCTTGCGCCCGGGCACGTCGTCGGCCACCAGGACCGCGTAGACGCCGGGGACGGTCAGGGCGCCGGAGACGTCCAGGGAGACGATGCGGGCATGAGGGTGGGGGCTGCGCAGGGTGTAGCCCCACAGCATGTCGTCGGTGCGGAGGTCGCTGCCGAACAGGAACTCGCCGGTGACCTTGGGGACCCCGTCCACCCGGCGGACGCTCTCGCCCACCCCTCCGGGGACGCGCGGCACCACTTTCATCGGTCACCCCTCCCCTGACTGACCGGGTTCCGGCCACCGCCGCCGGCCCGGAAGCGGCGGCCCGCGTGGGTGGTCATTCGCCCCTTTTCGGTCCGGCCCTACCCGCCGGGGACGCCCTGTGCGATCCGCCGGCCCAGCCGCCTCGCCCGGGCGGCGATGGCGTCCTCGTCGGCGGTCGCCAGGCGCCCGTCGCGCACCACCGCCCGCCCGTCCACGAACAGGTGCCTGACCCGCTGCGGGAAGCAGAAGACCAGCGCCGCCACCGGGTCGGCCTCGGCCCCCGCCATCGCCAGCGTGTCCACCGGAAACAGCGCCACGTCCCCGCGGAGGCCGGGCGCCAGGGCGCCGATGTCCTCCCGCCCCAGGCACCGGGCGCCCCCTCGTGTGGCCAGGCGCAGCACGTCCCGGGCGCCGAGGGCCGCCGGGTCGCCCCCGGCCCGGGACACGAGCAACGCCTGGCGGGCCTCGGCCAGCAGGTGGCCGCCGTCGTTGGACGCCGACCCGTCCACGGCCAGCCCGACAGCGACCCCGGCATCCAGCAACCGGCGGGCCGGGGCGATGCCCGACCCCAGCCGCAGGTTGGACGTCGGGCACCAGGCCACCCCGGTGCCCGCGCGGGCGATGCGGGCGATGTCCGCCTCATTCAGGTGCACGCAGTGGGCCAGCCACACGTCCGGTCCCAGCCAGCCCCAGCGGTCCAGCAGCTCCACCGGGCGCACCCCGAACGTCTGACGGCAGTAGGCTTCCTCGTCCCGGGTCTCGGCGATGTGGGTGTGCAGCCGCACCCCCAGCCGGCGGGCCAGGGCGGCGGACTCCTTCATCAGGCGCGGCGTGACCGAAAACGGCGAGCAGGGGGCGACGGCCACCCGGACCATCGCCCCGGGCCGCGGGTCGTGGAGGCGGCGGACCGCGTCCTCGGTGCGGGCCAGGATGTCGTCGGTGTCCTCCACCACGTCATCGGGCGGCAGGCCGCCGCGGCTGCGGCCCAGGTCCATCGAGCCCCGGCAGGGGTGGAACCGCAGGCCGATCCGGCGGGCCACGTCCACCTGGACGTCCAGCAGATGTGCGGCACCCCGGGGGAAGATGTAGTGGTGGTCGGTGGTGGTGGCGCAGCCGGACAGGGCCAGCTCGGCCAGCCCCACCGCCGACGCCACCTCCACCCACTCCTCATCCACCCCCGCCCACACCGGGTACAGGGCTTCCAGCCAGCCGAACAGCCCCCGGTCCTGGGCCCGGACGCGGGTGAGGCTCTGGTACAGGTGGTGGTGGGTGTTGACCAGGCCCGGCACCGCCACCAGGCCGCGCCCCCCGACGACCTCCTCGGCCGGCCGCGGAGGCGGCCCGGAGCCCACCCAGGTGATGACGCCGTCCTCGACGAGCACGGACCCGCCGGCGATCTCCGTGCCGGCGTCGTCCATGGTCACGACGACCTCACAGGAGTCGATGAGCAGCGACGCCATGCCTACCCCGACGGCGGCTCCGGGGTCCGGGATCAGGATTCCGCCGTCCTCATGCGCTGCGCGGCCAGCCGCACCGCGTCCAGGATCTTCTGGTAGCCCGTGCACCGGCACAGGTTGCCGGCCAGGGCCTCCCGGATCGTCTCCTCGGAGGGGGAGGGGTCGCGCTGGAGCAGGTCCACCACCGCCACCACGAGCCCCGGGGTGCAGAACCCGCACTGCACCGCTCCGGCGTCCAGGAACGCCTCCTGGACCGGGTGCAGCCGGCCGCCGTGGGCCAGGGACTCCACCGTCCGCACCGTCCGCCCGTCGGCCTGGGCGGCCAGGACCAGGCAGGAGCACACCAGCTCGTCGTCCAGCCACACCGAGCACGAGCCGCATTCGCCCTGCTCGCAGGCGTTCTTGCTGCCCACCAGCCCCAGGTGGTCCCGCAGCAGCAGGAGCAGGCTGGCCCCCGGCCACACGTCGGCCTGCCGCCACACGCCGTTGACGTTCACCCGTACGAGCACCGCGCCGCCTCCTCTAGCCGCCCAGCCTGCGGTCCTCCAGCGCCCACCGCAGGGCGCGGCGCGCCAGGACCGCGCAGGCGTGCCGCCGGTAGGCCGCCGTTCCCCGGACATCGTCGATGGGCCGGGCGGCGGCCGCCACCCGTTCGCCGAACTCCTCCACCACCCGGTCAGGCAGCGGCGCCCGGGGGTCGTCCCACGCGCCGGCCCGCTGCATCTGCTCCGCGACGAACCGCTCGGCGTCGGGGGCGCGCAGGATGGTGGGGCCCACCGACCCCAGGGCCACGCGCACGGTCCTCCCGTCCTCGTCGCAGACCAGGCACAGGCTCGCCACGGCGATCACCATGGCGTTGCGGGTGCCCACCTTCGAGAACGACCCCGGACCGCGCAGGCGCCGCCACCGGGCGCCCAGGATGAGCTCGTCGGGGGCCAGGGCGGTCTTCTTGGGCCCCCGCAGGAACTGCCACCAGGGCAGCACCCGCACCGCCCCGCCGGCCCGGCCCAGGACGACCTCGGCGTCGTAGGCCGCCAGCACCGGGAGGGTGTCCCCGGCGGGGCTGGCGGTGCCCAGGTTGCCGCCCAGGGTGCCCCGGTTGCGAATCTGGGGCGAGCCCACCGTGCGGGCGGCCTGGACCAGCGGCACGCACCAGTCCAGCTCCCGGACCATGCGGGTGTACGTCAATCCCGCCCCCACGTACACGGTCCCGTCCTCCTCCCGCCACTGCTGCAGTTCTGCCAGGCGGCTGAGGTCCAAGAACGCGTCCGGCCGCAGGCGGTGGAAGTTCACGGCCACCATGATGTCGGTGCCCCCGGCGACGGGCACCGCCTCCGGATGCGCCGCCTTCAGCTCCAGGGCCTCGGACAGGGAGCGGGGCAGGTAGACGTCCACGGATACCCAACACGATTCCACGCGGGTTTCGTCCCATTCCTGCCGCCGGCCCGAAGTGGGCCGGTCCTCCCGCCGGCGCCGGCCCGGCGGAAGGAAGCGGCGGCTGGCCGGCCAAACTCCCCGGTATGCGCTCCGATGCGGGTGTGACCGCCGACCTGTCGTCCGCCGCCCCCGTGCGGCTGGCCGTCCGGAACATCACCAAGTCCTTCCCGGGCGTCCTCGCCAACGACCGGATCAGCCTGGACCTGCGGGCGGGCGAGGTCCTGGCGCTGCTGGGGGAAAACGGCGCCGGCAAGACGACCCTGATGAACATCCTGTACGGCCTGTACCAGCCCGACGCCGGGGAGATCCTGCTGGACGGCCGCCCGGTCCGCATCCACTCTCCCCGGGACGCCATCGCCTGCGGCATCGGCATGGTCCCCCAGCACTTCCTGCTGGTGCGCCGGCACACGGTGGCAGAAAACATCGCCCTGGGGCCGGCCGGCACCCCCTTCTGGCGGCCGGTTCGGCAGGTGGCCGCCCGGGTGGAGGAGTTCGGACGGCGGTACGGGCTGGCGGTGGACCCTCACGCCGCCGTCTGGCAGCTGTCGGCCAGCGAGCAGCAGCGGGTGGAGATCCTCAAGGCGCTGCTGCGGGGAGCGGAGATCCTCATCCTGGACGAACCCACCAGCGTGCTGACCCCGCAGGAGGCCGCCCAGCTGTTTGAGGTCCTGCGGCGGATGCGGGGGGAGGGCAAGTCGGTCATCTTCATCACCCACAAGCTGGACGAGGTCACGGCCGTGGCCGACCGGGTGACGGTGCTGCGGCGGGGGCGGGTGGTGGGCACGGTGCCGGCCGCCGGCGCCGACACCGCCGCCCTGGCCCGCATGATGGTGGGCCGGGACCTGGACCGGGCCCTGCCGCCGCGCCGGGGACGGCCCGGGCCGCCGGTCCTGGAGGTGAGCGACCTGTGGGTGGCCGGAGACCGGGGCCGGCCCGCCGTGCGGGGCGTGTCGTTCACCGTGGCCGCGGGCGAAGTCTTTGGCATCGCCGGCGTGGCCGGCAACGGGCAGCGGGAGCTGGTGGAAGCCCTGACAGGCCTGCGGCCGCCGGCCCGGGGACAGGTGCGGCTGCGCGGTGTCCCGGTGCGCGGGTGGACGCCCCGGCAGCTGGCGCGGGCCGGGGTGGCCCACGTCCCCGAGGAGCGGACCCGCGCCGGCATCGTCCCGTCCATGTCCGTGGCCGACAACCTCATCCTGCGCCGCTATGCGGACCCTCCCTTCGCCCGCGGCCTGCTCCTGCGCCCGGCGGAAGCCCTGCGGGCGGCGGCGGACCTGATCGCCGCCCACGACATCCAGACGCCGTCCCCCCACCGCCCCGCCCGGCTGCTGTCCGGCGGCAACATCCAGAAGCTGATCCTGGCCCGGGAGCTGTCGGCGGATCCGTCCCTGATCGTCGCCTCCCACCCCACGGCGGGACTGGACGTGGCCACCACCGAGCGCATCCACCGGCTCCTGCTGGAGCACCGGGACCGGGGCGCCGGCGTGCTGCTGGTCTCCGAGGACCTGGACGAAATCCTGGCCCTGTCCGACCGGATCGGGGTCATGTTCGACGGACGCCTGGTGGCGGTGGTGCCCGCCGGCGCCGACCGCCAGCAGATCGGCCTGTGGATGGCGGGCCGGGCGGCGTCCTGAACGGGGCGGACCGGCATGGCGCAGGTGGGCCCGTTCCGCATCGAACGCGCCGAGACCACGGGGTGGTGGACGGTGGCCGTCTCGGCGGCCGCCGTCGTCGCCGCGTTCCTCGTCGCCGGGGCCGTCTTCTGGGCTTACGGGCTGGACCCAGTGCGGGCCTACGCCGTCATCGTCCGCGACGGCCTGCTGGCGCCGGGCACCCTGCCCGAGGTCCTGCGCCCCACCATCCCGCTGCTGCTGGTCGGGGCGGGACTGGTCCTGGCCTTCCGGGCCCAGGTCTACAACATCGGCGCCGAGGGCCAGCTGCTGGCCGGGGCGGTCGCCGCCACCTGGGTGGCCCTGTTCAGCGGCCTGCGGGGACCGATGACGCTGCCGGCGATGTTCGCGGCCGGGTTCGCGGCCGGCGCGCTGTGGGGCCTGCTGCCGGCGGTGCTGCGGCTGCGGCTGTCGGTCAACGAAGTGATCAGCACCCTGATGATGAACTACGTGGCCCAGTACCTGGTGAGCTGGCTGGTCACCGGGCCGTGGAAGGGACCCAGCGTCCGGGGCTTCGCCTACACCGACCCGTTTCCGGCCGACGCCTGGCTGGCCCTGATCCCCGGGACCCGCATCCACTGGCCGACCCTGGTGGTGGGCGTGGTGGTGGCGGCGGCGGGGGCGCTGCTGCTGGGACGGACCACCCTGGGCTTTGAGATCCGGGTGCAGGGCGAAAACCCCGAGGCCGCGCGCTACGTGGGCGTCAGCGCCCTGCGCACCACCCTGCTGGTCATGGCCCTGTCCGGGGGCGCCGCGGGCCTGGCCGGGGTGGGGGAGGTGGCGGGGGTGCACCACAAGCTGCTGGACCCGACCCAGGTGTCGCTGGGGTACGGCTACACCGGCATCATCGTCGCCTGGCTGGCCCGGGGGCGCCCGCTGGCCGCGGTGCTCACCGCGGCGCTGTTCGGCCTCATCTACAGCGCGGGAGACGTGATGCAGGTGTCGCTGCAGATGCCCTTCCGGGTCACCAGCGTCTTTAACGGCCTGATCCTGTTCTTCCTGATCGGCAGCGAGCGGCTGCTGGCCTACCGGATCCGGTGGGCGCCGGCCCGGGTGGCGGTGGAGGCGCCCGCGGCGGCCGGGGCGAGCGCGCCGCCGGGGGAGGAGTGACGGTGCTGGAGTGGGTCGCCAGCGTGCTGGTGCGGGGCATGGCCTTCGGCACGCCCCTGCTGTGGGGCGCCCTGGGGGAGATCTACGCCGAGCGGGCGGGGGTGGTGAACCTGGGGGTGGAGGGGATGATGATCCTGGGCGCCTTCGTCGCCTTCGCCACCGCCCAGACCACCGGCCACCCGGTCCTGGGCCTGCTGGCGGCGGCCGGCGTGGGCGGGGCGGCCGCCCTGCTCCACGCGTTCGTCTCGGTGACCCTGCGGGCCAACCAGTACGTCTCGGGGCTGGCGCTGACCATGCTGGGGCTGGGCCTGGCCGGGCTGCTGGGCCGCGGGTGGGAAGGGTTTCCCCTGGACCACCCGCTGCCGGAACTGTCGGTCCTGCCGCCGCTGGGCGTGCTGGCGGCGGTGCTGCTGTGGGCGCTGCTGTACCACACCCGGTGGGGCCTGATCCTGCGCACCGTGGGCGAGTCTCCGGCCGCCGCCGACGCCCAGGCCGTGCCGGTGGAGCTGGTGCGCTATCTGGCCGTGGTCTTCGGCGGGGTGATGGCCGGCGTCGCCGGGGGCTTCCTGTCGGTGGCCTACCGGCCGGCGTGGACCGAGGGCATGACCGGGGGCATGGGCTGGATCGTGGTGGCCCTGGCCATCTTCGCCGGCTGGGACCCCCTGCGGGCGGTGGGGGCGGCGCTGCTGTTCGGCACCCTGTTCCACCTGTCGTTCCGCCTCCAGACGTGGATTCCCCCCGAACCCCTGCAGATGATGCCCTTCGCGTTCACTATCCTGGTGCTGGCCCTGACCTCCCGGCGGGGGGCCCGGACGGGCCAGGCGCCGGAGGCCCTGGGCGTTCCGTACGTCCGGGGCGAACGGTGAGCGGGGGGCTCCCGCGGAGACGTCCGTCTTTCCCCGCCGAACGACAAGGGGCCGGGCGGGGGGAGAGCGAAGTGAGCGGGCAAACCCGCAGTGCATGATCAGGCCGGAGGTGGAGGCAGCCATGAGGGGCAGACGTGGGATCGCGGTATCGGTGCTGGCCGTCGTCCTGCTGGCGGCGGCCGCCGCCGGATACGGGCAGCAGAAACTGAAGGTGGGGTTCATCTACGTGGGGCCCATCGGGGACTACGGGTGGACCCACGCCCACGACGTGGGAAGGCGGATCGTGGAGCAGCAGCTCCCCGTCCAGACCCTGTACGTGGAGTCGGTCCCTGAGGGCCGCGTGGAGCCGTTCATCGACCGCCTGGTCGCCCAGGGCGCCCGGGTGATCTTCACCACCAGCTTCGGCTTCATGGACGGCACCCTGGCGGCGGCCCAGCGGTACCCGAACATCATCTTCGCCCACGCCAGCGGGTTCAAGCGGGCCCGCAACATGGCCACCTACATGGCCGACTTCTACCAGGTGTACTACCTCAACGGCCTGATGGCCGGCGCCCTGACCCGGACCAACAAGGTGGGCTACGTGGGGGCGTTCCCCATTCCCGAGGTCAAGCGCCACCTCAACGCCTTCGCCCTGGGGGTCCGGGCCGTCAACCCGCGGGCCACGGTGCACGTGCGGTGGATCTTCGAGTGGTTCAGCCCGGCCAAGGCCAAGGAGGCGACCCAGGCCCTCATCGCCGAGGGGGTGGACGTGTTCGCCTTCACCGAGGACACCCCCACGGTGATCCAGGAGGCGGCCAAGAAGAACCTGCTGAGCTTCGCCCACTACTCGCCCATGTACCGCTTCGCCCCCCGGCACGTGATCTCGGGCCAGCTGGTGCACTGGGAGACCATCTACCTGGACTTCCTGCGCAAGGTCCTGGCGGGCAAGTACACCCCCGACAACCTGCAGAACGTGGACTACTGGTGGCTGCTGGCCGAGAAGGCGGTGGAGGTGGGGGCCGAGCCGGGGATGATGATCAACCCGCTGTTTACCGACCAGCTGAAGGCCGTGCGGGTGCGGACTTCCGACCTGGGCACCCTGTCGGTGTACGACCTGGTCCTGCGCCGCCACGCCCAGATGTCGGTGAACCCGGTGAAGTTTGACCCGTTCACCGGACCCATCCGCGACCGCAAGGGCGTGCTGCGGGTGCCCCCCGGCCACACCCTCACCGTGCAGGAGCTGATCACCCTGGAGTGGGCGGCTCCCGGCGTGGTCGGCCCCTGGCCGAACGAGCCGTGAAGGGAGGGAAAAGGGAAAAAGGAAAAGGGAAAAGGAAAAAAGGAAAGGGAAAAAGGGCGGGGAAAAAGGGGAAAGGGACCGGGCGGGGTTCAGCCGCCCGGTCCCTCCTTTATGCGGTTTTGCCTTCCACTTTTTCCTTCTTCCCTTTTCCCTTTTCCCTCTGCGCGTGCCGCTCCCGGGCGATGGCCACCAGCTCCTCGATGGCGGTGGCCAGCTCTTCGGCGCGGGTGCGCTGCAGGCGCTGGCGCAGGATCGGGATGATCTGCGAGCGGGACCGCCGGTTGACGAAGACCACGAAGCGAAATCCGAAAGCGCGCTCGTAGGCGGCATTGAGGGCCGCCAGCTCGGCCAGCACCGCGGGGTCGTCCTCGGTCCCCTGCTCGGCGGCCGCGGCGGGGGAGGTCGGCCGCTCGCCGATGCGGGGGTGAGCGTTGAGGGCCTCGACGACCTCCTCTTCGGGCAGAGACCGCAGCACCTCCACCGCCCTGTCCAGGGGGTCGTCCAGGGCGGCCAGCCGCTCGACAAAGCGCGTGCGGCCCTCGAACAGCGCCGCCAGCTCGTCCACCGTCAGGCGGGCCATGGGGCGCCGGTCAGCTGCCCCGGTAGGTGGCGCACAGGTACGGCGCCACCACCAGGGGGACGTGGTAGTGACGGCCGGGGTCGGTGACGGTGAACTCCACCTCCAGGCGCGTGAAGAACTCCGACGGCACCGCAAACACCATCCGGTAGGTCCCCGGCTCCAGGGGCCCGCCCACCAGATCCCGGATGCGCCCGTCGTCGTCGGTGGTCCGGGAGGCGATCAGGCGGCCGTCCCGGTACAGGTCCACCCGCACCCCCCGGGCCGGCGCCCCCCGGCCGACGTCCAGCACGTGGGTGGAGATGGTCGGGGCTGCCATGGCCGGCGGGGCCTCAGGGGGACACCGCGTCGGTCCGCTTGAAGATGGGCAGGATGCCCAAATGGTGCACGTCGTCGCGCTCGACGCCCTCCAGCAGCAGCGCCGCCCGGGCCACCACGGACCCCCCGGCCCGCCGCACCAGCTCCTCCATGGCCTTGAGGGTCTCGCCGGTGCTCACAATGTCGTCCACCAGCCCCACCCGCTTGCCCCGCAGCTTCATGGCGTCCCGGCCGTCGATGAACAGCTCCTCCTCGGTCTTGGCGGTGATGGGCTTGTAGCGCACCGAGACCGGCGACAGCATGAAGGGCCGGATCTCCTTGCGGCACACCACGTAGGGCAGCAGCCCCAGGTAGGTGGCGATGGCGTGGGCCAGCGGAATGCCCTTGGTCTCGGTGGTGACGAAGATCTCGCAGCTGCGCATGCGGGGGGCCAGCTCCCGCGCCGCCCGATCGATGACCTCGGTGTCCCCCAGGCTGTAGTAGTAGGCGATCCACGTGTCGGGAGACACCTGGATCAGCGGCAGGGTGCGCACCGTCCCGGCGATCTCCAGCTCGTAGGCTGCCTGCCCTGTGAAGGGAAGAATGTGCGGCATGCCCGCCTCCGTCCCGGGATGACACCGGCAGTTTCGGCCCGACGGAGGGGAATCCCTGCCGGCCGGACGGCGGCCGGCGTCCGTCCCTGTTTCGCAGGTGTCGTCGGGGGGGAGGCGGAAAAGGAGCCCCCAAGGTGGACCTGGCGACCCTCATCCGCGTGGCCCGGGCCCAGGAGCCGGCGGACCTGCTGCTGGCCAACGCCCGGGTCGTGGACGTGTACGCCCACCGGGTGGTGGCGGCGGACGTGCTCGTCGCCGGCGATCGCATCGCCGCCCTGCTGCCCGCCGGCAGCGGCACCCACCCGGCCCGGGAGCGGATGGACCTGGGCGGCAGCTACTTGGCGCCGGGGCTGATCGACGCCCACGTGCACATCGAGAGTTCCATGGTGAGCGTGCCGGAGTTCGCCCGGGCCGTGGTCCCCCGGGGGACCACCACGGTCATCGCGGACCCCCACGAGATCGCCAACGTGCTGGGCATGACCGGCATCCGCTACATGCTGGATGCGGCCAAATACAACCCCCTGTCGGTCTTCGTGATGGCGTCCAGCTGCGTGCCCGCCGGCCCCCTGGAGAGTCCCGGAGCGCGCCTGACCGCCTACGACCTGGAGAGCCTGCTGCAGGACAAGTGGGTCCTGGGGCTCGCGGAGGTGATGGACTATCCCGGGGTGCTGGCCGCCGAGGAGGAGGTCTTGGCCAAGATCCGGGCGGCCGCCGGGCGTCCGGTGGACGGCCACGCCCCGGGCCTGCGGGGACCGGACCTGGACGCCTACGTGGCCGCGGGTATCGGCTCCGACCACGAGTGCACCACCCGGGAGGAGGCCCTGGACAAGCTGTCCCGGGGGATGGCCATCATGATCCGGGAAGCCACCGGCGCCCGCAACCTGGCCGAACTGCTCCCCCTGGTGACGCCCCAGACCGCCCGGCGCTTCATGTTCTGCACCGACGACCGCACCCCCACCCACCTGCTGGAGGACGGCCACATCGACGCCATGGTCCGCCAGGCCATCGCCCTGGGCGCCGACCCCCTGCTGGCGATCCAGATGGCCACCCTCAACCCCGCCGAGCACTTCGGCCTGCGGGACCGCGGGGCCGTGGCACCCGGCCGCCGGGCGGACCTAGTGGTCTTCGACGACCTGCGCGTCCCCCGGGCGCGGCTGGTGTTCCGCTCGGGGCGCCTGGTGGCCCGGGACGGGGACCTGCTGCCCTACGCGCGCCCGGTGGCCCTGCCGGCGCTGCCGGTGTCGCTGAGCATTCCCCGCTCCAGCCTGCGCTTCCGGATTCCGGCGGCTGGGCGGCGGGTGCGGGTCATCGAGATCGTCCCCGACCAGATCGTGACCCGGGCCGCGGTGGACGACGCCCCCGTGCAGCACGGGGAGGTGGTGGCCGACCCCGCCCGCGACCTGCTGAAGCTGGCCGTGCTCGAGCGCCACACCGGCAGCGGCCGGGTGGGCCTGGGCCTGGTGCGGGGGTTCGGCCTGCGGCTGGGCGCCCTGGCCTCCACTGTGGCCCACGACGCCCACAACCTGATCGTGGTGGGCTGCAGCGACGACGCCATGCGGGCGGCGGTGGAGGTCATCCTGGAGATGCGGGGAGGGCTGGTGGCGGTGGCCGGTCGGGAGGTGGCCCGGCTGCCGCTGCCCATCGCCGGGCTGATGTCGGACCAGCCCGTCGCCGCCGTGGCCGACCAGTTCCGCCGGCTGTTAGCCCTGTCCGCCCGCATGGGCAGCCGACTGACCGACCCGTTCATGACCCTGTCGTTCCTGGCGCTGTCGGTGATCCCCGAGCTGAAGCTGACCGACCGGGGGCTGGTGGACGTGGCGCAGGGACAGGTGGTGCCGCTCTTCGTGTGAGAGGACGGACGCGCGGACACGCGACGCGCCTGCATCCGGGAGGTCGTGCGCCGACGGACGGGGCGGGCTCAGTACGCCCGGGCGTAGTAGACCCAGGCGTGGGCGGGCCGCCCGCACACCGCGCAGGCGCCGTCGGGCTGCTCGTCGAGGGGGATCACGCGCGGGGAGGCGCCGGTGCGCTCGCGCAGCACGTCCTCGCACTCCTGGGACCGGCACCAGCGGACCCGCACGAACCCGCGCACCTCCGCCACGGCGGCGGCCGCCTCGTCCACCGAGCCGGCGGCGGTGGTGTGGCTGTCCCGGTAGGCGCGGGCGCGCTCGAACAGCTCCCGCTGGATCTCCTCCAGGGCCCGGTCCACCGCGTCCGCCACCTGCCGGCGGGGGACCGCCTGGCGGCCTCCGCCGGTCCGCCGCACCAGCACCGCCTGGTCGGCCTCCACGTCCCGCGGGCCCACCTCCAGCCGCACCGGCACGCCCCGCAGCTCCCACTCGTGGAACTTCCACCCCGGCGTGTAGGCGTCCCGGTCGTCCAGGCGCACCCGCATGCGGGGTGCCAGCTCGGCCGCCAGCGACCGCGCCGCCGCCAGCACCCGCTCGTCGTCTGTGCCCAGGATGGGGACGATCACCACCTGGTAGGGCGCGATGCGCGGAGGCAGGACCAGCCCCCGGTCGTCCCCGTGGGCCATGATCAGGCACCCGATCAGGCGCGTGGTGACCGCCCAGGACGTGGACCAGACGTACTTCTCCCGGTTGTCCGCGTCCAGGAACTTGACCCCGAACGCCCGGGCGAAGTTCTGACCCAGGAAGTGGGACGTGCCGGCCTGGATCGCCTGCCCGTCGGGCATCAGGGCCTCCAGGGTGTAGGTGATGTCGGCGCCGGCGAACCGCTCGCTGGGCGGCTTGGTGCCCACCAGGACCGGGATCGCCAGGACGTCCTCCAGCAGTTCCCGGTAGATCCCCAGGATCAGCCGGCACTCCCGGTCGGCGTCTTCGGCGGTGCGGTGGGCGGTGTGCCCTTCGTGCCACAAAAACTCGGCGGTGCGCAAGAACAGCCGGGTGGACTTCTCCCACCGCACCACGCTGTTCCACTGCAGCAGCAGCACCGGCAGGTCGCGGTAGGACTGGATCCACCGGGCGTACATGGGCAGGATGATGGCCTCGGAGGTAGGCCGCACCGCCAGCCGCTCGGCCAGCGGCTCGTCGCCGCCGTGGGTCACCCACGCCACCTGGGGGGCAAATCCCTGCACGTGCTCGGCCTCCCGGCGCAGGAAGCTCTCCGGCACCAGCAGCGGGAAGTAGGCGGTCTGGTGGCCGGTCTCCTTGAAGCGGCGGTCCAGCCAGCTCTGGATGCCCTCCCAGATGGCGTAGCCGTAGGGGCGGATGGCCATGAACCCCCGCACCGGAGCGTAGTCGGCCAGCTCGGCCCGCAGGGCCACCGCCGTGTACCACTCGCTGAAGTTGTCCGCCTTGGACGGCAGGCGGGTCGCCGCCTCGCGTTCGGCTGCCACGGTCGCGCTCACCCCAAACAAAAACCCCGTCCCCTCAGGGACGGGATGTCCACCCGCGGTACCACCCTGGTTCCGGGCGGCGGATCGTCTCCGTGCGCCGTCCGGCCCTCCTGCGCCGCTATCGGGGCGCGCCGGCCCGGTTTGTGACCCGGGCGCTCCGGGATGGGAGCGGGCGCAGCGCCGGCGCCGGCTTCCACCCTCCCGGCTCGCTCACCCGGCACGGGCGCCCGCGGGTCCCGTCATCGCGCGGTGCGCACGGGCATTCTAGCATGCCGTCCCCCGCCGTTCAACCCGAGCTGGGCGGCCAGACGCTCCCACCCCACCGCGCCGTGGTTGATGGCCACCACCCGGCCCCCCGACGAGATGAGCACGGTGCTGGGGACGGTGAGGATGCCAAACCGCCGGGCGAGGGCGACGTCGGCGGTGGCGTCCACCTCCCGCACGTCCAGATGGTGCGGAAAACGCCGCCGCAGCTCCTCCAGGGCCGGCTTCTGGACCGTCCGGCACGGCACGCAGTCGGCCGTCACGAAGGCCAGGACCAGCGGGCGGCCGTCGCGGACCAGGTCGGTCGCCGGCCGCCGCCGGTAGCGCCCGACGCGCCAGCGCAGCCCCAGCCACGCGGCCAGCAGGACGGCCGCCACCAGCCCCACCGCCAGCAGGCGGTCGGCCCCCATCACCGGGCCTCGGCGGCGCGGCGGATGATCCCCCGCCGGCGCAGCTGGTAGTACACGAAGCAGCCGGCGCAGAAGTTCGCGACCACGTTCACCATGGCCAGGGCGGCCACCAGCAGGGTCAGCGCCCACCCGACCGCCGCCCATCCCGCCGCCAGCGCACCCCACCCCGCGGCCAGCAGGGTGGCGCCCACGCCCTGGGCGAAGCGGTGCGGGGCGGGGTCGTCGTCCACCAGGTGCGGCCGCAGCCACCCCCGGGGCAGCACGACCCGCTGGTAGAGCAGCCGGAACAGGTTCGCTGTCGGCCAGGCGGTGCCCGCGGCCAGGACCAGCGCCAGCACCCCCACCAGGTGGCGCAGGTTGGCCAGGAAGGCGGCCACCGCCACCACGGTCAGGCTGACCTGGGTGAACTTGATGGCGTTGTGATCGACCCGGGTTGACATCCTGTGCTCCCTCCCGCCGACGTCCGACGTCGTGTCCTGCCCTCCCGGATTCCGAAAGGGCCGGTGCGGAAGCGGAGACAGGCGGCGCCCTGAGGACTACGGAAGGATCGGCGAAGGCGCGGCCTGCCTCCGCCGGGGACAGATGCACTGGCGGGGGGTGTACGGCACCGCTCGGGCGCGGATGCGGATGACCATGGCGATACCTGACCTTGGCGCTAAGGATACCCGCCGGCCTGCGCCGCTGTCAAGGACCCCCATCGGCGGGACGAGCGCTGGGGAGTGATCGAATGGGGGCGAGCGCCCCGACGGTCACACCGCGAAGGGCCGTGCACGCCGCCGCGGATGCTGCCCCCATTCACACCGTAGGCACGTCGTGTGCCCGTCGGGTCACGCCGTTCGCGAATACACAAACCGAAGGCTCCCCTCCCTGGACGCCCGGGCATCCGGCACAAACCCGGCCTTCAGCAAGACGCGCACCGATGCGGGGTTTGACTCCCCTGTCTCGGCCACAATTCGATCCACGCCGGCATGTGTGAGCGCCCACCGGACCAATCCACGGACCATGTCCGTCGCATACCCCTTCCCCTGGTACTGAGGGAGCACCGAGTAGCCACTCTCCACCGTCCCCGCCTGTGGTGGTCCCTTAAACCCACCACTCCCCACCAGGACCGGGAGCCCTTCCACCCCGACAACGGCCAGGGCGTACCACCCAAACCAGCCCACCTGATGACGAGCAGCCTCCATAGAGGTCAGGAAACCCGGCAGCGCGTCCCGGACGGGCTCGGGCGGCCAGTTCTCCGGCACAGACGCCTGCAACAATCGGCCAAACTCCCGGCGGTCGCCAATCTCCGCGCGGACCAGCTCCACGGTTGCAGGCACGAGCCTCACGCGGGACGCCTCGATCAATTCCTCCGCCACCCCGGACAGTGGGTTGTCATGCTCGTGACGGTACGGGCTGGTGTCTCGCCCCGATGACCACCGCGCCGTGTTGGATCACGTTTCGGAACGCTGGGGCTCTGCCGGACCGCGCGGGGGACCCGGTGGGAGGGTGCCGTGTGGGGATGCTCACCACGATATCCCTGTCACCCGCTGCCGGGAAGTGGCCGTTCCCCCGGCGCGAGCCTGCTGGGCGGCCTGACAGGGGACCGATCAGCGGTCCCCGGGACTGCGGGGCTGGGCCGCCTGCCGGGCCGGCCACAACCCCGCCACGGCCCGGCCCACCGCCAGCACCCCCGCCGCCGCCCAGCCCACCGGCCGGAGAACGGCGGAAAACATCACCGACACCACGCCTAGGACCCGCCTCAGCCAGCGCAGCGCGCGCCCCGCCCGCTGCAGGGCCGGCACCCGCCCCCACAGGACCGTGGCGGCGATGATGCCCAGCGACATGGCAAACTTCTGGACGTCGCCCGGGTGGATGCCGAAGAAGTCCTCCAGCAGCAGCCACACGCCGATGTTCAGCACCAGCAGGTAGGCGGCGGCCTCCAGCTCGGGCAGCCGCTCGATCAGCCGCACGAAGATGCCGGCGGCAAACCGCATGGTGAGGATCCCGATGAACACCCCCGTCCAGATGATGTAGATGTTCCGGGACAGGGCCACCGCCGCCACCACGTTGTCCAGGCTGAAGGCCAGGTCGGCCAGTTCCACCGCCAGCACCACGCTCCAGAAGCCCGGGGCCGACCGGCGCACCGGATGTCCCGCGGCCGCGGCGGCCTCGTCCCGCGCCTGCTCCGGCGTCTGCCCCAGGTGCTCCACCGCGAGCCTGATCAGGTACAGCCCGCCCACCAGCAACAGCCAGCGGTTGCGCGCGACCCACGAGGCGATGAGGAGCATCGTGCCCCGGCCCAGGTAGGCGCCCAGCAGGCCCACCTTCAAGGCCGCCAGGCGCTGGCCGCCCAGGATCCGGTGCACGGGGGCCTGCAGAAAGCGCAGGATCCGGGGCCAGGGGACGGGGTCGTCGCGGGGCAGGTGGGCGACCATGGCTCCCAGGACGGCGGCGTTGTCGATGGAGAGAATCCCCTCCAGGTAGATGAGCTGGAGGATGATGAACACCGCCCCGAGATCCATGACGGGCTCCATTGTAGCCTGCCCGGACGGAACCGCGCAACGCGCGCGTCAGAGCAGACGCAGGGGGAGCGCTGTCGGCGCCTCGCCGTCCGGGAGATGGGCCGGCCCGTCGGCCCGACGGCCGAAGCCGCAGCGGGCCCGCAGCGCCGCCACCACCTCCTGGACCCGGCGCTGGTACGCGCGTGGGGCGTACTTCCCGCGGTACAGGCGCTCGTACTCGGGAACCAGGTGGGGATGCCAGCGCTGCAGAAACTGAAAGAACGCCTGCCGGGTGACGTCGCCCAGGTGCAGGGTGTTGGTCCACAGCCACCGGGCGCCGTGGTCGCGGGCGGCCTCCACCACCGCCGCCAGCTGCCCGGGGCTGTCGGTGAGGCCCGGCAGGACCGGCGCCAGCAGCACCCCGGTGGGGATCCCGGCGTCCGCCAGGACCCGCAGCGCGTGCAGGCGGGCGCGCGGCGGGGGCACGTCGGGCTCGATCTGGCGCGCCAGACCCTCGTCCATGGTGGCGACGCTGACGCAGACCGTCGCGCCCGCGCCGCGGGCCATCGCCTGCAGGACGTCCCTGTCCCGCACCACCATCGTGGACCGGGTGACGACCGCAGCCGGGGTGCGATACTCGTGCAGCGTCTGGAGGATCTGACGGGTCAGCCGGTAGATGCCCTCGGCGGGCTGGTAGGGGTCGGTGGCGGTGCCCAGGTGGACCTCCTCCCGCGCCCAGCGGGGATCGGCCAGTTCCCGGCGCAGGACCTGGGGGGCGTTGACCTTCACGAAGACCCGCCGTCCCCAGTCGGCGACGCCGTCCTGGTCCAAAAACCAGTGGGTGCGGCGGGCGTAGCAGAAGGGACACTGATGCTGGCACCCCCGGTACGGGTTGATGGACCACCGAAACGGCATCCCCTGCACGCGGTTGAGGACGGAGCGGACACGCACTTCCACCCACTCCACCTGAGGGGTAACCCGCAGGCCAATGGCGCGGAACAGCCGCACGGAGGCCGGAGGCGGCGGCTGGTCGGGGAAGAGGTCTCCCTGGACGTGCCCCACGAGTGGGATAATATACGAACCTTTGTTCGTATGTCAAGGGCTGAACGAGGACCTGGCCCGGGGCTTGCGGGCACCCCGGGCGACCCGAGCGTGTGAGAGCCGCAGGAGGGTCCTGCGGGAAGTCAGGACCCGCCCGAGGCGGGCGGGCGTCCGGCGTGCAGCCGGCGCAGCACGAAGATCTGGGCGGCGTGGTAGCTGTCGTGGGTGGCCACGTCCACGGCCAGGTCCAGCAGCAGAGCCTGACCCGACGGCGACCACCACGCCTTTCCCACGGGAGTGAACAGGCGCTGCTCGGTCAGCGTCCGCAGGTGCTCCATCAGGCGCCCGTGGGCGGCGTCCAGCTCCGCCAGCGCCGCCGCCAGACCTTCTGCGGTGGGCGCCACTTCCCGCCAGTCCCGGGCTTCGTCGTAGGTCCAGGGGGCGCCGGACAGGCGCGCGGAGACGGCGTCCTTCCAGTAGGCCATGTACAGGACGATCTCGGCGATGGTGTGCTGGTGCGGGTGCGGCCTTCAGTGGGCTTCCTGCGGGGTGAGGTCAGCCAGGGCGGCCTGCACCCCCCGCCCGGCCCAGTTGCCGGCCCGGTAGGTCTGGTCGCACCTCTGCACGATCCACTGCACGACGCCCGCCGCCCGCTCCACCCCCATCCCCCCCTTTCCCCTTTTCCCTTTTCCTTTTTCCCTCTTCTCTCTGTGCCCTCCGTCACAGCCGCTGCGGGTGTCCGACGGATATGCTCACCGCCGGAAGGGCCTCAGCCGGGCCCGGCAGGGAGCCATAGCGCGCCGCGACGAACAGGAGCACCCGGATGGTCGTCTCCCCGCATCTGGTGCGCGTGGCCTCGGTGGAGGAGGTCGAAGCGGCCGACCGCCTGGTGGTCCAGGCCGACGGCCACGCCATCGTCCTGTTCTCCCACCAGGGGCGGATCTACGCCGTGGACAACCGCTGTCCGCACATGGGCTTTCCCCTGCACCGGGGAACGCTGGACCAGGGCATCCTCACCTGCCACTGGCACCACGCCCGCTTCGACCTGGCCAGCGGGGGGACCTTCGACCCCTGGGCCGACGACGTGCGCGTGTTTCCGGTGGAGATCCGCGACGGCGAGGTGTGGGTGGACCTGGCTCCGCGGGAGGACCCCCGGGAGCACCACCGCCGGAGGCTGCGGGACGGGCTGGAGCGGGCCATCCCCCTGGTGATCGCCAAGTCCTCGATCGCGCTGCTGGCCGCGGGCGACGATCCGGTGGAGGCCTTCCGGGCCGGGCTGGAGTTCGGAGTCCACTACCGCCAGGCCGGGTGGGGCCAGGGACTGACCATCCTCACCTGCCTGATGAACCTGCTGCCGTCCCTGGACCCCGACGACCGGCCCCGGGCGCTGTACCACGGTCTGGCCGCGGTGGCCGCCGACTGCGCCGACTCCCCGCCGCGGTTTCCGCTACGCCCCCTGCCGTCGCCGGCGACGGACCCGGACAGCCTGGGTCGGATGCTGCGCCGGTTCGCGGAGGTGCGCGATGAGGAAGGCGTCGAGCGCTGCATCGTCTCGGCCGTGCGGGCGGGCGCCGACAGCCGCACGATGGCCGCCATCCTGGGCGCGGCGGCCACCGAGCACCGGTACCTGTCCCAGGGGCGCGTCCTGGACTTCACCAACAAGGCCCTGGAGGCTCTGGACCTGGCCGGCTGGCACCTGGCGGACCTGGTGCTGGGCACCCTGGCCGGACTTCTGGCCGGCGGCGACCGCATGGAGGAGTCGGGTGCCTGGCGGCACCCGGTGGACCTGGTGGAGATCGTCGAGGACGCGTGCGAGGCCCTGCCGGCGGCGGTGGAGGAGGGGCGCTCCCGGCGCACGACTTACCCCGGGACGGCGGACCTGCTGCCGGTCCTGCTGGCGGACGACCCCCGGGCGATCGCCGGCGCGCTGCTGCAGGCCCTGCGGGAGGGGTGCGACGAGGCGACCCTGGCGCGGGCTGTCGCTCACGCCGCGGCGGTCCGGATCGCCCGCTTCCACACCAGCAACGAGTTCTCCGACTGGGACACCGCCCTGCACACGTTCAGCTTCGCCCACGCCGTTTGCCGGATGCTCCAGCGGGCGCCCACCGTCGAGCTCCTGCGCGGGGTGTTCGACGCGGCCATGAGCGTCTACCTGGACCGCTTCCTCAACGTGCCTGCGGCGCCCCTGCCCGAGCCCGGCGAACCGGTGGCCGACCCCACCCTCCTGCTGGCGGACCTGGCGTCCCTGCTGGACCGCCAGCAGCAGGTGCACGAGGCGGCGGCGGTGGTGACCCGATATCTGCACAGCGGGGGCGACCCTGGACGGCTGGCCGCCACCCTGGGCCACCTCCTGCTCCGGGAAGACCGCAACGTCCACGCGATCCAGATGGTGGAGGCGGCGGTCCGCCAGGCCGCCCTGGCCCCGGACGGGGAGGCCGGCACCTTCCTGCTGGCCGCCGCCAGGTACCTGGCGGCTCACGCCCCCACCATGCGGGCCCAGGAGCAGACCTACCAGATCGCCCTGCGGCTGCACCGCGGCGAGCACGAACTGCGGGGCGTGCCGGGCCGGTGGCGTCTGCTGGCCGTGCGACCGTAAGCCCTACTCGTCCAGGCCCCGGTGGCCAAACGCCGGCACGGCGGGCGGGCCTGCCGGCGGCGGGGGCGGGGCCGCGGTGGTGACGGCCTCCTCGGCGACCGGCGTGTCGGGGTACAGCAGCGCGCGCTCCCGCAGGACCGCGAACCTGCGCAGGCCCGGCTGCCAGCGGGCGATGATGTCGGCGGCGCTGCGGCCGGCGACGATGTCCCGCCGCACCTGGGAGGTGCCCCACACCCGGTCGAACAGGTACTGCCCCCGCCGGGGCCGGCGGAAGACCAGCTGGCCGCCGTGCAACCGGCGGATCTCCACCAGCACGTGCACGGTGGTCTGCAGCGGCCGGAATGCGGCCGCGTCGGTGACGTGGAGCTGCACGCCCGACCACAGGCGGCGGGTGCGCGGGTGGGGGACGGTCACCGGGGAGAAGCGCACCCCGGGCAGATGCAGGCGGTTCAGCCGGCCGGCCAGCGCGGGGCCGTCCAGCCACGGCGCCAGAATGACCCGGAAGCGGTAGTCGGTGCTCACCCCGTTCCACAGGTTGGTCCCGTCCACCGCGCCGGTGGCGGCGTAGTACAGGGGGCTGTCGGGGGTCAGCAGGCCCGGGGAGGGGTTGACCCAGGGCAGACCCGTCTCCGCCCACCGCATCCGGCGGCTCCACCCCTGCAGGGGGACCACATGCAGGTCGGCGCCGATGCCGAACGCGGTGTTGTACAGGCGCGCCAGCTCGCCGAGGGTCATCCCGTGCACGTAGGGGACCGGATACAGCCCGATGAACGACCGGAACGCCGGGTCCAGAACCGGCCCGTCCACCACCACGCCGCCCAGAGGGTTGGGACGGTCCAGGACCACCACCGGCTTGCCCGCCCGCCGGGCGGCCTGCATGACCAGCGCCATGGTGGACGCGTAGGTGTACGGCCGCACCCCCACGTCCTGCAGGTCCACCACCACCACGTCCACCCGGGACAGCATCGCCGGCGTGGGCTCGTAGCGGCGTCCGAACAGCGCGTAGACGGGCGCGCGGGAGGGCAGGGACGCTGGCCCCGTCCCCGAACCGTCAAAACCGTGCTCGGGGGTGAACAGGGCCGCGATCCGCACCCCGGGCAGGGCCGCCAGCACCTCCGCCGTGTGGCGCCCGTCGGAGGTGACGGCGGCGTGGTGGGTCACCAGGCCGACGCGCCGGCCGGCCAGCAGCCCCGCCACGGACCGCAGGCCCTCGGAGCCCGGCCGCACCGCGGCCCCGCGGGCGTCCGCCGGGACGGTCCCGGCCGCCACCGCCCCCAGCAGCCCCACCGCGAGCACCGCCGCCGGCGCGCGACGCATCACCGGCGATTCTGCCCGCAGGACCGCGGGCGTAGTCCGGGCCGTCCGCGCCTGCAGGCCGGACCGACCGGATCAGGTCCGCAGCAGGTCCACCAGCAGGGGCAGAATGTCCACGCCCCGGCGGCGCCCCAGCGATCCCCGCGCGGCTTCCCGTTCGGAGAAGGCGCGGGTGTCGTCGGGTGCCAGGCCGCCGCCGCAGACCAGCAGCGGAACCGGGTCGGCCGAATGCGCGCGCAGGCCGCAGGGCGTGGCGTGGTCGGCGGTCACCGCCACCACGGTCTGCTCCCGGTCCAGCCGGGGCAGCAGTTCGCCGAAGAACGCCCGGTCGATCAGCGCGATCACGTCCCGCTTGGCGGCGCAGTCGCCGTCGTGGCCGGGTTCGTCGGGACCCTTCAGGTGCAGGTACAGCCCGCCGTGGCGCGGCAGCTCGTCCGCCGCCCGCCGGGCCCACTGGCGGTAGACCCGTTCCCGGTCCGCAGCGCCGGGAGGGACCTCCACCACCGCCATGCCCAGCAGGCGGGCGATGCCGCGCTCCACGGGCATCTCCACAAAACAGCCCAGCGTGATGCCGAAGCGTTCGGCCAGGGGCGGGACGTCGGGCAGGTGGTCGCCGGCGTCCCGCAGCAGGATCACGTTGGCCGGCGGCTGGCCGGCGCGCCGGCGGCGCTCGTTGACCGGGTGGGCGTCCAGGATTTCCCGGGACTTGCGGGTGAACTCGTTGACCAGCTCCGCGGTGGTCCACGCCTCGGGGCTGTCGTCCAGAGGCCGGCACTCCTCCACCGTCGTGCCCGCCACCACCCGGGCCACCCCCAGCCCCTCCACCCGGCCGTAGGCGGGGTCGGTGTTGGAGATCTTCGCCGACAGCCGGCCGTCTCTGGGGCGCAGGACCACGGCGCAGCGGTAGGCCACCGTGGCCACCACCTCCACCTCGGCGGGCGCCGCCGTCAGGCGGACCTCCCGGGTCACGGCCTCGGCCAGCGCGGCGGCGTCCGTGGTCTGCAGGGAGCGGCCGGCGCGGCGGTCCACGATGGTCCACCCCGCGTCCACGGTGGCGAAGTTGCCCCGCAGGGCCACGTCGCCGTCGCGGAACCGCAGCCCCGCCCCCACCGCTTCCAGAGGTCCCCGGCCGGTGTGGTAGCGCAGCGGGTCGTAGCCCAGGATGGCCATCACCGCCACGTCCGACTCCGGGGCGATCCCTTCCCCTACCGTCAGCACCGTCCCCAGAGCTCCCCGGACCGCCAGGTCGTCCAGGTGGGGGGTGGCCGCCGCCTCCAGGGGCGTGCGGTCCTGTAACTCCCCCACCGGCCGGTCGGCCAGCCCGTCCAGGACCACGTAGAGTAGGCGCTTCACGGGCGCAGTCCTCCCAGGCGGGCCACCAGGGCGGGGGACAGGACGCCGGCGCAGATCTCCTCGGCCGGGCCGGTCAGCCGCAGGTCCCACTCCTCCGAGACCGCCACCTGCAGTTCCCCCCCGGGCATGACCACCGTGACCTGCCGGCCCGCCAGCCCCCTGCGCACGGCCGCGGCGGCCACGGCGCAGGCGCTGCTGCCCGAGGCCAGGGTCTCGCCCGCCCCCCGCTCCCAGATCAGGATGGCGACGCGGTCGGGGGAGAGCACCCGGGCGAACTGGACGTTGGTCCGCCGGGGGAACAGCGGGTGGCGCTCCAGCAGCGGGCCCAGCCGGCGCAGGTCCGCCGGGCGCAGCTCGTCGGTGAACACCACGCAGTGGGGGTTGCCCACCGAGACCGCCGTGACGACCAGGCGCTCTCCGTCCACCGCCACCGGCTCGTCCACCACGTCCCGGAGGGGGCCCGCGGCGGGGATCAGGTCGCTGCGGAACGCCGCCCGGCCCATCTCCACGGTGATCTGCTCCACCGCCCCGTCCCGCAGGTGCACCTCCACCCCCACCACCCCGCCGGCCGTCTCCACGGTGAACCGGGTCTGCCGGGTGAGGCCGCGGTCGTACAGGTAGCGGGCCAGGATGCGCAGGCCGTTGCCGCTCTTTTCCGCCTCGCTGCCGTCCGGGTTGAAGATGCGCACGCCGAAGTCCGCCCGCTGCGAGGGCACCAGGGCGAGGATCCCGTCCGAACCCACCCCCCGGTGGCGGTCGCAGAGCAGCCGGACCGCGTCCTCGGTCAGCGGAAAGGACAGCGCCCGGGGGTCCACGATGAGGTAGTCGTTGCCCAGGGCGTGGGACTTAATGAACCGGTCGCGCTCCATCGGCCGGGACGATCTTCGGTGGCCGGCCGGGCGCCCCCTGCGGCCGGTGGCCGGGTCCCGGCCCCGCCTACCGTCCGCGCCGGCGCAGGGCGCAGCGGACGATCCGGTCCACCAGGGAGGGGAAGTCGATCCCGGCGGCCCGGGCCGCGTCGGGCAGCAGGCTGGTGGGCGTCATGCCGGGGATGGTGTTGACCTCCAGGACCACCACGTCCCGCCCCCGGGCGATCATGTCCACCCGCGACATCCCCTCGCACCCGAGCGCGTCGTGGGCCCGCACCGCCAGGTCCTGGGCCCGGCGGGCCACCGCCTCGGGGATGCGGGCCGGGATGATGTGGTCGCTGCCTCCGGAGGCGTATTTGGCCGCGTAGGTGTAGAACTCGTCGTGGGGCACGATCTCGATGACCGGCAGCGACTCCGGCCGGCCGGTGTCGGGGTCTTCGAGAATGCCCACGGTGATCTCGACCCCCGCCACGTACTCCTCGACCAGGACCACCGGGCCGTAGGTGAAAGCCAGGTCCACCGCCCGGTCCAGGTCCGCCGGAGAGCGCACCAGCGAGACGCCGATGGTGCTGCCCTGGGCGTTGGGCTTCACCACGCAGGGATACCCCAGGCTGTCGTCCACCAGCCGGCGCACGCGGGCGCGGTTCTGCCAGTCCTCGCGCCGGACGGCCAGGGAGCGGGGCACGGGGATGCCGTTGCGCTCGAACAGCTGGCGGCTGCGCCACTTGTCCATCCCCAGGGCGCTGGCCAGCACGCCGGACCCGGTGTACGGGATGCCCAGCAGCTCCAGCAGCCCCTGGACGGTGCCATCCTCCCCGTACGGCCCGTGCAGGGCGATGAACGCCACGTCCACCCCGTGGGAGAACAGGACCCGCTCGATGCCGGGCTCGCCGCGCGGGCCGGCCGTCGCGGCGCCGCCGGCGGCTGCGTGTCCGGGCACGCCCACCACCCACCGCCCGTCCGCCGCGATCTCCACGGGCAGGACGTCGTAGCGGGCGGAGTCCAGAGCCCGCGCCACCTCCCGCCCGGTGGCCAGGGAGACCTCCCGCTCAGCCGACGGGCCGCCCATCAGGACCGCCACCCGCAGTCGGCTCACGACCGCGCCTCCCGCACCCGCCGCGGCCGCCAGGCGCGGATGCGCTCCTCCAGCAGCGCCAGGGCGCCGTCGCTGAGCACGCTGCCGAACGGGATCACTCGGGCGCGGGTCGGGATGCGGCCGTGCAGCCTCTCCAGCACCTTGGGCGACGCCACCACCACGTCGGCCCCCCGCAGGACCCGGTCCAGGCGTCCCGGCTGCTGCAAGGTGGCCGTCCGCAGCCGCATCCGGTGGATCCCCACCGCGCGGATGGATCGCTCCTTGCTGCGCACCCCCTCCTCGGTGGCGCAGACCAGGGCCACCGCGGCCCCGGCGGGAATCGCGGCCACCGCCTCCAGGGCGGCCATCTCCGGCATCGCCAGCAGCCCCACCACCTCGTGGCGGGGCAGCAGGCGACGGACGTCCTCCACGTGGAACATGGTGGTGGCCACCAGGTCCGCCGACGCCGCCGCCGCCGGCAGGTCGGCCAGGGTCAGCAGGGCCAGGGGCCGGCGCAACCGCTCGGCCAGCTGGCGGCCGAAGTAGGCGAGGTCGGTGGGGTTGCACTCCACGAAGGCGATCCGCGGGCGCGGGGCGTGGCGGCGCAGCGCCGCCCGCTCGGCGATCACAGCCCCCAGGGCCGTCTCGTCCATCCCCCGGACGGCCGCCTCGTCCAGCAACCGGTCCACCAGGGAAGCCAGGGGCGCGGCGTCGGGCGCCGCCGCCGCGGTGACGAACGTCCCCCGCCCCGGCGCGGTGACCAAGTAGCCGGCCCGCTCCAGGGCCCCGTACACCTTGGCGACGGTGTTGCGGTTCACCCGCAGAAAGCCCGCCAGGACCCGGACCGGCGGCAGCCGCTGGCCGGCGGCCAGCCGGCCCGAGCGGATCTGGGCCACCAGCTGCTCGGCCAGCTGCGCGGCGATGGGCAGCGGGCCGTCCCGGCGCACCTGCAGGGGCGGGGGCTGAATTGTCCTACCAATAGTAGGACACACTGTGACAATCCTATGCCCCGGACCCGGGCCCGTCAAGACGGGTGCCGCCGCGGTGGACGGAGGGGCCGGCGCGGGCTATAGATGGGGGAGGTGGTCTGCGGGGTGATCTTCGACCTGGGCGGGACCCTGGCGGTCGGCGAGGCGATGCCGGCCGACCAGCTGGACCGCGCCAACGCCGCCGCGCTGCGGGCGTGGCTGGTGGGCCAGGGCCACACCGTGCCCGCCGACTTCGTGGACGCCCTGGTGGCCGCGCGCCAGGCCGCCTTCGCGTCCCGCCGGGGGACTCAGGAGGTCACCGCCGCCGAGGTCCTGGCGGAGGTGCTGGCCCGGTACGGCCTGCCGGCCGATCCCGCTCACGTGGCCCGGGCGGAGGCGGCGTTCTTTGAGCCCGAGCTGGCGCGGATGACGCCCATGCCCGGGGCGGTGGAGGTCCTGGACCGGCTGCGCCGGCGGGGCCTGCGGGTGGGCCTGGTCTCCAACGCCTCCTCCCACCTGTTCGTGGTGGAGTGCTGCCGGCGGCTGCATCTGGCCCGCTACCTGGATCCCATCGTCTCCTCCGCCCAGGTGGGGTGGGCCAAACCCGACCCGCGGCCGTTTGAGGCGGTCCTGAGAGCGTGGGGGCTCCCGGCCCGAAAGGTGGTGATGGTGGGAGACACGCCCGACGCCGACGTGGCCGGAGCCCGGGGGCTGGGCATGCGCGCCATCCTGCTGCGGACCGCCCCGGCGGCGGAACCGCCCGTTCCGGCTCCCGACGCCGTGGCCGGCAGCCTGGCGGAGGTGGCCTCCCTGGTGGACTCCTGGTCGCAGGACGGCTGACCGGGCGGACCGTCAGCTCCCCGCCGCCTCCTCCAGCGCCCGCCGGAGCACCTCCAGGCAGCGCGCCGCGTCCTGGTCGGAGACCACCAGGTAGTCCCGGTGGAACGCCGGCAGCGGGCGGGCGGCGATGCCGGCCCGGGCGGCGACCTCCGCCAGCCGGCGGGCCAGGGCCGGGTCGCCGCCGGACGCCTCGACGGAGATCACCCGCAGACCTCTTTCCACCCGGGCCGAGGCGAACCGGGGGGCCAGGCGGGCCCACTCCGCCTCCTGCAGCGTCACCACGAACTCCTCGCCCTCCCGGGTGGTGACAAACGGCCCGTGGACGCCGGCCAGGGCGCGCTGCAGGCTGGGCCGGAGGCGGGCGGCCACCCGGACCTGCACGAACCTCTCCGGGTGGAGGGAGACCCGCATCAGATCCGCCCCAGCGCCTGGCGGAAGTCCTCCAGCAGGTCGTCGGGGTCTTCGATGCCCACGCTGATCCGGATCAACCCCGGGGCGATGCCGGCGGCCTCCCGGACGTGGGCCGGCATGTGGACGCTGCTGATGGCGGCCGGATGGGACACCAGGGTGCTCACCCCGCCCAGGCTGGTCGCCCGGGTGCACACCCGCAGCGCCTCGAAGACCCGCACGCTGGCCTCGTACCCGCCGGCGACCTCGACGCTGAGCATGCCCCCAAAACCCCGCATCTGGCGCCGGGCGACCTCATGCCCCGGGTGGTCCGGCAGGCCGGGATAGTAGACCCGGTCCACGGCCGGGTGGGCGGCCAGGAATTCGGCCAGCGCCTGGGCGGTGCGGTTCTGCCGTTCCACCCGCAGGGCCAGGGTCGCCAGGCCCCGGATCACCAGCCACGAGCCGAACGGGTCCGGGGTGGCTCCCAGCAGCCGGACCCACCGCTTGGCGCGGCCGATGAACTCCCGGCTGCCCACGATGACCCCGGCGGTGACGTCGTGGTGGCCGCCCAGGTACTTGGTGGCGCTGTGGACCACCACGTCCACCCCCAGGCTCAACGGCGTCTGGTTGTACGGGGTGGCCCAGGTGTTGTCGGCGACCGTGAGGGCGCCGCGGGCGCGGCCCAGGGCCGCCACGGCGGCGATGTCGGTGATGCCCAGCATCGGGTTGGAGGGGGTCTCGATGTAGATCAGGCGGGTGGTCGGCCGCAGGGCGCGCTCGTAGGCCTCCACCGACGTGTCGCCGATCAGCGTGGTCTGGATGCCCAGAGCGGGCAGGACCTCGCTGAACAGCTGGTAGGACGCCTGGTAGATGGCTGCCGGCGCCACCGCGTGGTCGCCCGGCCGCAGGGCGGCCAGCAGGGTGGCGCTGATCGCCCCCATCCCCGACGCCGTGGCCAGGGCGTCCTCCCCGCCTTCCAGCAGCGCCACCTTCTCCTCCAGAGCGCGGGTGGTGGGGTTGCCCCACCGGGTGTACACGTATCCCGGAGGGATCTCCTGACCCAGTCGGGCGCCCTCGGCGGCCGTCTCGTACCAGAAGGTGGCGGTCTGGTAGATGGGCGGCGCCACCGCCCGGTGGGTGTCGGGGATGGCCCCGCCGTGGATGGCGCGGGTCGTAAAGCCCCACTCGGTACCCATACAGGCCTCCCTCGCCGCAGTGGTGTGAGAGGGTGATTCGCAGCCCCCGGGGCGAACTCATGCCGCCGGCCCGGCCAGGGGCCCGGAGGCCCAGGGGCGAATCCACACCCTCCGCGTGACGTTCGGCGCTCACGTCAGCATCCGGGGCGCGCTCCACCTGGCGGTGGACCGCGCCGTCGCCATCGGCTGCGAGTGCCTGCAGATCTTCACCGGCAGCCCGCGCCAGTGGCGGGAGGTGCGCTACTCCGACCGGGACCTGGACCTGTTCGTGGTCAAGCGGCGCCGGGCGGGACTGGACCCGCTGGTGGCCCACGCCGCCTACCTGGTCAACCTGGCGTCCGCCGATCCGGAAATCTACCGGCGGTCCACCGCCAGCCTGATCTCGTCGCTGCACCTGATGGACCGCCTGCAGGGAATGGGAGTGGTCACCCACTTGGGCAGCCGGGGCAGCCGGCCCTGGGCGGACGCCCGGGACCGGGTGGTGGCGGCGATCGGGGTGGCGCTGGAGGCGACGGCGACCGCCCGGGTGCTGCTGGAGCACAGCGCTGGCGCCGGCGGCCAGGTGGGCGGGACGTTCGAGGAGCTGGCGGACATCCTGGAGGCTTTAGACCACCACCCGCGGGTGGGCGTCTGCCTGGACACCTGCCACCTGTTCGCCGCCGGGTGGGATCTGCGCACCCCGCAGGGGGTGCAGGCCGCCCTGCGGGCGTTCGACCGCACGGTGGGGCTGCGCCACCTGCAGCTGCTGCACCTCAACGACTCCCGGGGCGGCCTGGGATCGCACCTGGACCGCCACGAGAACATCGGCCAGGGCCGCATCGGCCGGCGGGGGTTCGCGGCGCTTGTCGCCCACCCGCGCCTGCAGCGGCTGGCCGGCATCATCGAGACGCCGGGGTTCGACCGCCGGGGACCCGACCGGCGCAACCTGCAGGTGCTGAAGGCCCTACGGCGCGCCGCCCAAGCGGGCGGGTAGGCCCGGCCCGGGTCAGTCGGCCGGGTAGGGGCGGCCCAGGGCCTCCGGCCGGGCCAGCCCCCAGCGGCTGCGGAACCAGGGCGTGGAGATGACCACCAGGATCGGGATGGTCACCGCGAAGGGGACCGTCCGCCACACGTACCGGGACAGCACGCCGGGCAGGACCAGCTCGGGGCTGAGGGACAGCTGCCACATGAGGCCAAACAGCGAGGCGCCGGCCAGCAAGATCCACGGGTTCCACATGGAGAAGAACACCAGCGCCAGGCTGACAAACCCCCACCCCATCAGAAAGTTGTACGTCCACACGGGGTTGTACGACAGCGTGTAGACGGCGCCCGCCAGGGCGGCCAGCAGCCCGCCCCAGATCACGCACAGGTAGCGGGTGGCGGCCACGGGAATCCCCGACGCTTCGGCCGCCAGCGGGTTTTCGCCCACCGACCGGATGGCCAGCCCCGCACCGGTCCGGAACAGGACCACCGCGCTCACCACCACCAGCGCCACCCCGGCGTACACGAACGGCGACAGGCCGAACAGGGTGGCCATCCGCGGCAGCCCCAGCGGGCCGGTGTAGGGGCTGCCCAGGTAGGTGGTCAGCCCGAAGCTGAGGATCCACAGCCCCATCCCGCTGACCACCTGGTCGCCCCGCAGGGTGATGGAGAAAAAGCCGTGCGAGGCCCCCAGCACCGCCCCCACCGCCAGGGCGGCCGCCAGACCTGCCGGGTAGCTGGCGGTCAGCCGGGCAGCGATAAAGGCGACGGTCCCCCCGAACAGCATCAGCCCCTCCAACCCCACGTTGAGGGTGCCGGCCCGCTGGCTGACCAGCTCCCCCAGCGCCGCGAACAGGAAGACGGTGCTGGCCTCCAGGCTGCGGGCCAGCAGTTCCCACACGGCGCTCACCCCCGGCTGTCCCCGGGGGCCGGCTGCAGGACCCCGGCGGGAGTCCGCCGCCAGACCACCCGGAACCGGTCCAGGATGTGGGAGGCCACGAACGTCATCATCAGCAGCCCCAGCAGCGCGTAGTCGACGCCGAAGGGCAGGCGCAGCATCCCCTGGGCGAACCTCGCCCCCAGGGACAGCCCCGACAGGAGGACGGCGATGGGCACGGCCGCCAGGGCCGACCCCCGGGCGATCAGCGCGGTGATCAGGCCGTAGAAGCTGAGGTCGCCGTAAAACCCGTAGTTGCCGGGGATCTTGTAGACGCCGGGGATGGCGGCGAAGGTGTGGTACCCGGCCAGGCCCGCGGTGGCCCCGCCCGCGGCAAAGACCAGCAGCGACAGCGCCAGCGGGCTGATGCCCCCGTAGCGGGCGGCCTGGGGATTTTCGCCGAACGCCCGGATGCGGTAGCCCAGGGCGGTCCGGGCCAGCAGCGGGTCGATCAGGACCGCCCCCGCCGCCGCCAGGGCCGCGGTGACCGGTATTCCGCCCGCCAGCGGCGCCCGCAGGAGGAGGGGGAGGGTGAAGCTCTCCCCTTCGGCGGTGGCGCCCATCAGCGGCCCGCCTTCTTTGATCATGAACGACACCAGCCAGAACAGGATCGAGTTCAACATCATGGTGACCAGGATCTCGTTGACCTGCAGGCGCGCCCGCAGCACGCCGGCCACGCTTCCCACCGCCGCGCCGGCGGCGGCCGCCGCCAGGATCATGAGCCCGATCACCGCGCCCGGCGGCCACCCCGGGGCGGCCTCCCGGGACATCCCCAGGACCGCGGGCACCCCAAACGCCGCCAGAGCCCCCGCGTACACCTGCCCGGGCAGGCCGATGTTCCACAGGCCGGCCCGCAGGGGCAGCAAAAACGCATAGGTGCACAGCAGCAGGTACACCGCCCGGTGCAGGGTGGCCACGGCCCCGTGGGGATTGAAGAACGCGTAGGAAAACACCACCCGGTATCCCGCGAGAACGCCGCTGCCGGAGGAGACGAACAGCACGCTGGCCAGCGCCAGGGCCAGGACGATGGCCAGCAGCGCCGCCAGCGCCGCGGAGGAGGCGGAACGGGCCTGCCGGGCCTGGAGGGTGATCTGGTAGCGGCCCACCATCACGGGACCCGCACCCCCCGCTCCAGGCCGGCCATCATGGCGCCCACGGTCTCCGGATCGGCCTCCCGGCGGGACAGGATGGCCACGAACCGCCCTTCGTAGATGGGCGCCACCCAGTCGCTGCAGGACAGAATCTCGTCCATGTCCTCGGAGATCAGCACCACCGCCGCCCCCCGGGCCCGTGCTTCCAGGATCTTGCCGCGCACGAACGCCGTCGCCTCCACGTCCAGCCCCTGGGTGGGCAGGTGGGCGATCAGCAGCCGCGGGGCCCGGGACAGCACCCGCCCCAGGACCAGCCTCTGCAGATTCCCCCCCGACAGGTGGCGGGCGCGGACGTACGGGTGGGGGGCGGCCACGCCGAACGCCGCCATGATGCGCTGGGTGAGCCCCTCCAGGCCGGCCCCGTCCAGCAGGCCGCGGGGGGTGAAGGCGGGGTCGAAGTGATAGGTCAGGGCGGTGTTCTCCACCAGCGAGAAGGCGGCGATGGACGCCAGCTCCGACCGGTCCGCCGGCACGTAGCCGATGCCCCGCTGCCACCGCTGGAGCACCGGCAGGTGGGTGATGTCCTGGCCGTCGAACACCACCGTCCCCGCCGCCGGCGGGCGCAGCCCGGCCAGGACCTGGGCCAGCTCCTCCTGGCCGTTTCCGGTGACCCCCGCCACGCCCAGGACCTCTCCCTCCCGCAGGGAGAACGTGATCCCCCGCACCGACGGCAGCCCCTTGTCGTTGTAGGCCCACAGCCCGTTCACCTGCAGCAGCGGGCGGCCGGCGGTCACGTCTTCCGCCGGGCGGAAGGCGACGTCGCGGCCCACCATGTGCCGGACCAGGACGTCCTCGGTGGCCTCGGCGGTGACCAGGCGCGCCACCACGCGGCCCGCGCGCAGGATCGTCACCCGGTGGCTGCTGGCCTTGACGATGGGCAGCTTGTGGGTGACCAGCAGGACGGTGACCCCCTGCTCCTGCACCAGGGTCCGCAGGCCCGCCAGCAGCCCGGCCACCTCCGGCGGGGTCAGGGCGGAGGTGGGCTCGTCCAGGATCAAAATCCGGGCGCCGCCGTACAGCGCTTTGAGGATCTCCACCCACTGGCGCTGGCCCTCGGGCAGCTGCCACACCCGGGCGTCCAGGTCCACCCGGACCCCGTACCGGGCGCACAGGGCTTCCACCTCCGGCCGCAGCCGGCGCAGCCGCAGCAGGCCCCGCGCCCGGGGATGGCCCAGGATGATGTTCTCCAGCACCGTGTGGGCGGCCACCAGCCGGCGGGTCTGGTGGACCATGCCGATGCCCGCGGCGATGGCGTCGTGGGGGGAGCGGAACTGCACCCGCCGCCCGCGCAGGTACAGCACACCCTCGTCGGGGCGCAGCAGGCCGAACAGGATGTTCATCAGGGTGGTCTTGCCGGCCCCGTTCTGGCCCAGGATCGCGTGCACCTCGCCCGCCCGGACCTCCAGGTCCACGCGGTCGAGGGCCAGCACGCCGGGAAACCGCTTGGTGATGCCCCGGGCCAGGAGCAGCGGGGTCGCCGGGTCGGCGAGGGGGACAGCGCGGTCGTCGCTCATGGGGCGGGGTCAGCGCACCGGGCGGGGGACCCGCCGGCCGACACGGGAAGGCTCCTCCCCGCCGGATGCCGGGCGGATAGAGGAGCCTCCCCGTCCAGGTCTCCCGCCGGGACCGGCCGCCGGGCGGGCCGGCCCGCCGGTCACTTGAGGATGGCCATCCCCTCCAGGTCGAAGTTGAACTTGCCCAGCAGCCATTCGTCGGACGGCATCTCCCGGGCCTTCTTGACCACCGTGCCCTTGGGCGGAATCGGCGTCCCCGCCAGGGCCAGCCCGGTGCCGTTGCTCACAAAGGCATGCTCGAAGAACGGGTCCCACTCCCCCTTCATCATCTGCTCCCGGCGCTGGGCCACCAGCCGCAGGATGGACGCGGGGATGAGCGGGCGGGCCTTGGGGCTGATGGCGTCCACCCCCACCTTCTTGTTGTTCATGATGTCCACGGCGGGCTCCACCGTCCCGTCGGCCAGGGTCATGGTGTCCTTCAGGCCCAGGTACAGCAGGGTGCGGGGCGTCCGGTTGCCGGCCAGCCAGTCGCGCACCATCCGGTCGTACAGGACCTCCCACCGGGTGTCGAAGGACACGGCCACGGTGTCGGTGCTGGACCACCCGTAAAACCCCACCACGTCCATGTCCTTGCCCACGAACCAGATCTTGCGCTCCTGGGCCACGTCCAGGGGCGAGCCCGAGTCGGTCTGCTGGGTGAGGACGTCCACCCGCTGCTGGGTCACCAGGGTGGTGGCCACCTCGCGCTCCTCGGCGGGTTTGTACCAGTCGCCCACGTACTTGATGTACACGGTGACCCGCTTGTTCAGGGCCCGGGCCGCGTCCTGCACGCCCAGGAAGAACCCCGCCTGGCGGCGCAGCACCTGCACGTTGGGGAAAGCCGACACGATGCCGATGTTGCCCGTGCGGGTCAGGGCGCCGGCGATCAGCCCTTCCAGGTACAGGGCCTGGTACTGCCGCGGGAAGAACCGGATGAAGTTGCGCTTGGTGGTCACGTCGCTGGCCACCACCGACGCGAAGTAGACGTCCGGGTGCTTGTCGGCGATGTCCTTGAGCGGCAGGCCCATGAACTCGGCGTTGCCGACCACGATGGTGGCCCCCTGGCGGATGAGTTCCTCGGCGTAGGGGATGGTCAGGTCGGGGCCGACCTCCTCGCGGTAGACGTACTTGATGTTGGGGTACTTCTCGGCGATGCGCTGGCCGGCGCGGTGGTGGGCGCCCGACCAGGTGGTGCCCTTGATGACGCTGAAGTGCAGGATGGCCAGCGTCCCCGACTGCCGCGGGGCCGCCGCGCCCGGCCCGACCGCTCCCGCGGCCAGCAGGAGCGCAACCGCGGCCGCGCCCCACACCCACCCAGCCCTCACCCTCCCCGGCGTGTGTCCTGTCATGGCGGACCCTCCCCGTCCCCGGGATGCGAGCAGGAGATGCGATTCCACGCGGTGTCGAGGGAAGGTTCGCGCCGCCGCGGGGGTTTTCCTCCGGCGGCGGCCTTACGTGCCCCGCCGGACCTCCTCCGCCGGGCGCGCCAGCCGCATGAACAACGTCTCCAGCAGCAGCCGGGGGTGCACGTTGCGCCGCAGGGCGTCCTGGGCGTCCCGCACGGCGTCGGCCCGGGCGGCCAGGACGGCGGCGGGGACGGAGGCGGCCAGGGCGGCGATGCGCTCCCGCCGGTCCCGGTTCACCAGCTGCTGGTCGCTGTGGGTCTGCTGCCACACCAGCAGGTCCCGGTACCAGAACAGGGCGATTTCCAGCAGGTCCGCCAGGACCTCCTTCTCCCGGGCGAGCTCGTCGGCGGCGTCCAGGACCTCCAGCGGGTCGGCGCGCTCCATCCGCTCCAGCAGGTCCAGCATCCTCTCCCGCCGCTGCCGGGCCTCCTCGGAGGTGGCCCACTGCAGGGCCCGGCCCAGCTGCCCGCCCGACAGGGCCGCCGCCACGCGCGCGTGGTCCGGGGACACGCCCCGCCGGAGGAGGGCCTCCTCCACGGCGGACAGCGGGAGCAGGGTGAAGCGCACCAGCTGGCAGCGGGAGACCACCGTGGGCGGCAGCGGCACCGTGGACTCGGCGATGAGGATGATCACCACCTGAGGCGGGGGTTCTTCCAGCACCTTCAGCAGGCTGTTGGCGGCCTCCAGGGTCAGGGTCTCGGCGTCGGCCAGGACGTAGACCTTCCACCGCCCCTGGTAGGGCGGGTACACCACCTCCCGCCGCAGGGCCAGGATTTGCCGGATCCCGATCCCGGTCCGGGTGGTGTCCTCGGGGTCCAGCAGCATCCCCCGGGCCACGTCCACCACCCGCACGTCGGGGTGGCGCCCGGCGGTGATGGCCTCGCAGGCGGCGCAGCGGCCGCAGGCGTCCATGTCGGGACGGTGGCAGTTCAGCAGCTGGGCGAAGGCGAGGGCGGCCGAGCGCCGGCCGACCCCTGCAGGGCCGGCGAACAGGTAGGCGTGGGAGACCCGGCCGCTGCGCGCCGCCGACCGCAGCAGCAGCACCGCGTGGTCCTGGTCCACCAGGTCGGCAAACGGCACAGCACTCCCCCTCGCCTCTCCCCCGCCCGCGGGGCGGGGGTCCCCGGACGTCGCCCGCGACGCCCGGGGCGGGCTAGAAGCGGGCCATGCGCTCCACCTGCAGGACGAAGACGATGGCCCCGCCCACCTCCACCTTCACCGGGTAGGTCACGTAGGAGTCCACGGGCTCCACCGCCGGGGGCATGGGGCTGACGAACTGCTCCCGGCGGTGGCAGCAGCGCTGGATGATGGCCAGCACCGATTCCACCTGGGCGTCCTCGACGCCGATGAGGATGGTGGAGTTCCCCTCCCGCAAAAACCCGCCGGTGCTGGCCAGCACGGTGGCCTGGAACCCCTCGTCGGTGAGGGCGTCGATCAACCGCCCCGCGTCCTTCTCCTGGACGATGGTCAGGACGAGCTTGATGGGGGCCACCCCCGCGCCGCGAGAAAGGCCTCCACCACCTGCACGATCTCGGCGTGGACGCTCTCCCGGTCGCGGCCGCCGTCGACGACGCGAATGCGGTCGGGTTCTTCGTGCGCCAGCGCGAGGAATCCTGCCCTCACCCGCGCGTGGAAGGCCAGGTCTTCCTGCTCCAGCCGGTCGCCGCCCTCCCGGCCTTCCTCGGCCGAGGCCCGCCGGGCCCGGGCCAGCCCCACGGCGGGGTCGATGTCCAGCAGGATGGTCAGGTCCGGCCGCAGCCCCCCGGTGGCCGCCTCGTTGACCCGGCGCACCACCTCCACGCCCAGACCCCGCCCGTAGCCCTGGTAGGCCACCGACGCGTCCACGTACCGCTCGGACAGGACCAGCTGCCCGCGGCGCAGGGCGGGCTCCACCACCTCGGCCACGAACTGGGCGCGGGAGGCGGCGAACAGGAGCATCTCGGTCCGGGCCGTCATCTCCCGGTGGGAGCCGTCCAGCAGCAGGGCCCGGATGCGCTCGCCGATGGCGGTGCCGCCGGGCTCGCGGGTGTACACCACCGGGTAGCGGGGGCGCAGGCGGTCGTGCAGCAGCCGCGCCTGGGTGGTCTTGCCGGCGCCCTCGGGACCTTCCAGGGTGATGAACAGTCCCCGCATCAGCGGCCGGGCGACGTGCGGGAGGGCGGCGGACCGGATCCCCGGGCGCCCGGCCGGGGGGCGGTCATCGGGGGAAGATAACCACGCGGCGGAACGGCTCCTCGCCGCGGCTCTCGGAGGCCAGACCGTAGCGCTGCACCAGCTGGTGCTGCAGGCGGCGGATGTACGAGTTCTGGGGGGACAGCTCCACGGGCTGGGTGGTGCTGAGGACTTCCGAGATGGCCTCCTCCACCTCCCGCAGGGCCATCTCCTGCTGGTCGGCGTCCTCCACGTCAAACAGGCTGCGCAGAAAGCCCTGGATCTGGGTCACCGTGTTGCTCTTGAGCACGTGCAGCGCCTTCCCCCGGGCCACGGCCTCCCGCAGCCGGCGGGGCTGCCGGCGCTCCTGGGACTTGAGGGTGAGGACCACGTCGGCGCCCTCCAGGGTGTCGGCGATGTACGCCGGCACCCCCAACTCCCGGATGGCGCGCTCCAGGCGGTTGCGGCTCACCGCGTAGGGGTAGATGCGCACCCCCCGGTGGCCGGGCCGGCCCGCCGGCTCGGCCGCCGGGGGAGCCAGCGGGCCCTGGGGAGCCCAGGAGTCTACCTGCACCCGGGGCGGCTCGATCTGGACCTCGCCCTCCCGGGTCCGGACCCGGATCTCCGGACGCGGAGGAACGCCCCGCAGGTAGCGGTCCACCACCGTGGCCACGTCGTGGTGCACCGCCAGGCGGTCCTTGTCCTGGATCTCGATGACCACGTCGAAGGTGGGGGGCGCCTTGCGCTCCAGGACCGTCTTCTGGGTGCCGCGGCGCCGGGCTTCCTCGTCCGAGAGGGTCACCGCCTGGATGCCGCCCACCAGGTCGCTGAGGGTGGGGTTCTGGAGCAGGTTGTCCAGGGTGTTGCCGTGGGCGGTGGCGATCAGCTGCACCCCGCGCTCGGCGATGGTCCGGGCGGCCAGGGCCTCGGCCTCGGTGCCGATCTCGTCGATGACGATGACCTCGGGCATGTGGTTCTCCACCGCCTCGATCATCACCGCATGCTGCAGTTCGGGGTGCGGCACCTGCATCCGGCGGGCGCTGCCGATGCCCGGGTGGGGGATGTCGCCGTCGCCGGCGATCTCGTTGGAGGTGTCCACCACCACCACCCGCTTGCCGAACTCGTCGGCCATCACCCGGGCGGCCTCCCGCAGCAAGGTGGTCTTGCCCACCCCGGGCCGGCCCACCAGGAGGATGCTCTTGCCGGACTCGATCACGTCCCGCACGATGTCCACCGTGCCCACCACCGCCCGGCCCACCCGGCAGGTCAGGCCGACGATCTCCCCCTGCCGGTTGCGGATGGCCGAGATGCGGTGCAGGGTGCGCTCGATGCCCGCCCGGTTGTCCTTGCCGAAGGCTCCCACGCGGCTGGTGACGTACTGCAGGTCCTCGCGGGTCACGTACTCCTCGGACAGGGGCACCGCCCGCTGGGGGAACCGGGCCTCGGGGCGGCGGCCCAGGTCCAGGACCACCTCCAGCAGCGACTCCAGGTCCGGCTGCTGCTGCAGGGCCTGGCGCACCCGCGGCGGCAGCACCGAGAGCAGCAGGTCCAGGTTGTCGGTGATGTGAATCTGCCGGGGGACCACCTTCACCCCCGCCTCCCGGCCGACGGCCGGGAGGTGCGACGGCATCGGCTGTGACATCTCAGTCCGTGAATGCAACGAAGGGAGCCTCGCGGCTCCCCCCTCGCGCATCACCCGGTCCTTTCCGCGCCCGGCCGTCCGCGGCCGGACGTCCCGTGGGTCTCACGCTCACCGTGCATTATACCACACCGCCCCCGGCCGCCGGACAGAGGGGTTACCGGGGCTGCACCTCCACGAGCAGGCAGGTCAGGTAGCGGGTCTCGGGCATCGCCGGGTGCACCGGGTGGTCGGCGGACTGGCCCCGGCTCTCCACCAGCCGGACCGCCCGGCGGGCGTCGGCGGCCGCGTCGGCCACCACCGCCAGCAGCAGGTCCGCCCCCACGTGGTGGGAGCACGAGCAGGTCACCAGCAGCCCTCCGGACCGCAGCAGCTTCATCGCCCGCAGGTTGATCTCCTTGTAGCCGGCCAGGGCCCGCTCCACCGCCTCCCGGCTGCGGGCGAACGGCGGCGGGTCGAGGATGACCACGTCGAACCGGGCGCCGGCGGAGCTCAGGCGGCGCAGCTCGTCGAAGGCGTTGGCCGCGGTGAACGTGCACCGCCCGGCGACCCCGTTCATCTCGGCGTGGCGGCGGGCCTGGGCCACCGCCTCGGGGGAGATGTCCACCCCCACCACCCGGGCGGCGCCCGCCAGGGCCGCCTGCACCGCAAACGCCCCCGTGTAGCAGAAGACGTCCAGGACCTCGACCCCGCGGCACCGGGCCGCCACCGCCAGGCGGTTCTCCCGCTGGTCCAGGTAAAATCCCGTCTTCTGGCCCCGGGCCACGTCCACCACCCAGCGGGCGGGGCCCTCGGCGACCTCCACCAGGGGGGAGCGTTCGCCCCGCAGCCAGCCAGCGCGGTCGGGCAGCCCCTCCAGGCGGCGGACCGGCGCGTCGTTGCGCTCGTAGACGGCCGCCGGCTGCAGGACTTCCTCCAGCACCTCGGCCAGCATCTCGCGGCGGCGGTCCATGCCCGCCGAGAGGGTCTGCATTACCACCACGTCGCCGTAGCGGTCCACGATCAGCCCCGGCAGCCGGTCGGCCTCCCCGTACACCACCCGGACGGCCTCCCAGGAGGCGGCCCACCGCGCCCGGTAGGCCAGGGCCTCCCGGATCCGGCGGCGGAAGAACTCCCGGTCGATCTCCTCCCGGTCGAGGGTGAGCAGGCGGACGGTCAGCGCCGACCGCGGACTCGCCAGTCCGCGCCCCACCCACCGGCCGCGGTGCGACCGCACGTCCACCACGCCGCCCTCCTCCACCTCGCCCTCGATGCGGGCGATCTCCCCGGAGAAGATCCACAGGTAGCCGCCCAGCAGGCGCTGCTCCCGGCCGGGCTTGAGGATGACGGTGGCCATCGTGGGCGGACGGGATCGGCGATCCGGCGTCAGGGATCAGGGATCGGGCATCGGGGATCGGGGATCCCGGCGTCCGTCAGAAGAGGCTGATCTGCGCCGGCTCCTCCTGGCGGCGGTCCGCGGGGGAGGGGGCGCCGAAGATGCGGATCTCGCCGTAGGTGCCGTCGTAGCCGGGGGCGATCTCCACCTGGCCCTCCCGCACCCGCCGGACCCCCTCCACCACCCGCGCGGTGGTGTGCCGGGCCAGCTCCTCCAGCGGCACGTCCAGCAGGACCGCGAACTCGCTGCCCAGCCGCGTGCACAGCTTGACGTACTCCTCCCGGACGGCGCCGGTGCCCGGCTGGGCCCCCAGGGCGGCGGCGATGATCTCCTCCAGCGGCACCAGGTTGCGGTAGGGCACCGCGCCGGGGGGGACGTACCCCTCCTCCCGGTCGGCCAGGTCCTCCACCCGGTGCATCACCCCCACCGTCACGGGCCGGCCGCACGCCGGGCAGCGGTTCCCCCGCGCCGCCGCCTCCCGGGGAGACAGCCGCACGCCGCAGGCGCGGTGGCCGTCGTAGTGGTACTTCCCCTCCTCCGGGAAGAACTCGATGGTGTACAGGAAGCGGCTGGTGTCCCGCTCCCGGATGATCCGGATCAGCTGGTAGTAGTCGGGCTCGGCCTCGAAGACGTTGGCCTCCCGCCCCAGCTTGGCCGGCGAGTGGGCGTCGGAGTTGCTCAGCAGCACCACCCGGTCCAGCTGGGACAGGCGCCAGTTCATGGGCGGGTCGCTGCTGAGCCCCGTCTCCACCGCCGCGATGTGGCGCACCTGGTCTTTGAAGCACTCCTCCAGCGAGTCGAACCCCGACTGGCTGCCGAACAAGCTGAACCAGGGGGTCCAGGCGTGGGCCGGGACCACCAGACAGTCGGGGGAGACCTCCATGACGTACTCCACCAGCTTGTCCGACGGCAGGGTGAGGGTGGGGCGGCCGTCGGCCATCAGGGAGCCAAAACGCGCCAGGACGGCGTTGATCCGCTCCACCACCTCGAAGGACGGCGCGAAGATCAGGTTGTGGATCTTGCGCAGGCGCCCGCCCTGGGGGTAGACGTTGGACACCTCCACGGTGAGCATGAAGTGCACGCCGGCGTGGGTGTACAGCCCCCGGTCGGTGGGGCGCAGCTTGGCCCGCAGCTCCCGCAGCCACACCGGATGGGTGAAGTCTCCGGTCCCCACCACGGTGATGCCCTTCAGCGCGCACCACCGGGCCAGGGTCTCCACGTCCATCTCCCGGCTGGTGGCCCGGCTGTACTTGGAGTGGAGGTGCAGGTCGGCGATCAGCCGCATGTCGCCTATCCGTTCCCTCCGCCGCCGCCGTTCTCCTCTGCCACCCCCTCGTCCCACAGCGCCCGCAGGCCGTACCGGAGCAGGGCGGCCAGGGCGCCGGCCAGGCGGGGCAGGTGCGCCGGCCGCAGCGCGTGGGCCACCAGCGGGCCCAGCAGCCGCGACTGGAACGCCGTGTCCCCCCGGCGCTGGATCACCTCCCGCAGCCTGTGGTCGCGGCCGACGGCCTGGACGACGGCGTCCACGTCCGCGTCGGTCATGTGGGCGAGGGCCAGCCGCGCCGCCGCCGTCGCCCGCAGCTCCCGTCCGAAGCGCGCGCGCCAGCCCCGCTCGTAGGCGGCCAGGGCCGACCGGTCTCCTCCCACGTACCGGGCCGCCGCCGCCGCGGCCAGGTCGCCGGCGATCAGGGAGAAGTAGATGCCTCCGCCGCTGGTCGCCTTCACGTGCCCGGCCGCGTCGCCCACCACGATCATCCCGTCGGCGGCGGTGGGATGACGCGAGGCCAGCAGGGGGATGGGACCTCCCAGCCGGCGCTCCACCCGGGCGGCCCGCACCCGCCGGGAGGCCACCGGGTGCTCGCGGACCAGCCTGTCCAGGTAGTACGCGGGAGGGCGGTCGGTCAGGCGCGGGTCCACGCACACCCCCACCCGGGCGCGCCCTCCTCCCAGGGGCATCAGCCAGGCAAAGAACCCCGGCGCCCACGCCCGGCCCAGGTACAGTTCCGGGCAGTCGTCGCTTTCCACCTCCACGCCGCTCATCTCGTACTGCAGCCCGTGCACCATCCGCCGGGGCAGGCGCAGCCCCATCTGAGCCGGCAGCACCGGCCGCGCCCCCTCGGCGTCCACCACCAGGAAAGCGGTGGCGCTGAACGTCCGGCCCGCCCGTTCGCCGGTCACCCGCACCAGGCCGTCCTCCCGGCGGGCGGCGCGCACCCGGGTGCCCAGCAGCAGGTGCGCGCCGGCCTCCTGGGCGCGGTGCACCAGCCAGCGGTCCAGCTGCACCCGGTCCACCACGTGGGAGTCGGGGGTCGCCCGGGCCACCCGGGCCACCGCGCCTCCGGGCCCGTAGAACGCGCCGGCCCGCAGGGTGGTGAGGATCAGGGCGTCCGGCAGGGCGAACTCCCGGAAGGCGTGCACCTGGAGCTTGCCCGAGCAGTGGGCCGGAGTGCCGACGGCGGGGTGTTCTTCCACCAGCAGCGTGCGCACTCCCCGCGCCGCCGCCCGCAATGCGGCCAGGGCTCCGGCCGGGCCGGAGCCGACCACGATCACGTCGTAGTCGGGGCGGGAGGCCACGTCAGAAAACCGTTCGCAGCCGCCGGGGAACACTCCTTGCCCCGCCGGCGTTGCAGGATACAGGTGGCGGTGAAGGCGAAACCCAAACGCCCGACCATGAAGACGATGCGCCTGCTGGCTGCTGTCGTCGTCCTGCTGGCCGCCGCCCTCGCGCCGGCCGGGGCCGCGCCCGACGTGGTCTTCAAG
Source organism: Armatimonadota bacterium (assembly GCA_037440005.1). GTDB lineage: Bacteria > Sysuimicrobiota > Sysuimicrobiia > Sysuimicrobiales > Kaftiobacteriaceae > Calidihabitans. The sequence goes on along the minus strand of JBBIUY010000005.1, from coordinate 27,813 downwards.
CGGGGGACGGTGACCCTGGTCCAGGGAGCGGCGCGGGTGACCCTGCAGGTGGAGGTGGCCGACACCCCCGACAGCCGCGCCCGGGGTCTGATGTTCCGCCGCCACCTGGACGAGTTCAGCGGGATGCTCTTCATCTTCGAGTCCACCGGCCGGTGGGCGTTCTGGATGAAGAACACCCTGATCCCGCTGTCCATCGCCTTCATCGACGAGGGCTGGACGGTGGTGGACATCCAGGACATGCAGGTGGCTCCCGACCCCGCCGAGGGCCCGTTCACCCTGTACGAGCCCGCCCGCCCCTGCCGCTACGCCCTGGAGGTCAACCAGGGGTTCTTCCGCCGCCACGGCATCGGCGTGGGGGCCCGGGTCATCTACACGCCGCGGTAAAGCTTTCGTCAGGAACCTGTCGCCGGTGAAGGAACTTCTCATGCTATCATGAAAGCGGTACGACGGCGCCTGCGAGAGCGCTTCTGCTCCGGCCCGCGGGGGTAACCGAGATGGAGACAGGGCATGGAGAAACTGAGGAAGTTAAGCGCAAGGCCAAATCTGCCATGTCCACAGTCGACCAAAAGCTGGCGGAGCTGATCCTCTACGTCGCAAGTGCATGCGAGGGAGACGAGAGCTTCGGAAGCACGAAGCTCAATAAAATCCTCTTCCTGTGCGACTTTCTCGCATACCGCAAGCTGGGCGCCCCGATCACCGGCGCCGAGTACCACGCCCTCCCCCACGGACCCGCGCCTCGCAGGCTGCTGCAGGTCCTGAGCGCGCTGGAGCAATCAGGGGCGATGAAGATCCGGTCCCAGAAACGCTTCGGATACGAGCAAAAGAGACCGCTCGCACTAAGGGAACCGGACCTGTCGCATTTCACGGCTGACCAGATTGTCCTCGTGAACCACATCATCCGCGGGCTGTGGGGACGATCGGCCACTGAAGTCTCGGAGCTTTCCCACAGGTTCTGGGGATGGCAACTCGCCGAGGAGAAGGAGGTCATTCCGTACGGTCTGGCACTCCTGGCCGAGGATGCGGAGCTGTCCGAACGGGGTAAGAAATTGGCGGATGAGTTGGCCGAGTACGCGGCCAAGTTAACCGCCACCGATGCCAGCTGAGCGGTGGCGAGTCCGGCAGGACCCGCGGTGTGTCAAGAGTTACTCCCGCGTCCGGCAGCAGGCTCCCTGGGTGGTACACGCCTTCGAGGGATTGATGTTCGCTCTCCAGCGGAACCCCGTTGGCTTTGGGAGCAAGTAGGGGAAGGAGACGCTTCGGTGGGTGGCGTTTCGACCACCAGGGAAGACAGGCGACCCGGTGACATTTTTCTGGGCAGTGGACCTCGACGCGCGCACCGTGTGGCTGCTTGACGTCGTCCTGGGGATCGTGATCTGATACCCGAAGGACCACGCACGGCCGAGGCCCCGCGGGCCGGCCCGGCCGTGGTATCATGGCACAAAGCCCCATGGACGGTCCGAGCGCCCCCGCGCGCCACCCGCCTTCGGAGATCGCGGCGCTGCGCGCCATCAGCCGGGCCATCGGGTCCGCCCTGGACCTGGACAGCACCCTGCACCTCATCACCCGGACCACCGCCGAGGTGATGGGGGTGGACAGCTGCTCCATCTACCTGCTGGACCCCGCCGGCGAGTACCTGGTCCTGAAGGCCACCACGGGCTTGGCTCCCGACGCGGTGGGACGGGCGCGGCTGCGGGTGGGCGAGGGGCTCACCGGGTGGGCGGTGCGGGAAGGACAGCCGGTGGCCAGCAGCGACGCCGCCAGCGACCCGCGCTTTGTCTACCTGCCCGAGACCCGGGAGTACGCCTTCCGCTCCCTGGCGGCGGTGCCGCTGGTGACCGCCGGCCGCGTGCTGGGCGCCATCAACGTGCAGACCACCGCCGTCTGGGACTACACCCCCGACCAGATGGAGCTGCTGGGCCTGATCGCCGACCTGGCCGCCGGCGCCATCGAGAAGGCCGCCCTGTACGACGACATGCGGCGGCAGATCATGGAGCTGTCCACCCTGGCGGAAGTCAGCCAGACCCTCACGTCGCCCCTGTACCTGGAGGACGTGCTGCGCCTGATCGTGGAGATGGCCGCCCGGATGCTCAACGCCTCCACCTGCGCCCTGATGCTGGTGGACGAGGCCACCGGGGAGCTGGTCACCGCCGCCGTGCAGTCCGCCGGGCCGGCGTACCTGTCCCGCCCCCGGCTGCGGGTGGGCGACGGCATCACCGGCCTGGTGGCCCGGGAGGGCCGGCCCATCGCCGTGGAGGACGTGCTGGCCGACCCCCGGTTCGTGGCCAAGGACGTGGCCCGCCAGGAGGGGCTGCGGGCGCTGCTGTCGGTCCCCCTGGTGGTGCGCGACCGGGTGGTGGGGGTGTTCAACTGCTACCGGTCCCACCCCCACCGCTTCACCGACGCCGAGGTCAAGTTGCTGACCACCCTGGCCAACCAGACCGCCCTGGCCATCGAGAACGCCACCCTGGTGGTGCGGTCGGCGGTGATCCGGGAGATGCACCACCGGGTCAAGAACAACCTGCAGACCATCGCCATGCTGCTGCGCCTGCAGCTGCGGGACGGCCGGGAGGTCTCGGGCCGGGAGGTGCTCACCGAGACCATCAACCGCATCCTCAGCATCGCCGCCGTCCACGAGATCCTCAGCGGGGGCGGGTTCCGGTCCATCAGCCTCCGCCAGCTGCTGGAGAGGATCGCCGCCAACGTGCTCCAGGCCATGAGCCGCCCGGGCCTGCGCCTGACGGTGGAGGTGGAGGGCGACGACGTGCACCTGACCTCCCAGCAGGCCACCTCCCTGGGGCTGGCCGTCAACGAGCTGCTGCAGAACGCGGTCGAGCACGCCTTCCCCCAGCGGGAGGAGGGGCGCATCCGCATCCACATCGGCCGCGAGGGGCCGGGGCTGCGGGTGGCGGTGGAGGACGACGGACGGGGGGTGCCGCCCGACTTCGACCCGCGGGCCAGCGCCGACCTGGGCCTGAAGATCGTCCACGCCCTGGTGACCGAGGACCTGGGCGGGACCCTGGAGTACGCGGGGGGCGCCGGCACCCGGGCCGTCATCACCCTGCCCCGGCTGGAGACGCCCTATGGGTGAGCCGCTGCGGGTCCTCATCGCCGACGACGAGGCCGTCATCCGGCTGGGCCTGCGCACCATGCTGGAAGAGCAGGGGTACCGGGTGGTGGGGGAGGCCGCCGACGGGGCGCGGGCGCTGGACCTGGTGCGCAAGCTGCGCCCCGACCTGGTCCTGCTGGACATCAAGATGCCGGGGGTGGACGGCCTGCAGGCCGCTCGGGAGCTGGGCGCCCGGCACGCGGTCCCGGTGATCATCCTCACCGCGTACGCCGACCGGGAATTCGTGGACCGGGCGGCCGCGGCCGGCGTGCTGGCCTACCTGGTCAAGCCCGTGCGGGAAAGCGACCTGCGGCCCGCCATCGAGACGGCCCTGGCCCGGTTCCGGGAGATCCAGGCCCTGCGGGCGGAGGTGGGGTCCTTAGAGGACGCCCTGGCCACCCGCAAGGTCGTCGAGCGCGCCAAGGGGGTGCTGATGCGCCAGGGGTGGACCGAAGAGGACGCCTTCGCCCACATCCAGCGCCAGGCCCGCACCACCCGCCGAACGATGCGCGCCGTGGCCGAGGAGATCCTCCGCCAGCACGCCCCCGCCGGCGACGCCCCTCCCCCCTCCGATCCCTGATCCCCGATCCCTGATCCCTGATCTCGGATCTCTGATCCCGGATCCCTGATCTCTGATCTCTCCCCCCTAACAGTTGTCCCCTTTATCCCCACTGTCCACAGCGGCGGAACGGAGGTTCCGCATTGACCCCCCGCGCGCCCCGTGGTACAAAGCGAATCGCCGGCGGGACGCGGGTGTGCGAGGTGGGAGTGAGGTACCGCTTTCCGCGCACTGCCTCCGGCTCTGCGCGGGCACCGGCAACCCGGCCTAACTCCGCACCCGGTCTCCGCCGGCGTCTTCTTCTGACCCCCCACCTCCTGCTTCAGGGCGGATCTTTCCGGGTCTCAGCGCGTTGGAACGTTGAAACGTTGGGGCGTGGGGCGGGCCGCCGCGCGTCCCCGCCGTGAGCCCTGTTCCCG
>JBBIUY010000005.1:0-23629 GCA_037440005.1 Armatimonadota bacterium | reverse complement strand
AACGTTGGGGCGTGGGGCGGGCCGCCGCGCGTCCCCGCCGTGAGCCCTGTTCCCGCCTCCGGCCGGTCCTGTGGAGTATAATCCACAGGTGGGGCGTCGGCCGGATGCTGCGCGTCTGCATGGCCCAGATCAACACCACGGTGGGCGACCTGGAGGGCAACACCCGCCGCATCCGCGACGCCATCGACGCCGCCAGGGACCTGGGGGCCCACGTCGTCTGCTTCCCGGAACTGGCCGTCCCCGGCTATCCTCCCGAGGACCTGCTGCTCAAGCCCGACTTCGTCCGGGCCAACATGGCCTGCCTGGACGAGATCGTCCGGCACACCCGGGGCATCGTGGCCGTGGTGGGGTTCGCCGAGCAGGCCGACCGCCTGTACAACGCGGCGGCGGTCCTGGCCGACGGCGAGCGGGTGGCGGTTTACCGCAAGCACCGGCTGCCCAACTACGGCGTCTTTGACGAGAAGCGCTACTTCCACCCCGGAGGGCAGGCGCCGGTCTTCCGGGTCGACGGCGTCCCGGTGGGCGTCACCATCTGCGAGGACGTCTGGAGCCCCGGAGGCCCCTGCCAGGCGGAGGCGGCGGCGGGGGCCCTGGTGATCCTCAACATCAACGGGTCGCCTTACCACGCCGGCAAGTGGCGGGAGCGGGAGGAGATGCTGGCCGCCCGCGCCCGGGACTACGGGGTGGTGATGTGCTACACGAACCTGGTGGGCGGCCAGGACGAGCTGGTGTTCGACGGCATGAGCATGGTCGTCGACCCCTCCGGCGCGGTCCTGGCCCGGGGGCCGCAGTTCGAGGAAGACCTCATCTGCTGCGACATCGACACCGACGCCCTCGCCCGCCGGCGGGCCGCCCGCCCGGTCCCCCTCCCCGACGACGGACTGCAGGGCGGGCCGCTGTACCCGCTGCCTCCTATCGCCCCCGCCCGCTCCGGACCCGTCCCCCCGCGCCTGGCGGAGCCCCTGGACCCCGTCGAGGAGATCTACCGCGCCCTGATCCTGGGCACCCGGGACTACGTGCGCAAGAACGGGTTCACCGACGTGGTGGTGGGGCTGTCGGGCGGGGTGGACTCGGCCCTGGTGGCCACCATCGCCGCCGACGCCCTGGGGGCGCAGCGGGTGCACACGGTGTGGATGCCCTCCCGGTACAGCTCCGCCGATAGCCGCCGCTACGCCCGGGAGGTGGCATCCGCCCTGGGCACCGAGCTCATCGAGCTGGGCATCGACGGCGCCTTCGCCGCCCTGCTGGACACCCTGCGCCCGGTGTTCGCCGGACGGCCCGCCGACGCCACCGAGGAGAACCTCCAGGCCCGCATCCGGGGCACCCTGCTGATGGCCCTGTCCAACAAGTTCGGCTGGCTGGTCCTGACCACCGGCAACAAGAGCGAGCTCAGCGTGGGCTACGCCACCCTGTACGGGGACATGGCGGGCGGGTTTGCCGTGATCAAGGACGTGCCCAAGACGCTGGTGTACCGGCTCGCCCGCTGGCGAAACGGCCGGGGGCGGGTCATCCCTGAGGGCGTCCTGGAGCGGGCCCCCACCGCCGAGCTGCGCCCGGGCCAGAAGGACACCGACACCCTGCCTGCGTACGAGGTCCTGGACCCCATCCTCAAGATGTACGTGGAGGAGGACAGACCACCCGAGGAGATCGTGGCGGCGGGCTTTCCGGCGGACGTGGTCCGCCAGGTGGTGGAGATGGTGGACCGCAACGAGTACAAGCGCCGCCAGGCCCCGCCGGGGGTGAAGATCACCCCCAAGGCCTTCGGCAAAGACCGGAGGCTGCCCATCACCAACCGCTACCGGCCCGCGGTCCCGGCCGGTCCGGGGGCGCGCCGGGCTCCATGAGCCGGCCGCTGCGGTCGCGCTACCACATCGCCACCGCCCCGGCGCCGCTGCCGTTCGCGCCTCCGGCGCGCTTTTTGCTGGCGGAGAACGACGAGTACGTCAAGTACGGCCACCCGCCCTTCCCCACGCCCGGGCGGGGCGACCCCTACTGGACGCCGGAGATCATCACCCAGACCTGGTACATGGCCGCCACCGGCCGGATCCCCATCTCGGGGGCCGGCTACGGCGGCCCGTTCGCGGGCCCGGGGTTCGACGCCATCTGGCTGGACATGTCCGAGATCGTCCGCCCCACCCGGGACGGCATCCACGGCCGCGAGTACATCTCCACCGCCGTGGACGTGGGCCGCAAGCCCCCCTCCCTGGTGCCCGGAGAAGAGCCGGACCTGGCGCTGGTGACCCTGCCGCTGCCGGTGGTGTTCAATCCCTACCCGTTCCCCGCGCCGACCCGCTCGCCCGTGCGGGCCGCCGTCCTGGCGGCGCACCGGCTGGGCACCCTGGCCGTGCTGACCCCCGACCAGTGGGGCGACGACCTCGCCGACGCGGCCGGGGCGGTGGCCCCGCGCCTGCGCCCGGCCGACCTGGACCGCCACGCGTCCCTGTGGCAGCGGGCGCGGTACGTGGAACTGGAGGAGGCCGACCCGCAGGCCGCCGCGCGCGTCAAGGCCGCGCGGCCCGAGGTGGTGGTGGGGTGGTACCTGCCCCTGGACCGGGCCGACCCGCAGGCGGTGGAGGAGATGGTGCGGGCGGGCGCCGAGGTCCTGCACCTGGCCGCCGACGAGTACGGCCGCAGCCGGCGCGGCTTTCTCGCCGACGTCCTGCGGGAGGTGCACCGGCACCTGGTGGCCCGCGGCATCCGGGACGAGGTGACGATCCTGGCCAGCGGCGGCATCGCCGCCGCCGAGCACGTGCCCAAGGCCATCGTGTGCGGCGCCGACCTGGTGGCGGTGGACTTCGTCCTGCCGGTGGCGTTCGGGTGCGCCCTGTGGGCCGACCGGACCTCCTGCGCCGCGGAAGCCGGCGCCTTCGACCCGGAGTGGGGAGCGCGGCGCCTGGTCAACCTCATGGCCGCCTGGCGGGACCAGCTGCTGGAGGTCTTGGGCGCCATGGGCATGCGCGAGGTCCGGCGGCTGCGCGGCGAGGCCGGGAGGGCGATCTTCTACCCGGAGGAGGAGCGGGCGTTCAGGTCGTTGTTCGTGCACGTGCGGCCCGCGCCGCCCGAGCCGCCGCCGGCCGAGGTCCCCACCATGGGCGACCTGCGGTGGACGGCGGACCTGCTGCAGGCCACCTGGGTCCAGGCGGCCACCGGGCAGCCGCCCCGCCAGGGGGAGTACCAGGTGGGACGCTCGGGCGGGGGGTTCGACGTCCTGCGCTTCGTCAGCGAGCTGGACGGCCCCCACCCGGCTGCCCTGCCCCCCGACGCCGAGGTGGACCTGTCCCTGCCGCTGAACCGCCGCGGCGACGGCCCGCAGATCACCATCCCCGTGCCCTGGTACGGGGGCGGGATGTCGTTTGGCTCGGTGAGCCTGCAGACCATGCTGGCGCGGGCCATGGCCGCGCGCGAGGTGGGCACCTTCACCAGCACCGGGGAGGGGGGCTACCCCGAGGAGCTGGTCCCCTACGCCGACCACGTCATCACCCAGGTGGCCACGGGGCTGTTCGGGGTGAGGGAGGAGACCATCCAGCGGGCGCGGTTCGTGGAGTTCAAGTACGCCCAGGGCGCCAAGCCGGGCCTGGGCGGCCACCTGCTGGGCGGGAAGACCACCGAGGCGGTGGCGCTGATGCGGGAGGCGGTGGCGTGGACGTCGCTGTTTTCCCCCTTCCCCTTCCACAGCGTCTACTCGGTGGAGGACCACAAAAAGCACGTGGACTGGATCCGCACCGTCAACCCCGGGGCGGTGGTGGCGGTGAAGGTCAGCACCCCCACCGACGTGGACATGGTGGCGGTGGGCATCTACTACGCCGGCGCCCACATCGTCCACCTGGACGGCGGCTACGGCGGGACCGGGGCGGCGCCGGAGATCGCCAAGAAGAACATCGCCATGCCCATCGAGTACGCCATCCCCAAGGTGCACCGCTTCCTGGAGCAGGAGGGCATCCGCGACGAGATCGTGCTGGTGGCCAGCGGCGGCATCCGCACCGCCTACGACATCGCCAAGTGCATCGCCCTGGGCGCCGACGGCGCGGTGATCGGCATGGCCGACCTGGTGGCGATCGGGTGCACGCGGCTGGCCGACTGCGAAAAAGGGCGCGGCTGCCCGTTCGGCATCACCACCACCGACCCGGACCTGTCCCGGCTGATCGACCCGGCCTGGGCCGCGGGCCGCATCGTCAACCTGTACCGGGCGTGGGCGCGTCAGCTGGCGGACCTGCTGCGCAGCCTGGGGCTGCGCTCGGTCCGCGAGCTGCGGGGCCGGACCGACCTGCTGGTGTACCTGGACCGGCCGGCGGAGGGGGTGCCGTCGTGAGCCCCCGGGCCGCCCGGAAGCTGATCGCCTCCCGCGCCTCCCTCCCCGCCCCCCCGTCCGGCGCGCGGGGCAAGGCCGAGGCCGAGGGCGGATGCGGGGTGGTGGGGCTGGCCTGCACGGTCCCGGTGCGGGGCCACCACATCCTGGCGCCCTGCCGGCAGATGCACAACCGCGGCAACGGCAAAGGCGGGGGGCTGGCCGCCGCGGGGCTGGTGCCCGAGCAGATGGGCGTGGGCGAGCGGACCCTGCGCGAGGACTACCTGATCCAGGTGGCGCTGCTGGACCCGGCGGCCTACGACGACGTGGTCCGGCAGTTCGTCGAGCCCGCCCTGGACGTCCGCGCCGGCGGCCGCGTGCCCACCCTGGACGACCACCGGGAGGTGGAGGGCCTGGAGGTGCGTCCCCCGGACGTGTGGCGGTACTTCGCCCGGGTCCGAGAGGACGTCCTGGCCGCGTTCGTCGCGCAGCACGGCCTGGAGGAGGTGGACCCGCGGGCGGCCGAGGACGAGTTCGTCGCCCAGTGGGCCTTCCGCCTCAACCGGACCCTGTACGCCGGGGACCGCCGCCGGGCGTTCGTCCTGTCCTACGGACGGGACCTGCTGGTGTTCAAGATCGTCGGCTACGCCGAGCAGGCCCTGCGCTACTACCGCCTGGAGGACCTGCAGGCCCGGGTGTGGATCGGCCACCAGCGCTACCCCACCAAGGGGCGGGTGTGGCACCCCGGTGGCGCCCATCCCTTCGCGGCCCTGGACGTGGCCTTGGTCCACAACGGCGACTTCGCCAACTACCACGCCGTCAGCGAGTACCTGGCCCAGCGCGGCCTGTACCCGCTGTTCCTCACCGACACCGAGGTGGCGGTGCTGCTGTTCGACCTGTGGGCCCGCACCTACGGCTACCCTCTGGAGCACGTGATCGAGGCCCTGGCCCCCACCACCGAGCGGGACTTCCTGATGCTGCCCCCCGAGCGCCGGCGGACCTACCGCGCCCTGCAGGCCGTCCACATGCACGGCTCCCCCGACGGGCCGTGGTTCTTCATCATCGCCCGCACCCTCGCCGACCCGGCCGCGTCCGGCCGCGCCGCCTGGCAGCTGATCGGCATCACCGACACTTCCATGCTGCGGCCGCAGGTGTTCGCCCTGCAGGAGGGCGCCGGGGTGAACGTGGGGGTGATCGCCAGTGAGAAGCAGGCCATCGACGCCGCCCTGGCCAGCCTCCACCACGAAGACCCCCGGGTGGGGCCGGTGGCCGACCTGTACTGGAACGCCCGGGGCGGGTCGTACACCGACGGGGGCGCGTTCGTATTCACGGTCACCCCCGACGGCGCCCTGACCTGCACCAACAAGTTCGGCGAGCGGGTCTCGGTCCCGCCCGGGCAGGAGCCCTACGTGCCCCTGATCCGCCTGCGCTCGCCGGCCCTGGCCGCCCGCCCGGTCAGCGGCGCCTCCGGCGCGCCCTCCCCCGACCTCGGTTCCGAAGACGCCCTGCGCGCGCAGGCCCGCCGCGGGCTCGCGGAGTGGGACTACGAGACGCTGGTGGGCTGGCTGCGGGCCCTGCGCCACCGCGCCCGGCGCGACCAGCAGGCGCGGGAGGCGGCGGTGGCGGTCCTGACGTGGTTGGTGGACCGGCGGTTGCCCACCGGGCGCAAGAAGCGCAGCTCGGTGCTGGCGCTGCTGCACGGGGCCCTGTACGGCGTCCTGCGGGAGGTGCCCCTCTTCCCCGCCGACGGCCCCTGGCACCGGCTGACCTGGGAGGGCCGGCCGGCGCTGGCTTCCCCACCGGAGCCGGGCCACACCCTGGTGGTGGACGCCGAGGGCTTCCCCTCCGAGGGCCCCGACAGCCTGGCCCGGGCTCTGGTGGCCGCCTACGAGGCGGGCTGGCGGCGGCTTGTGGTGTTCAACGTCCGGGGCCAGCGGTTCATCGGGGTGGGGTTCGGCCCCCGCACCGACGGCGTGCGGGTGGACGTCTACGGCAGCTCCGGCGACTACCTGGGCTCGGGGCTGGACGGCATGGAGATCTGCGTGCACGGCGACGCCCAGGACCAGGTGGGCCAGATCCTCAAGGCCGGCCGCCTGGTCATCCACGGCAGCGTGGGCCAGACCCTGCTGTACGGCGCCAAGGGCGGGGAGGTCTACATCCTGGGCAATGCGGCCGGCCGCCCGCTGATCAACGCGGTGGGGCGGCCGCGGGTGGTCATCAACGGCACCGCCCTGGACTACCTGGCCGAGTCGTTCATGGCCGGAGACCCCCTGCACGGCGGGGGATTCTGCATCCTCAACGGCATCCGCGTCGAGCCCGACGGGACCATCGTGGACCTGGAGGTGCCCTATCCCGGCGGCAACCTGTTTTCCCTGGCCAGCGGCGGCGCCATCTACGTCCGCGACCCGCACCGCCGCCTGGACGAGGAGCAGCTCAACGGGGGGCGCTACGCCGAGCTGACCGACGCCGACTGGGCCACCATCCTCCCGTACCTGCAGGAAAACGAGAGGCTGTTCGACATCCCCATCGAGCGGCTGCTGACCGTGGACGGCACGCTCCGCCACCCCCGCGACGTCTACCGCAAGGTGGAGCCCGTGGAACTGGCGGTGCTCAAGTAGACGCAAGCGCGGAAGCGCGACCGCGCGACCACCCGACCGCGCGACTGCGCGACCGCCCGACCGCGCGACCGCGCCACGTCAGCCAGCCCATTGAGATCCCTCTCCCCCGGCAGGGGGAGAGGGTGAGGGTGAGGGGGGTCAACCTTCAACCTCCAACCTTCAACGCAGTTAGAGGGGGAGACGGCTGGGGTAAGGACCCTCTCCCCCGGCAGGGGGAGAGGGCGAGGGTGAGGGGGATCCAACCTCCAACCTTCAACCTCCAACGCAGTTAGAGGGGGAGAGGGGAGGGGGCAGTCCACCTTCAACCTTCAACCTCCAACCTTCAACGCAGTTAAAGTGGAGACGTGACACCACCAGAGACAACCCATCCCCGCCCCGCACCGGGCGAGGCAGCGCCCTGGCGGTGGCTGGCCGCCCTCAGCGCCGCCGAGGTCCTGACGATGCTCACCTTCGGGACCTACTCGGCGGCGCTACCGGTCCTGCGCCAGCAGTGGCAGATGACGGCGTCCCAGGCGGGGGCGATCTTCGCCGGCCAGCAGCTGGGCTACGCCGCCGCGGTCCTGGCCACGTCCACCCTCACCGACGTGGTGGGCGTGCGGGCGATCTACCTGGCCGGCGCCCTGTGGAACGGCGTCGCGTCGGCGCTGTTCGCGTCCGGAGCCGACGGCTTCGCCTCCGCCCTAGGCCTGCGGGTCCTGGCCGGGATGGGTCTGGCGGGCACGTATGTACCCGGCATGCGCCTGGTGGTGGAGGCGTTTCCCGCCCGCCGGCGGGGGGCGGCCATGGGCGTCTACATCGCCTGCTTCTCCCTGGGCGCCAGCCTGTCGCTGCTGCTCACCGGCAGCCTCCTGCGGGCCGGGTGGAGGGCGGCGTTTGCGGTCGCCGCCGCCGGGCCGCTGCTGGCGGCGGCGGTGGCCTACCGGATCGTGCGTGACCCGCCCCGCTCCCCGGCGTCCCTGCGCACCGCCGCCGGGGGAGTGTGGGGAAACGTGCGCGCCCTGCGCCTGATCGCCGCCTACGCGGCCCACAACTGGGAACTGTTCGGCATGCGGGCCTGGCTGCCGGCGTTTCTGACGACCCTATGGGCCGGGCGCGGGCAGCCCCTGGAGGCCGCGGCCTCCCGCGGAGCCGCGTTCGCGTCGGTGGTCCTGCTCGCCGGCGCCGCCAGCAACGCCCTGGGCGGGTGGCTGTCTGACCGCCTGGGCCGCCGCCGCACCATCGTCCTGTTTTTGAGCGCCTCGGCCCTGTGCTCGGCCACCATCGGCTGGACCCCCGCTCTGGGCGCTGGCGTCGTCCTGGCACTGGCCCTGCTCTACGGATTGCTGGTCACCGCCGAGTCCAGCACCCTGTCCACCGCCGTCGCCGAGGCGGCCGCCCCTCGCAGTTTGGGCGCCACCCTGGCGGTGCAGTCGGCGGCGGGCTTTGTGGCCACCGCCGTCTCCCCCGCCCTGATGGGGGTGATCCTGGACGTCACAGACGGCGGCTGGGGGTGGGCGTTTGCATCGCTGGGGCTGGCGGCGCTAGTGGGCGTGGCGGCGGCGGGGACGCGGAACGGCGCGGACGGTAGGCGTTCCGCCGAGCCCCGGCCGCATTGAGATAATGACGCGGCCGTGGCCGGCACCCGGGCGGCCCGCGTTCTACCCCCGAACCCTCTCCGTTGGGTACAATTAGTCATTGTGGCTGTCACGCGCGACCTCTCCCAGCCCGGTTCCAGCGCCGCGGGGACGCTGCGGGGCCTGCTGCCCCTCCTGCGCGGCCTGCCCGAGTATGCCCGCATCCTGCAGGCCCTGCGGGACGGCCTCCACCCGCAGGTGGTGGGGCCCGCCCGGGCGGAGAAGGCCTACCTCCTCGCCGCCCTGACCGAGGACCTGGGCCTGCCCGACGGCGGCGCGGTCCTGGTCGTCTGCCCCTCCCAGGACGCCGCCGAGCGGCTGCACGACGACCTGCTGACCTTCCGGTCCGACCTGGAGGGCCGCGCGGTCGTCTTCCCCCAGACGGACCTGCTGCGGCCCGACGATCCCCCGCCCCCGCAGGTGGCCGGCGAGCGGCTGGCGGTCCTGCTGGGGCTGGCCGACGGATCGCCTCTGTGGGTCCTGGCGCCGGTGGCCGCCCTGCTGCGGCCGGTGCTGTCCGCGGAGGACCTGCGCGCCGCGGTGCGGGTCCTGGCGGCGGGCCAGCGGGCCGACCGGGACGCCCTGGTGGAGTTCCTGCAGGCCTCTGGATACACACGGGCGGACCTGGTCGAGGCCAAGGGGCAGTTCGCCGTCCGGGGCGGCATCGTGGACTTCTTCCCCCCGCACCTGGACCGGCCGGTGCGGGCCGAGTGGCTGGGGGACGACATCGAGTCCCTGCGGGCGTTCGACCCCTCCACCCAGCGCAGCACCGGGCCGCTGGCCCGGGTGGTGGTGACTCCGGCCGCCGAGCGGGCCGGGACGGCCACGCTGCTGGACCACCTGCCAGCGGGCTCCCTGCTGGTCTACGACGAGCCCGACGAGCTGCGCCGCCAGTGCCGCACCCTGCGCGAGCACGCCCCTGAGGCGTCTCTGGCGGACTGGGACGCGCTCGCGGCCGGAGGGCGCGCTCTCGCCCGCCTGAGCCTGTCCACCCTGCACGCCTCTCACGGCGGCCTGGAGGTCGCGCTGCCCTGCGCGGGGGTGGAGGCGTTCGCCGGCCAGATGCGGCTGCTGAGCCGGCGCCTGCAGGAGTGGCAGGCGGAGGGCCGGCGGGTCCTGGTGGTCACCACCCAGAACCAGCGCATCCGCGAGATCCTCTCCGACCACAGCGTGGCAGCCGCGCCGGCGGGGCCCGAGGTCGTCCCCGCGCCCGGGCAGGTGGCGGTGGCCGACGGTCCGCTGTCGGGGGGCTTCCAGCTGCCGCCGGTGGGCCTGGTGGTGGTCACTGACAGCGAGATCGTCGGCTGGCGGCGCCGCCGGCGCCGGATGCGCTTCCGGGAGGGCGTCCGCCTGTACTCGTGGACGGACCTCTCTCCCGGGGACCTGGTGGTGCACGTGCACCACGGCATCGGCATCTACCGGGGGATGGTGCGGCTGCTCATGGGCGGCGCCGAGCGCGACTACCTGGAGCTGGAGTACGCCCAGGGCGACCGGCTGTACGTGCCCACCGACCAGATTGACCTGGTGCAGCGCTACATCGGCGTCGAGGGCCAGCAGCCCCGCATCCACCGCCTGGGCGGGGCCGAGTGGGAGCGGGAGAAAAAGCGCGTGCGCGAGGCCACCCGCGAGCTGGCCCGGGAGCTGCTGCAGCTGTACGCGCTGCGGGAGACCGTCCAGGGCCACGCCTTCGGGCCCGACACCCCCTGGCAGCAGGAGCTGGAGGCGACCTTCGAGTTCGAGGAGACCCCCGACCAGTGGCTGGCCATCCAGGACGTCAAGCGGGACATGGAGTCCCCGCGCCCCATGGACCGGCTGATCGCCGGGGACGTGGGCTACGGCAAGACCGAGGTGGCCCTGCGGGCCGCCTTCAAGGCCGTCATGGACGGCCGGCAGGTGGCGGTGCTGGTCCCCACCACCATCCTGGCCCAGCAGCACTACACCGTCTTCCTCAAGCGGCTCGCCCCGTACCCGGTCACGGTGGAGGTCCTCAGCCGGTTCCGCAGCCGCGCCGAGCAGCGCAAGCTCTTAGAGGGGCTGGCGGCGGGCACGGTGGACATCGTCATCGGCACCCACCGCCTGCTGCAGCCGGACGTGCGCTTCCGCAACCTGGGGCTGGTGATCATCGACGAGGAGCAGCGCTTCGGCGTCCGGCACAAGGAGCACCTGAAGAAGCTGCGGGCCACCGTGGACGTGCTCACCCTCACCGCCACGCCCATCCCCCGCACCCTCCACATGTCCCTGGTGGGGCTGCGGGACATGTCGGTGATGGAGACGCCCCCCGAGGCCCGCCTGCCCATCCACACCGAGGTCTGCCCCCAGGACGACGCGCTGGTGCGCGCGGCCATCCTGCGGGAACTGGACCGGGGCGGCCAGGTCTACGTGGTCCACAACCGGGTGGAGACCATCGAGCGGGCGGCGCGCCGCATCCGGGCCCTGGTGCCCGAGGCGAAGGTGGCGGTGGCCCACGGCCAGATGCCCGAGGACCGGCTGGAGCAGGTGATGCTGGACTTTCTCGGCGGCCGCTACGACGTCCTGGTGTGCACCACCATCGTGGAGATCGGCCTGGACATCCCCCGGGTCAACACCATCCTGATCGAGGACGCCCACCTGATGGGCCTGTCCCAGCTGTACCAGCTGCGGGGGCGGGTGGGCCGGTCCAACCGCCAGGCCTACTGCTACCTGCTGTACCCCCGGGGGGCGCCGCTGACCGACGAGGCCCGCCAGAGGCTGGAGGCGATGCGGGAGTTCGTGGCCCTGGGCTCGGGCTTCAAGCTGGCCCTGCGGGACCTGGAGATCCGCGGCGCCGGCAACCTGCTGGGGCCCGAGCAGCACGGCCACCTGGCGGCGGTGGGGTTTGAGCTGTACACGCGGCTGCTGGACGAGGCGGTGCGGGAGCTGCGGGGGCAGGCGGTGGAGGAGGCGCCCGCGCCCGCGGTGGACCTGGGCGTGGACGCGTACCTGCCGCCCGAGTACATCCCCGACGAGGGCCAGCGCATGGCCATGTACCGGAAGATGGCCGCCGCCCGCTCCCTGGAGGAGGCCGAGGCCGTCGCCGAGGAAATCACCGACCGTTACGGGCCGCCGCCACCCCCCGCGGCCGCCCTGCTGGACCTGCTGCGGCTGCGGGAACTGGCCCGGGACGCCGGGGTGGCGGCCATCACCCGGGACCACGACCGCATCGTGATCCGCCCCGCGGCCGGGTGGGCCCTGTCGGCGGAGGAGGAGGCCCGGCTGGTCGGCCGGTTCCGGGGCCGCCTCAGCGTCGCCGGCTCCGTGCTGCGCCTGCAGGCGGCGGGCACGGGGTCGGCCGCCGACCGGGAGGCGGTGCGTCAGGTCCTGGACGCCCTGCGCGGGCTCACCCGCCGCCGGGAACCCGCCGGGACGGCGGCCCCCTCAGCCGGCAAATAGTATGAGGCGGCGGCCGGCGGGTCGCCCAAAGGAGTCGGAGATGACCGGACGCGCGCGTGTCGCCCTGCTCGTCGGGGTCGGTCTGCTGCTGGGCGCGGGGCTGGTCACCGTCGTCACCTCCGGGATGCGCCGGGGGACGGCGGTGGCCGCCACGGTGAACGGCGAGGTGATCTACCAGCGGGAACTGGACGGCGAGGTGGACGCCATCGCCCGCCAGTACGGGATCGACGCCGCCACCCCCGAGGGGCGCCGGCAGCGCCAGGAGATCGCCCGGATCGTCTTAGACCAGCTCATCGACCAGCGGCTGATCCTCCAGCAGGCCCGCCTGCACAACGCGCTGCCGTCGGAGGCCGACGTGGACGCCCAGGTGGCGGAGATCCGGCGCACCTTTCCCACCGAGGCTGACTTCCAGGCCGCGCTGGCCCAGCGCCGGCTGACCCTGGCCGACCTGCGGGCCCGCCTGCGCAGCTCCCTGGCGGTGCGCACCCTGGCGACCCGGGTGACCCCGGTCACCGTCAGCGACGAGGAGGTGGCCCGCTACTTCCGGGAGCACCGCAGCGAGTTCGACCGGCCCGAGCAGGTGCGGGTGCGGCACATCCTGCTGGACGACCCGCGGATGGCCGAGCTGGTGCTGGGCCGCCTGCGCCGGGGCGAGCTGTTCGAGAACCTGGCGCGCGAGTACTCGCGGGACGCCGACAGCCGGGAGCGGGGCGGGGACCTGGGGTGGGTGAGCCGGGGCCAGCTGGTGCCGGAGTTCGAGCAGGTGGCGTTCTCCCTGCAGCCCGGCCAGGTCTCGGGGATCGTGCGCACCCAGTACGGGTACCACCTGATCCAGGTCCTCCAGCGGCGTCCGGCGGTGGCCGCCACGCTGGACGAGGTGCGGGAGCAGGTCCGCCAGAGGCTGCTGGCCGCCAAGCAGGAGGCGGCGTTCCAGCAGTGGCTGCAGACGGTGCGCGCCCAGGCCCGGATCACCCGGGCCGACCGCCCCACCCAGTAGCCGGAGGGCAGGCGGTGCGGCTCGACAAGTTCCTGCAGGCCAGCCGGCTAGTCCGCCGGCGCGCTCTGGCCCACGACCTGTGCGCCGCGGGCCGGGTCCGGCTCAACGGCGCGCCGGCCAGGCCGTCCTCGCCGGTGCGGGCGGGGGACATCATCACCATCGCCCAGGGAGACCGGCGGGTGGTGGCCCGGGTCCGGACCGTCCCCGACCCCGACCGCCCGGGCCCGGCCGAGGTGGAGATCCTCGCCCGGCTGCGGGAAGGAGACCTGCGGCCGGGCCGCCCCGACGGCGGCTCCGCCCCCGAGCCCCCGACTGAGCTCTCCGGTCCCCGGACCCCGATCCGGTAACCCGCCATGGCCGCCATCGCCTCCGTGCGCGCGCGCGAAATCCTGGACTCCCGGGGCCACCCCACCGTGGAGGTGGACGTGCGCCTCAGCGACGGCGCCGCCGGACGGGCCGCCGTGCCCTCGGGGGCGTCCACCGGGACCCACGAGGCCCTGGAACTGCGGGACGGCGACCGCTCCCGCTACGGCGGGCGGGGCGTGCGCCGGGCGGTGGCGTCGGTCAACGACCTGATCGCCCCCCGGATCGTCGGGCGCGACGCCGACGACCAGGCCGGGCTGGACCGCCTGCTGGTGGAACTGGACGGCACGCCCAACAAGTCGCACCTGGGCGCCAACGCAATCCTGGGCGTCTCGCTGGCGGTCGCCCGGGCGGCGGCGGCGTCCCGGGGGCTGCCCCTGTACCGGCACCTGGGCGGCGAGGAGGCGCGCACGCTGCCGGTGCCGCTGATGAACGTCATCAACGGCGGCGTCCACGCCGACAACCCCCTGGACGTGCAGGAGTTCATGATCGTGCCCGCCGGCGCCCCCACCTTCTCCGAGGCCCTGCGCATGGGCGTGGAGACCTTCCACGCCCTGGGCCGGCTGCTGCGCCAGCGGGGGCTGAGCACGGCGGTGGGCGACGAGGGAGGCTTCGCCCCCGCCCTGCGGACCACCGAGGAGGCCCTGGACGTGTTGGTGGCCGCCATCGAGCAGGCCGGCTACCGTCCGGGAGACCACGTGCTCCTCGCCCTGGACGTGGCGGCCAGCGCACTGCGCACCGACGGGGTCTACGCGTTCCCCGGCGAGGGGGTCCGGCGCACGGCCGAGGAGCTGATCGCGTACTACGACCGCCTGTGCGACGCCTACCCCATCGTCTCGCTGGAGGACGGGCTGGCCGAAGACGCGTGGGAGGAGTGGCAAGCCCTCACCGCCCGGCTGGGCGGCCGGGTGCAGCTGGTGGGCGACGACCTCTTCGTCACCCACCCGGAGAGGCTGCGCCGGGGGATCTCCCTGGGGGCGGCCACGGCCGTCCTGGTGAAGGTCAACCAGATCGGCACCCTCACCGAAACCCTGCAGACCATCGCGCTTGCCCGGCAGGCGGGTTACGCCGCCATCATCTCCCACCGCTCGGGGGAGACCGAGGACACCACCATCGCCGACCTGGCGGTGGCGACCCACGCCGGCCAGATCAAGACCGGCGCGCCCTCCCGGGGCGAGCGGGTGGCCAAGTACAACCAGCTGCTGCGGATCGAAGAAGACCTGGGCGGGCGCGCCCGCTTTGCCGGACCGCAGGCGTTCGCCCGCCGCCGGGCCGGAACGTCCCCCGCCTAGGCGCCTGTCCACGGATTCGTCATGATCGTCAAAGACCATGACCCGGCCGCGGCCGGCCGACGCCGCCGGCATCCGAGTGGTCCGGGGAGAGTGGTATCCCGCGGTCGCGGAAGCGGCCCCTGGTGGGGCCAATCCAGGGAGAAGTCAATCCAGTCTGGGCTGCAAGAGATTCCCAGGCGGCAGAGAAAAGTACGCGCAGGGCGACGCTGAGGATCGCCCGCACTTACCATGCAACTCCCGGAGCAGCAGGCGGAGGCGCCGGACCTCCCGCCCGGCGGGCCGATCCCGACAGGGTCGCCGCCGGAACGGGGGGCCGGGGCCTTCATCGGCGCACGGAAAGGAGCGCATCGGACGTGAGCCTGGGTTCGGCGGCGCTTCGCGGCCGCCACCGCCGCGGCCGCCGGCTGGCAGCGGTGGCCGCGGCGGCGGGCGGGGTGGCGGCGGCGGCGGTCTTCGGCTCTGCGACCCTGCAGGTCTACCGGCTGGAGCGGGAGGCCGCCCGCCTGCAGCGGCTGCGGGACGACCTGGCCAGGCAGAACGCGGTCCTGCGCGAGGAGATCCGGCTGCTGCACACCCCGGGCCACATCGAGAAACTGGCCCGGGAGCAGCTGGGGCTGGTCCGGCCCGAGGAGGTGGCCCTGCTCATCGTCCCCGCCCCCGCCCCACCCCCCGCCACCCCGCCGCCTCCTCCGTCCCGGGACGGCTGGGTCCGGCGCCTGTGGCGGGCCCTGCAGGACGCCCTGGCGCGCTAGGAGCCGGCAGGGGGGAACGGGCGGGGAGGTCGCCCGTCTGGAGGCGGCGGTCGGGCCGGAGGCTGATTGACACTCCCAAAGAGGCGGCCGTATAATGCGGCCGCATCTTCCCCACAGAGGAGGCCCAGCGGGCGGCGCATGAGCGTGGACGTCGGAAGCATCGTCGAGGGCACCGTCGTCAAGATCACCAACTACGGGGCGTTCGTCGAGCTCCCGGACGGCCGCAGCGGCCTGGTCCACATCCGGGAGATCGCCGACACCTACGTCAAAGACGTTCGCGATTACCTCAAAGAACAGCAGAAGGTCAAGGTCAAGATCCTCGGCGTGAACGAGCGGGGCAAGCTGGACCTGTCGGTCAAGCAGGCCCTGTCTCCCGAGGAGCGCGCGGCCCGCGCCCGGGCCAAGACGTCCTTCGAGGAGAAGCTGAAGGCGTTCCTCAAGGAGAGCGAGGAACGCCTGCTGGACCTCAAGCGCAACACCGAGGCCAAGCGGGGAGGCGGCAAGAAGCGCCGCTAGTCCTCCAGCCCGTCCCCCGGTTTCGGCTAGACCAGCCCCAGCAGCCAGGCGATGTCTTCGAAAGCTCTCCAGACGATGTCGTCCCGCTCCAGGGCCCGGGACCGCTCGTCGATCCCGGTGCGCGCCGCCAGGGCGGCCAGCGCCTCGTCCATCCGCCCCAGGCGCACCCGCACCTGCTCCAGCAGGCGGTCGGCGGGCGCCCCCTCCAGCAGCCGGCGGACCTTCTCCAGCGCCTCCCGCTCCACCGCCCGGGCCCGCTGGTCCATCTCCAGGGCGTCCAGGCGGGAGTAGACGACCAGCCCCCGCCGGTCGTCCAGGGCCTGGATCAGCACCGCCCGCACCGCCGCCACCGCCTGCTGGGCGTCCATGGCGTCCTACCCCCCGGCGCCCCGCCGGCCGGCGGGGGAGTCCCCGGCGGCCCCCAGGACCTCCTGGTCCCGGTACTGCAGCTGGTAGAGCTTGGTGTAGATGCCGCCCCGGGCCAGCAGCTCCCGGTGCGTCCCCTCCTCCACGATCCGCCCCTTGTGCAGGACCAGGATCCGGTCCACGTCCTGGATGGTGGACAGCCGGTGGGCGATGATGATGGACGTCCGTCCGGCCCGGATCCGGCGCAGGGCCTCCTGGATCATCAGCTCCGTCTCGGTGTCCACGCTGCTGGTGGCCTCGTCCAGGACCAGCAGGATGTCCGGGTTGTGGCAGAGGGCGCGGGCGAAGGCGATGAGCTGGCGCTGACCCGCCGACAGCGTCGCCCCCCGCTCCACCACCGGGGTGGCGTAGCCGAAGGGCAGCCGCTCGATGAACCGGTGGGCGTTCACGAACTCCGCCGCCCGGCGCACCCGCTCGTCGTCGATCTCCGGGGTGCCCAGGCGGATGTTGGAGGCGATGGTACCGGAGAACAAGAACACGTCCTGCAGCACCAGCCCCACGTGCCGGCGCAGGTCCCGCTGGGCGTACCGGCGGACGTCCACCCCGTCCACCAGCACCTGGCCGTGCTGGGGGTCGTAAAAGCGCAGCAGCAGGTTGATGATGGAGGTCTTGCCGGCGCCCGTGTGCCCCACCACCGCCACGCTCTCCCCGGGGCGGATCCGGAACGAGACCCCCCGCAGGACCCACCCGTCGGTCCCGGGCGGCAGCGGCGGCTCCCCGTCGGCGGGCCGGGCCGGCGCCGCCCGGGGAGACGATCCGGCGGAGTCGGGGCTCCCGGTGGCCGGGTAGGCGAACCAGACGTTGCGGAATTCGACCTCGCCCCGCACCCGCGACAGCGGCACCGGGTCCGGAGGGTCCTGCACCGTGACCGGCTCGTCCAGCACCCGGAAGATCCTCTCGGAGCTGGCCATGGCCGCCTGCAGGATGTTGTACTTCTCCGCCAGATCCTGGATGGGGCGGAAGAACCGCTCGGTGTACTGCATGGCGGCCACCAGCACCCCCAGGGTCACCGCCTGCTGGACCACCTGCCCGCCCCCATACCACAGCAGCAGCCCGGTGGCCACCGCCCCCAGAAAGCCCACCGACGGGAAGAACAGGGCGAACGTCCGGTGGGCCTGCAGGTGGGCGGCCAGGTGGTCGCGGTTGAGCTGGTCGAACCGGAGGAAGTTGCGCCGCTCCCGATTGAACAGCTGCACCACCGCCATGCCCGTGATGTTCTCGTTGAGGTAGGCGTTGATGCGCGCGATCCGCACCCGGATGGCGCGGTAGGACTCCCGGGAGCGGGCCTGGAACCAGCCGGTGACGGCGACCAGGGCGGGCACCACCGACAGGGCCAGCAGGGCCAGCCGCCAGTCCAGCCACACCAGGGCCGCCACCACGCCCGCCAGCAGGAAGACGTCGCCGAAGACGGTGACCACCCCGGAGGTGACCATCTCGTACAGGGTGTCCACGTCGTTGGTGATGCGGGTCATCAGGCGCCCCACCGGGTGCCGGGCGTAAAACGCCACCGCCAGTTGCTGCATGTGGGCGAACAGGTCCATGCGCAGGTCGTACATCACCCGCTGGCCCAGGACCTGGGTGATGTAGTTCTGCGCGTACCGCACCCCCGCCCCCAGGGCCAGGGTGGCCAGGTACAGGGCCGCCACCCGCGCCACCCCGGCGAAGTCGCCGACCCGGATGTGCCGGTCGATGGCCACCTTCACGAAGTAGGGGCCCGCCAGGTCGGCGGCGGCGGCCAGCAGGAGCAGGACCACCGACCCGGCCACGGCCGCCCGGTAGGGCCGGACGTAGCGGAGCAGCCGGCGCATCAGGCGGGCGTCGTAGGCCCGGCCCAGGATGTCGTCCTCAGGCGGCAGGACGCTCACGCCGGGTCCACCTCGGCTTCCTCCAGTTCCTGCTCCAGCAGCTGCTTGCGGTACAGGGCGGCGTACAGACCGTCGCGGGCCAGCAGCTGGTCGTGGGTCCCCCGCTCCACGACCCGCCCGCCGTCCAGCACCACGATCTGGTCGGCGTGCCGGACGGTGGAGATGCGGTGGGAGATCAGGACGGACGTACGGGAGGCCATCACCTCCCGCAGCGCCGACAGGATCTCCTCCTCGGTGTGGGTGTCCACGCTGCTGAAGGCGTCGTCCAGGATGAGGATCCGGGGGTCGCGGGCCACCGCCCGGGCGACGGCCGCCCGCTGCTTCTGCCCGCCCGAGAGGGTGACGCCCCGCTCGCCGACCATCGTGTCGTAGCCGTGGGGGAAGTCGGCCACGTCGGCGTCCAGGCGGGCGATCCGGGCCGCCCGGAGGACCGCGGCCTCGTCGGGGCCGTCCAGGCCGTAGGCGATGTTCTCCCGCAGGGACTCCGAGAACAGGAAGGGATCCTGGGTCACCATGCCGATCTGCCGGCGCAAGTCGCCCAGCCGGTACCGGCGCACGTCCACGCCGTCCACCAGGACTTCGCCCTCGGTGGGGTCCAGCAGGCGGGGGATCAGGGCCACCAGGGTACTCTTGCCGGACCCGGTGGGGCCCACCACGGCCAGGGTAGTCCCGGCCGGGACGCGCAGGGAGACGTCCTGCAGGGCCGGGACGCCGTCAAAGACGACGGTCACCCGGCGGAACTCGATCTCCCCTCGGGCGGCGGGCAGGGGGCGGGCGTCGGGAGGGTCGGCGATCCGCGGCCGCTGGCGCAGGATCTCCTCCAGGCGGGCCATGGAGGCGCTGCCGCGCTGCATCAGGTTCACCACCCACCCCAGGGCCACCATCGGCCAGGACAGCTGCGCCAGGTAGCCGACGAACTGCACGAACTGGCCGAGGGTGATGCGGCCCGCCACCACCGCCTGCCCGCCCTGCCACAGCAGCACCACCGCCGCCAGGCCCAGCAGGAAGCTCATCAGCGGCCACAGGACCCCCTCGGTCTTGATCACCGCCAGGTTGCGGCGGATGTACTCACGGTTGAGGTCGGCGAAGGCCTGGATCTCGTAGGGTTCCTGGGCGAAGGCCTTCACCACCCGGATCCCCGAGAAGTTCTCCTGGGCCCGGGCCGACAGCCGGCTGAACTGCTCCTGGGCGGCCTCGTACCGCCGGTGGATCAGGGGGCCCAGGACGGCGAAGGTCAGGCTCACCAGGGGCAGGATGACCATCAAATACACCGTCAGGCGCACGTCGATGGACAGCATGAAGCCCACCGCGACGGCCGCCAGGACCACCGTGTTGGAGACGTGCATCAGCCCCGGGCCGACGAACCGCTGGACCGCCGAGAGGTCGCTGACCGCCCGGGTCATCAGGTCCCCGGTGCGGGTGTGCTGGAAGAACCCGGGGTGCAGGCGTTGCAGGTGGGCGAAGAAGTCGTTGCGGATCTCGGCCTCGATGCGCCGGGACGCGCCCAGGATCTGCATCCGCCACAGGTAGCGCAGGACCCACACCACCAGGTGCAGCCCCACCAGGGCGGCCGCATACCGCGCCAGGACCTTGCCGCCGGCCCCGGCGGCGATGGCGTCCACGCCCAGGCGCAACAGCAGGGGGTCCAGCATCAGCAGGACCGACGCCAGGCTCCCTACCAGAAAGCCGGTGACGTAGGAGCGCGCGTGCCGTCGCAGATAGGACCACAGCCTGGGACTCATCCGGGACACCCGCCGGCCGCACAGACCGCCCGCCCGGCGGATGCCTCCGGGGCCGCCGGCGCGGACCGCGTAGCCTTCCGATTATACGGCCGGGACGGAACCCGGGCAAACCGCCGCCGTCACCCGGACCGGAGGGTCGGGGCTCCGTAGCGCAGCAGCACGCCCAGGGCGTGCAGGGACGCATCCACGTCGTGGTCGGGACCCTCCTCGCTCGCCCACCCCCCATCAGCGCGCTGCCAGGCCAGCAGCCGCCGGATTCCGTCGGCCACCAGCCCGTCGGAGGCGGGCACGCGCGCCAGGTGCAGAGCGGACAGGACGTCGGCCTGGCGGGCGGGAGACCACACCTCGTCCGCGGACCGGGCCACCGCCTCCAGGGCGGGCGGCGCCGCCCCGTCCACCGCCATCAGCACGGCCGCCGCCAGGACTCCCATCGGGGCGTCCACGCCGGGCGGGACCGCGGTGCGCAGGTAGCGGGCCGCGCGCAGGACGGCGTCGTGGCGGACCCCCACCAGCCGGATCGTCCACACCGCCCCCTGCGCCGTGCTGTACACCCGCGCCAGGGGATCGCCCGGCCGGTGCAGGGGCCGGGGCTGAAAGGGCAGCACCGCCGGGCTCTCCTCCCACGCGCCTCCGGGGCGCTGCACCATCAGCAGGTAGGCCGCCGCCCGCTCGGCGGCCGGGGAAGCCAGCAGGCGCAGGTCGTCCATCCACCGCAGGGCCAGGAAGGTGGCCGCCAGCGAGGACGGACGTCCGGGAAGCAGGCCGTAAGGGAACCCGCCGTCGTCGTTCTGGCGGCCCAGCAGGGCCCGCGCCACCCGCGGCTCCGGCGTCGGCCAGCCGAGCAGGCCGGCGAGCCGGGCCCGCTCCACTTCGTCGCCGCTGTCCCGGATGTAGGCGATAGCCCTGGACAGATAGCTCGGCATCCTGGCGTCGCTTCAGAATCTGCCGGACGGGCGCGCGGCGCGCGATGAGGGGAACTTCTCCAGATAGCTCCGGGCCGCCTCAAGGCGCCTGACCAGCCTGTCCTGCCAGTCCTCGGCTGCGAGGTCGGTTTCGGGCATGAACAGCAGCGCGCCGGCTCCGCCCAGCCTCAGTCCGAACTCCACGCCGGGAAACGGCTCGCTCACGTAGCGCACCGATCCGGAGTCCACCACCAGGCGGGCGTCGACGCGGCCGGCGGCGTACACGAGCCTGTGCAGGGCGTCTTCGCGGGTGACCACGCTTCCATTGTAGCGAAAACCTCCGCCCGGTTCCGCGCTGCCGCGGGAGCGCCGTTTCGCTATAATGGGGCCGGTCGGCCCCATCGTCTAGCCCGGCCCAGGACGCGGCCCTCTCAAGGCCGAGACAGGGGTTCGAATCCCCTTGGGGCCACCAGATCGCTGCGCGAGCGCTTTCTCCCTCTCCCGCTCTGCGGGATTCGAACCCCTGGCTCGAGGGGGGTGCGGGGGAGCGTCAGCTCCCCCAGGTGGTCAGGGGTGGTTCGGAGGGGCCAGCCCCTCCGAGGAGCGAGCCGCCCGACGGCGAGCGACGAGACAGGCGGTTCGAATCCCCTTGGGGCCACCAGATCGCTGCGCGTACGCTTTCTCCCTCTCCCGCTCTCCGGGATTCGAACCCCTGGCTCATCCTCCAGCGGCTACAGCGAGCGGGCGATGAGCAGGAAGGCGAGGGCGGCTGTCAGCATGACGGCGGCCAGGCCCAAGAGCTCCTGGAAGACCATCGGCCAGGAGTGGGCCACGGCCAGGGCCAGGGCAGCGCCGACCACCGCCAGCATGCCGCCCGCCGCCCACACCGGCAGGGAGCCCGCCCGGACCGGCCGCGGGGCCGCGCGGACGGCGGCCGCGCCCAGGTAGTAGGGCACGTTGGTGACCACCGGAACCCGGTGTCCGGTCCGGCGGCGGAAGTACAGGGCGAGCTTCAGCTGCAGCGCGTTCTGCCCGTGCAGGAGGAAGTGCCACCACTTCTCGGGGACGAACTCCGGCAGCACGATCGTCAGCTGCTGGTCGAACCCCACCTCCCACTCCAGGGTGTCCAGGTAGGTCAGCAGGGGACCCGTGAGCGACCGGTAGGGGGACGGCAGGACCCGCAGGGGGACTCCCAGGCCCCACCGCGGCCACGTCTCCACCGTCTCCCGGGTGCGCTGGGGGTCGATGTCCACCAGGACCGCCGTCACGTCGTCGCTGAGGGAGCGGGCGTACCGCAACGCGGGCAGGACGCCCCGGTGGATGCCCGCCACCGGCACCACCACCTTGTGGCGCCGGATCGGCTCGGGCGGACGCGCCCCCTCCAGGGTGAGCTGCCGGCGTACTTCGTCGTAGTGGCGGTGGATGGCCCGCATGACGCCCACGCACCCCGGGATGAGCAGGGCCACGATCCAGGCGCCGTGGACGAACTTGGTGACCACCACCACCAGCAGGACCACGGCGGTGACCGCCGCCCCCAGGCCGTTGATGGCCATGTGCAGCAGCCACCCCGGCTCCCGCCGGGTCCACCACCGCCGGACCATGCCGGCCTGGGACAGGGTGAACGCCAAAAACACCCCCACCGCGTACAGGGGGATCAGGGCGTGGGTGCTGGCGTGGAACGCCGCCACCAGCAGGCCGCTGATCATCGCCAGCAGCACGATGCCGTTGGCGAACACCAGCCGGTCGCCCAGGTTGGCCAGCTGGCGCGGCAAAAAGCCGTCCCGGGCCAGGATGGCCGACAGCCGCGGGAAGTCGGCGAAGCTGGTGTTGGCGGCCAGGATCAGGATCAGGGCGGTGGCCGCCTGGGTGAGGTAGTATAGCCCCCCGGTGCCGAAGACGGCGCGGGCGATCTGGGACAGCACGGTCTCCTGAGGCTGCGGGGCGATCCCCAGCCGGTGGGCCAGGGCGGTGATGCCCAGAAACAAAAACCCCAGGATGCCGGCCATCCACAGCAGGGTGATCCCGGCGTTGCGGGACTCGGGCGGGTGAAAGGCCGGAATTCCGTTGCTGATGGCCTCCACCCCGGTCAGCGCCGCCGAGCCGGACGCAAACGCCCGCAGGATCAGCCACGCGGACAGGGGGACGCCGGCCGCGGCGACCTGGGGCGCCGGCGCCGGGGGCTGGCCGGCCGACCGCGCCAGCCCCGCCACCACGAGCCCGCCCACGATCCCGATGAACAGGTAGGTGGGCACGGCGAACACCGTCGCCGACTCCCGCACGCCCCGCAGGTTGATGATCGCCACCAGGGCGATGGCCAGCAGGGCCAGCGGCACCCGCTGGCCGTACAGGGCCGGGACGGCGGAGGTGACCGCCGCCACGCCCGAGGAGATGCTCACCGAGACGGTCAGCACGTAGTCGATCAGCAGCGCCGCCGCCGCCACCAGACCCGGCCACAGCCCCAGGTTGTCGTGGGCGACGATGTACGCACCGCCCCCGGACGGGTAGGCGTGGATGGTCTGGTAGTAGGAGAACGCCACCACTGCCAGGACTCCGGCGATGGCCACGGCGATGGGAACGCTCAGGGCCAGGGCGCCCGCGCCGGCCGCACCGAGGACGATGAGGATCTCCTCGGTGGCGTAGGCGGTGCTGGACAGGGCGTCGGACGAGAAGACCGCCAGCCCTTTGACCTTGGAGATCCGCTCGTGGATGAGCTGGGAGGTCGGAAGGGGCGGACCGATCAGGACGCGCCGCAGGACGCCGCCGATCATGGCAGGACCGCCCGGAGGGCGGGAGGACTAGGGTGTCCTGTTTGGATGTAGTGTTTGCACTTGGGAGCCTCCCCCAAGGAAA
>JBBIUY010000004.1:0-135322 GCA_037440005.1 Armatimonadota bacterium | reverse complement strand
CCCGCCCGCTTGTTTCCACGCAGCGCGGCCGTCCCCCTGTAGGCGGGGTCTAGGGCCGGGGCGGTCCGGGCCGCCGGGCGATCAGGCCCGCTCCCGCCGCGCCGGCGACCACGGCGGCGGCCAGGAGCCGGGCCCAGCGCTCGGCCGCGTCGGCGGACAGCCCCGCCCTCTCGCCCAGGGGCGGTCCCAGCACCAGCACCCCCGCTACGGCGGCCGCCGCGGCCGCCACCACCACGGCGGCGGCGGCCACGTCCTTGGCCACCCGAGCCAGGTCGTGCCGGTTGCGCTGCACCAGCAGGTCCACTACCACCTCGACGGCGGTGTTGAGCAGTTCCGCCGCCAGCACCGCCGCCACCGCCAGGATCACCACCGCGGCCTGCAGGGACGGCAGCCGCAGCCAGACCACCAGCCCGGCCACCGCAGCGGCCAGGACCAGCTGCACCCGAAACGTGCGCTGGGTGGCGACGGCGTGGCGCAGCCCGTCCCGGGCGTGGCCGAACGCCTGGCGCAGGGTGCGCCGGGAGGACGGCTCCCTCACCCCCGCACCTCGATGCCGAGTTCCCGGAGCAGCTGGCGCTGCCGGCGGGCCATCCGCTGCGCGTCGGACCGCCGCCGGTCGTCGTAGCCCAGCAGGTGCAGCACCCCGTGAGCCGCCAGCAGGGCCAGCTCCGCCGCCGGAGGGTGACCCGCCCGCCGCGCCTGGACGCGCGCCCGGTCCACGGAGATGACCACCTCGCCCAGCCACGGGACGGACGGACGGACCCGCGTTCCCGGATGCCACGGAAATGCCAGCACGTCGGTGGCGCGGTCGTCTTTCAGGTATCGGCGGTGGAGGCGGCGGATCTCCCGGTCGCCCACCAGGGCCACGCCCACCGGCCCCGGACGCCGGTGGCGGTCCAGCACGTACCGGACCACCCGCCGGACCACCCGCCTCCAGGCGGGGGGTACGGGTACCTGCGAGACCACCTGCACCCGCGCGGGGCGTCGGGGCGGCCGGCCTGCGCCGCGGACCGGCCGAGGACGGCGGTCGGCCCCCATCCTACCGGACCGGCGCCGCCCGGTCCCGGGGGCCCGCCCGGAGGTCCCGTTCCAGCTCCGGGTACTCCACCCGGGGGTGGAACATGGTGGCCAGCAGCCGGACGAACACCCGGGCGATCACGTCCAGGTCTCGGAAGGTCAGGTCGCACTGGTCCAGCTGGCCGTCGTCCAGCTTCTCCCGGATGATCCGCCGGACCGTCTGTTCGATGCGGTCGGGGGTGGGGCGGGTCAGGGCCCGGGTGGCGCCCTCCACCGCGTCGGCCAGCATCACGATGGCGGTCTCCCGGGTCTGGGGCTTGGGGCCGTCGTAGCGGAACACCTCCTCGGAGACCGCGTCCCCCCTCTGCACCGCCTGGTGGTAGAAGTAGGTCATCAGGTTCGTGCCGTGGTGCTGGGCGATGAAGTCGGCCACCTGGGACGGCAGCCGGTACTCCCGGGCGTACTCCAACCCGTCCCGCACGTGGGAGAGCACCGTAAGCGCCGACAGGCTGGGCGTCATCCGGTCGTGGGGGTTGTCCAGGCCCGCCTGGTTCTCCACGAAGAACGCCGGGCGCCGGATCTTGCCCACGTCGTGGTAGTAGGCTCCCACCCGGACCAGCAGGCTGTCGGCGCCCACCGCCTCGGCCGCCGCCTCCGCCAGGTTGGCGACGATCAGGCTGTGGTGGTAGGTGCCGGGGGCCTCCACCTGCAGCCGGCGCAGCAGGGGGTGGCTGGGGTTGCTCAGCTCCAGGAGCTTGATGGGCGTCACCAGCCCGAACAGGTGCTCCAGGTAGGGGAGCGTGCCGATGGCGATGATCCCCACGAGCACCCCGTTGCCCAGGGCGTGGGCCATGTCGGTGACCATGTCGGGATACCAGGGCAGCTGGTCTATCAGGGTCAGGGCGGCCGCGGCCAGGGCGCCGGCCACCCCCACCCACACCCCGGCCACCACCAGGTCGGTGCGGTGGCTGATGCGCTTGATGGCGTAGACCCCCGCGGTGGATCCCACGAAGGTCACCACGCCTAGCCGCACGTCTCCTCCCGCCACGGTGGCCACCAGCAGGGCGACCACCGCCGCGGTGTACAGGGCCAGCCGGGGGCGCAGGAGGACCGCGATGAGCATGACGCCCGCGCCGGTGGGGACCAGGTAGGGGTTGACCCGGTTCACCAGCAGGCGGGCCATGGCCACCGTGAGGACCACGGCCAAGCTCCACACCAGCAGCAGCCGGTCCTGGGTCCAGATGTCGGGCTGGAACTGGCGGAGGTAGGCCCCGCTGACCACCAGCAGCAGCAGCACCACCAGGGCCACGCCCGCCGGCCGGTGCCAGGACAGCGGCGCCCGCACCAGCCCCAGGGCCGCCAGTTTCTGCATGTGGGCCTCGGTCACCACCTCTCCCCGGCGCACCACCACCTCCCCCCGCAGCAGGCGGGTGGTTACGGGAGCCACCTCCTCCATGGCCCGGCGGCGCAGGGCCTGGGTGGCGGCCAGGTCCACGGCCAGGTTGGGCTGCAGGGCCGCCAGGGCCACGGCGCTGGCCAGGGTCATGGTGCGCCCGGAGATGGGCACCGCCCGGATCATGGCCCGCGCCTGGGCCACAGCCCGGGGGAGGTCTTCGGGCCGGATCCCCTCCTCCATCACCCGGCTCACCACCTGCTCGGCGGTGGTGCGGGCCACCGTCAGAGCCGGAGCGTCCAGGGTGAGGGCCGCCAGCACCGCGGGGTCGTCCAGGGCGACCGGTGCCTGCTGGCGCAGCAGCGCGGCCCGCTCGGCATAGCTCAACCCCGCCACGCCGCGGGCCCGCTCGATGGCGGCAAAGGTGCGGGCGACAGTCTCCCGGGCCCTGTCGGCCGCCTCGGAGGAGAGGCGCATGACCGGGCGGATCGCCGCCGCCGCCTCCCGGCGGAGGGCCTCGGTGCGCACCCGGTCCACAAACTCCACGCTGCGGGGGGCTTCCACGTCCCGGGGGCTCACCTGCCCGACCCGCAGTTCCAGCCGGGGCGTCAGGTATTGCAGCCCCGTGGCCAGGGCCAGAGCGACGAAGGTGGCCGCGCCGATGGCCAGCTTCCGGGACGGCGCCCGCGCCTTGCGCCAAACGCTGCGCAGCCCTCGGGCGGTCGGGATGGTGGGCATAGAGGCTGCCGTTCTCCGGGGGCCCGGAGGATGGCTGCGTGTTCCATTATACCCCGGCCACCGCCGGCCCCCTGCCGGCCGGGGACCTAGGAGGGCACCAGCACCCGCAGGCGCCGCAGGACCTCCGCCACCGCCGCCCGGGAGCGGGGCACCACCAGGATGGTGTCCTCCCCGGCGACCGTCCCCGCCACCTCAGGCCAGCGCATGTCGTCGATCGCCTGCGCCACCGGCGGAGCCCCGCCCGGGACGGTCTTGACCAGGATCAGGTCCATCGCCCGCTCCACGGAGGTGGCGAACTCGGCGCACACGCCCCGCAGGCGGTCCAGGCTGCCGGGCGGAGGAGGAGCCTCCGCCGGCAGAGCGTACCGGTAGCGTCCGTCGGGGGAGGCCACCTTCACCAGGCCCAGGCGCTTGATGTCCCGGCTGACGGTGGCCTGGGTCACGCGGATCCCCAGCCGCCTCAGGGCCTCCACCAGGTCTGTCTGGGTCCGGATTTCCTGGGTCCGGACGATCTGGCGGATCCTGCGGGCGCGCTCGGCCGACGCGCCTGCCCTCCCGCCGCCAGCAGCGGTCACGCCGGCGCGCCGAGGGCGGCCGCGCGCTGGAGCGTCTGGCGTGCCCCGGCGACCCACTGGCGCACCTCCTCCAGACGCTGCCGGGCCTCGTCCAGCTGGGAGCGGACGGACGCCCGCGCCGTGCCCCCGGGAACGCGCCTGGCCTCCACGGCGGCCTCCGGCCTGACGGCGTCCAGGACGTCCCGGTCAAACAGGGAACTGTAAGCCCGGTAGACGTCCAGGGGGAGGTCCCACAGCGGGCAGCCCCGCCGCGCCGCCTCCTGGACCAGGCGGCCGGCCACCTGGTGCGCCTCCCGGAACGGCATCCCCCGGCGGGCCAGGTAGTCGGCCACCTCGGTGGCGGTGAGGAAGCCCTGCCCGAGGGCCGCCTCCATCCGCGACGGGACGAACTCCACGCCCTGCAGGAACGTCGCCAGCGCCTGCACCGACGCCGCGGCCAGGTCCAGCGCTTCGATCACGAGGGCCTTGTCCTCCTGCAGGTCCCGGTGGTATCCGGCCGGCAGCGCCTTCAGCACCGCCAGCAGGGCCGCCACGGCGCCGATGGCCCGCCCCGCCCGTCCCCGGACCAGTTCCGCCACGTCGGGGTTCTTCTTCTGGGGCATCAGGCTGCTCCCGGTCGCCACCCGGTCGGCCAGCGCCACGAAGCCGAACTCCTCGGTGCACCACAGGACCAGCTCGTCGGCCCACCGGGACAGGTGCACCATCAGCAGCGCGGCGGCGGCCACCACCTCCACCGCGAAGTCCCGGTCTCCGGTGGCGTCCACGCTGTTGGGGCTGATCCGGGCGAACCCCAGCAGGTCCGCCACCAGAGCGCGGTCCACGGGGAAGGACACCCCGGCCAGCGCCCCGGACCCCAGGGGCAGGACGTCGGCGCGCCGGTAGCAGTCCATCAGACGGTCGGCGTCCCGGTCCAGCATCCACAGGTAGGCCAGCAGGTGGTGCGCCAGCCGCACCGGCTGGGCGTGCTGCAGGTGGGTGAAGCCCGGCATCAGGACGTCCACGGTGGAGCCGGCCCGATCGGCGATGGCCTCCATCAGGCCGGCGATCAGGTCCACCAGCCGCACGATCTGCTCCTTGACGTACAGCCGAAAGGCGGTGGCCACCTGGTCGTTGCGGCTGCGCGCGGTGTGCAGGCGGCCGGCCACCGGCCCCAGCCGCCGGAACAGGACGGCTTCCACAAAGGTGTGGACGTCTTCGTAGGGGCCCTCGGGGGACAGGCGACCCGCCCGGACGTCGGCCAGGACGGCCCGCAGGCCCTCCACCAGGGCGGCGGCGTCCGAGGCCGGGATGATTCCCGCGGCCCCCAGCATCCGGGCGTGGGCGATGCTGGCCACCACGTCCCAGGACAGCAGGCGCCGGTCCACCCCCAGCGACGCCGTGTACTCCAGCAGGACCGGGTCCAGCCCCTCGCTGAACCCCCCACCCCACATGCGGTACGCCGACTGACCGTCTGTCACTCCACTCTTCCTTCTTCCCTCTTCCCTTTTTCACGTTGGAACGTTGGACCGTTGAAACGTTGGACCGAAGGTCTTTCCCCTCTTCCCTTTTCCCTTTTCCCTTTTTCGCGTTGGAACGTTGGACCGTTGGGACGTTGGACTGAGATCTCTTCCCTCTTCCCTCTTCCTTCTTCCCTCTTCCCTTTCTCGCGTTGAACCGTTGGGCCGTTGGACCGTTGAAACGTTGGACTGGGGATCAGTTCCCTTTTGCCTTTTCCCTTTTCCCTTCTTCACCCCACCGTCTCCCGCAGGCCGCGGCGGACCCGGGCGGGGTTGACCTCGGCGAACACCCGGGTCGGCAGGCCCCACAGGCGGATGAAGCCGGCGGCGTCCTTGTGGTCGTAGACGGCGTCCTCGCCAAAGGTGGCCAGGTCCTGGCGGTACAGGGAGAGGGGCGAGGTGCGCCCCACCACCGTGCACGCGCCCTTGTACAGCTTGACCCGCACCGTGCCGGTCACCGTGCGCTGGGCCACCTCGAAGAACCCGTCCAGCGCCTCCCGCAGAGGAGAAAACCACTGGCCGTAGTACACCAGCTCGGCGTACCGGGGGGCCAGCAGCGCCGCGAAGTGCTGGGTGTCCCTGTCCAGGGTGATGGACTCCAGGTCCTGGTGCGCCAGGGTCAGGATCGCCCCCGCCGGGCACTCGTACAGCCCGCGCACCTTCATGCCCACCAGGCGGTTTTCCACCATGTCCACCCGCCCGACCCCGTGGGCGCCCCCTAGGCGGGTGAGGGTCTGGATCAGGGTCACGGGGTCGCAGGGCGACCCGTCCAGGGACACGGGAATCCCCCGGTCGAAGCCGATCTCCACGTACGCTGGGTCGTCGGGAGCCTGCTCGGGTGCCACGGTCAGGGCGTACGCGTCCGGGGGAGGCTCGCGCCCGGGGTCTTCCAGGACGCCCGCTTCCGCGCTGCGGTGCCAGAGGTTCTGGTCCACGCTGTACGGCGCCGCGGGGGTGGCGGGGGTGGGAATGCCCCGGGACCGGGCGTAGGACAGTTCGTCCTCCCGCGACCGCAGGGACCACTCCCGCCAGGGCGCGATCACCCGCAACTGCGGCGCCAGGGCCTGGTAGGCCAGCTCGAAGCGCACCTGGTCGTTGCCCTTGCCGGTGCACCCGTGGGCCACGGCGTCGGCGCCTTCGGCCAGGGCCACCTCCACCTGCACCCGGGCGATCAGCGGCCGCGCCAGGGCCGTGCCCAGCAGGTACCGCCCCTCGTAGACGGCGTTGGCCCGCAGGGCGGGGAAGATGAACTCGGTGGCAAACTGCCGCTTGACGTCCACCACGTGGACGCCGTCCGCCCCGCTGGCCAGGGCCTTGCGGCGGACCGCGTCCAGGTCCTCGGGCTGCCCCACGTCGGCCACCACGGCGATCACCCGGCAGCCGTAGGTCTCCTTCAGCCACGGGATGATGACCGAGGTGTCCAGCCCGCCCGAATACGCCACCACCACCGTCCGGGGAGAGCTCATGGCGCCGCCTCCTCAGTCTTGCGGACCGGCCGGCCGCACCGCCGCCAGGGCCGCGTCCAGGATCTCGATGGCCTGATCCACGTCCGTCTCGCCGACGATCAACGGAGGCGCCAGGCGCAGGGCGGTGGGCCGCACCGCGTTGACCAGCAGGCCCCGCTCCCGGCAGGCGTCCACCACCGGCGCCGCCTCGGCGGCCAGCTCCACCGCGACCAGCAGTCCCAGCCCCCGCACCTCGGTGATGACGGGATGCCGGCGGGCCAGGTCGCGCAGCCGGTCCATCAGGTACGCTCCGACCCGGGCGGCCCGCCCCACCAGGTCCTCCTCCTCCAGGGTCCGGGCCACGGCCAGGGCGGCCGCGCACGCCAGGGGGTTGCCTCCGAAGGTCGAGCCGTGGTCGCCCGGGGCCAGCGCGTCGGCCGCCCGCCCCCGGGCCAGGACCGCGCCGATGGGCACGCCGCCCCCCAGCCCCTTGGCCAGGGTCAGCACGTCGGGGATCACCCCGTAGTGCTGGTAGGCAAACAGGCGCCCGGTGCGGCCCATGCCGGTCTGGACCTCGTCGAAGATCAGCAGCAGGCCGTGGGCGTCGCACAGCCGGCGCGCCTCCTGCAGGTACTCCGCCGACGCCGGGCGCACGCCGCCCTCGCCCTGCACCGGCTCCAGCATCACCGCGCAGGTGGCCGGCCCCACGGCCGCCCGCAGCGCCCGGGGGTCGTTGAAGGGCACCACGACGAACCCCGGCGGCAGGGGCTCGAACCCCTCCCGGTAGCGGGCCTGGGGCGTGGCGGCCAGGGCGCCCAGGGTGCGGCCGTGGAAGGCTCCCTCGGCCACGATGATCTCGTACCGCCCCGCGCCGCCCGCACGCCCGACCTTGCGGGCGATCTTGATGGCCGCCTCGGCGGCCTCGGCGCCGCTGTTACAGAAGAAGACCCGCTCGGCCATCGAGTGCTCCACCAGCCAGCGGGCCAGCTCCGCCTGCTCGGGGATGTGGTAGAGGTTGCTGACGTGCAGCAGGCGGCCGGCCTGCTCGCGGATGGCCCGGGTGAGGGCCGGGTGGTTGTGGCCCAGGGCGGCGACGGCGATGCCGGCCACGAAATCCAGGTAGGTGCGCCCGTCCACGCCCACCAGACGCGCCCCCTGGCCGGAGACGAACGCGACCGGCGCGCGCCGGTAGGTGCGCATCAGGTAGCGGTCGGTCATCTCGGCGACGGTGCGGGTGTCCATGGCCGCCTCAGGGGGTGATCATGGTGCCGATCCCCTGCTCGGTGAACAGCTCCACCAGCAGCCCGTGGGGGCGGCGACCGTCGATGATGTGGGCCGAGGGCACCCCCGCCGCCAGGGCGGCCAGGCAGGCCTCCACCTTGGGGATCATCCCCCGGGAGATGACGCCTTCGGCCACCAGCCGGCGGGCCTGCGCGGCGCTCACCGTGGACAGCACCTGCCCGGGCGGGTCTCCGGCGAGGATGCCGGGGACGTCGGTGAGGACGATGAACTTGCCGGCGCCCAGGGCCCCCGCCAGGGCCGCCGCCGCGTGATCGGCGTTGAGGTTGTACGTGCGGCCGTCCCGGCCCCACCCCACCGACGCCACCACCGGGATGAAACCGTGCTCGGCCAGCAGCCGCACCACCGTGGGGTCCACCGCATCCACCTCGCCCACCAGGCCCAGATCCACGGGGCTGGCCAGGGGCCGGGCCGCGAACAGCCCGCCGTCCTTGCCGCACAGCCCCACTGCCCGCCCCCCGGAGGCGGCGATGCGGGCCACCAGGGCCTTGTTGGCGCGGCCGGCCAGCACCATCTCCACCACGTCCATGGTCTCGGCGTCGGTGACCCGCAGCCCGTTGACGAACCGGGTGGGCTTGCCCAGGCGCTCCAGCATCCGGGTGATCTCCGGCCCGCCCCCGTGGACCAGGACCGGACGCACCCCCGCGCCCTGCAGGAGGACCAGGTCCTCGGCGAGGGTGTCGGGGGGCCCTCCGGCGGTCATGACGCTGCCGCCGTACTTGACCACGACGGTGCGGCTGGCCCACGCCTGCACGTAGCGCAGGGCCTGGGCCAGCGCCTCGCCCGGATCACGCGCCGTCGCGCTGTGCGCGTCCGCGGCCGGAGGGAGCTCGTCCCGGCGCGCCATCAGCTCATGTATCCGGCGTTGGTCTTCACGTAGGCCTCGGTGAGGTCGGCAAACCACCCCGACCACTCGCCGTCTCCCAGGTGCAGATCCACCACGATCTCCACCTCGGGCGCTCGCATGTCCGCCGCCACGGCCGCCAGGTCCGCCCCGGCCGCCGCTCCCCCGCGGGCCACCAGGTGACCGGCGATCCACACGTCGACGCGGTCGGGGTCCACCTCCGCTCCCGACCGGCCCACCGCCGCCACGATCCGCCCCCAGTTGGGCTCCGGGCCGGCCAGGGCGGTCTTGACCAGGGGCGAGGTCATCACCGCGTCCGCCACCCGGCGGGCGTCCTCCCCCGAGCGGGCCCCCCGCACCGTCAGCGCCCCCACCCGGCCGGCGCCCTCGCCGTCGCGGACCACCATCCGGGCCAGTTCCCGGGCCACCGCCGTGAGGGCGGCCTCCAACGCCGCCAGCCCGTCGCCGGCGTCCCCGACGGGCGGGTTGCCGGCCAGACCGCTGGCCAGGCAGAACAGCGAGTCGTTGGTGCTGGTGTCGCCGTCCACCGAGATGCAGTTGAAGGAGCGGTCGGCGGCCGCCCGCAGGGCCGCCTGCAACGCGGGCGCCGTCACCGCCGCGTCGGTGGTGAAAAACCCCAGGGTGGTGGCCAGGCGGGGGTGGATCATGCCCGCCCCTTTGGCCATCCCGCCCACCGTCACCACGGTCCCCCCCACCTCCACCTGGGCCGCCGCCGTCTTCACGAAGGCGTCGGTGGTCAGGATCGCCTCGGCGGCGTCGTCGCCCCCGTCGGGGCGCAGGGCCCGGACCGCGGCGGGGATTCCCCGGCGGACGGCCGCCATGGGCAGGGGGATCCCGATGACCCCGGTGCTGGCCACCAGGACCTCCTCTTCCGGGACGCCCAGCTCGGCCGCCACCAGTGCCGCCATCTCCCGGGCGTCGGCCAGCCCCCGGGGACCCGTGCAGGCGTTGGCGTTGCCGCTGGTGACCACGATGGCCCGCGCCCGCCCGGACCGGACCCGCTCCTGGCTGAGCAGGACCGGCGCCGCCTTCACCCGGTTGGTGGTGAACAGCGCCGCCGCCACGGCGGGCCGCTCGCAGACCACCAGAGCCAGGTCCTTGCGGGACGCCTTGATCCCGCAGTGGACGCCCGAGGCCCGAAACCCGCGGGGGGAGGTGACCCCGCCGGCCACCAGGCGGACCGCCGACGTCCCGATCGCCATCGTCGCGCGCACCTCCCCGCTCACGGAAACAGCCCCGGCGCCTCCAGCCCGAGGGTCTCGGGCCAGCCCAGCATGGCGTTCATGTTCTGCACGGCCTGACCGCTGGCTCCCTTCACCAGGTTGTCCAGCGCCGCCAGGGCCACGGCCACCCGGGCCCGCCGGTCCACGCGCACCGCCACGTCGCAGAAGTTGCTGCCGGTGGTGGCCTTGGTCTGGGGCAGGCCGTCCTCCAGCACCCGGACGAAGGGTTCCGCGGCGTAGGCCTCCCGCAGCAGGGCGGTGGCCTCCTCGGTGGTCAGGTCCGCGGCCAGCGGCAGGTAGGCCGTCACCAGGATTCCCCGGGTCATGGGAATCAGGTGCGGCGTGAACGCCACCGCGACGGCGCGCCCGGTGCAGGCGGCCAGCTCCTGCTCGATCTCAGGGGTGTGCCGGTGCCCCACCACCTGGTAGGGGCGGACGTTCTCGTTGACCTCGCTGAAGTGGGTCTCCAGCGACGCGCCCCGGCCCGCTCCCGAGACGCCGGACTTGGCGTCGATCACGATGCCCTGGGACGCCACCACCCCCGCCTGCAGCAGCGGGATCACCGCCAGCAGGGCCGCCGTGGGATAGCAGCCCGGGTTGCCGACGATGCGGGCGCGGCGGACCTCCGCCCGGTGGTACTCGGTCAGGCCGTAGGCCGCCTGCTCCAGCAGGTGTGGGCACCGGTGGGGCGTGCGGTAGGTCTGCTCGTAGACCTGCGGGTCCCGGAACCGGAAGTCGGCGCCCAGGTCGATGACCCGGGCGTGCTCGACCAGAGCCGGGGCCAGGGCCATGGCGTGCCCGGGCGGGAGGGCCAGAAACACCACGTCCGAGTCGGCGGCGATGCGGGCCGCGTCCGCCGGCTCGGCGACGGCGTCGCTGAATCCCCGCAGGTGAGGATGGAGCGCGGCCAGGGGCTCTCCGGCCCGGGTGTCCGCCGCCAGATGCACCAGCCGCACCCGGGGGTGTCCCACCAGCAGGCGGGCCAGCTCTCCCCCGCCATACCCCGACGCGCCGATGATGCTCACCCGCACCGTCATGCCGTCCTCCCCCGCCCCGGCCCGCGGGCGGTACGAAAAATCATACCAGCCTCTGCATGAATATGCAATGGTCCGGGGGAAGATCCGGCGGTCAGGAGGGAAGCGTCCCCGGCGGGCGGTCCGACGGGGAGCTGTCGGCGGTCCGGCGCAGGGCCAGCTCGTACAGCACCATGGCCACCGCCGCCGGACCGGCGGTCTCGGTGCGCAGGATCAGCGGTCCCAGGGTGACGGTGACCGCGCCCGCGGCCACCGCCTCCGCCACTTCGGCGGGGTCCCACCCGCCTTCCGGGCCCACCGCCACCGCCACCCGGCGCGCCGCCGGCGCGTCCCGCAGCGCGTGGGCGAGGGTCCGGCGGGTCTCCCCCTCCCACAGGACCACCCGCAGGTCGCAGGAGGCGATGTGGGCCAGCGCCGCGGAGAGCGGCTGCGGCGGGTGCACCACCGGGACGTCGCTGCGGCGGCACTGCTGGGCCGCGTCCCGGGCGATGCGGCGCCAGCGTTCCACCCGCCCCTGGCCGCGGGCGGTGGTGCGGGCGGCGACCACGGGCAGAAATTCCACCACCCCCAGTTCCGTTCCCGCCCGCACCACGGCGTCCATCTTGGCGCCCCGGGGGACGCCCTGGACCAGCACCAGGTGCAGCGGCGGCCGGCGGCCCGGCAGGACGTCCACCACTCGGCCGACGACCCGGTCGGGGGCCACCTCCACCAGTTCCACCACCCGGTCCACCCCGGTGCCGTCGAACGCCACCACCCGGTCGCCGGCGCGCAGGCGCAGCACCACCGCCATGTGGTGGGCCTGCTCGCGGGGAAAGACCACCCGTCCTGCGGCCAGCAGGTCTGCGGGCACAAAGAACCGTCGCGCCGGCGCGTCGCGGTCCGTCACGGCGCCTCCGTCACGCGCCGGTCGCCCGGACCAGCACCAGGCACCGCCACTCGCCGTCGGCGCGGCGGTCCCGGACCGTCCACCCGCAGGCGCGGGCCACCGCCTCCACCTCCACGCAGCGGTCGGCGCCGATGCCGCCGGCCGCCAGCACGCCGGCCGGACGCAGGTGCTCTGCGGCCTCGGCCACGAACTCCAGGTGCAGGTCGGCGGTGAGGTTGGCCACGATCAGGTCGCCCCGCTCCGACACGCCCCGCAGGAACGTCCCCTGACGGACGCGCACGCGGTCGGCCACCCCGTTGTGGGCCACGTTGCGGGTGGCCACCTCGACGGCCACCGGGTCGATGTCCACCGCCACCACCCGGGCGGCCCCCAGGCGCGCGGCGGCGATGGCCAGGATGCCCGATCCGGTGCCCACGTCCAGCACCGTCTCCCCGCCCCGCAGGACGTCTTCCAGCACCTCCAGGCACTGGCGGGTGGACGGATGCAGCCCGGTGCCGAACGCCATCCCCGGGTCCAGCTCCACCACCACCCGCCCCGGCGGCGGCGGCTCCGTCTCCCACGTGGGGGTGATCCACAGGGTCCGGCCGACGGGCCGGGCCCGCACGTACCGCTTCCACGCGTGGACCCACCCCTCGTCGTCCACGACGCGGGTGCGGATCCGTCCCGGGCGGATCTCCAGGCCCACCCGGGGCAGGGCCCGGACGCGGCGGGCGATGGCACGCACGGTCACGTCGGTGGCCGGTCCGACCGGCAGGTAGGCGCGCAGCAGGACCTGGCCGGACCGGGGCGTCTCCTCCTGGACGCCGCCGGCGCGGGTCTCCAGCAGGATGTTGGCCACCGCCTCGGCGGCCTGGGGGGTCGTGGTGACGGTGATCTCCACCCACTTCATGGCCCGCGACCGCGCGCGGAGGCGCCGGGCCTACGAGAACAGGTCGCGCACCCGGTCCGCCCTGCGCCGGGCCGGCCGGCGCGGACCGTGGCGCAGGGCCGCCGCCTGCCGCAGGAGGTCCCGCTCCTGATCGGTGAGGTCCCGGGGCACCTGCACCTCCAATCGGACGTGCAGGTCTCCCCGCCCGCCCCGGCCGTCGGGGAGCCCCAGGCCCCGCAGGGTCAGGACCGTCCCCGGCTGCACGCCGGGGGGCACCGGGTGGCGGCGGGGGCCGTGCAGGGTGGGGATTTCCACCTCGTCCCCCAGCGCCGCCTGGTAGATGGAGATGGGCACCGTGCAGTACAGGTCGCGCCCGCGCCGCTCGAACACCGGGTGGGGGCGCAGGTGGACCACCACGTACAGGTCCCCCCGGGGGCCTCCGTGGGTTCCGGCCTCGCCCTCGCCCGGCACCCGCAGCCGCGCCCCGTCCTCCACTCCCGCGGGAACGGTCACGGTCAGTGAGCGGGTGACCTCGGCCCGCCCGCGGCCCCGGCACTGTCGGCAGGGATGGCGCAGCACCGTACCGTCTCCGCCGCAGGTGGGACACGTGCTGATCTGGGTCCACGAGCCGAAGATGGTCCGCTGGGAGTAGCGCACCTGTCCTGTGCCACCGCAGGTGCGACACCGTTCCGGCGCCGATCCCCGCTCGGCGCCGGTGCCGAAGCAGGACGGACAGGTGTCGAGCCGGCGAATCTCCAGGGTCTTCTCGACTCCGGAGGCCGCCTCCTCAAGGGCGACCTCCAGGTCGTACCGCAGGTCCGCCCCGCGCTGGGGCCCCTGGCGGTCCGCCCGCGCCCGCCGGCCGAAGAACATCTCAAACAGGTCCTCAAACGGTTCAAGGGGCCCGAACAGGTCTTCGGCCGGGGTCGTGGGGACCGGCTGCACGGTGCCGAACCGGTCGTACTGGGCGCGGCGCTCCGGGTCGCTGAGAACCTGGTAGGCTTCGTTGATCTCCTTGAAGCGCTCGCTGGCCTGCGGGTCGTCCCGGCGGACGTCGGGGTGGTACTCCCGGGCCAGGCGGCGGAAGGCCTGCTTGATCTCTTCCTGGGTGGCGTTGCGGTCGACCCCGAGAATCTCGTAGTAGTCCCGCATGGGGCCTCACCGCGCCTCGGCCAGCGCCTGGCTGACGCTGTCGGCCAGGTAGCGGACCAGGGCCACCACGCGCCCGTAGGGCATCCGGGTGGGCCCCACGATGCCCAGGGCGCCGGCCGGCCGGCCGCCGACCCGGTAGGCGGCCACCACCACGCTGCACCCCCGCAGCGCCTCCACCCGGTGCTCGCTGCCGATGGCGATCCACACCGGGCGGTCGGAGGCGTCCTCCAGCAGGCCGGCCACCACCTCCTCCTGCTCCAGCGCCCGCAGCACCGGGCGGGCGGTTCGGGCGTCGCGGAACTCGGGCTGCGCCAGGATGTTGGCGGTCCCCTCGATGTGGATGCGCCGGGAGGCCGCCGGCAGGCGCCGGAGAATCCGGTCGGCCAGCAGCTTCACCACCCGGTGCTGCCAGGCGACCTCGTCCACCACCTGCTGGAGCAGGGTGTCGGTGATCTCCCCCAGCGGGTGCCCCTGGAAGCGCTGGCTCACCATGCGGGATAGCCGCTCCAGCCCGTCGGGGTCCATGGGCTCCTGCAGGTCCAGGGTGCGCGCCTGGAGGACGCCGGCGTCGGTCACGATGACCGCCAGGACCCGGGTGGCTTCCAGGGGGACGAAGTGCAGGTGGCGGAAGACCAGCCGGCGCGGGTGGGGGTGGGAGACCACCGACGCGTAAGGGGTCAAAGTCGCCAGCGCCCGCGCCACTTCCTGGGGCACCCGCTCGCGCTCCGCGAGGGCGGCCGCCAGCCGCCGCCGCACCCAGTGGCGCTGCCCGGCCGGCAGCTGCTCTTCCTCCAGCATGGAGTCCACGTACACCCGGTACCCGCGGTCGGTGGGGATGCGGCCGGCTGAGGTGTGGGGCTGGGCCAGCAGCCCCATCTCCTCCAGGGCCGCCATCTCGTTGCGGATGGTGGCGGCGCTCACCCCCAGCCGGGCGCGGTGCGCCAGAACCTCCGAGCCCACGGGCTCGGCGGTGTCCACGTAGGTCTGGATCACCGCCCGCAGGATGTCCCGCTTGCGCGCGTCCAGCCGCGGCATCGTCACCGGCTCCTCACCGTCCGAGCGGACGGCATTAGCACTCTTTGTTCAAGAGTGCTAACCGTCATCCCCCACCATAGCACCCGGCCAAAAACGGTGTCAACGCGACCCCCGGCCGCCCGCGCCGGTCAGCACGGGGCGGCCGCGCAGCAGGGCCAGGACCAGACCCAGCTCCGCCACCCGCAGCACCCGGCAGGCCCCCAGGTAGACCGCGGCGCCGGCCGCGGCGGCCAGAGCAGCCGCCCCCAGCTGACCCGGGCCCGAGTGCGCCCACCCCGCCATCTCCGCCATGACCCCGCCGGCCCCCGCGGCGGCCAGGGCGGCCCGGGAGGTGGTGGCCAGGATCCGCCCGCCGTCCAGCCGGCCCAGCCGCCGCCGCAGCGCCGCCAGCAGCAGACCCACGTTGGCCGTGGCCACCACCGAGGTGGCCAGGGCGATGCCCACCGTCCCCAGCCAGCGCATCAGCACCAGGTCCAGCAGCGCGTTCAGGATGACCATGGCGACGCCGACGCGCACCGGCGTCGCCACGTCCTGCAGAGCGTACAGGGCCCGGGTGACCACATAGTAGCCGGCGATGGCCGGCAGACCCACCGCATAGCCCGCCAGCACGCCCGCCACCGCCTGCGTGGCCTGCGGGCCGAACTCGCCCCGCTGGAAGATGACGCGCACCAGAGGCTCCCGCAGCGCCACCGCCACCGCCGCCACCGGAAGGATCACCACCATCAACGAGCGCAGGGCCAGCGAGAACGTACCCCGGAGGTCGTCGCGGTCCCCGATGGCCGCGTGGCGCGCCAGCAGGGGAAAGACCGCGGTGGCCACCGAGATAGCAAAGATGCCCGCCGGGGCCTGCACCACCTCATAGGCGTAGTCCAGGGCGGCCACCGGGTGCACGGCCGGGCTGGCCGGCAGCAGCGAGGCGAAGAACCGGTCCACGTACGCGTTGACCTCCACGACCGCCAGACCGAGCATCGCCGGGACCGCCAACCGCCCCATCTCCCGCACCGCGGGGTGCGCCAGGTCCGGCCGGGCCGGACGCAGCCCCAGCCGCCGGGCGGGAAACCACTGGACCAGCAGCTGGGCGGCGGTGCCCAGGACCCAGCTCACCGCCAGCCCCCGGATCCCCAGGCGCGGGCCCAGGGCCAGGATGCCGGCGATGATGGCCCCGTTGAACAGCAGGGGGGCCAGCGCCGGCGTCGTGAACCGCTGGTGGGCCTGCAAAAAGCCGGTGACGTAGATGGCCAGCGCAAGA
Organism: Armatimonadota bacterium; assembly: GCA_037440005.1. Taxonomy (GTDB): domain Bacteria; phylum Sysuimicrobiota; class Sysuimicrobiia; order Sysuimicrobiales; family Kaftiobacteriaceae; genus Calidihabitans. The sequence goes on along the minus strand of JBBIUY010000004.1, from coordinate 119,047 downwards.
AACAGCATGGCCACGAAGATGATCCGGGTCAGGTCCACGGCCAGGTCCACCAGCCCGGGCGTACGGGTGAACCCCGGCGCGGCGAGCGTCACCAGGACCGGGGCCAGAATGTAACCCGCCGCCACCATGGCCACCCCCGCGACCGTCACCACGGTGAGGGTGATCCCCGCCACCCGGGCCGCCTCGGCCTCGTCCCGGGCCAGCAGGCGGGACAGGGTGGGGATGAAGACGATGCTGAGGGTGCCGCCCAGCAGCAGCCTCTGGACGAAAAAGGGCAGCGAGTACGCTATCACGAAAGCCGCCTTGGCGTCGGACGCCCCGAACAGCCACGCCGTGACCACCTCCCGCACCAGCCCCAGGGCGCGGCTGGCCACGGTGGCGGCCGCCATCAGGGAGGCCGCCCGGACCAGGCGGACCGGACCGGTCTCCCGCCCCCGCATCCTCATCGGCCCGACTCCGGCGCCGCCGGGCGGCGGGAGGGACGCCGCGCTTGTGGCCCGGGACGGGCGTGTGGTAGCATACCCTCCGGTTCAGCGCGCGCGACGGGGGAGGCAGCGATGGCCAAGAGGCTGCGGTCGGGACTGAAACACCAGCGCAAGTCGCTCAAGCGCCGGCTGCGCAACCAGAGCGTGCGGACCCGCCTGAAGACCCTGACCAAGGCCGCCCTGGCCGATCCGCGCCTGCTCCCTGTGGTCCAGGCGGCGTTCGACCGGGCGGCGCGCAAGGGCATCATCCACCCCAACAAGGCGGCCCGCAAGAAGTCGCGGTTGATGCGCCGCCTTCTGGCTGCCCCCTTCCCGCCGTAGCATCGCGGCGGCCGCCGCCGGCCGCCTGGATCCCTCACCGCGGTCCTCCGGCCCCGGGTCCGGCGGAGCGTCCGGCTGGCGCCCGGGCGGGAAGCGCGCCCAGGCACAGACGCGCCACCAGCACCTGCAGGGCCACCCGGGCCTGGCCGGCGCTTTTGACCGCCCGGTCGGTCTCCTGCAGGCGGGCGAAGATGTCGGGGAACACTCCCACAGGAACGTGACGCGCCTGGGCGACCAGCCGCCGGGCCACGAACGGGGGGACCCCCAGGGCCTCCGCCAGGGACGCGGCCGGGCGGCGGCGGGCCAGGAGGACCGCGGTCCGGTACAGCAGGCGGAACTGCCGGGCGATCATGAACAGGACGTACGCCGGCGCCTCCTCCCGCAGGATCTCCTCCAGCGCCGCCAGGGCCCGGTCGGCGCGCCGCTCGCCGACCGCGTCCACCAGGGCAAAGATGGAGGTGTCCACCTGCCGGCTCACCGCCGCCTCGACGTCGGCCCGGGTGATGCGGTCCTGGCCCGCGCAGTAGGCGAACAGCTTCTCCATCTCCAGGGAGAGCTGCCTCAGGCCCGGACCCACCCGGGCGATCAGCACGTCCACGGCGTCGGGGTCCAACCGCCGGCCGGCCCGGCGGGCGCGCTCGGCGATCCAGGCCGGCAGTTCCCGCACCCCCAGCCGGGGAAACTCCATGACCTGCCCCAGCCGGCGGACGGCGCCGTACAGGCGGCGCCGGCGGTCCAGGCCAGCGGCCACCAGGACAAGCGCCGAAGGGGGCGGCCCCCGGTCCAGGTAGGCCGCCAGGCGCTCCTGGTCCGGCGCGGGCCAGGCGTCCACGTCCTTGATCACCACCACCCGCCGCTGGCCGAAAAACGGCAACGTGTCCACCCGGGTGATGGCGTCGGCCACGTCCACCTCGTCCGCGCGCAGCACGTCCAGGTTCAGGTCGCGCTCGTGGGGAGGGATCAGCCGGTCCAGCAGATCCTGCAGGGCCTGCTCGACCAGCAGGTCCTCCTCCCCGTGCAGCAGGTAGACGTGGGCGCCCGGGGCGGTCACGGCGGCCGGCCGGTCAGGGGTCTGGGGCATGTCGCGCGGGGCGGACCCACAGCAGGCGGCCGTCGGTGACCACGGTGACCGCCCCGTGCCGGTCGGTGCGGTAGACGGCGGCTCCGGCGGCCCGCAGGGCGTCCACCGCGGAGGGGTGGGGGTGGCCGAAAGGGTTGCGGGCGCCGACGGAGATCACCGCCACCTGCGGGGAGACGGCCTGCAGGAACTCCGGCGAGCTGCTGGTGGCGCTGCCGTGGTGGGCCACCTTGAGCACCGCGCTGCGCAGGTCGCGGGCCTCGTCCACCAGGCGCGCTTCCGTGAGCGCCTCGATGTCGCCGGTCAGCAGCAGGCTCACCGCACCGTACCTCACGCGCAGGACCACCGAGTTGACGTTGACGTCCGATCCGGTGCCCTCCAGCGGGGGCTCGGGCGGGTTCAGGATGGCCGCCACCGCTCCCCCGCCCAGCTCCACGCGCCCGCCCCGGCGGGCGCGGAGGGTGGCCAGCCCCCGGGCCCGCACCACCCACAGAAAGCGGGGGTACGACGGCGCCGGATGGACCACGCCCGCGTCCAGGACCAGACCTACCGGGAAGTTCTGGACGACGGCGGGGAGTCCTCCGACGTGGTCCTCGTGGGCGTGGGTCAGCACCACCACGTCCACCGACCGCACGCCCTGGCGCCGCAGCGCGGGGACGACGCGCCGGGCGCCCACGTCGTAGCCGGTGAGGTGCCCTTCCACCTCCCCGCCGCCGTCCACCAGGAGGATCCGGCCTGCGGGGCTGCGCACCACGATGGCGTCCCCCTGCCCCACGTCCAGGAACGTGACCACCAGGTGGGGCGGCGCGGCGGCGGCCACCAAACGCGCCCAGACCGCCACCGCCAGGGCCACCGCCCCCGCCGCCGCCACCCAGCCCATAGGTGGCCGCACACCCCCGCGGGCCCGGGCCGCGAGCAGGACCAGCAGGAGGTAACAGGCCCCCACGGCCGTCGCGGACGGCGGGGGCACGGCGACGGTGGCCAGGGGAAGCCGGCTCGCCACCGACGCCACGGTCCACAGGGCGTCCAGGGCAAGGGCGACCAGGGGGGCGGCCGCCTGTGCCACCACGGGCGCCACCGCCCCGGCGCAGCCGACTGCGAATCCGACCGGCACCAGCACCGCCACCAGCGGCAGCGCCGCCACGTTGGCCAGCAGGCCCGCCAGGGGAATCTGCTGGAAGTGATAGGCCAGCAGCGGTGCCACGGCCGCCTGGGCGCACAGGCTTGCGGCCACCAGCGTGCGGACCGGCCGCGGGCCCGGCAGCCGAGACGCCACCGCCGGCGCCAGGGTCACCAGCGCCCACGTGGCGGCAAACGACAGCTGCGCCCCGGCGTCAAACAGCAGCAGGGGCGAGGTCACCAGCAAAACCAGGGCGGCCAGGGCGAGCCCTCCGACGGCGTCGGCGGGCCGGCCCGCGGCGCCGGCGGCCAGAGCGGCCAGGGCTCCCACCGCAGCCCGGGCCACCGACGGCACCCACCCCGCCATCACCGCAAAGAACGCCACCGCCGCGGCCGCCACCGCGGCCGCCACCAGAGGCGGCGGTCGCAGCAGGCGCACCGGCCACGACACCGCGGCCAGGACGAGGCCGATCTGCGCGCCGGACACCACCAGCACGTGCAGCAACCCCGCGCGGGTGAACGCGTCGACGGTGGGCTGGTCCAGGGCGCCGTCGTCGCCCAGCAGCAGGCTGGTCAAGATCGCGCCCCGACGGCCGGGCAGGGCCTCCCGCAGGACGGCGGTCATGCGGTGGCGAAGGGCGCCGGCCGCAGACACCAGGGGGTTGGCCCGCCCGCGGCCCTGCACCTCCACCGACGCGGGGCCGGCGTACAGGAGGAGCGCCACGCCCCGTGCGGCCAGGTAGTCCCGGTAGGAGAACTCGCCCGGGTTGCCGGCCGGTGGAGGCCGCACCAGAAGACCGCGCACCCGCACCCGGTCCCCGTAGCGGACCGTGGGGGACCCCCGGGAGTAGACCAGGACCCGTCCGTACGCCGGCCGGAGGTCCTGTGCGGTCCCCACGGCGGAGGCGGCCACCACCGCCCGCGTGCCCGCGGAGGTGACCCGGACCGGGCCCACCACCGTACCGGTGAGGACGACCCTGTGGCCCGCCGCCTCCCGCAGCGACGGGGAGACCGGAGGCTGCTCGTGTACGCGCAGCCACAGCCCTCCGGCCCCGACGGCGGCCAGAGGAAAAAGAACGGCGGCGGACCGGCCGGCGGCCACGCTCGCCGCCGCCGCCCCGCCGGCAAGCCCCAGGGCCCCCGCCCACGCCCACGGCGTCAGAGCGCTGAACCGCCCCAGGGCCACGCCCAGGGCAAATGCCGCTGCCAGCCGCGCGAGCGGGCGGGACATGCCGGTCTGCGGAGCGGCCCGTAGCGCTGGAGCCCCGCGGCGCCGATTATCCCCCGCACCCGGCGGCGTCGCTATGACCCGCCCGGGCTATCCTACCGCCGCGCCGCCAGGTCGTCCCGGATGCGCTCCAGGAACCTGTCCAGGCTCATGGGTCCCAGGTCGCCGGCGGACCGGCTGCGCACCGCCACCTGGTCGCTGCCGACCTCCCGGTCGCCCACCACCAGCATGTAGGGGACGTGCTCCAGCTGACCGCGGCGGACCTTGTAGCCGATCCTCTCGCTGCTGTCGTCCACTTCCGCCCGCAGGCCCTGCTCGGCCAGGAGCCGGGCGACCCGCCGGGCGTAGGGCAGGTGGCGGTCGGTGACGGGCAGGACGCGGACCTGCACCGGCGCCAGCCACAGGGGAAACGCCCCGGCGTAGTGCTCGATGAGGATGCCCAAAAAGCGCTCCAGAGAGCCCAGGATCGCCCGGTGGATCAGCACCGGGCGGTGCTGCTGGCCGTCCTCTCCCATGTAGGACAGGTCGAACCGTTCGGGCAGCACGAAGTCCAGCTGGATGGTGGTGAGCTGCCACCGGCGGCCCAGGGCGTCGTACATGAAGATGTCGATCTTGGGGCCGTAGAAGTTCGCCTCCCCCTCGGCCCGTCGGTAGGGCGTCCCCCGGCGGCGCAGGGCCTCCTCCAGGGCCGCCTCCGCCTGGTCCCACACCTCCGGCCGCCCGGCGAACTTCTCCGGGCGGGCGGGATCGCGCACCGACAGCATGACCTCGTACCGCTGGAACCCGAACGCCCCCAGCACCGCCAGGGCCAGGTCCATCAGGTCGGCGATCTCCGAGCCGATCTGGTCGGGCCGGGCGAAGATGTGGGCGTCGTCCTGGGAGATCATCCGCACCCGCAGCAGGCCGTGCAGGACGCCCGACCGCTCGTACCGGTACACCGTGCCGATCTCCGCCAGCCGCACCGGCAGCTCCCGGTAGCTGCGGGTGCGGCTCGCGTAGATCATGATGTGGAACGGGCAGTTCATGGGCTTGACCAGGTACTTCTGCTGGTCGATCTCCATGCCCGCGAACATGTTCTCGGCGTACCACGCCATGTGCCCGCTGCGCTCCCACAGGTGCTGGCGGGCCACGTGGGGGGTGTACACCCACTGGTAGCCCCGGCGGTCCAGCTCCTGGCGCAGGAACTCCTCGATCAGGCGGCGGACCAGCGCCCCCCGGGGATGCCACAGGACCAGGCCCGGCCCGACCTCGTCGCTGATGCTGAACAGGTCCAGCTCCCGCCCCAGCCGCCGGTGGTCGCGGCGGCGGGCCTCCTCCAGGCGCTGCAGGTGCGCCTCCAGCATCTCCGGCCGCGGGAAGGAGATGCCGTAGATCCGCTGCAGCATCTCCCGTCGCTCGTCGCCCCGCCAGTAGGCCCCGGCCACGCCCAGCAGTTTGACGGCCCGGATCAGGCCCGTCCGGGGCAGGTGAGGTCCCCGGCACATGTCCAAAAAGCCGTCCTGCCGGTAGAAGGAGACCCGGGGGTCGGGGATCCCCTCCAGCAGCTCCAGCTTGTAGGTCTCCCCCATCTGCTGGTACAGGCGCAGGGCCTCCTCCCGCGGGATCTCCACCCGTTCGATGGGCTGGTCGCGGGCGGCCAGCTCCCGCATGCGGTCCTCCAGCCGCTGCAGGTCCTCGGGAGTCAGCGGGCGGCCCACGTCGATGTCGTAGTAGAAGCCATCCTCGATGGGGGGCCCGATGGCCAGTTTGGCGTGGGGAAACAGCTCCTTGACCGCCTGGGCCAGCAGGTGGGCGGAGGAGTGCCAGTAGACCTCCCGGCCCTGGGGGTCGTCGAAGGTCAGCAGGTCCACCCGGGCGTCCCGGTCCAGCCGGACCGACAGGTCCTGGAGGACGCCGTCCACCCGCGCCACCAGGGCGTCGGGGACGCCCGCATCCCCGGCGATCTCGGCCAGGGAGACCCCCCGGGGATAGGTCTTCACCCGCCCGTCGGACAACGTCACCCGGATCTGCGCCACGTCCGCTCCCTCCATCAAAAAACCCGTCCCTGCATGGGACGGGTTTGCCCGCGGTTCCACCCTGCTTCCGCCCGGAGGTCCGGGTCGGCTCTCACCTTCCCCGATCTCGGAGGGAACCCGGCGGCCCTGGCGCCCCGCCCGCCTGGCCGGCGGCGCGCGGGGGCGGTGGGAGCCGCAGCTTCGGGGCGGTACCCGTCGGGTCGCCGGAGGAGGCTTGCACCCGCGGCCTCCCTCTCTCGCGCCGGCGCCGGGCCGACGGGCATGTCCCCGTCATCGCCTGTGTGAGGCAGTATAAAAGCGCCTTCCGGCGGTGTCAACGGCGGAACCCCGGCGAGGAATCTCGCAGGTCTCTCACCCCGGGGCCGGACCGTAGGCCTGCCGCACGCACCAGGGGACCACCGTGATGCTGACCAGCCTCTCCGAACCGTCAAAGACGTCGGCCAGGTCGGCGACGGTCACCCGCAGCTGGTAGCTGAGGACCCGGTCGATGTTCTGGGGGACGCTGCGGACCACGTCCACCAGCTCGTGGACCCGGTACACCCGCACGATGCCCGGGTCGGCCGCCGACCGGACGGCCCCCCGGCTCACCACGTGCACCGGGACCCCGCGCCGGTACTGGAGCTGCAGTTCCACCGAGCCGCCGGCGGGGTCCCGGAAGCGGACGTGCTCGGTGACCGTGGCCGAGGCGTCGGTCCCCTTGGCGTAGTACTCCCGGATCACCGACCCCAGCCTCCCGGTCCGGTACGGACCCGGGACCCCCCGGGGGTGGGCGGTGTAGGTGCGGATGTTGAACCCCGCCTCCTCCCCGGTCAGGGCATGGCGGGCCGGCACCGCCAGCCTGATGGACCGGCTGACCGCGTCGGCGGCCGGCTGGCCGGAGGCGTCGGTGCGCAGCAGCGCGTCGGTGAAGATCACCGCCAGGTTCGCGCCGCGGGAGGCGCCCCCGGCCACCGGCGCCACCTGCCAGGGCGGCGGCAGGCGCGTCTGGGCGGCCTCGGCGCGCACCGCCAGGTGCAGCACGGTCTGGGTGGCGATGGTGAGGTCCAGCAGTACCTCGCTCACGGGCGGGTGTCCAGGATCAGCGTCACCGGTCCCCGGTTGTGGATCTCCACCACCATCCGGGCCCCGAAGCGCCCGGTCCGGACCGGCACGCCCAGGGCCTCCAGGTGGCGGTTGAACGCCTGGTACAGCGGCTCGGCGCGCTCCGGCGGCGCCGCCCGGATGAAGCTGGGCCGCCGGCCCCCGGAGGTGTCGCCGTACAGGGTGAACTGGGACACGGAGAGGACTTCCCCGCCGACGTCCAGCACGCTGCGGTTGAGCTTGCCCTGGTCGTCGTCGAAGATGCGCAGGTGGGCGACCTTGTGGGCGAGGGCGCGGGCGTCGTCGGCGGTGTCGTCCACGCCGACGCCCACCAGGACCACGCACCCTTCCCCGATGCGGGCCACCTCCTCTCCCTCCACCCGCACCGCCGCCCGCTCGACGCGCTGGACCACCGCCCGCATCGCCGTCTCCCCGCCCCCAGCCCCCGGACGCGATCCAGACCTTTCGACGCGCCCGCACCGGTCATCCTTGACGCCCGACAGGAATCCCCCGCGCCGCCCGGCGCATATCCCGGGGGGAGGGAGATCCCATGGAGACGCGCGAGGCGGCTGCACTCACACGGCGGATCCGGCGGCTGGAGGGGATCGTGGCGGCGGCGGCCGTCCTGTGGGCGCTCACCGCGCCAGGACTGCTGGAGAGGCGAGCGGCCGGCGCCGCCCCGGTCCCGGTGGTGCGCGCGGCGGCGGTGGAGATCGTGGACGCCACCGGACGGGTCAGGGCGGTCCTGGACGCCGCCGGGCGCCGGCCTGCCCTGGTCTTCTACGACACCGACGGGCGCCGCCGCCTGTCCCTGGCCCTGGGGCTGCAGGGCAACCCCGAACTGGTCCTGTCCGACTCCGGCGGCCAGCCGCGGCTGCTGCTGCGGGCCGGATACGAGAGGGCGGCGGAGGTGCAGATCGCCGACGCCGCCGGCCGGCCCCGGGCCGGCCTGTGGATCACCCACCAGGACGAACCGGGCCTGTGGCTGTTCGACGAGCTGGCCCGGCCCCGCATCGGCTTGAAGGTCCTGTCCGGGGGTGTGCCCCGGCTGTGGCTGTTCGAGGAGTCCACCGGACGCATCCTCTTCGAGGCGCCCTGAGGGACGGGACAGCGCGCTCGATCCGGGAGCTTCCGTGTCCTCCGGTCCTGTGCCCGGTCTCAGGGGGGCCGTAGGAGCAGGTCCAGGGTCAGGGCGGCCGTCCAGCAAAAGCCGTCGGCCCCCAGGCCGGCTCCGGTGTAGGGGTGGAAATACTCATGCCACCCGCCCCGGCGCACCATATCCACGGTGGCGGCGGCCAGGGCGGCGGCCCGGTCGCGCAGCCCCATGTCCTCCAGCCCCCGGATGAGCATCCAGTTGATGTTCACCCACACCGGCCCCCTCCAGTACCGGTCCGGCTCGAATCCCGCCTGGTCGGGGGGCACCGACGGCAGCGGCAGGCAGCCGGCGCACCGGGCGGCGTAACGGTCCACCAGGCGGCCGGCCTCGGACGCGTCCACCAGCCCCCCGTAGACCGCCGCCAGCCCGGCCACCGTGTCGGCGACGATCGGGGCGCCCGAGATCAGGTCGTAGTCGGCAAACAGGCCGGACGAGGCGCGCCACAGGGTCCGCCGGTAGGCGTCGGCGAACTCCGCCAGGACCTCGGCCTCCACCGCCGGCGGGCGGCCCAGGGCGGCGGCCATGTGGTTGAGGTCCCGGGCGGCCCGGTACCAGACCGCGTTGAACAGCGCGTCGTACACCGCAAAGGGCGTGCGGGACAGCAGGCGGCGCAGGTCGTACCCCGACTCGACGATCCTCTCCACCAGCGCGTAGTACAGGTCGTAGTCGCGGTCGGTGGGACGTTGGCCGGCCTCCACCACGGCCGTGTCCTCCCGGCGGTACGGCCGCGCGGGGCGCAGCCCTCGCCCGACGACGAAGTCCCACCGGGGACTGTTGTCGGTGCCGCTTTCCCAGGGGTGGATGACGACGATCAGGGGATGCCGGCCGACCGTGCGCCGGGCCAGGTAGTACCGCACCAGGTCCCGCAGGGGCTCCCACACCTCCGCCCACCAGCTCCGGCAGGCGGACGGGCGCATCCCGCCCACGATCCGGACCGCCGTGGGCAGCACCGGAGGCTGGGAGATGCCGCTGGTGCGTTCGCCGGGCCGGCGGACCGGCACCCCGGGCCACCACTCGGGGTCTGGCTGGTATCCGGCGGGCGCCCGGGGGGTGTAGCGGATGTGGGGCAGGCAGCCGTCGGTCCACTGGCCCCGCAGCAGGGACGCCACCTCCTGCGTCGCCCGATCCCAGTCGACATGCGCCCACCCGATGGCGGCGAAGGCGCTGTCCCAGTTCCACTGGTGGGGGTACAGCCGGGGGCTGGGGGCGGTGTAGTCGCCCAGGTCGTTGCCGCGCAGGACCGCCTCGGCTCCGGCGATCAGTTCCCGGTCGGTCACGGCCCACCCGGCAGCGCGTCGCCGGTGGCCGCGTCCATCAGGCGGATGCGGGAGGGGGTCGGACGCAGCCACACCCGCTGGCCGCTGGCCACGGCGGCGTCGGCCGGCACGGTCACCTTCACCGTCTGCCGGCCCACGCGGGCGGTCACCAGCTGGGCGGGGCCGAGCGGCTCCACCACCACCACCTCGGCGGGCAGGGCCCCCGGGGCGGAGGCGGGCAGGACCTCCAGGTGCTCGGGACGGATCCCCACGTCCACCGGCCCTGGCCGGCCCGCGGCCGCCGCCCCGGGCAGGGGGATCCGGACGCCCGCCACCAGCACGGCCGGCCCGCCGTCGTCGAGGACCAGTTCCCCGGGCAAAAAGTTCATCGGCGGGGTCCCGATGAACTCGCCCACAAAGCGGGTGGCCGGGGTGTCGTAGATGCGCCCGGGGGTGTCGCACTGGACGATCTGGCCGTCCCGCATGACCGCGATGCGGTCCCCCAACGACAGCGCTTCCACCTGGTCGTGGGTGACGTACACGGTGGTGGACCCCAGTTCCCGGTGCAGCCTCTTCAGCTCCGCCCGCATGTGCAGCCGCAGCAGCGCGTCCAGGTTGGACAGGGGTTCGTCCATCAGCAGCACGTCCGGGCGCATGACGATCGCCCGGGCCACCGCCACCCGCTGGCGCTGGCCGCCCGACAGCTGGGCCGGGTAGCGGTCCAGCAGGCCGGCGATGTCCAGCAGCTCGGCGGCCTCCCGGGCGCGGCGGCGCTGCTCGGCCTCGGGCACCCGGCGCATCCGCAACCCGAAGACGATGTTGTCGTAGACCGTCATGTGGGGGAACACGGCGTAGGACTGAAACACCATGGCGATCCCCCGGCGGCCCGGGGGCAGCCGCGTCACGTCCCGTCCCCCGATGACCACCCGCCCCCGGTCCAGGGTCTCGAGCCCGGCGATGGCCCGCAGGGTGGTGGTCTTCCCGCACCCGCTGGGGCCCAGCAGGACCAAGAACTCCCCGTCCCGGACCTGCAGGCTGAGGTCCCGGACGGCCACGACCCGGCCGAAGGTCTTGCGCAGCCCGATCACGTGGATGTCGGCCACGGCGGCCTCCCGGGGGGCGGGATCACCGGACCGTCACCCCCCACAGGGTCAGCAGGTAGCGGCGGATCAGAAAGATGATGACCAGCGCCGGCACCACCATGCAGAACCCCCCGGCGAACCGGAAGGGCAGGGGCGCGCCGGCCCCCAGGACCGAGTCCACGATCAGGGCGGGCAGGGTGCGCCGGTCCAGGGTCAGGATGGTGGCCGCGAACACCTCGTTCCACGACAGGACGAAGGTGAAGATGGCCGCCGCCGCCAGCCCCGGCGCGGCCATGGGCAGGGTCACCCGCACGAACGCCTGGACCCGGGAGCTGCCCAGGGTCATGGCCGCCTCCTCCAGCTCGTAGGACACCCCGGCGAACACGCTGGTGACGATGGCGGTCACGAAGGGGACGCTGAGGGCCGTGTGGACCGCGGCCACCCCCAGCACCGTGTCGTACAGCCCCCACCGGATGAACACCACCGCCAGGGGCACCGACAGCACGGTGGCGGGAAACATCTTGACCGACAGGATCAGCAGCTGCACCGCCTCGCGCCCCCGGAAGGCGTGCCGGGCCAGGGCATAGCCCGCCGGCGCCGCCAGGGCCAGGGCCAGGACGATGGTCAGGCCGGCCACCTGGATGCTGCGCAGGGTGGCCGGCCACACCCCGGTGGACCGCAGGAAGAACAGCAGGGTGTCCAGGGAGAACCGAGACGGCCACAGGGGACGGGGCCACTGGTAGAGCACGTCCCGGGGCGTGAAGGCCGCCAGGGTGATCAGGATCAGCGGCAGGGCCACCCACGCCGCGATCGCCAGGGCGGCCCCGTAGACGGCCACCTGCCGCGCGGTCACGCCCCTCCCTCCCCGGCGCGGGGCGCCAGCCCCCGCAGGTACACCCAGGTGACGCTTCCCGACAGCAGCAGGATCAGCACCGCGTACGCGCTGGCCACGTGCGGGCTGCGGTACAGGGCGTACCAGAAGTAGGCCTCCCCGGCCAGCACCGGGACCTGGCGGCCAGCCAGGGTCACCACGGTGGCGAACAGCTGGAACGCCAGGATGGTGCGGATGATGAGGGCCGTCTGCAGGCTGGGCCGCAGCAGGGGCAGGATCACGTGCCGCAGCGTCTGCCAGCGGCCCGCGCCGAACACGGCGGCGGTCTCCGCGTAATCCCGCGGGATGAGCTGGAGCCCGGCCAGCAGGATGATCATGACGATGGCCGTGGCGCGCCACACCTCGGTGGTCACGATCGCGCCCAGCAGCCACCCGGGGCGCTCCAGGGTCAGGAAGACCACCGGGTGCGGGATGACCCCCAGCCTCTGCAGCACCGCGTTGAGGTAGCCCCGCTCGGTGAAGATGGACAGCCAGATGAGCCCGGCGGCCAGGTCGGAGATCCCCAGCGGCAGCGCCGTCAGGTACAGGAACGCCCCGTGACCCCGGAAGCGGCTGTGGACCAGCAGGGCGATGGCCAATCCCAGGGCCACCTGCAGGGGGACGGCCAGCGCGGTGATGGTCACCGTGAACCGCAGCGCCGGGCGGAAGTACAGGTCGGCGGCCATGCGCCGCAGGTGGGCCAGGGTCAGCCCGCCCGCCGGGTCGGCCACGGCCAGCCAGGCGGCCTGGACCATGGGATACAGGAAGAAGACGCCCAGGAACAGCAGGGTGGGCAGGACCAGCAGGTACGGAGTCCAGTCCACCCGCGGGCGGGCGGGCGCGGCGGCGAGGTCGGCGTCGGCCAGGGTCATGGCGCCGGAGAGTGAGGGCGGGGACGGAGCCGCGACCGCTCCGCCCCCGCCTGTCAGGCTGTCAGTCGGGCACGCACGGCCGCTCGGGAGGGTCGGGCGGCGTGCAGGGAGCGTTGGTGGCCCGGTACAGCTCGGCCAGCTTGGCGGCCTGCTCGTTCAGCACCTTCTGGATGTCCTCCCCCTGGATGGCGATGCGGCGGAAGGCATCCACGTAGATGGGCACAAACTCGCCGGTGCGGGCCCCCAGGCCCACGGGCAGCAGCGCGGTGCGCGCGTCGCGGGCGCCGGCCTGCGCCGCCACCCCGTCGGCCACCACCTTCAAGCCGCCGGTGGGCGTGGCCCGGGCCGCCTCGGGGGACACCGGGAAGAAGGCCACCCCCTGCAGGGTCAGCACCTGGGTGTCCGGCCGGGTGAGGTACTCGATCAGGCGCTCGCCCAGGTCGGGGTTGTCGGCGGTCCGCGGGATGGCCAGACCCACGATCACCGAGATGAACGACCGCCCCCGCGGCCCCGCCGGAGAGGGCAGCACCACGAAGTCGTCCGGACGCTCCCGCAGGGCCGGGATCAGGCGGGCGGTGTGGTCCCACGCCACCCACACCTCACCCAGCAGCAGCGGCTCGGACATGAACTCGTACACGAACGACGAGGGGTGGGTCACCCCCCACAGGCGGCGCAGAAAGCGCCACATCTCCACCGCCTCCGGGGACCGGAAGCGCTTGACCTGCGAACCGGTGAACGACGGGTAGGCGTACCCGTGCAGGAAGCGGCCGTACAGCCCCCGGGGGCCCACCGGGAACCCCACCCGCCGCTGCCCGGTGGCCTGCCGGATGTTCTCCCCCCACTGCAGCAGGTCCTCGTAGGTCATCCGCATCGGGTCCCGCCCGGCGGGGAAGTACCGCAGGGCCTCCCGGCGGGCGGCGATCAGGTAGGTGGCCTGCATCCAGGGGATGAACGCCTGGATGCCCTCCATGCGGGCCACCTTCAGCAGGTCCGGGACGAAGGTGCGGTCTTTGCGGGCGTCCAGGCGCCGCTGCACCTCGGTCATGTCCCGGATGGCGTTGTTGGCGATGAACACCGGGAAGATCCCGTGGAGGGTCCCGGTGACGTCGATGGTCCCGCGGCCGGCCCGGGCCTCGGCCAGCAGCCGGTCCACGTACGGCCCCTCGCTTTCGGTGACGAACTGGACGCGGATGCCGGTCTCCTGGGTGAAGCGCGCCAGCAGGGTGTTCCGCGCCCACTCCTGCTCCTGGATGGGCGTCAGCTGGTTGGAGGTGAAGACCACCTCCGGCGCCGGGGCCGACGACGCCGCCCCGGCGGCTGTCAGGGCGGCCAGCCACAGTGCCACACACGCCGACAGTATGCGCATCACGTCACCTCCTGAGGGTGATCACTGCCGGGTTTCCGTGGGTCACCCCCCCCTTCCCCGATGCGCGGCGGACTCAAAAGGGACTGACGGCGGCGGTCAGTCCCTCTGCCAATGCCTCCTGCGTCGACTTCCGCCGGGCGGTCCCCGGCGACCGAGCAGTACTTCGGCGGACGGCTCTTGCTCCTCCTGCCCGCGGGAGAAGATCCGTTGCCCCCGGTCGGCGCGGACGCTGCGATCCCGCGATGTCCGGGTGACGGGGGTGCGAGAAAACCCTTGATGGATGCGGCCTTTATGGTGGGCGGTGGAGGACTTGAACCTCCGACCTCATCCATGTCAAGGATGCGCTCTGGCCACCTGAGCTAACCGCCCGCGCGGCACCATTATAGCCGGCGCCGCCGCCCCCGGGCTACCGGTACCCCCGCCCCGCCCACCGCTCCAGTCCCCGCACCCCCAGGGAGCCCAGCAGGGTCATGATCAGGTACAGCAGCGCCACCATGTTGAAGGTCTCGAAGGACCGGAAGGTGCGGGCGTTGAGCAGCTGGCCCGAGTAGGTGAGCTCCTGGACCGACAGGACCGACGCCAGGGACGAGTCCTTGAGCATGGCCACGAAGTCGTTACCCAACGGCGGCAGGATCACCCGGATCGCCTGGGGCAGGATGACAAAGCGCATCGCCTGCCAGGACGACATCCCCAGCGACCGCGCCGCCTCCCACTGGCCCCGGGGGATGGACTCGATGCCGGCCCGGTAGATCTCGGCCAGGTAGGCGCCGTAGCCGATCCCCAGCCCCAGCGACGCCCGCACCATGTCGTTGCGGAACCAGCGGATCCCCGTGGCGTCGGCCAGGGCGGGGGTCACCACGAAGCCGATGTAGATCAGTTGCACCAGCAGCGGGACGCCCCGAACCACCTCCACGTACAGCCGCGCCGGCGTGTAGAACAGCGGGTTGCGGGAGATCTGGCCCAGGGCCGCCACCAGGCCCAGGACCATCGCCAGGCTGTAGGCGGCCACGGCCACCTGGAGGGTGAGCACGATCCCCGGCGCCAGAAAACGGTAGGTCTCGATGTAGACCGGGGACCGCAGGATGCCCGCCAGGGCCAGCAGCCCGCCCGCCAGCAGGACCAGCGCCCACCAGGGAGCGCGCTCCAGCGAGCCCAGGGAGAGCAGCCGGCCCTGCCCCGGCGGGCGGGACGCCTCGGCGGAGGCGGGCGCCACGGGGACCACCTACCAGGACGGGGGAGGTGTCCCCTCCCCCGTCCTGGCGTGCGCCGGTCCGGGTTCGGCTACTGGGTGGGCTTCCACTCCACAAACCACTTCTGGTACAGCCGGTCCAGGGTGCCGTTCTCCCGCAGGACCTTGAGGGCGGCGTTGAAGGCGCCCTGCAGCTCCCGGTCGCCCTCCCGCACCACGATCCCCAGACCCTCGCTGGTCAGGGGCTCGCCCACGATCTTCAGCTTGTCGGGGTTGGTGCCCATGTAGCCCGACGCCCCGGTGTTGTCGATGATCACCGCGTCCACGTCCTTGTTCAGCAGAGCGCGGACCGCCAGGTCGAAGGTGGGGTAGCGCTTGACCTCCTTGATCTTCCCCTCCTTCTGGAGCTGGGAGGCCAGCTCGTCGTTGGTGGTGCCCCGCTGCACCGCCACCACCTTGTCCGCCAGGTCGTCGGCGCCGCCGATCCGGGTCTCGTCGGCCCGCACCAGGACCACCTGCCCCACCTGGATGTACGGGTCGGAGAAGTCCATGGTCTTGTCCCGCTCGGCGGTGATGGTCACCCCCGAGATCACCGCGTCGAAGTCGCCCTTCTGCAGGGCCGGGAAGATGCCGTCCCAGGCCACGCTCTTGATCTCCGGCTTGCAGTTGGCCAGCTCGCAGATGGCGGTGATCAGGTCGATGTCGTAGCCGATGATGTTCTTGTTGGCATCCAGCATCTCAAAGGGAGGATACGTGGCGTCGGTGGCCACCCGGATGGTCCGCCCGCCCAGGTCGGGCACCTGCGCCGCCGGCTGGGGCGCCGGAGCGGGGGCTTGAGCCTGCTGGCGCTGGCAGCCGGCCGCTGCCAGCAGGATGCTGGCCGCCACCGCGGCCACCGCCACCCACCGGACGCGGAATGCGAGCCTCATGGGCTTCCCTCCTTGGCCTCAGCGGAATGTCAGGGAATCTGTGGCCCCATCTTCTCCCCTCCCCCACCGTCTCCTGCCCCCCAGGAGGACCCGGCCCGGCCCGATGGAACACTCTCCCCCGGTCCGGCGCGCTGGCGGGGCCTCCGCCGCGGCCGGAGGAGGCGCGGTGGGCATGGGACGGTACATCCTGGCGCGGGCGGCCCTGGCGGTGCCCATGCTGGGGGTGCTGCTGACGCTGGTGTTCGTGATCCTCCGGGTCATGCCCGGGGACCCCTGCGTGGCCCTGCTGGGCGGCCGCAACGTGACCCCCGAGACCCTGGACCGGTGCCGGCAGGCCCTGGGGGTGGACAAGCCCATCCACGTCCAGTACGTCCGCTACCTGGAGGACATCCTCCGCGGCAACCTGGGGACCTCCATCCGCACCGGGCTGCCGGTCCTGGAGGAACTGCTGCTGCGCATCCCGGCCACCGTTGAGCTGGCCCTGGCGGGCATGGTGGTGGCCACGGCCCTGGGGCTGGTCACGGGCGTGTACGCGTCGCTGCACAGCGACCGGCCCCTGGACCACGGCCTGCGCATCTTCAACGTGGCGTCGTTCGCCATGCCGGTGTTCTGGATCGGCCTGATGCTGGTCCTGCTGTTCAGCGTGCGCTGGCGGCTGTTCCCGGTGGGCGGACGCCTGGACCCGGTGGCGGCGGCCACCTTCGAGCCCGTGACCCACTTCTACCTGGTGGACACCCTGCTGCGGGGGGATGTGGCCCTGTTCGTGGACGCGCTGCGCCACCTGGCGCTGCCGGCGCTCACCCTCGGCCTGGTGGTCAGCGGGTTCATCGGGCGCATGACCCGCGCCAGCATGCTGGACGTCCTGGACAAGGAGTACGTCACCGCCGCCCGGGCCAAGGGGCTGCGGGGGCGGGTGGTGGTCCTGCGCCACGCCCTGCGCAACGCCCTGATCCCCATCGTGACGGTCGTGGGGCTGCAGTTCGCCCTGCTGATGGCCGGCGCCATCCTCACCGAGACCGTGTACAGCTGGCCGGGGGTGGCCCGCTACCTGATCGCCAGCATCGAGGCGAGGGACTTCCAGGCCATCCAGGGGACCGTGGTCTTCATCGCCATCTTCATCTCGGCCATCAACCTGCTGGTGGACGTCCTCTATGCCCGCCTGGATCCCCGGGTCCGCTTCTGACCGCCCGCCCGCCCCGCCGCGTCCGGGCGCCCACCCGGGAGGCGGCGGGCGATGATCGCCCGCCACTACCTGCTGCTGGCGGGGACGGTCCTGGTGGCGGGATTCGTCCTGGTCACCCTCCTGGCCCCGGTCCTGGCCCCCTTCGATCCCACCGCGCCCACCCTCGGAGGCCGCCTGGCCCCGCCCAGCCGGCAGCACCCCATGGGCACCGACCAGCTTCACCGGGACGTGTTCAGCCGGGTCCTGTACGGCGGACGGGTGCCGCTGATGGTGGCGGCCCTATCGTGCGTTGTCTCGCTGCTGGCCGGCACGGTGGTGGGGTGGATCTCCGGCTACGCCGGGGGGCGCGTGGACCGGGTCCTGTCGCTGGTCATGGACGCCATCTACTCGTTCCCCGCCCTCATCCTGGCCATCGCCATCGTCGCCATGCTGGGCCCCGGGCTGGCGAACATGGTGGCGGCCATCTCCTTCGTCTACATCCCCGCCTACTTCCGGGTCGCCCGGGGACAGGTCCTGGTGGTCCGGGAGCAGGACTTCGTGGAGGCCGCCCGGGCCCTGGGGGCCAGCCGCGCCCGGATCCTGCTGCGGCACATCGCCCCCAACACCCTGTCGGCGGTGATGACGGTCCCGTCCTTCAACATCGCCGACGCCATCCTCACCGAGGCCGCCCTCTCGTTTTTGGGGTTCGGGCTGCCGCCGCCCACGCCCGACTGGGGGTTTGACATCCAGAACGGGCAGCGCCTGCTCCAGGCCGGCTTCTGGTGGCTGATCACCTTCCCGGGCCTGATGATCATCCTGGTGTCCTTGGGCTTCGGGATGATCGGGGAGGGGATCAACGACCTCATCAACCCCCGCCGGCGCCGGCGGGTCTGATCTCCGGACGGCAGGAACCCCGGCACGGGGTCGCGTAGGGGGAGGGAGGAAGACCCGACGACGGAGGGGGTGACGTATGAGGCGTGTGTGTGCGGCCGCCGTCCTGGCGGCGGTGGCGGCCGTGGCGTGGTCTGTGGCCCCCGGAGCGACGGCGGCGACGCCCGCCGATACCCTCGTGCTGGGCACCACCGACCGTATCACCGAGCTCTCCCCCGAAAACTCCTACGACTACTGGACCTGGCACGTGTTCCAGCAGGTGGCCGAGGGCCTGGTCACGTTCCCGCCGGGCTCCACGGTGGTGGGACCCCGGCTGGCGGAGAGCTGGACCGTCTCGCCCGACGGCAAGGTGTACACCTTCCGCCTGCGCAGCGGGGTGCTGTTCACCGACATGACGCCCTTTGACGCCGACGCGGTCAAGTGGTCGCTGGAGCGGGCGCTGCGCCTGAACGGCCCTGAGGGCGGCGTGGGCCTCATCATGAACATCCAGAAGGTGGAGGCCCTGGACGCCCGCACGGTGCGCATCACCCTCAAGGAGGCCGACGCGACCTTCCTCGCCCGCATGACCGACCCCATCGCGCCGGCGATGATCTTCAGCCCCAAGTCCACCCCGGCCAACGAGTTCGCCCGGGGCCGGTTCGCGGGCACCGGGCCCTACATGCTGACCCAGTACGTGCCCGACCAGCGGACCGTGTACGAGGCCTTCCGCAGCTACTGGGGGCCGCAGCCCCGCAGCCGGCGGGTCATCACCGTGTTCTTCGCCGACGAGTCGTCGCTGACGGCGGCGGTGGAGTCGGGCCAGGTGGACGTGGGCTTCCGCAGCTTCAACCCCGAGACCCTGCGGCGCCTGCGCACCAACCCCAACCTGCAGGTCTTGCAGGGCCCCAGCCTGTCGGTCCGCTACATCGTCTTTAACGTGCGGGCCAAGCCCTTTGACAACCCCAAGGTCCGCCAGGCCATCGCCTACGCTGTGGACCGGGAGCGCATCGCCCGGGACGTGTTCGGCGGCATCAACACCCCCCTGTACAGCATGGTGCCGCCCGGGCTGTGGAGCCACATCCCGGCGTTCCCCCGCCGCAACCTGGACCGGGCGCGGGCGTTGCTGCGGGAGGCGGGGTACTCGCCGGCCAACAAGCTGCGGATCACCCTGTGGCTGACCCCGGTGCGCTACGGGGCCACCGAGCCCGACGCCGGGGCGGTGGTCAAGCGGGCCATCGAGGAGACCGGCCTGGCCCAGGTGGAGATCAAGACCCAGGAGTGGGCCACCTACACCAAGTCCATGAGCGCCGGGGAGTTCGGGATGTTCTTCCTGGGCTGGTTCCCTGACTTCGTGGACCCCGACAACTTCCTGGCGCCGTGGCTGACCGAGTCCCCCGAGTCGTTGGGGACGTTCCTCAACAAGGCCACCAGCGCCGCCGACCAGCAGACCTACCGGCGCTTCGTGCAGCTGCTGACCGAGGCCAAGAAGACCACCGACCGGCAGCAGCGCACGCGCATGTACCAGGAAGCCCAGCGGCTGCTGGCGGAAACGGCGATCCTGGTGCCCCTGTGGACCAACAACGTCCAGGCCTTCGCCGTGGCCCAGAAGAACGTGCGCGGCATCGTCCTGGACGGCACCATGAACTTCCGCACCTGGCTGGTGTACAAGGAATGACCGGCCGGGGAAAATAGCCCGCGGGGGCCGGGCGCACGCCGCGCCCGGCCCCCGGCATATCAGGCCTCCAGCACCTCGGGGTTGACGGGGGTGGGCGGACGCCGGCCCTGCAGGACCGCCACCAGGTTCTCCGCAGCCAGGGTAGCCATGCGGGTGCGGGTGGGGACGCTGGCGCTGGCGATGTGGGGCGCCACCACCACGTTGTCCAGGCGCAGCAGGGGGTCGTCGGCGGGCACCGGTTCCGTCTCAAAGACGTCGATGCCGGCGGCGAAGAGGCGCCCGCTGGCCAGGGCCTCGGTCAGCGCCCGCTGGTCCACCACCGGCCCCCGGCTGGTGTTTACGAAGACCGCCGTGGGCTTCATCAGGGCGAACTGCTCCCGGCCGATCAGGTGCCGGGTCTGCGGGGTCAGCGGCACGTGGACGCTGATGATGTCCGCCTCCCGCAGCACCTCGTCCAGGGAGCGGTAGGTGATGCGCAGGTCCTCCTCCAGGTCCGGCCGGCGGACCACATCGTAGTACAGCACCCGCATGGCAAACCCCTGGGCCCGGCGGGCCACCGCCGACCCGATGCGTCCCAGGCCGATCAGGCCCAGGGTGGCGTGATGCACGTCCTGCCCGGCCAGCAGCATCGGCTCCCAGGTCTTCCACCGCCCCGCCCGGGTGTACCGGTCCGCCTCCACCAGCCGCCGGGCGGCGGCCAGGATCAGGCAGAAGGCGAAGTCGGCCACCGTCTCGGTCAGGACCTCGGGGGTGTTGGTGACCACGATCTTCCGGCGGGTGGCCGCCGGCACGTCGATGTTGTCGTACCCCACCGCGAAGTTGGCCACCACCCGCAGCCGGGGGGCGGCGTCCATGACCTCGGCGTCGATGCGGTCGGTCAGCAGGCTCAGCAGCCCGTCGGCCTGGGCCACTTCCCGCAGCAGCACGTCTCGGGGGACCGGCTGGTCTTCGCTGTCCCAGACGGCGACATCGGCGACGGCGCGCAGCAGGTCCAGGGCGGCCTCCGGAATGCGACGGGTCACGTAGACGCGGGGACGGGTCACCGCTCACCTCCTGTGGACGGGACGCGGGTGAGTGCTACGACCTGGCCGTCCCCGATTCCTGCGCTCCGGGCCCGGACGGGATGTACCCTAGCCCGGGGGCAGCAGGTCGGCCAGCGGAATGCGGATGAGCAGCTCGGGGGACAGCAGGGCCGCCACCCCGTGTTCCCGGGCGCGGTGGACGACGGGGTCGAGGGCGCCGTCCAGGCCGCTGAGGGTGTCCACCACCACGATTCCCGCCTCGCGCACCTCGGGAGGCGCCGGCTGGTCGCACACCAGCACGGGCACCACCGGCCATCCCCGCCGGGCGATCTGCTCGGCGGCCTCCTGCAGCCCGGCCAGGTCCTCCGTCCCCGGCGCGCCCTCCCGAACCCGAAACAGCACCACGGTTCCGCTAAAGCACGCCGCGCCGTCTACCGGGCCGCCGCCGGGATGGACCGCCACCTCGTCGGCGCCGGCCCGGCGCAGGGCCGACTCCACCAGTCTTACAGCCGCCTGCCGATCCGGCGGACGCAGAGCCGTGTCCTTCAGCAGGTAGGCCGCGTCCTGCTCTTCGTCGCCCACGCGGGCGCCGCAGTGGGGGCACAGCACGTCCAGCGAGGCGTAGGCGGCGATCTCCTCTGCCCGGGGGGAGGCGGCCAGCCACTGCCCTCCCTGCCGGCAGACGACCACGTGCCAGCGGTCCACCACCTCCGCCGCCACCAGCCGCTCGAGGATCTCCCGCACCGCCTCAGCCGGCCGCTCGCCTGCCAGAGCCGGGGCCCGCGAGGCCAGCACCGCGGGGCGGCCCCGGAAGACCGGCTGCCGGCGCAGGGCGGCCAGCACCTGCTCGGACGCGGGATCCTGCGGCAGGGGGGCCGGCCCTCCGTCGGGGGTCAGGCGCAGGGCGGTCAGGACCTCCCGACGGAACCGCTCCAGGGGGGTCTCGGGCTCCCCCGCCGCCTCCTGCAGCCGCTCGCCCACGGCGCCGTCCAGGTGCAGCCGGGTCGCCGTCACGATCTTCCGCACTTCCCGCTGGTCGCGGCCGACCACCACCATCCTCAGGGTGTTCGGCTTGGGCAGGGCCAGGATCACCCGCACCCGGGGCTGGGCCGGCGGGATGAAGACGTCGGTGAACCCCTCGCTGCGGACGGCGGGCCCGCGCCCCGCCCGGGCAAACCGGGCGACGGCGTCCCGGACATCGGCCAGCAGGTCCTGGTAGCCGCTGTCCACCAGGCGGGCGCGGATGGCGGCGAGGACCTCCGGCTCCCAGGCGGGTCGCTGGAAGTCGACGCGCTCGACATGCATGGGACGGGCCCGGGCGCGGGAGCGCCCCGGATGGTCTATTCCCCCGGAAAGACGCGGGCAGACGGCTCTGGCACGCCGCTTGCCTCCGTCAGGCCGGAAGGAGCCCGGGCGCGACGGAGGACCCGCCCGGGGCGGGCGGCCAATTGCTCTGTGATGATCCCGCGGACCGGGCGACTGCTGGTCGCCGAAGACGACGAGAGCCTGCGCAGCCTGCTGGTCCGGTACTTCACCTCTCTGGGCCACACCGTGGACGCCTGCGCCGACGGGGCCGCGGCCATCGCCCGGCTGGCCACCACCGCCTACGACGTGGTCATCACCGACGTGCTCATGCCGGGGGCGGGAGGGCTGGACGTGATGCGGGCGGCGAAGGCCGCCGACCGCTTTGTGGAAGTGGTCATCCTCACCGGCGCCCCCGACCTGTCCACCACCGTGCGGGCGCTGCGGGAGGGGGACGCCTTCGACTACATCCTCAAGCCGTTCCCCAACGTGGAGATCCTGCGGGCCACCGTGGACCGGGCCCTGGAGCGCCGCCACCTGCGCCAGGAAAACGAACGCCTGCTCCGGGAGCTGCGCCAGTCCCAGTCCACCGACCCCCTGACCGGCGCGCTGAACCGGCGGGCGTTCTTCGACCAGGGGGAGCCGGTCTTCGCCCGCGCCGCCCGCCACCAGGAACCCCTGTCCCTGATCATGGTGGACCTGGACCGGTTCGGGGAGCTCAACGAGCGTCTGGGGACGGCGGCCGGTGATGCGGTCCTCAGCCGGTGCGCCCAGATCTGCCGCGAGCAGCTGCGGGCGGAAGACCTGCTGGCGCGTTACTGGGCCGACAAGTTTGTCTGCCTGCTGCCGGTCACAGACCTGGCCGACGCCGCCCGGGTGGCGGAGCGGATCTGCGCGGCCATCGCCGCCTCGCCCCTGCCGGCGGGGGACCGGACAGTGCCGGTGCGGGCCAGCGCCGGCGTGGCCTCGCGCCAGCCGGCCGATCGCTCCCTGGACACCCTGCTGCGCCGGGCCGAGCGCGCCCTGCGCCGGGCCAAGGAACGCGGCGGCAGCCAGGTGCGCGCCGAGGGGTAGATCACTCGAAGCCGGACGCCACCGGGCGGGCCAGGCGGTCTGCCACCAGCACCGCGTACTCCCGGGCCGCCCGCGCTGGCGAGGACGCCAGCAGGCCGAGGACGCAGTCGGGACGCCTGCAGGACGCGCTGCATAACGGTCGCCAGAGGCACGTCGGTGACCTCGACGACCACGTGGAGGCGGGTGTCAAGCAGGCAGAAGGCGTGGATCCGTGCCTTCGACGCGGGAGCGGATCACCAGCGGTCGAAGTGCACAACTGATTCCAGGGGCCGCCGGCGGTATCGGGGAGGACGTTCAGCCGGATATCCCACCGGGATCAGACCCACCGGCAGCACATGAGGCGGGAGTCCCAGGACGGCGCGCACGGCGTCGTCGTCGAATGCGCCGACAAAACACGCCCCCAGGCCTTCGTCCACCGCGCCCAGCAGGATCAGCATGCTGGCGAACGCCGCGTCGATGATGCTGTAGCGCCGCACCCCGCGCTCCCCGTACCGGGTTCCGCTGCGCCGGGTGTCGGCGACCACCGCCAGGACGACCGGCGCCTCCCCCACCCAGCTCTGACGCCAGGCGGCCTCCGCCAGGCGCTGGCGGACCTGGGGGTCCCGCACCACCACGAACTCCACCGGCTGGGTGAAGCCGGCGCTGGGCGCCCGGTGGGCGTACGCGAGCAGCCGCCGCACGGTCGCCTCCTCCACCGGCTGGGGACGGAACGCCCGCACCATGCCGCGCCGGCGCACCACCTCCGCGAACTCCACAGTCGTCACCCTCCCTCAGGGGTACAGCCACCGGTAAATGCCGTAGCTCTGGATCACCCGGCGCACGTACGCCCGCGTCTCCGCAAACGGGATACTCTCCACCGCCAGGTCGGGGTCGGACCGGGGCATGCGGGACCACCGCCCGGCCGCCGCCGGGCCGGCGTTGTAGGCGGATAGGGCCAGCACCAGGTCGCCGCCGAACCGCCGCACCATGGCCGCCAGGTACGCGGCGCCCAGATCGATGTTGACCGCAGGATCCATCAGCTGGGCCACCTCCACCGGCCGTCCGGCGGTGGCCTGCGCCGTGGCCGGTATCACCTGCATCAGCCCCACCGCCCGCGCCGGAGAGACGGCGCGGGGGTCAAACCGGCTCTCCTCCCGCATCACCGCCAGCACCAGGTAGGGGTCGACCCGGTGCCGCCGGGCGGCGCTGCGCACCTCGTCCCAGAACGCCCGCGGATACATCACCGACCACAGGTCCCGGTCGACCGCCGGGTCCCCGGCCAGCGCCGCGGGCAGCAGGGAAGCGGCCGCCGCCAGGGCGCCGGATGGGTCGCCGGCCACCGACCGCAGCCACGACTCCGCGGCGGCAAGCTCGCGCGCCTGCTCCGGCACGGCCCTGCCCTCCGACGGCGCCTGCACCGCCTCTAGGGCGTCTTCGACAAAGCCCAAAGCGGCGAGTTCCTGATACGCGGGAGCGGGGCTGTCCTCCGGAAGGTGCACCGGCGCCCCCGCCGCCGGCGGCGGAGGCGCGGGCAGACCTAGGATCTGCCGGGCGCGCTGCCCGTAGTACGTGAACGGATAGCGCTCCGCCACGACGCGCCACAGGTCGTGAGGCTGCCCGCCTGCGGCCCGGCGGGCCTTGCCGGCCCAGAACAGACCGGCGGCGGCCTGCGGGGAGCCGGCCAGATGGGCCGCGTGATCCCTGAACAGCCGCTCGGCCTCCCGGTACCGCCCCTGCCGGAACGCGATCCAGCCCAGCCGCCAGCGGGCGTCGGCGGCAGGAGCGGACGCCGGGTAGCGTCGCACCAGCTCCGCCCACCAGCGCCGGGCCTGGGCGAGGTCGTCTGCGGCCTCGGCGGCAAATGCCACAGACGCCAGGGCCCGGGGCCCCCACGCGGTGCCCGCAAACTCCCGCACCACGCGCATCCACACCGCCCGGGCCTCCTCCCTCCGGGCCCGGGCCGACAGGGCGCGGCCCAGCCAGTACAGCGCCCGGGCCCGGGCGGCCGGATCGGCGACACGGGCGGCCTGGCTGAAGGCGAAGACGGCGCCGTCCCCGGGCAGGCGCAGCAGCCCCAGCTGGAACCACGCGTCGGCGGCCTGCGGACCTGCCAGACCCTGGTGCAGCGCTGCGACCAATTCCCGCTGGGCGGCGTCGAATTCCCCGAGCCCCACCAGCCGTCGGGCGCGGGTCAGGCGGGCCTCCACGGGAGGCGCAACCCCTCCCAGGCCCAGCGCCTCCAGACGGGCCCGCGCTGCGTCGCCTTCGGGGGTGGCCTCCGGCTCACTCCACCACGCCACGGCATACGCCCGCACGGCGTCGGCGCGGCGGCCGGCCATCTCCGCGGCCCGCCCGCGCAACCACCACACCCGGACGCTCGCAGGACCGGATCCGTCGGCGGACACCGGGGCCAGGGCCCGCAGGGCGTCTTCCGGTCTGTTCAGCTGGAGCAGGACTTCGGCGGCCGCCACGCGGGCGCGGCGGGCCAGCGGGGGGATGCGGGTGGATCCTGACAGAAAGACCAGGCGCTCGGCCGCGCCCGACAGGTCAGCCGACTGCAGCGCCGCCTGAGCTGCGTACCAGCGGGCGTGGTCGGCCAGCGGCGGGTACGCCGCCGCCACCGCGTTGAACTCTGCTGCAGCCGCCTCCGTCTCCCCCCGGGCCAGAAGGCAGTGCGCCAGCAGGTAGCGGGCCCGAAACCCCGCCGGGCCGGGCTGCCACCGCAGCTGGCTCAAGGCGTCGGAGACGTCGGCGCACCGTCCGCCGGACCGCGCCGCCACGGCGGGCAGAAGCGGGCGCGGAGGCAGGATCGCGGCACCCGCGGCGGGAGCGGCGGCGCAGGCGGCCGCCGCGACCGCCGCGCCCAGGCAGACAAGATGCCGGACCCCGGGCATCATCGGCCCAACAGGGCGTCCAGCGCCCGGCGGATGGAGGTGGTGAGGTCGTCGATCTGGCGGAGGTCGGCGGGCGGACGGAGCGGGTCCCCGATGCGCACGGTCACGTGGGCCGGCCGGGGAAAGCGCGCCCGCAGGGGCCACATGCGGGCCAGTCCCAGCAGCCCCACCGGCACCACGGGCACCTGGGCCCGGATGGCCAGAAACGCCGCGCCGGGCTGCAGCGATCCCATCCCCGGCTGGACCACCCCACCCTCGGGAAAGACCACCAGCACCTCGCCCCGGGCCAGCCGGTCCAGGCAGGCTTTGACCGCCGCCACGTCCGGAGCCCCGCGGCGCACGAAGATGGGGTTGAACAGCCGGATGAGCGCGAACAGCAGCGGGTAGCGGTCCAGCTCCCGCCCGGCCAGGTAGGTCACCCGGAAGGGCATGGCCGCCGACAGGACTACCGGGTCGATCTCGCTGGCGTGGTTGGCGGTGATGAGGAACGGGCCGTGCGCCGGCAGGCGGTGCAGGCCCTCCACCCGCAGATGCCAGCCCAGCCGCAGCAGGGTGCGGAAGAACCCCGCCGCGATGCGGTACCCGGGGCCCATGCGCGTCGCCGGGTGGCGCGCACGCTCGCGCAGTACGCCGGGATCCATCAGGAACTCCGGTCCAGCCGGACGACGCACTCCACGTGGTAGGTGTGGGGGAACAGGTCCAGAGGCTGCACGGCACTCACCCGGTACCCGGCGGCCACCAGCACCTTCAGGTCCGGCGCCAGGGTGGTCGGATTGCAGGAGACGTACACCACCCGCTGCGGACGCAGGCGGGCAATCTGCCGCATCACCCGGGCTCCCGCCCCCGCCCGCGGCGGGTCCAGGACCACCACATCCGCCGCGGCTCCGGACAGCGCCTCCGACACCCGTGCGGCGTCGGCACAGACGAACCGGGTGTTGGCGATCCCGTTGAGGACGGCGTTCTGCCGGGCCGCGTCCACGGAGGCGGGCAGCGCCTCCACCCCCACCACCTCCGCCGCCCGGGCCGCCAGGGCCAGGGCGAAGGTCCCCACCCCGCAGTACAGGTCCACCACCCGCTCCCGCCCGGTCAGCGCGGCGAACTCGCCCACCACGTCCAGCATCCGCTCGGCGGCCGCCGTGTTGGTCTGGAAGAACGTCTGGACGTCCAGGCGAAACGTCAGCCCGCGCAGCCGCTCGTGGATGTAGGGCCGCCCGGCAAGCACCTCCACCCCGGCCACCTCCACCGCGTCGCTGCGCGAGGGGTTGAGAACCCGCACCACCCCGGTGACCTCGGGGACGGCGCCGCGGACCGCCTCGATGAACTCCCGGGCCCGGGCGAAGGCGCCGGGAGCGGTCACCAGCGCCACCAGCATCTCGCCGGTGTGGTGCCCTTCCCGCACCACCAGGTGCCGGGCGAACCCCTGGTGTGTCCGGGTGTCGTAGCAGGGAATTCCCCAAGTCCGCAGGAACTCCCGCACCGCCCGCAGGACCGCCACGGCCCGCGGCGAGGGCAGGTAGCACACCTCCAGGTCCACCACCTCGTCCCACCGCTGGCGCCGGTGCAGTCCCACCCGCCCCGGCGGCGCCAGGGCGAACTCCATCTTGTTGCGGTAGTGCCAGGGCGGCTCGGTGGGCAGGATCGGCCGCACCGGCAGATCCACCAGCCCGCCCAGGTGCTGCAGGCTCTCCACCACGATGGCCTGCTTGGCCGCCAGCTGGGCCGGGTAGTCCACGTGCTGCCACAGGCACCCCCCGCACTCCCCGAAGTGGGGGCAGCGGGGCTGAACCCGGACCGGCGACGGGGACTCCACCGCTACCGTGGCGGCCTCGGCGTACGTCCGCCGGACCCGCAGCAGCCGCGCCCGCACCATCTCTCCCGGTGCGGCGCCGTCCACGAAGACCACCAGGCCGTCCAGGCGGGCCACGCCCCGGCCACCGTAGCTCAGCCGGTCCACCCGCAGGACGACGTCCTCGCGCGGGGCGGGCATGTCACGCCCATTGTAGCAGGGCCCGCCCGCGTCCGGCCGCGAAGGGCTCTCCTGTGGACGCCTACCGGTGCATCGTCACCAAGCGCGACCTGCGCACCTTCACCGACCGGCCCCTGCCGGCCGCCGTGCTGCGCAAGATCCTCACCGCGGGCCGCATGAGCGGCAGCAGCCGCAACCGCCAGCCCTGGCACTTCATCGTGGTCCGGGACCGCGCCCGCCTGCAGGCGCTGGCCGCCTTCGGACGGTTCGCCCAGCACCTGGCGACCGCCGCGGCGGCCGTGGTGGTGGTCGTGGACGACCCGGCGGCACTGTTTGACGCCGGGCGGTGCGCCCAGAACATGATGCTGGCCGCCTGGGCCTTCGGCGTCGCCTCCTGTCCCGCCACCCTCCACCGGGCGGAGGAGGCCAAGGCGTTCCTGGGCGTGCCGCCGGACCGGGTGCTGGCCGTGGCCCTCTCCCTGGGCTACCCGCATCCCCGCGGCCGCGGGCCCATCGAGCGGGCGGCGCTGCGGATCCTGGCCGGGCGCGGACGGCGTCCTCTGTCGTCCCTGGTGTCCTGGGAGCGGTACGGCGCTTCCTCCCCCGACGGCCGGTCCGTATAATGGGCACCGTGCGCAGGAATCTCGCGCGGCCCGGGCGGGTCCTGAGCGCGGTGCTGGCGGCGGGGGTCCTGCTGTTGGCAGGGTCGGCCCGCGCCCAGTCGCCGTCGGTGGACCACCTGCTGGCGCGCCTGTTCGGCAGCGAGGGCAAAGAGCCCTACACGCTCACCGCGGACTTCACCGGCACGCTGGTGGTGACGGTCCGGAGCAGCCGGCTGGCGGTGGAGGCGGCGGGCTCGGTGCTGGAGTGGCGGGGCGCCGACGGCGTCCGGCGTCGGCGGGTCACCATCCACCGGCTGGACCTGCCGCTGCTGCTGCGTCCGTTCGGGCCCACCCTGCGGCGGACCATCGAGGAGAAGATCGAGACCGAGGCCGACAACCCCGAGACCTTCCACGCCCACGACATCTTCCTGCTGGCCGAGCTGCCCGGGCGGCGGTACGTCCTGGCCGGCGTCCACCGCAGCATCGTGGACGACGCCATCGCGCGCTACGGACAGCCCCGGGACGCCCGCGATCCCGCGACCCGGCGCAAGATCGCCCAGTGGCTGTACACCTCGGAGCCCATGCGGGAGTTCCTGGTCCGCCCCGGCCCGCCCTACGCCATCCGGGCTACGGTGGACGAGGCCGGGCTGCTGTACGAGCTGGTGGTCTCCTACGACTGGGGAGACGTCACCACCACCGTGGGCTACCTGACCGTGGCCGGCCAGCCGGTGTGGGCGTCGGTCACCGCCGACACCGTCACCACCCTCAGCGGCATCGGCCGGGTGAGCGGCCGCCTGACCCTGCGCCTGACCAACCACTGCGTCAACTGCGCCACCGCGCCGGCCCCGCCCCGGTAAAAGGGAAAAGGGAAAAAGGGATCACTGCGCTTTCACTTGCGGGGCGTCAGAGGGCGAGGACGCCGGCGCCGGTGATCTCCCCGCGCTTGAGGGCGGTCAGGGCGCGGGATGCCTCGTGCAGGGGAAAGGTCTGGACCTCCACCCGCAGAGGAATCCGCGCCGCCAGCTCCACGAACTCCCGGCCGTCCTGGCGGGTGCTGTTGCTGACGCTGCGGAGGACGCGTTCCCAGTACAGCAGCCGGTAGTCCACCGCCGGCAGCCGGTCCAGGTGGACGGCGTTGACGGCCACGGTGCCGCCCCGCCGCAGCCGCCGCAGGGCCTCCACCACCACCTCGCCCGCCGGGGCAAACACCACCGCCGCGTCCAGCTCGGCCGGCGGGGCGTCCTCCGGCCCGCCCACCCACGCGGCCCCAAGGGATTCGGCCAGGCGCCGGCGGGCCGGGCTGCGGGTGAAGACGAAGACCTCGCACCCCCAGTGGCGGGCCACCTGGATGGCCAGGTGCGCCGACGCGCCGAAGCCGAACAGCCCCAGCCTCCCGCCCGGCCGCACCCCCGACAGCCGCAGGGACCGGTAGCCGATGATCCCCGCGCACAGCAGCGGGGCGGCCCGGTCGTCGTCGAACCCGTCCGGCAGCGGGTAGACGAAATCGGCCCGGGCGACCAGGTACTCGGCATAACCGCCGTCCACGTGGTACCCGGTGCACACCAAATCCGCGCACAGGTTCTCCTCGCCCCGGCGGCAGTACGCGCACGTCCCGCAGGCGCCTCCCACCCAGGCCACGCCCACCCGGCTGCCTTCCGGCGGGGCGCTGACCCCGGGCCCCAGCCGGTCCACTACGCCCACCGCCTGGTGACCCAGCACCACCGGCAGACGCGCAGGCGGCAGCTCGCCCTCGGCGATGTGCAGGTCGGTGTGGCAGACTCCGCACCGCCGGACGCGGACGCGGACCTGGCCGGGGCCCGGCTCGGGCACCGGCACATCCCGCAGCTCTAAGACCGAGGAGTCAACGGCCCCCGGGGCGGTGAGGACGACGGCGCGCACGGGCGGCCCTCCCTCCGCATACTAGTGTGCCAGACTCCCGGCTGGGTCCCGCAAGGGACCGCTGGCGCTCTCCGCGAACATCGGGCCTGTGCGCCTGCGGTGGATCGCCATGTTGACCGTGCTGGCGGCAGGCTGCGCGCGGCCGGCCCCCTCCCCCGCCCTGGTGGAATCCCGCGCCCCCTCCGGCGCCGCCGTCCAGCACCCGGCGGGATGGGACGCCCGCCTCCGCGGGGACGACCTGTGGCTGGTCCCGCCGGACACGCCCGAGGACGCCGAGCCGGCGGAGTTCATCGTCGTGGCCACCCGCCCGGCCGACGGGCCCCCGGACGACGCGACCGTCCGCCGGGAGGTCTTCAGCCTGCTGCCCGTCCACGGGATCTCGGGTTTTCAGCCCGACTCCCGGCGCACGGGAGCCGGGGTGTGGTACAAGTTCGAAGTCACCGGCAGCGCCGGCGCCCGCCAGTGGGCCGCGGTGGGCGCCGTGGCCGCAGGGACGGCGCGGCTGGCGATCGCAGCCTGCGCCAAACCCCTGGAGCGCTGGCGCGATGGCCAGAAGGAGTGCGACGCGGTGGTCCGCTCCTTCCGGCCCGGCCCCCTGGACTGAGTCCTCCGGCCCTGCCCGGCCGCCTGCTTCCCCGCGCCTACCCCGGGCGGGCTGCCGGCCCGCGGGGGTCCCGGGCGGCCGCCGGATAGCGTTGCAGCGCCTGGGCCATGCGCGCCAGCCCTTCCCGGATGTTGTCGACGCTGGTGGCGTACGACAGGCGCAGGTAGCCCTGCCCGTGCTCCCCGAAAGCCGTCCCCGCCAGGCACGCGACCCCCGCCTCGGTCAGCAGGAAGTCGGCCAGCCGCCGGCTGTCGGGGTCGATCCGGCTGACGTTGGGGAAGGCGTAGAACGCCCCGGCGGGCATGGCGCACGTCACCCCGTCCAGGGCCCGCAGCCCTGAGACGATCACGTCCCGCCGGCGGTGGAACTCGGCCACCATGCGCTCCACCGGCTCCCGGGGGCCCCGCAGGGCCGCGATGCCGGCGATCTGGGTGAACGCCGCCGCGCAGGAGTTGGAGTTGACCATCAGCTGGGTCATCCGGGCGGCCAGGTCCCGGCGCATGACCCCAAAGCCCAGCCGCCACCCGGTCATGGCGTAGGCCTTGGAAAAGCCGTCCAGCAGGATGGTGCGCTCTTTCATCCCCGGCACGCTGGCGATGCTGTAGTGGGCGCCCTCGTACAGGATCTGCCAGTAGATTTCGTCCGACAGCACAAACGCCCGCGACCGCTGCACGATCTCGGCGATCGCCACCACGTCCTCGCGGGTCAGGACCGAGCCGCAGGGGTTGTGCGGCGAGTTGAGGATCACCAGCTTGGTCCTGGGGGTGATCAGCTCCCGCAGCTCGTCGGGGTCGACGCGGAAGCCGCGGGCCTCCCGCAGGACCAGCGGCCGGGGGACGCCCCCCGCGAAGCGGGCCACCGACTCGTAGATGGGATAGCCGGGGTCCGGGTAAATCACCTCGTCACCGGGCTCCACCAGGGCCAGGATGGCGAAGAACATCACCGGCTTGCTGCCCGGGGTGATGACCACCTCGTCCGGGTGGACCGGAATCTTGCGGGTGGCCTCCACGTGCTGGGCGACGGCCTCCCGGGCCTCGTACAGACCCGCCGACGGCGTGTAGTGGGTGTAGCCGTCCCGCAGGGCTTTGATGGCTGCCTCCTTGATGTGCTCGGGGGTGTCGAAGTCGGGCTCCCCGATCTCCAGGTGGATGATGGACCGCCCCTGCCGTTCCAGGTCCCGCGCCCGGGCCAGGACCTCGAACGCCGTTTCCGTGCCCAGCCCCCGCATCCGCGACGCCAGCGGCAGCTCGTCCACGGCCCTCCCCCCTTCCGTCCCGCGGTTGCTCTCCGCCCTCAGTCTGTCACCGGCGGCCCCCCGTCATCAACCGTCCACACCCTCTCACCCGGCCACGATGCGGGTGCCGGCCTCCCCGGCCAGCGCCCGGGGGATCTGCGGGGGAGAGGTGATGATCACCTCCCGCCCGCCCCCCTGCAGGAACTGCACCGCCGCTTCGATCTTGGGGCCCATGCTGCCCGGCGGGAACTGGCCCGCGGCCAGGTAGCGGCGGGCCTCCTCCACCGTCAGGACCGCCACCGGCCGCTGGCCCGGCCTCCCGTAGTCCAGGTACGCCCGGTCCACCGCCGTCGAGATCAGCAGCAGGTCCACCCCCAGCAACGCCGCCAGCAGGGCGCTGGCCAGGTCCTTGTCGATCACCGCCTCCACCCCCCGCAGCCGCCCGTCGGGCTCCCGGACCACCGGGATCCCTCCCCCGCCGCAGGCCACCACCACCACCCCCGCCCCGGCCAGGTCCTTGATCACCGGCCACTCCACGATCTCCACCGGCCGCGGGGACGGGACCACCCGCCGCCACCCCCTCCCCGCGTCCTCCACCACCTGCCAGCCCCGCTCGGCCGCCAGCCGCTCGGCCTCAAGTTTGGAGTAAAACCGGCCGATAGGTTTGGTGGGATGGGAGAACGCGGGATCCTGCGGGTCCACCACCGCCTGGGTGACCACGGTGGCGATGGGCTTGCGGATCCCCCGCCGGCGCAGCGCGTTGCCCAGGACCTGCTGGATCAGGTACCCGATGCTGCCCTGGGTCTGCGCCCCCAGCACGTCCAGGGGCAGCGGCGGGACCACCCCGGCGGCCAGCTCGCTGCGCAGGAGGCCAAACCCCACCTGGGGGCCGTTGCCGTGGGTGAGGACCACGTCCCACCCCCGCGCCAGCATCTCGGCGATGTGGACGCTCGTCCCCTCCAGGGCGGCGATCTCGCCGGCCACGGTGGGGCGGGCTTCGTCGGTGATCAGGGAGTTGCCGCCGATGGCGACGACCGCAACGGGCACTGGGGGCTCCTTTGGACCGCGACCCGGATATGTGTTCGCCGGTCCGGCGGGCGCCTCCCTGCCCTCCGGGCACGGCTCTTGCTCCGGTGGGGAAGTAAACAGCCGGGGGAGGCTCTTCGGGGGAGGGTCGTCGGAAGCGCACGACGGGCGGGGACGGGCATCCGGCC
Organism: Armatimonadota bacterium; assembly: GCA_037440005.1. Taxonomy (GTDB): domain Bacteria; phylum Sysuimicrobiota; class Sysuimicrobiia; order Sysuimicrobiales; family Kaftiobacteriaceae; genus Calidihabitans. Next base: position 85,503 of record JBBIUY010000004.1, on the reverse strand, counting down.
CGCGCGGCAGGGGCGGCGCGGGCGGGCCCGATCCATCTTCTCGGATTTGGAGTTCTCCGGAAGTTCCACGTAATCGGCACGGCTGGAGGCCGGCAGGCCCTCCAGCACTTTCCTGAGGGAGACGCACTGATGCGAGGTCTTGTGCGGGTTGCAGGCGTGCTGGTGGTCATCGTGGCGCTGGCGGCCCTGGCGGCGCAGCCGCCGCAGACCGCCGCGTCTGCGGGCGGCCGCCGCTACGTGGTGGTGTGGTCGGGTCAGACCCTGCCGCCGGAGTTTGAGGGCCTGATGGCGTCGGTGGGAGGCCGGATCGTCCACCGGATGGACGAGATCGGCGTGGCGGTCGTGGAGTCCGACGACCCGGCGTTCGCCGACGCCGCCATCGGCGTCGCCGGCGTGCAGGGGGTGAGCGAGGACCGGCTGGTGGGGGTGGGGCTGCCCGACCAGGAGCCCGTCGTCCTGGAAGGCGCCGACGGAAGCCCCGCACCTGAGGCGCTGGCGGCGGAGGGGGTGAACCCCGCGTCGGCGCGGTTCTTCGGGGCCCAGTGGAACATGCGGGCGATCGGCGCCGACCGGGTGTGGGCCGCGGGGGTGGTGGGCGACCGCCGCGTGAAGGTGGCGGTCATCGACTCGGGGATCGACTACGGGCACCAGGACCTGGTCGGCAAGGTGGACCCGGTCCTCAGCAGGTCGTACTGGACGGAGCCGCTGCCGCCGGGCTCTCTGCCGTACCTGGACGTGCACGGCCACGGGACTCATGTGGCCGGGATCATCGCCGCCCGGGGATACAACGTGGCGGGGGTGGCTCCCGGGGTGACCCTCATCGCCCTCAAGGTGTCCGGGAGGACCGGCTTTGCCGAGTACGGCGACATCATCGCGGCCATCAAGTACGCCGCCGACGTGGGCGCGGACGTCATCAACATGAGCTTTGGCGACACCCTGGTCAAGCAGGGCCGTGACGACGCCCAGCTGCTGGCCGCCCTCAACCGGGCCGTCAACTACGCCCACGCCCGTGGAGCGCTTCTTGTGGCGTCCGCGGGCAACAACGGCGTCAACTGGGACCGCATGGGCAATATGATGAAGATCCCGGCCGAGCTGCCCCACGTGGCCGCCGTGTCGGCGACAGGGCCGTGGTTTGGAGCGGGTGTGGACAGCATGGCACGCGCCCAGCTTCCGGACGGCAGCATCGTCGTCTACTCCGACCACGGGATGTCCATCCTCACCTTCGCCGCCCCCGGCGGGAGCTTCAACCCCAAGGTAATGACCGATGCCATCATCTCCGCCTGCGCGCGGTTCAGCCGGCCTGGCTGCGGCAGCGGACAGGCGGGGCTGTTCATGCTGGGCACCAGCATGGCCGCGGCCCACGTGAGCGGTGCGGCGGCCCTGGTAGACTCGGTGTACGGAGGAGAGCTGACCGGAGACCAGATCGTGGCCATCCTCAAGCGGTCCGCCGACGACCTGGGCAAGCCCGGCAAGGACATGTGGTACGGCTTCGGCCGGATCAACGCCTACCGCGCGGTGACCGGAAAGTAACGGCCACGTCCACGCGCGGCGGGCGAAGGCGATTCGGCCCGCAGCGGCGGAGGGGAGGCTGATCCGGCCTCCCCTCCCCCCTCCCGGGCAGGTGCGCCCGCTTCAGGACGCCAGCGACCGGCCCTGCTACAATGGGGCCCGTGCGGTCTGTGCGCTTTATCCAGTACGGCCTGGGCTCCATCGGCGCAGGCATCGCGGAACTGGCCATCGCCCGGGGTCACGTCCTGGTCGGGGCCGTGGACTCCGACCCCCGCAAGACCGGCCGGCCCGCCTCGGACCTGGTGCCCGGTGCCCCGGAAGACGTCCGGATCTTTGCCGACCCCGGCGGACTGCTGTCCGCCGGCGCCGATGTGGTCCTGCACTCCACCCGCTCGCGGCTGTCCGACGTCCTGCCCCAGATCACGCCTGTGGTCGACGCGGGGATGTCGGTCATCTCCACCTGCGAGGAGCTGGCGTTCCCCTGGCTCCGGTACCCGCGGGAGGCGGCCGACCTGGACGCGCTGGCGCGCAGCCGGGGAGCGGTGGTCGTCGGCCTGGGCGTCAACCCCGGGTTCGTCATGGACGTCCTCCCCGTCGTGCTGGCCCTGCCCTGCCGGGAGGTGCGCGCGGTCACCGTGGAGCGGGTGGTGGACCTGGACGTCCGGCGCGAGTCCCTGCGGCGCAAGGCAGGGGTGGGACTGACCGTCGAGGAGTTCCGCCGGGGGGTGGCCGACGGCCGGTTGGGCCACGTGGGGCTGGCCGAGTCGGCGGCGATTGTCGCCCACGCCCTGGGCTGGACCCTGGACGGCGTGGAGGAGTCGGTCGAGCCCGTCGCGGACGCCGGGGGCGTCGTGCGAGGCATCCACCAGGTCCTGCGCGGCGTGCGCTCCGGCCGGGACGCGGTGGTGCTGGACCTGCTGATGGCCCGGGGTGCGGTCAGGCCCCGGGACTCGGTGCGCATCGACGGCGACCCGTCCGTCGCCGTGGAGATCCCCGGAGGGCTGCACGGCGACGCGGCCACCTGCGCGCTGGTGGTCTCCGCCATTCCGCGGGTGCTCAGCGCCCCGCCCGGGTTGCTGGTCCCCACCCAGATCCCTCCGGCGCCCCTGCGGCGGTAACTTCCCGAAAACTTCCATCGCAATTCTCCCCACAGCCCGCCTGACGCGCGCGGGACCTGACCTGCCTCGTGCAGGATGCGGTCGGGGCGGGGCGAATCCGTCCCAGTGATCCCTGGGCGATCCCTGCACTCCCGTCGTCGTGTCATCGGACGCGCCTTTCCCGTCGGACCCGGGGTGGTGAGGAGGTGAAGACGTGAACGGCAGTCTCCGGAGGATTGCGGTCCTGCTGGCTGCGGCCGTCTTCCTGGCGGCCTCGATCCTCCCGGCCGGCGCCGGCGGCCGGGCCACCGACGCCCCGCCCGCGGCGCAGGTCGAGTCCGATTACGTCATCGTGAAGCTGGCCGACCCTCCCGTCGCGTCGTATGAGGGCGGGATCCCCGGCTACGCGCGCACCAAGCCCCTGCCTGGACGCAAGCTCAACCTCAACGCCCCCGCAGCCCGAGCCTACGGCCGCTACCTGGGCGACAGGAGGGCGAACTTCAGAAGCTGGCTGCGGAGCAACGCCCCCCGGGCGCAGGTGGTACGGGAGTATTCGGTCGTCTTTAACGGGGTCGCCGTCAAGCTCAACGGCGAGGCCCGCGAGAGGCTGGCCCAGGGTCCAGGGGTCCGGGCCGTGGTCCCGAGTTTCCTGGTGCGGCCGGCGATGAACATCAGCCCCGACCTGATCAGCGCTCCGGCGTTGTGGAGCGCCCTGGGCGGCCCGGGCTCTGCCGGCGAGGGCATCAAGGTCGGGATCATCGACACCGGCATTGACATCACCAACCCGTTCTTGAGCGATGCCGGATACCCACCGGCCCCCCAGACCGACGCCTGCGCGAACGCGCTGCCTCAGGTGAATCTGAGAAAGCCGGGCGGAGCCAACACCAACAATAAGGTGATCATCTGTCGGGTGTTCTTCTCCGGCGTGGCGCCTGGGGCCCACGTGAGGCCTACCGACCTGGTAGTCTTCGACCACGGCACCCACGTGGCGGGGACCGTGGCGGGCAACTTCGGCACCAGCGGCCAGGTCGCCGGGACGGCGGTGACCCTGACCGGGCTCAGCGGCATCGCCCCCCGGGCGCTGCTGGGCGACTACAACGTTTTTCCGGGCTTCGGCGCCGGCTTTGTGGCGTTTGGCGGGTCGGCGTTCAGCCACGACATCGCCGCGGCCCTGGAGGCGGCCGTGGAAGACGGGATGGACGTGGTGAACATGAGCCTGGGCGGCGGCGTGCAGGGGCCGCACGACTTCCTGGCCGAAGCCACCAACGCCGTGGCGGACGCCGGCGTCGTGGCCGCGGTGGCCGCCGGCAACTCGGGACCGGGACCGCTCACGGTCGAGTCCCCGGGCAGTGCGGAGAAGGCCCTGACGGCCGGAGCCAGCACCAACCCTCACTTCGTGGGCATCCCGGTAACCTTCGACACGACGGAGATCCCGGCCGCCCTGGGGGAGTTCGGCACGTTTAAGCCGCCCGTCACTGCGCCGCTGGCCAACTGGAACAACACCGCAGCCGATGCGCCAGCTGGCGCTTCCACGCAGGCCTGCACCGCCCTGTCGGGAACGCCCCACCTCGGGCAAATCGTCATCATCGACCGCGGCGTGTGTACCTTCACCACGAAGGTCCGCAACGCGGAGGCCGCGGGAGCTGTGGGTGTCCTCGTGGTGAACAACGTGGCCGGCGACCCCATCGCCATGGTCCACGACGGCACCGAGCCCAAGCCGACCATCCCCGCGGCCATGGTGGGCGTGGCCGACCGCGCCGCGCTCAGGACCGCCGGGGCCGCGCACAGGACGGCCACTGTGGACGGCACCGCGCCCCGGGAGTTTGTCACGTCTAACGCCGACATCATCGCCGGCTTCAGCAGCCGCGGCCCCACGCCGTTCACCTACCTGATCAAGCCCGACGCCACCGCGCCGGGGGTAAACGTGGCCTCCTCGGTCTTTGAGCGGAAGTTCGCCTTCTTCCAGGGCACCAGCATGGCCACGCCCCACCTGGCCGGGTCGGCCGCCGTGCTGCTGCAGCTGTTCAGGCCGCTGTACGGAACCAGCCCACCGCTGCCGTACCCGGACATCGTCAAGTCGGCGATCGTTAACACCGCCAAGCGGCCTGTCCGCCACCACGCCACGGGCGCCGCCCTGGTCAACCCCATGGACCGGGGCGGTGGTCGCGTGGACCTGTTGGCGGCGATGAACGCCAGGGCCTTCTTCAGCCCGGCGTCGGTCAGCTTCGGCCTGTGGCAGGGCCGGCGGCCTATCTCGGCCTCGCGCACGGTGACGATCATGAACTCCAGCACCACCTCGGCGCGGACCTACTCCCTGGCGGTGGTATTCGCCACGCCGTTGCCAGCGGGTGTATCGGTCACGGTCTCCCCGACACCTGTAACGGTCGGGCCTGGCGGGACACAGACCTTCACCGTCTCCCTTTCGGTCGCTCAGTCCGTCCCTTCGTTCACGCGCTTTGGCGACATCGTCGTCACCGAGACGGGCTCGGGGGCCACGATGCGCATCCCGTGGTGGGTGAGCGTGGACCGCGGTCCGTAGACGGTCAGTCTCTGTTCGCTCCCGGAGGCCCCGGCGTGCCGGGGCCTCCTCACTTATGCGCAGGTATGGGTCCGCAGCCGGCGACTCGCTCCTCCGGGACGAAGACCGGGGACCAGCCGTGCCGTCCCCGACTACCCCCAGGAGGAAGCAGGTACCCCTGGCAGAATGTGTCCTCGAAAGGTTTCCGTCGCGCAATTTCGCCCTTTCGTCTTCCCACCCGCCGCACCCACGTCCGCAGGGAGGTGATATTGTGGACCCTATACGGCAGGTACGCAGGATCTGTCGGGCCATCAGGCCGGCAGCCGCGGCGGCCATCATCGTCGGCCTCGCGGCTGCGCTGTCGCCGCCACCCGGATTCGCCCAGCGGGCTGGAGACGTCAAAGTCTCCGACCGGCCGTACGTCCGCCACGACGGCGGCAGCGATGAGGGCATCCGCCGCTGCAGCGACGACCGCTCCCCCACCGGCGGGGGCAACCGGCAGCAGAACGAGCCCGCGGTGGCCATCAACCCGCTCAATCCGAAGGTGATCGCCGCCGGGGCCAACGACTACTGCGGCGTGGCCACCTGGGGCGACGCCTGGATGGGCCTGTACATCTCCCAGGACGGGGGCAAGACGTGGGTCAACTCCCTCAATCCGGGCTACCCCGCGGACACCAGCGCCGAAGGACGCGCCTCGCCGATCTTCGGGGAGGACTTCGCCGCCGGCGACCCCATCATGGACTGGGACACCGAGGGCCACCTGTTCTACGGAGGCATCGCCTTCAACCGCACCAGCCCCAACGAGAGCGGGTTCATCACCCCCACCAACGGCCACGTGATCGTCTCCACCTGGCGGCACGACCCGCGGTCTCCGCTGGGACTGGACTACCTGCGCACGGTCATCGTGGGGGTCGGCACGCCCAGCGCCTTCTTCTTCGGCCGGTTCAACGACAAGCCGTCCCTGAAGGTCGACACCTGGGAGGGAAGCCCGTTCCGCGGCAACGTGTACGTGGCCTGGACCCTGTTCCCGGGCGCCGGCCAGGACCAGATCCTGTTCTCCCGTTCCACCGACCACGGGGCCACCTTCAGCAAACCCATCAAGATCTCCAAGGACATCGCCAACGCCCAGGGCAGCGACATCGCCGTGGCCCCCGACGGGACGGTGTACGTGGTGTGGCGGCAGTTCTCGTTCCTCAAGCCGGGCGTGGTGGACGCCATCATGTTCGTCAAGTCCACCGACGGCGGCCAGACGTTCACTGACCCCGCCGTGGTGGCGGTGGTGCCCGTGCCCTATGACCGCCGGGACGCCTACGACGACGGCAGCTTCGCCCGGGACTGCGGGGACGGCCCGTTCCACTGTCGGTCGAACTTCGTGTTCCACCGGGCGGCGGCGCTGCCCCAGGCGGTCGTGGACAGGCACGGGACCGTCTACGTCACCTGGGAGCAGGTGGCGAGCGAGGACGTGGACTCCGACACCTACCGGCCCGACGGCCAGAGCCAGGTGGTTCTGGCTGTGTCCGCCAACGGCGGACAGTCCTGGACCGTCCTGGGCCCCGCGGACCCCCAGCCCTCCGGCCACCAGTGGTGGCCGAACCTAGCCTATGACAGGAGCACCGACACCCTGGCGCTGATCTACTACGACTCGCGGGACGATGCTTTCTACGACCCCACGCGGCCTCCGGGCAACAGGGATGACGGGACCAGCACGTGCGGCGTCCCGGCGCCGAGCCGCTGCAACGTCCTCAACACCTTCCTGGCGACCTCACCGCCTTTTACGGCCGGCCTGAGCTGGACGGTCCGCAAGGTGAGTTCTGTGGGCCACCAGCCCGAGTACGAGATGTTCGGGAACCGTGACGTGCCCTTCCACGGCGACTACCTGTGGGTGGACGCTTCGGGCGGGGTGGTCTTCGGCGTGTGGACGGACAACCGCGACGTGGTCCCCGGCGACGACCCGCGGGAGAGCCTGCAGGACGGCTTCGACGTCCGGCAGTGCCGCCAGCAGCGGCCCGACGGCACCTGGGGACCCGACACCTGTCCCAACGCCGGAGGCCTGAACCAGAACATCTACGGAGCCGGGTTCACCCTGCGCTGATCAGCGCCGACTTCGCGGCGGGGCCGGTTGAGAAATCAGCCGGCCCCGCCGCAGGACACGCCGACCCAGGCCCTCTCCCCTGGTGCCTGGCACCGCTGGTACGCACCGCGCGCACGGGGGCGGTCCGTCACGGATTCCACCGCACCGGCTCCCGGCCTGCCAGTCGCACGAACGGGCGACCGAACAGACTCTAAGACCGGCGTCAGAAATCCAGCACCGCCATCGCCACCGCGGCGACCGTGACGGCCGCCGCTCCGGCCGTCCGCAGGGCCCGCGCGCACTCCACCGCAGTGGACCCCGTGGACAGCACGTCGTCCACCAGCAGGACCCGGGCACCCGCCACCCCGTCACGGGCGACGAACGCCCCCCGCACGTTCACCCGCCGGTCCTCTTTGCCCAGGCCCACCTGGGCGGGGGTCTCGCGGACGCGCTCCAATGCCCCCGGCCGGCTGGGAAGGCCCAGCCGGCGCGCGACCTCGTCGGCCAGCAGCTCCGCCTGGTTGAACCCTCTCTCCCGCAGGCGCCGGCGGTGCAGGGGCACGGGGACTACCACGTCGGCCCGCATCCGCGCGTCGGAGGCCACCACCTCCGCCACCATCTCCCCCAGCGGACGCGCCATCGCCCGGCAGCCCCCGAATTTCAGGGCGTGGACCGCCTCCCGCAGGGCGCCGTCGTAGATCCCCGCCGCCCGGGCACAGACGAAGGACGTCCGCCGGCGGCGGCAGGGGACGCACGTGAAGATCAGGTCGGGCGGCCCCCGCAGGGGGCGGCCGCAGCGCTGGCAAACGGGCGGGCGGATCAGCCGGAACGCACTACGACAGCGGGGGCACAGAGGGTAGTGGCCCGCCTCCCGGCACACGGCGCACGCCGGCGGGAACAGGAGGTCCAGCAGGCCGCGGAGCAGGACCACGGCCCGACGGTAGCACCGCCGCGCGCATGCGGCACTGACCCGGCTGGGCTGACCTGCACCCCCTCACCCGCACCCTCTCCCCACACGGGGGGAGAGGGAAGGTCATTATGCCCAGTCCTGTCTCCAGGAGGGAGAAGACGACGACCTTCCACCCTCACCTCAGGCGGGGGAAGACGACCCTCTTCGCCCTCTCCCCTCGAGCGGCAAGGCTGACCCCTCCTCGCCCTCCCCTCTCCGAGAGCGGGACGATGAAGACCGGCGGCCCCTTCTCTGCGGGGGAAGATGACCACCCTCAGCCCTCTTCCTCCGCGGCGAGGGGGAAGTGTCCTCGCTTTTCCCGGATGCGCCTGTCCGATCTGGTGCAGGACACTGCCCTCAAATGGCCAGAGAGGCAGAAGGCCTCACGTTCCTTCCTGCCAGGACTCCAGGTAGCGGCGCTGCTCGGGGGTCAGTTCGTCGATGCGGATGCCCAGGGCGTCCAGCTTGAGGCGGGCCACGGTCTGGTCGATGTCGGCGGGCACGGGGTAGACCCCGGGGGCCAGCGCCCGCCCGTGCTGCACCAGGTACTCCGCCGCCAGGGCCTGGTTGGCGAAACTCATGTCCATCACCGCCGCCGGGTGGCCCTCGGCGGCCGCCAGGTTCACCAGCCGGCCCTCCGCCAGCAGGTACAGCCGCCGACCGTCGGCCAGCCGGTACTCCCGCACGAACGGGCGCACCTCCCGCGTCTGCCGGGCCAGGTCCTCCAGGGCCGGGATGTCGATCTCCACGTTGAAGTGGCCGCTGTTGGCCAGCACGGCGCCGTCCCGCATCACCTCGAAGTGCTCGCGGCGGATCACCGACCGGTTGCCGGTGACGGTGATGAACACGTCCCCCTCCCGGGCCGCCTGGGCCATGGGCATCACCTGGTAGCCGTCCATGGCCGCCTCCAGGGCGTGCAGGGGGGACACCTCGGTCACGATCACCCGCGCCCCCATCCCCCGCGCCCGCAGGGCCACCCCGCGCCCGCAGGACCCGTAGCCGGCCACCACCACCGTCCGGCCGGCCAGGAGCAGGTTGGTCGCCCGCAGCAGCCCGTCGATGGTGGACTGGCCGGTGCCGTAGCGGTTGTCGAACAGGTGCTTGGTCTTCGCGTCGTTGACGGCGACGATGGGATAGCGGAGGGCGCCGTCTCTGGCCATGGCCCGCAGCCGCAGCACTCCGGTGGTGGTCTCCTCCGTCCCGCCCACGATCTCGGCCAGCAGGTCGCGGCGCTCGCCGTGCACGGTGGACACCAGGTCGGCCCCGTCGTCCATGGTGATCTGGGGTCGTCCGTCCAGGGCCCGGTGGATGTGGCGGTAGTACGTGTCCCGGTCCTCGCCCCGGACGGCGAAGACGGCCACGCCCTCGTCGGCCAGGGCGGCCGCCACGTCGTCCTGGGTGGACAGGGGATTGCTGGCGCACAGCCGCACCTGCGCCCCGCCGGCCGCCAGGGTCCGCACCAGGACGGCGGTCTCGGTGGTCACGTGCAGGCAGGCGGCGATGCGGACGTCCCGCAGGGGCCGCTGGCCTGCGAACCGCTCGCGGATGCGCAGGACCACCGGCATCTGCGCTTCCGCCCACTCGATCCGCAGCCGGCCCTGGGCCGCCAGGCCGGGATCCCTCACCTCGATATCCATGGGTGTTCCTCCGCGCGCCGGTGACCGGTGACGGCGGGACGGGGACAGACGGCGGTCACCGCCGCCAGACCCCGGGGCGGGCAACGGCCGTCCGCCTTCACCGTCGTCTCACTCGATGAAATCCTTCAACCGCTTGCTGCGGCTGGGGTGGCGCAGTTTGCGCAGGGCTTTGGCCTCGATCTGGCGGATGCGCTCGCGGGTGACCCCGAACTCCCGGCCCACCTCCTCCAGGGTGCGGGGCCGGCCGTCGTCCAGCCCGAAGCGCAGCTTGAGGACCTTGCGCTCCCGGGGGGTGAGGGTGCCCAGGACGTCCTCCAGCTGCTCTTTCAGCATGGTGAACGACGCGGCCTCGGCGGGGGCCAGGGCGTCCTGGTCCTCAATGAAATCCCCCAAGTGGCTGTCCTCCTCCTCGCCGATGGGGGTTTCCAGGGAGATGGGCTCCTGGGCGATCTTGATGATCTCCCGCACCCGCTCCACCGGCAACTTCATCGCGTCGGCGATCTCCTCGGCGGTCGGCTCCCGCCCCAGCTCCTGCAGCAGGGTGCGGGAGACCCGGATGAGCTTGTTGATGGTCTCCACCATGTGGACCGGGATGCGGATGGTGCGGGCCTGGTCGGCCAGGGCCCGGGTGATGGCCTGGCGGATCCACCAGGTGGCGTAGGTGCTGAACTTGTAGCCCTTGCGCCAGTCGAACTTCTCCACGGCGCGGATCAGCCCCAGGTTGCCCTCCTGGATCAGGTCCAGGAACAGCATGCCGCGCCCCACGTACTTCTTGGCGATGCTGACCACCAGGCGCAGGTTGGCCTCGATGAGCCGGCGCTTGGCCTCCTCGTCGCCCTTCTCCATCCGCTGGGCCAGTTCCACTTCCTGCTCGGGGGTCAGCAGAGGGACCTTGCCGATTTCCTTCAGGTACATGCGGACCGGGTCGTCGATGGCGACGCCCTCGGCCTCCCGCTCGTCCTCCTCGGCGGCGCGGGCCTTGGGGGACTCGGCCTCCTTGGCGTCCTCCACCACGTCGATCCCCTGCTCGCTCAGCACCGAGTAGACCCGGTCGATGAGCTCGACGTTCTGCTCGGCCTCGGGAAACTGCTCGAGGATCTCGTCGTGGGTCAGGTAGCCCTTCTTGCGCCCCAGCTCCACCAGGGCCTTCAGTTCGGGCGGCACCTTGGCGTCGGCGGCGGCCGGCGCCTCGGAGGCGGCCTTTTTCTTCGGCATGTCCCTCACCCCCTTTCCGGGAGAGGCCTCCCCGCCGTCTCGTCCCCGGCGGGAGGACCGGCCGGAGACGGACTAACTAGTTTAACATACTCCAGCTGCAGTCGCCTGACCTGCTCCACGTCGCCGGCGGCCTGGGCCTGCTGGATCCTGCGGGCCAGTTCCTGGCGCGCCCGGGCGGCCGGCTCCCGGCGGACGATGTAGTCGATGGCGTCCCGGACCACCCGGGGAGCCTCCCGCTCCACCACCGGCGGGTGCTCGAACACCAGCTGCACCAGCAGCCGCTGGGCGTCCCCCTCGTCCACCCGGTCCACCAGCGCCTCGGGAGCGGCCTCGCCGGCGGCCAGTAGGACCGCCGCCAGGGCCCGGTGGCGGGGGTCCTGGAAGTCGGCGGGTCCCAGCGCGGCGGCCACCTGCTCCCGCACCTGCGGGTCGTGCACCATCAGGTGCACCAGCAGCCGTTCGGCCTGGAAGCGCGCCCGCTCGGGCGGAGGTCCTTCCAGGACCTCCGCCGGCGCCGCGCTCCGGCGGCGGGCCCGCAGCCGCTGGCGGATGGCGTCCTCGGCCAGCTCGAACCGCTGGGCCAGGCTGCGGATGTACTCCGCCTGGCGGACCGGGTTGGTCACGGCGGCCAGGGAGGGCAGCAGGTCGTCCACCAGCCGCACCCGCCCCTCGACGGTCCGCGGGTCGTGGCGGGACGCCGCCTGCGCCACCTGGTAGTCGAACAGGGGCACCGCCTGCTCCAGCAGGGCGGCGAACTTCTCCGGTCCGGCCGTGCGCAGGAACTCGTCGGGATCGCCGGACGGCAGGACCACCACCCGCACCGGCAGGTCGGCCTCCTCACACAGGCTGTGGGCGCGCTCCATGGCCGCCTGGCCGGCCGCGTCGGCGTCGTAGACCAGCACCGCGCGGGCGGCGAAGCGGCGGATCAGCGCCACCTGGTCGGCGGTGAGGGCCGTGCCCAGGGTGGCCACGGTGTGCCGGAAGCCGAACTGGTGGCAGGTCAGGGCGTCCATGTTGCCCTCCACCACCAGAACCTCGTCCCGGCGGCGGATCTCCTCCCGCGCCCAGTTCAGCGCGTACAGCGTCCGCCCCTTGCTGAACACGGCGGTCTCCCGGGAGTTCAGGTACTTGGGCTGGGCGTCGTCCAGCGCCCTCCCCCCGAAGGCCACCGGCCGGTCCTGCAGGTCCAGGATCGGGAAGATGAGCCGGTGGCGGAACATGTCGAAGTAGCCCTCTCCCCGCTCCCGGGGCACCACCAGGCCGCCCGCGGCCAGCAGGGCCGCGTCGAAGCCGCGGCCGCCCAACGCCCGCAGCAGCCCGTCCCACTCGGGCGGCGCGTAGCCCAGCCGGAACCGGTCGGCGGTGGCGTCGTCCACCCCCCGGCGCCCCAGGTACTCCCGGGCCGCCCGGCCGCGCACCGGATGGCGCAGCTGCTCGGTGAAAAACGCCGCGGCCGCCTCCAGGGCCCGGAACAGCCGGTCGCGCTCGGTGGCCTGGCGGCGCTCCTCGGGCGTGCGCTCCAGGCGGATCCCGGCGCGGCGGGCCAGGGTGTCCACCGCCTCGGCGAACGAGAGGTGGCCGATCTCCATCACGAAGTCGAAGACATCTCCTCCCCGGGAGCACCCGAAGCAGTGCCATAGGCCCCGCTCCCGGTCCACGTGGAAGGACGGGGTCTTCTCCTGGTGAAACGGACACAGCCCCTTGTAGTGGCGCCCCGCCTTCTTCAACGCCACGTGGGCGCTGGCCAGTTCCACCAGGTCCACCCGCCGGCGGATCTCGTCCCGTATATCGGCAGACAGGAATCCTCGCATGAGCCCCCGCACCGGCGCAACAATGCAAAAGGGCCTCTCTCAGAGGAGACAAGGCCCTCCACCCGGTGCACGCCTGTGCAGACGATTCCGCGCCGCCTGGGCCCCTTCCTGCCGAACGTCGGCGCGTCCTGACCCGTTCCCGCCGGGCATCGGTGACGGACACCGCCCCGGCGGTCCGCCCGCCCCCGTCGTCTAGCGCGCCGTCTCCGCCCGCTGCTGTCTGGCCTCGGCGATCACCCGCTCGGCCACCTGCGGCGGCACCTCCTCGTAGTGGGAGAAGGTCATGGTGAACGTCCCGCGCCCGCCGGTCATGGAGCGCAGGTCCGAGGCGTAGCGCAGGACTTCGGCCTGGGGCACCTGGGCCCGCACCACGGTGGTGCCGTCGCCCTGGGGCTCCATGCCCAGAATGCGCCCCCGCTTGGCGTTGAGGTCGCCGATCACGTCCCCCATCTGCTCTTCGGGCACCCGCACCTCCAGGGTCACGATGGGCTCCAGCAGGACCAGGCCCGCCTGGGTGGCGGCGTCTTTGACCGCCAGCGATCCGGCAATCTGGAAGGCGATGTCGGAACTGTCCACTTCGTGGTACTTGCCGTCCACCAGGGTCACCCGCACGTCCACCACGGGATAGCCGGCCAGGACGCCTTCCTCCAGGGCCTTGCGCACGCCCTTCTCCACCGAAGGGATGAACTGGTTGGGGATGGCGCCGCCGAAGATCTTGTCCACGAACTCAAACCCGCTCCCGCGGGGCAGCGGCTCGATCTCCACGAAGCACACCCCGTACTGGCCCCGGCCTCCGGTCTGCTTCACGTACCGCCCCTGGGCCCGGCCGCGGCCGCGGATCGTCTCCCGGTAGGGCACCCGGGGCAGTCGCAGGGTCACGTCCACCCCGAACTTGCGGCGCAGGCGGTCGGCGAGGATCTCCAGGTGCGACTCGCCCATGCCCGAGAGCAGCGTCTGCTTCATCTCGCTGTCCCGGTGCACCCGCACCGTGGGGTCCTCCTCGGCCAGCCGCTGCAGCGCGGTGCCCAGCTTGTCCTCGTCGCCCTTGCTCTTGGGTTCCACCGCCATGGCGATGGCCGGCTCGGGGAACTCGATGGGCGGCAGCAGCACCGGGTGGTCGCGCCCGCACAGGGTGTCGCCGGTGGCCGTCTCGGCCAGCTTGGCCACCGCCCCCAGGTCGCCCGGCCCCACCTCGCCAGCGGACTCCTGCTGCTTGCCCCGCAAAAAGTACACCTGGCCCACCCGCTCGGGTCTGCCGCGGGTGGCGTTGTAGACCTGGGAGTCGGACCGCAGCACCCCCGCGTACACCCGGAAGTAGGAGAGCCGGCCCACGTAGGGGTCCGCCACCGTCTTGAAGACCAGGGCCGCCAGCGGGGCGTCGGCGGCGACGGCCAGGCGCACCGGCTGCTGGGTCCGCGGGTCGGTGGCGACCACCTCCCGCTCGGTGGGGGCCGGCAGCAGCGACACCACCGCGTCCAGCAGCGTCTGCACGCCCACCAGTTTCGTCCCGGCCGCGCACAGGACCGGGATGATCCGCCCGGCCCGGACGCCCGCGTGCAGGCCCCGCACTAGCTCGGCCTGGGTCAGCTCGCCGGCCTCCAGGTAGCGTTCCATCAGGGTGTCGTCGGCGTCGGCGGCGGCCTCCATCAGCGTCTCCCGGGCCGCCCGGGCGGCGTCGGCCAGCTCGGCGGGGACCTCCCCGGCGGTCACGGACCCGTTGGCAAAGGTGTAGGCTTTCATCTCCACCAGGTCCACCACGCCGGACAGAGCGCTCTCGACGCCGATGGGGATCTGCACCGGCGCCACCCGGGACCCGAAGCGCCGGCGCAGGGACTCCAGGGTCCGGTCGAAGCTGGCGTTTTCCCGGTCCAGCCGGTTGACCACCACCAGCCGGCTGACGCCGGCGCGGTCGGCGTGCAGCCAGGCCACCTCGGTCTGGACCTGCACGCCGGCCACCGCGTCCACCACCACCAGGGCGCCGTCGGCCACCCGCAGCGACGCCACCACCTCGCCCACGAAGTCCGGGTACCCGGGGGCGTCGATGAGGTTGACCTTGCACTGCTGCCACTCCAGGGGAGCCAGGGCCGCGCTGATGGTGTGACGACGGCGCTGCTCGTCGGGATCGAAGTCGGTGGTGGCGGTGCCGTCGTCCACCCGGCCCAGCCGGTCAATGGCCCGGGCCACGTACAGCATGGCCTCCACCAGCGACGTCTTGCCGGTGCCCCCGTGGCCGACCACGGCCACGTTGCGGATGCGGTCCGGCGGATACGGCTTCACGCGCCACCCCTCCTCGCCATCCCTGCGGGCGCCCCTCTCCGGTCCGTCGGGACCGCGCGGACCCGGACGCCGGGGTACCCCCGGAGGATCATTCGCCCTTCAGTAGCCCCGCTCCTTATCTACCAGGTTCAGCAGCGGCTGTCCCGCCAGAAAGCGGCGGAGGTTCTCGCAGAACAGGGGCACCGCCCTGTCCAGGTACCGGGGGGACGTCCCCGACACGTGGGGGGTGAGGATGACGTTCTCCAGGTCGTACAGGGGGCTGTCGGCCGGCAGGGGCTCGTGCTCGAAGACGTCCAGCGCCGCCGCGGCGATCCACCCCTCCCGCAGGGCGCGCACCAGGGCCGCCTCCTGCACGATGGGGCCGCGGCCCACGTTGATGAAGATCGCCGACGGCTTCATCATCCGGAACTCCGCCTCGCCCAGCAGCCCCCGGGTCTGCGGGGTGAGGGGCAGGGTGACCACCACCGCGTCCGACTCCCGGAGGACCTCCGGCAGGCCCTCGGGGGGCAGGACCCGTTCCACCCCGGGGACCGGCGCCGGCGTGCGCTTGGTCCCCACCACCCGCATCCCGAAGGCCCCCGCCCGGGATGCGATGTCGCGGCCGATGGTGCCCAGCCCCAGGATGCCCAGCGTCTTGCCCGCCACCTCGTCGCCCACGATGCGCCGGCGGTCCCAGCGCCTCTGCAGCTGCAGCCGGACCGCCACGTGCAGCCGGCGGTGCAGGGCCAGGAGGAAGGCGAACACGTGCTCCACCAGCGGCTGGTGGATCCCGCTGCTGGAGGTGACCACGATGTCCCGCTCGTACACCTCCGGGTGCAGCAGCTGGTCCACCCCCGCGGCGGTGGAGTGAATCCACCGCAGCCTCCCCGCCCTCTGCACCACCTCCCGCGGAATGTCCCACCCCACCATCACGTCCGCGGCGGACGCCAGCTCCACCCCCTGGCTGCGGTCGGTGACGGAGAAGACCTGCACCCGCGGGTCGACGGCGCGGACCTGGGCCAGGTGGTGCGGCTCCAGGCGCGCGAAGACGAGCACGTGAACGGGCCGGTCGGTCATGACGGTGGAGCGGGCGAGCCTCCGGCGCGCCCGGGCGGGGGGTCGGCCGCCGGCGCTTCGGTCTTCCCGGAAGGACGTTCGGCCGCCTCCCGGAGCCTGCGCAGGACGAACTCCCGGTCCAGGGACGCCAGGAACCACCCGGCCTGGGGGCCGGAGGGTTTGCCCAGGAATGCCAGGTAGATGGCGGAAAACGCCCGCGGGGCCGGCAGGCCCAGCTCCTGCTTGAGGGCGTGGATGCGGGCGTGGAGGTCGTCGCCCGACCACGCCGGCCGCCCCGCGACCACCTCCGCCAGACGGCCCAGAAACTCCCGCTGGGACACGTCCAGGTCCACAGCCGGCAGGACGGGCTGGACCTGGAAACGGTAGTGGTCGGGGGCGTAGGTCTGCAGCCACCGCCGCGCGTCCTCCACCCGCCTCTGCAGCTCCTCCCGGTCGGCGTCGGTCAGCGGCGCGCCCTTGTCGGCCCCGGCGGCGGCCCGCAGGTCCACGGTGGGCATCTGCATCAGGTACGCGATCTTGGCAAAGCGCATCCGGAAGCACGGCGGCGGCGGGGCGTCCGGCTGGGCGTAATAGTAGGTCCGGGCGTGGTCGCGCAGCAGGTCCGCCTCCGCCGGGGTGCGGGGCGTCACCTCCCGGTAGTAGGCGGCCGCCGCCCGGTCGTACTCGTCGTAGAGGTGAGGGATCGTCTCACCTCCGGGGTCGAAGTTGATCTGCTGGCGGTAGTGGGGCCGCACCATCAAAAAGCGCGCCAGTTCCGGGCGCAGGATCTGCGCCAGCTCCTGGGCGGGCATCCCCACCCCCTTGCTGGTGCTCATCTTGCGGCCCCCGGCCAGGAACCACTCGTAGGGGATGGGGTACGGCGGCCGGCAGCCGAAGACGCGCGCGCACAGCGCGCTGGCCACATCGTGGCTGCCTCCGCGGGTCATGTGGTCTTTGCCCGCCCCCTCCACCGACACCTGCAGGATCCACCACTTGGCGGCCCACTCCACCTTGTACTGCAGCTTGCTGCCCCCGTCGAAGGGCGAGCGCCGTCCCCGGTGGCCGCACCCCTGGGCCCAGGCCACCTTGTCGGGCCGGCACTCGTAGGACACCTCCCGCCCGTCCCACCCGGTCACCACGGTGGTGCCGATGCGGCCGCAGCGCTCGCACAGGACCTGCACCGGGTGGCGTTCGGCCCGGGTGCTCCCGCTGATCTCCCGGTCGATCTGAATGACCTCGTCGGCCCGGTCCAGGGCGATGCGGATGGCGTCGTTGAAGGTGCCGGCCCGGTACCAGTCGCTGGTCCAGTACACCTCCGGCCGCGCCCCCAGGCGGGTGAACACGTCCGCAAACGCCCGGCCGAAGTGACGGGCGAAGCTCTGGCCGTCTCCGGCCGGGGACGGGACGTCGGCCAGGGGCCGGCCCAGGTACCGGGCGAACTCCGCCGGCGCGCCGGCGGGGACCGCGTCCAGGGGATCGTAGTCGTCGAACCCGTACAGGAAGCGGACGGCGCGCCCCCGGTCCCGCAGCCCGCGGGCGATGCAGTCGTGCAGGATCACGCCCCGCAGCGACCCCACGTGGATGGGGCCCGACGGGCTCTTGGCATCGTTGACCACGTAGGCCTCCTGCGGTCGGGTGCGCAGGATGTCGTCGACGATGGCGTCCACCCACACGGACGGATCCCGTCCTCCTCCGCGTCTCGCGGGCGGCCGCGTGAGGCCGCGCCGTCAGGGCTGCACGGGAGTTCGTGCCGGAGAGGACACCTTCCTGTACAGGTCCGCGCGCACCTCCCCCGCCAGAAAGAACGACCCGGTGACCACCACCACATCCTCCGGACCGGCCAGCTCCAGGGCGCGGCGGACGGCCTGGCGGGGGTCGGGGACCACCTCCACCGGGGAGACATACCGGGACACCTCCTCGGCCAGGACCGGAGCGGGCAGAGGCCGGACGTGCCGGGGCGTGGTCACCACCACCGCCGCCGCCAGGGGGGCGATCAGGCCGGTGCACATCCGGTGGTCGTGGGTGGCCACCATCCCGTAGACCAGGACCACGCGGCGGCCGGGGAAGACCGTCTCCAGGGTCTGCCGCAGGGCCGCCAGGGACGCCGGGTTGTGGGCCACGTCCACCACCACGTAGGGGCGCTCGGCCACCACCTCGATGCGTCCCGGCCAGCGCAGGCCCGCCAGGGCCGGTCCCACCGCCTTCCCTGCGAAGGGAAAGCCCCGCTGCGCGAGGACCTCGGCGGACGCCACGGCGGTGGCGGCGTTGGCGGCCTGGTGGGCTCCCACCAGGGGGAGATCGAGCGTCCCGTAGTCGCTCGAGGGGCCGGCCAGGGTGACGGTCTGCCGGTAGGGGGTGCAGTCCCTCACCTGCCAGCGCATCTCCTCAGCCACCAGCCGGAGCCGGGCGCGGTGGCGGGTGCATACGTCGATGATGGCAGCCAGGGGCTCGGGGGCCTGGGGGGCGCTCACCACGCGTCCGTTGCGGCGGACGATGCCCGCCTTCTCCCGGGCGATGGCGTCCAGCGTGCTGCCCAGCACCTCCATGTGGTCGTAGCTGACCGGCGTGAGGACCGCCAGGACGGGGTCGGCCACGTTGGTGGCGTCCAGGCGGCCCCCCAGCCCCACCTCCACCACCGCCAGGTTCACCCGGGCATCGGCGAAGTGCTGGAACGCCAGCGCCACCGAGACCTCGAAGTAGGTGGGCAGGCCCAGCGGGTGGGACGCCATGGCCTCCACGTGGGGCCGGATCCGCTCCACCAGGGACGCCAGGGCGTCGGGCGCGATCATGTCGCCGTCCACCTGGATCCGCTCCCGGTAGTCCGCCAGGTGGGGCTTGGTGTACAGCCCCACCCGCGATCCCGACGCGCCCATGATGGCGGCCAGCATGGCGGCGGTGGACCCCTTGCCCTTGGTGCCGGCGACCAGCACCGTCGGGATGCCGCAGTGGGGGTCGCCCAGCCGGCGCAGCATCTCCGCCGTGCGGAGAATCTTGGCCGTCTCCGGGCCTCCCGCAGGACGCGGTCGGCCCAGCAGCCCCTCGATGTACGCCATCGCCTCGCCGTACGTCACGTCATGCTCCCCTGCGGCCCGGCTGCAGCCCCGGGCGAGGATCACAACACTTGGGGTCTGACCCCAATTGTCGGGTTTCGACGACAGTGGGGTTCTGACCCCAATTGTCGTGGCGCCCGGGTCTGACTCCCCGCGCCCCCGCGATGTGCCTCCGTCGGGCACCCTCGCCCGCACGACACCCCGTGCACCGGCGGCGGAGACGGCCGATTCCGCGCGGCGCGATCTCGCGCGTCCTCCGGCGGTCAGGTCACGCGGCCGGCGCGGAGCTGGCGCTGCGCCGCCTGCACGGTGTTGGACAGCAGCATGGCAATGGTCATGGGGCCGACGCCGCCGGGCACGGGGGTGATCCACCCGGCCACCGCGGCCGCCGACGCGAACTCCACGTCGCCCACCAGTTTTCCGTCCTTGCGGGTGATGCCGACGTCGATCACCGCCGCCCCCGGCTTGACCATGGCCCCGGTCACCAGCCCCGGACGTCCGGCCGCCACCACCAGGATGTCGGCCCGCCGGGTGTGGGCGGCCAGGTCCGGGGTCCGGGTGTGACACCAGGTGACGGTGGCGTGGGCATTCAGGAGCAGCAGGGCCATGGGCCGCCCCACGATGATGCTGCGGCCCACCACCACCGCCTCCCGGCCGGCCGGGTCGATCCCCGCGTGGGCCAGCAGCCGCATCACGCCGGCGGGGGTGCAGGGGACCAGATGGGGACGGCCCACCAGCAGCGCGGCCATGTTGGCGGGTCCCAGGCCGTCCACGTCCTTGGCCGGGTCGATCCGCTCGAACACCGCCCGGGGGTCGATGTGGGCGGGCATGGGCTGCTGGGGGAGGATGCCGTGGATGTCCGCCCGGGCGTTGAGCTGGTCGATGAGCGCCAGCACCTCGTCCTGGGAGGCGTCGGCGGGCAGGTGAAAGGTCTCCGACCGCATCCCCGCGCGGGCGCAGGCATCCGCCTTGCGGCGCACGTACAGGTGCGAGGCCGGATCGTCGCCCACCAGAATGGCCGCCAGGGCCGGCGCCACCCCGTAGCGGGCGACCAGGGCCTGCGCCTGCGCGGCCACCTCGGCTTCGATCTGCGCGGCCAGGGCTTTGCCGTCGAGAATTGCCGCCGCCACGGGAAGGAGGCTTCTCACCCCGGCCGCCGGACTCCTGTATCCGCGCCGCGGCGGGTCTACAGGCGGGCGACGCGGTCGGCGGCGCGGCGGAGGACGGAGCGCGCGGCGTCCCGGAGGCTGTGGGTCCCCGTGGCCACGGTGGTGGTGGAGAACAGCTCCCGCAGCACCAGGCGCCGCTGGACGGCGTCCAGGACCTGCACCTCCAGCGCCGCGTGGACCAGCACCGGCCGGATGAGGTCGTCGGGGAGAAGCGGCGGCTCGGGCCGGTCCACTTCCAGCACCGTCCACCGCCCCCTCACCAGCCACCGGGCCCCGACCGCCGCAGCCACCGCGGATCCCGCGAACGGGCGGGAGAGGTCCTCGGACCGCAGCCCCGAAACCCGCAGCGCAGACTCCACCTGCGCCACGGGCACCACCACCAGCCGCCCGGCTCCGGCCGAGGCCAGCAGCGAGGCGAACTCGACGTGCATGCGGGCGGCGTCGATGCGGAACCCGTCGACGCTGTCGTCGGCGAACTCCGTCACCGCCACCACCACCGGCTGGGTGGCTGCGGCCGGACCCCCGACCAGGAACGTCGCGACCACCGCCAGCGCGAGCGTCGGCCGCCCCATGGACGAACCCCACCTGGAACGATACCCCGGCCGCGTCACGGACCTGTGAACGGCCCCCGGCGGCTGGCAGAGTCTGGAGCGGGGAACGGGAATCGAACCCGCATCACCGGCTTGGAAGGCCGGAGCTCTACCATTGAGCTATCCCCGCACCCGCAGGAAGCAGAATCGGCGGAAACCCCAGTCCTTTCCCTCTTCCCTCTTCCCTTTTCCCTTTAGCGCGTTGGAACGTTGAAACGTTGGACGCGATCTTTTCCCTCTTCCCTAGTGCGTGGTGGGCGGGGAAGGATTCGAACCTCCGAAGGCATTCCGCCAGCTGATCTACAGTCAGCCCCGTTTGGCCGCTTCGGTACCCGCCCGACCGACTAGCATTATACGGCGCAGCCTCCGCCCCCAACAAGCAGCGTCACCGGCGCCGCCCCCCGGGGACTTGCGCCCGCCCCGCCGGGTGTGAGAAGGTATCCTGCGTGACCGCTGTCGCGATCCGACCCTTTGAGGACAGGGACTACCCGGCGGCTGTCGCTCTCGCCTCCGCCGTCTACACCGACTACCCCTGGTCGGAGGAGGAGTGGCGGCACGAGGACGCCCGCTACGACGGGGACCGGCTGCACCTGGGCCGCCTGGTGGCGGAGGAGGCCGGGGATCTGGTGGGGATGGCCGAGTACCACCACGTGGCCACCATGTACCACCCGCAGAAACTGTGGGTGGATGTCGTGGTCCGCCCCGACCGCCAGGGACAGGGCATCGGCACGCGCCTGTACCGGGAGCTGACCGAGGCCATGCGCCCCCTGCGCCCGACCGTGCTGTGGACCGGGGTGCGGGAGACCTTCCCCCGCAGCGTGCGGTTCGTGCAGGACCGGGGGTTCCGCGAGGTCCGCCGGGCCTGGGAGTCGCGGCTGGCGGTGGCGTCGTTCGACCCCCGGCCCTTCGCGGCCAAAGCGGCGCAGGCGGTGCGGCAGGTGCAGGTCGTCACCGCGGCCGAGCTGCGGGAGCGCCACCCGCACTGGCTGGCCGCCCTGTACGACCTGCACACCACGGCCGCGGCCGACATCCCCCAGCCCGAGCCCTATACTCCGCCGACGCTGGACGAATACCGCCAGCGCCTGCTGGACAACCCCAACTACCTGCCCGACGGCCACGTCCTGGCGGTGGACGGAGACCGGTGCGTGGGGGAAAGTTTCGTCCTCCGCAGCCAGCGGCTGCCCGACGTGCTGTACCAGGGGCTGACCGCCGTCCGGCGGGAGTACCGGGGGAAGGGGATCGCGCTGGCGCTGAAGCTGCGGGTGATCGAGTACGCCCGGCGGCAGGGGTACCGGGAGATCCGCACCTGGAACGACTCCCTGAACGCCCCCATGCTGCGCATCAACACCGCGCTGGGCTTCGTGCGCCAGCCGGCGTGGATCACCTTCGAACGCCGGGAGGACTGACCGTGCGGTCCGACCTCTCCTCCTCCGCCCCGCCGGCCGTGCGGACCGACGACCCCTGGGACGCGGCCCTCCGCCAGTTCCACCGCGCCGCCGACCACCTGACCCTGCCCCGGGGCATCCGGGAGTTCCTGGCCACTCCCGCCCGCGAGCTGGCCGTCGCCTTCCCGGTGCGGATGGACGACGGGTCGGTGCGGGTGTTCACCGGCTACCGGGTGCACCACAGCACGGTTCTGGGCCCCAGCAAGGGCGGCATCCGCTACAGCCCGCAGGTGGACCTGGCCGAGGTGCGGGCGCTGGCCATGCTCATGACCTGGAAGTGCGCCCTGATGCACCTGCCCTACGGGGGCGCCAAGGGCGGCGTGGCCTGCGACCCCTCCACCCTGTCGCCGGCCGAGCTGGAGCGGCTCACCCGGCGCTATGCCACCGAGATCAGCGTGCTAGTGGGGCCCGACTCGGACATCCCCGCTCCCGACGTGGGGACCACCCCCCGGGTGATGGCGTGGATCATGGACACCTACAGCATGCACCGGGGGTACTCGACGCCGTCGGTGGTGACCGGCAAGCCGCTGAGCATCGGGGGCTCCCACGGCCGGGTGGAGGCCACCGGACGCGGTGTGGCCATCGTCACCCGGGAGGCGGCCGCCCTGGCGGGCTTCCCCCTGGCCGGCAGCCGGGTGGTGGTGCAGGGGTTCGGCAACGTGGGCTCGGTGGCCGCCTGCCTGCTGCACGACCTGGGCTGCCGGGTGGTGGCCGTCAGCGACGTCGGCGGCGGCGTCTACAATCCGGGCGGCCTGGACCCGCGGGCGGTCCTGGACCACGCGCGCCGCGCCGGCGGGGTGCAGGGTTTCCCCCGCGGCGAACCGGTCACCAACCAGCAGCTGCTGGAACTGCCCTGCGACATCCTGGTGCCGGCCGCCGTGGAGGGTCAGATCACCGCCCGCAACGCCGCCCGGGTGCAGGCCCGGCTGGTGGTGGAGGCCGCCAACGGGCCCACCACGCCCGACGCCGACCAGATCCTGGCCGACCGGGGCGTGCTGGTCGTCCCCGACATCCTGGCCAACGCCGGCGGGGTGATCGTCTCCTACTTCGAGTGGGTGCAGGACCTCCAGGCGTTCTTCTGGAGCGAGGAAGAAGTCAACCGGCGGCTGGAGCAGGTCATGGTCGAAGCGTTCCACGGAGTCGCCCTGCTGGCCCGCGAGCGGGAGGTGGATCTGCGGACCGCCGCCCTCATCTACGCCATCGGCCGGGTGGCCGACGCCCTGCTGGCCCGCGGCATTTACCCCTGATCCACCCCGCCCGCCGCGTCCGGGGGGACCGGACCGCGGTCCCGGCGACCCGCCCGGCCGGGGTCAGGGGGCGAAGGCGACCTTGAACGCGGCGGAGGCGGCCTTGCCGGTCGCGACCCTCAGCGCCTCCCGGTAGTCGTCCAGGGCATAGCGGTGGGTCACCAGGTGACCCAGCCGCATCCGTCCCGCGGCCATCCACTCCAGCACCAGGGGGATGGTGCGCACGCGCCGCCCCTGCCAGGTCTCCACCCCGTAGATGTAGCTGCCGGTGACCCGGAGTTCTTTCCACCACACGGGGGTCCAGTCCACCCCCGCCGGAATCGCCGCCAGCCCCAGCACGATCACCGTCCCCCCGGGCCGGGTGAGCCGCAGGGCGTCGTCGAGGCTGCGGGCGCTGCCCACGCACTCCACGGTCAGGTCGGCGCCCCCCAGCAGCACCCGCTTGCCCAGCATGGGCCGCCGCAGCACCCCGCCCACCCGGTCGGCCACCTCCGGGTAGTGGGCGTCGCCCGGACCCAGCCGCACCACCGCGTCGGCGCCCAGCTGGCGGGCGGCCTCGCCCTGATGGGGGTGTTTGACCAGGGCGACGATCCGGGCCGCGCTGCCCAGGGCGCGGAGGGCGGCGATGGCGCACTGGCCGATGACCCCCCCGCCGATCACCAGGACCGTATCCTGATCCCGCGGGGGCGACGACAGCAGCGGGTGCACCGCGCACGCCGCCGGCTCGGCCATCAGCGCCTCCTCGTCGGATACGCCGTCGGGCACCGGGAAGACCTGGGAGCGGTGGGCGACGAAGCCGCCGCTCCAGCTGCCGCCGGTGTCCCGGCAGGCGCCGATCATCAGCCCCGGGCTGAGGTGGCCGTCGGCCACCCGCACGCACAGGTTGTACCGGCCGGCCGCGCAGTACGGGCAGGGGGGCAGGTCCCGGGCCGCGCACGGCAACGCCGGCTCCACGGTCACCCGCTGGCCCACCGCGAGCCCGTGGGCCCGGCGGCCCACCTCCACCACCGTGCCCACGTTCTCGTGTCCCATGACGAAGGGAAACGACGTGAGCGCCGACAGGGCCGGGCTGCTGTCCAGCTGGATGGTGTGCAGGTCGCTGCCGCAGATCCCGCCCAGGCGGACCTGCACCCGCACCCACTCCTCCCCCGGCAGCGGAGGCTCGGGCACGTCCCGGTACCGCAGGGGGGCCCACGGCCCCCACGCCGCCTGCCGGCTGAGACGGCCCAGGGCCCGGGTGACGACAAACCGGGGAATGGTGGGGTGGAAGACCAGGGCGCGCATCAGACGGCGCGCGGCGCACGGAGCGGAACGCCTCCGGCGGGGCGGAGGCCGTGGCGGCGCATCTACGACATGGGCACCTGGCGGATGAAGCCGCGCTCCAGGCGGGTGAAGATGTCGTCCAGGGTGGGGCCGGTGATGGTCAGGCCGTGGTTCTTCAGGCCCACCACCGCGCGGGCGGGGTCCGGCGCCTGCCGCACCACCTCCGCCACCGCCCGGGCCAGCTGGATCGTCCCGCAGGGGTAGTTGATGGAGGTGGAGGTGATGTTCTCCATCCAGGCGTGCACGTGGACGATGGCGCCCACCGAGGGGTGCTCGGTGTAGATCATCCAGTGCTCGATGGCGTCCACCGACACCCGGCGGGGCTTGACGTGGGGAGGTACGCTGAGCAGCATCACGTGCCGCTGCGGGTCATACCCCTTGACCAGCAGCATGTCCCGGCCGATGACCTTCATGTTGGCCTTGTCGACCCCGCTGGCGCTCATCCAGAAGCGCCGGGCGTCCTTGCGGACGCTCAGGTTCCCGTAGGACAGCCCGCCGATGCCGTACAGGCGCTCGATGTGGCGCAGGTCGCGCTCGTCCAGCAGCTCGTGGATGGGAAAGGGCGCCGGCAGCAGGTTCAGGGCGTCCAGTCGCCGCCCGGCCTCGCTCAGCTGGCGGGTCAGGTCGTCGCCTTCCCACAGCTCAGGCTCCAGGTCGGGGTGGAACTCGTTGTCGATCACCAGCTGGGACGAGGCCAGCGGATGCAGGCGCTCGTAGAGGTAGTCGAAGTAGTCGTCCCCGGCCAGGTCGGGGATGGGGTAGTAGCCCTGCTCCAGGGTGACGAAGTAGGTGTGCACCGTCTCCGGGTCCCGGACCAGGTAGATGCACAGGTTGGCCAGAGACCGCACCAGCAGCGGGTAGGCCTGGCGCAGGACGTTGTCGGGCCGCTGGTCGGTGACGGCCACCGACACCACGAAGATGGCCTTGGCCCGCCGCCGGTAGGGCCGCGGCCGGTCCACGTCGATGAAGTTGAAGACCAGCCGCAGGTCGGGCGCTTCGGGGTCGTCGGTGTAGACATGCCCCCGGCGCTCGAAGGCGGCGCGCACGCCCTCCGCCACCCGCGCCAGCGCCGGATCGCCGCGGTCGCCCACGAAGGTGAACAGCATCAGGATATTAGATACCCACCCCGCCGCCGCGGCTCCTGCCTCTTGTCCCCCTCTTCCCTCTTCCTTCTTCCTTCTTCCCTCTTCCCTTCTCCCTACCCCAGTATCCCCTGCGCGTGACGGCCGCGGATCAGCCGGCCCTCGGCGAACCGGCTCAGCCGGAACATGGACACGTCCACCGGCGGCGTGTCGCCGGTGATCAGCGCCGCGAGGACCTCGCCCACGGCCGGGCTGAGCTTGAACCCGTGGCCCGAGAACCCGGCCGCCACGAACAATCCGCCCACCTCCGGCACGGTCCCCAGCACCGGCTGCCAGTCGGGGGTGATGTCGTACAGGCTGGCGTATCCGCCCCGCACCTGAGCCACGCGGGCGGCGGGGAACCGGCGGGCCCACAGCGTCCCGATCCGCTCGACGAAGTCGAAGTCCACCCCCGGGCTGTAGCTGTCGGGCTGCACGATCTGCTCGGCCTCTTCCTCCAGCACCCCCGCCAGCACCGTGTCCCCGGCTTCCGGGCGGGCGTACAGGCCCAGGACCATGTCCTCCACCACCGCCGGCAGCCGCCACCCCGCCGGGGGCGCCAGGTGGACCACCTGCTGGCGGGAGGACCGGATGGGGATGTCCACGCCCAGGGGGTGCAGCAGGCCCGGCGTCCACGGCCCGGCGGCCACCAGGACCGCGCCGGCGTCCACCGCCTCCCGGGACGTCTGCACCCCCCGCACCCGCCCGCCCTCGACCACCAGCGCCCGGGCGACCGTCCCCTCCCAGATCTCCGCCCCCAGCCGCCGCGCCGCCGCCGCGAACCCGGCGGCCGTGGCGTACCCGTCGGCATACCCGGAGCCGGGCTCCCACGCCCCTCCGGCCACGTCCTGGGTGGCCAGCTGCGGGAACCTCCGCGCCACCTCGTCCGGGGAGAGCACCTCGGCCTCGATCCCCAGGCGGCGCTGCATGGCCACGATCTCCCGCAGGCCGTCCATCTCCCGCTCGGGGGCCAGCAGCAGGAACCCGCACCGGGTGAAGTCGCAGGTCGCTCCCGTGACCTCCTCGAAGCGGGCGAAGGTCTCCCGGCTGCGGGCGGCCAGCTGGATCAGCGGCTCGTAAGAGTAGTGCAGGCGGATGATGCCGACGGTCCTGCCGGTGGGGCCGGCGCCCACCGTGCTCCGTTCCAGAAGGAGGACCCGCCGTCCCCGGCGGGCCAGCTGGAACGCCGCGCTGGTCCCGGTCACGCCCCCGCCCACGACCACCACGTCTGCCGTCGCCACGCTCTCCCCCCTCCGCGTTCGGGAGCGCGGGGCTCCCGACGACCTGTCCCCTCTGCCGTCGGCGCCCGGGCTAGCGCGCCGACGGCGCGTGCTCGCGGCGGGCGGACCGGGACCACAACCCGACCAGGTAGGCGACGTACGCCGCCAGGGCGATCACCGCGGTCCCCGCCACCGCCAGCACCACCGCCACCGCATACCGCACCATCCGCATCATGACAGCCCTCCGCCGTACTCCCGGTACCACGAGTCGGACACCGGCGCCAGGGCGTCCCGGGCCAGACGCCGCTTGCGCCACCAGGGCTGGCCGTGCTCGCCGGCGATCTGGTGCAGCCGTCGCATCCGGTCGGCCCCGACCGTCTGGAGCCAGCGGCGGCGATCGGCGCGGTCGGGAATCCGCAGGGCGTCTTCCCACACCGCCCGCCCCGCCAGAAAGCCCGACGCCCCCGCGCGGCAGGCGATCTCCACCTGGGTAACAAACTCGTCATACCCGACCCCGCCGCTGAGCAGGACCCACGGCACCGGCGAGGCGGCGTCCAGCCGGCGGCAGGCCTCCAGCAGCACCCCCGGGTCCCGCTCGCGACGCAGGTCGGCCGGGAACTGGGCCTTGAGCACGTCCACGCCCAATCCGGCCAGGTCCCGGGCGGTGCGCACCACCAGGTCCGCCCGACGCGCGCCGAACGTCTCCGCATCCTCACCGGGGGCGGGGTAGACGATGGGCTCCAGGACGAACGGCAGGTCCCACCGCCGGCAGTCCTCGGCCACCTGGCGGACCAGGTCCTGCTGCCGGGCGGCGGTGTCGGAGAGGTCCGGGCGGTAGTACAGCAGGACCTTCACGCCCGACGCCCCCATCCGGCGGGTCTTCTCCACGCTCCAGCCCTCCAGCAGCCGGGTGACCCGTCCCTGGGGGTGGTCGTCGTAGCCGGTCTCCTCCAGGCTCACCAGCAGTCCCGTCCGGCCCGGCAGGACGCCGGCGGCCACCGCCTGGGCGGCGCCGTACAGCGGGTCCAGCAGGACCGCGGTGGACACCGGCGCCAGGGCGTCGGCCAGGTCCAGCTTCACCTCCACCAGCGCCCGGGCGTCCACCCGCGCGGGAGCCTGCGGGTCCAGCAGGCGCTGCAGGGACCCCCGATGGTCCATGGCGCAGATGGCGAAAATCCCGCCGGGGTCGGAGATCTGCTGCAGGCCGCGCACCTTGCCGACGGTCAACGGCTCCACGGATCCCTCCTAGGTGGCCAGCCTGCGGACCAGGTCCAGCAGCCGCAGGTCCAGCGTCTTCCTGTTGGCCGCCACCTCCGCCAGGGGCGTGGTCCCGATCTCCCCCCGGCGCAGGCCCACCATGACCCCGTGGGTCCCCTCGGTGAGCAGGTCCACGGCGGCCGCCCCAGCCCGGGTGGCCAGCAGGCGGTCGAAGGCGGTGGGCGCCCCGCCGCGCTGCACGTGGCCCAGGATGGTGGCCCGCAGCTCGTAGCCCAGCCGCTCCCGGTGCTCCTGGAAGTAACGGACCAGGCGCTCGGCGTTGTACGCCGCTCCCTCGGCCACCACCACCAGGGCGTGGGCCTTGCCCCGCCGGGCCGCCAGGCGCAGGTCCTCCACGATCTGCTCGGGGTGGACCTCGACCTCGGGAATCACCACCGCCTCGGCGCCGCCGGCCAGGGCGGTCATCAGGGCCAGGTACCCGCACTGGCGCCCCATCACCTCCACCAGGAACGCCCGCTGGAGAGCGGACGCCGTGGTCTTCAGCCGGTCGACCGCCTCCAGGGCGATGTTGAGCGCGGTGTCCACCCCGATGGAGATGTCGGCGCCGTAGATGTCGTTGTCGATGGTGGACGCCACCCCCACCACCCGGACCCCGGCCCGGGACAGTTCGTAGGCGCCGCACTGGGAGCCGCTGCCGCCGATGACCACCAGGGCGTCGATCCGGTGCTCCTCCAGGGTCTGGAGGGCGCGGCGGCGACCCTCGGGGGCGTAGAAGTCCGGGCAGCGCGCCGAGTGCAGGATGGTGCCGCCCAGCTGGATGATCCCGCCCACGTCCCGGGCGGTCAGGGGCGTCACCTCGCCGGCGATGAGGCCGGCGTAGCCGTGGCGGATGCCCACCACCTCCCACCCGGCGGCCAGCGCCGTCCGCACCACCGCCCGGATGGCGGCGTTCATTCCGGGCGCGTCCCCTCCGCTGGTCAACACGCCCACCCGCGGCATGGCGTAATCATCTTACATGAAGGGAAGAGGGAAGAGGGAAGAAGGAAAAGGCATGGAGGGAACACAGCGGTCCCCTCTTCCCTCTTCCTTCTTCCCTCTTCCCTTTCCTCAGGCCTGGATCAGCCCCTTGCGGATGGCGTAGCGGACCAGCAGGGCCCGGTCGTGGAGGTCCAGCTTCTCCATGATGTGGGCCCGGTGGGTCTGCACCGTCTTGACGCTGATGAACAACCGCTCGGCGATCTGGGCGTTGGTCAGGCCCTCGGCCAGCAGGACCAGGATCTCCCGTTCCCGCTCGGTCAGGCCGTCGTACCGGTCCCGCCCTTCGCCCGCGCGCAGCCGCTCCAGGTAGTCCTGCACTACGCTCCGGGCCACCGAGGGGTACAGGAACGCCTCGCCCCGCGCCGCCGCCCGCACCGCCTCCACCAGGTCCGAGGCGGCGGCCCGCTTGAGCACGTAGCCCGCCGCCCCCAGCTGCAGCAGCTGGAAGACGTAGGACTCGTCCTCGTGCATGGTCAGGATGAGCACGTGGGTCTCGGGGCTGATCCGGCGGATCTCTCGGGTGGCCTCCACGCCGTTCATCTGTGGCATGCTGATGTCCATGACCACCACGTGCGGGCGCACCCGCCGCACCAGGTCCACCGCCTCCCGGCCGGTGGTGGCTTCCCCGACCACTTCGAAATCCGGCTCGGACTCCAGGATCATGCGGATCCCCTCGCGGACGACGGCGTGGTCGTCGGCGATCAGGATCCGGATGGGGGACACGGCCTGCGTCGCCCTGCTCATCTCCTCACCCCGCCGGTCCGGCGCCTGCGCGCTGGGTGCGCTCCGCATCCGTACCAGCAGCATACGGCCGCCCGTCCCCGCGGGGCCATCGGGCGGGAGCCGGATTAGGGCGTCGGCGGATGAGGGGACCCTCGGGCGGAGGCCCGATGGGCCGGGCCGGAACGGCCGGAGTACACTGGAAGAGGAGCGGGAACGGAGGTGGCGCGCATGGCACTGCCGGCGGACCGGCCGCGGCGCCCCCGCCCCGGCGATCTGGCCATCTGTCCCCACTGCGGGGCCGTCTTCGTCCCCACGCCGGGCGGCGCCTGCCCCCGGTGCGGGTACCCCCTCATCGCCGTCCTGGACCGCCGGACCCTTCCCCCGACGCCGACCGTCCCCGACCCGGCGCGTCCGCTGCGGCGGGCGGGCTGAGGACCGGGCGGTCCCCTCCCCGCATGCCGGGCCGATCCCCAGGCCCCCGGCGGCGGTCCACCAGCCGGAAGACAACCCCCGGGCGGACTGTGTACGATAGAGGGTGTGACGGTTCTGACGGGGGCCCTGGCGGTCGGCGTTGGCATCCACCTGGCCCTGACCCTGTTTTTACTGCTGCGGTACCTGGAAGGGCGCGAGCGGCAGATCGGGTGGTGGGCCGTCGCCTACGCCCTCTTCGCCGCCCACGTGGTGGCTGAGACCCTGCTCACCCTCGCCCCCTCCAGCATCCTGGTCTCGGTGCGGCACGGGCTGTTTTTGGCCTCGGCGTGGGCCATGGTCCAGAGTTTCCGGCCCGACCGACGGGCCACGGTCCTGGCGGGGGCGGGGGTCGTGGCCTCCGCCGTCCTGGCCGGCACGTCCTGGACCGCGGCCGCGGTGGTGGCCTCGCTGCTGGGCGGAGCGGCGTTTGCCGGCAGCGCCGGGCTGCTGTACGGCCAGGAACGGGGCCTGCAGACCACCAGCGCCCGGCTGCTGTTCTGGGGGCTGCTGCTGACCGGGCTGCTGGCGCTGGCCTACCCCCTGCTGCGGCCTCACCCGGCCCTGGCGGGGGTGGGGGCGGCGTTTTCGGGCATGTTCACCCTGCTGTTCAGCATCGGCATCGTCCTGCTGGCGCTGCAGCGCACCCGGGACCTGGTCACCATGAGCGCCATCGCCGAGTCCCTCAACCGCTCTCTGGACGTCCACAGCGCGGTGAGCCGGGCGCTGGACCTGCTGGTGGACCTGATGCGCCTGACCAGCGGCTGGGTGTACCTGCGGCGGGACGGCGACTTCACCGTGGCCGCCACCAAGAACCTCCCCCTGGAGCTGGCCGCCTCCGGTATGGCCGCCATGGGGGGAGACTGCCGCTGCCTGCAGATGCTGCGCGGCGGCCAGCTGGAGGCGGCCGTGAACGTCATCCACTGCGAGCGGCTGGAACAGGCGGGGTGGGAGGTTCCCCGCCACGTGACGGTGCCCCTGCGCACCGCCGGCGGCGTCATCGGTGTGATGAACCTGGTCCTGCCCCGGCGGCGCACCCTCACCAGCCGGGAGCTGGCCACCCTGTCCGCCATCGGCGACCAGATCGGGCTGGCGGCCGAGCGCGCCCGGCTGTACGAGGAGGTGCGGGCCAAGGAGGTGATGCGGGGCGAACTGCTGCAGAAGCTCATCACCGCCCACGAGGACGAGCGCCGCCGCATCGCCCGGGAGCTCCACGACGAGGCGGGTCAGGCCCTCACCGCCCTCATCCTCAACCTGGAGGTGGCCGAGCGCTCGGCCGCGCCGCCGGAGCAGCAGCGCCTGAGCCGCCTGCGGGCCATCGCCGAGGACACCCTGCGGGAGCTGCGGAAGATGATCTACGACCTGCGCCCCACCATCCTGGACGACCTGGGGCTGGCGGCGGCCATCCGCTGGTACGTGAAGGAGCACGTGGAGCCCCAGGGCCTGCAGGTGGATCTGGCCCTGACGGGCCTGGACGAGCGCATGCCCCACCACATCGAGACAGCGGTCTTCCGCATCGTCCAGGAAGCCCTGACCAACATCCTCAAGCACGCCGACGCCCGCCGGGCCTGGGTGGCCGTCACCCTGTCCGACGGGCAGGTGCGCCTGTCGGTGGCCGACGACGGCCGCGGCTTCGACCCCCAGGCCGTGCCCCGGGCGGGAGACGGCCGGGGGCTGGGGCTGATGGGCATGCAGGAGCGGACGGAACTGCTGGGGGGGACGTGGAAGATCACCTCCCGGCCCCAGGCGGGGACCCGCATCGAGGCCGTCATCCCGGTGGAGGTCGGGCCCGATGGCAATTAGAGTCCTCATCGCCGACGACCACGCCATCGTCCGCGAGGGCGTGCGCATGATCCTGGCCCGGGAGAAGGACATCGAGGTGGTGGGGGAGGCGGGAGACGGCCGGCAGGCCCTGGAGCTGGTGGAGCGCCTGCGGCCCGACGTGGTGATCATGGACATCAGCATGCCGGGCATGGGCGGCATCGAGGCCACCCACCGGCTGAAGGAGCGCCACCCCGCCGTGGCGGTGCTCGCCCTGACCATGCACGAGGACGAGTCCTACGTCTTCCAGCTGCTGCGGGCGGGCGCGTCGGGCTACGTCCTCAAGCGGGCCGCCGCCTCCGACCTGGTGCAGGCGGTGCGCGCCGCGGCCCGGGGGGAGGCCTTCCTGTACCCGTCGGTGGCCCGCAAGGTGGTGGAGGACTACCTCAAGAGGGTGGAAGCGGGGGAGGAGCGGGACCGCTACGACGGCCTGACCGAGCGGGAGAAGGAGATCCTCACCCTCATCGCCCAGGGCCTGTCCAACCAGCAGATCGCCGAGCGCCTGTTCATCAGCATCAAGACCGTGCAGACCCACCGGGCCCACATCCTGGAGAAGCTGGGGCTGCACGACCGCACCGAACTGGTCCGCTACGCCATCCGCAAAGGCCTCATCGAGCCCTGACCCGGCCCCGGATCGCGCGGGTCCCCAGCCGGCTCGGAGGTGGAGGGGTCAGCGTCCGGCGGCGATGCGGGTGAGCAGGAACACGATGTACCCGTAGGTGGCCCAAATGGCGCCCACCAGGACCCCCAACAGCGCCAGCGGGGGCACGGGGTACGGGCTGATCAGGCCCGGCTGCGGGCTGAGGGCGTGCAGGGTCCGCCGGCCGGGGCGGACGGCGGGCTGTGCGGCCGCGCGGCGGTCCAGCGCCAGCACGGCCCGGGCCGGCGGGTCGTCGGCGGTCTGTGCCTCGATCTCCGGGTACGGCGCGCCCGCGGGCAGCGGCAGGACCGCGCGCCCGGAGGCGTCGGTGACCCCCTCCCCCAGGGGAAGCCAGCCGAAGGCGGTGCGGGCGCGGAAGGTCACCGGGATTCCCTCCCGGGGGCTCCCCGGGGCGTCCGTCACCACGGCCACCACCTGCAGTCCTCCCCCCTCCTCGGGCGCGAGGACCAGGTGGAGGCGCGCGGCGGCGGAAGCGGCGGAGGCGGTGAGCGCCAGCGCCGCCAGCAGCGCGGCGCTACCGGGCCAGCGCATGGGCCACCTCCCCGCCTCCTGAGGCCTCCGGCGGAGCCTCCCGGGTCTCCCACAGGGACACGATGGGGAACAGCTTGCTGAACAGGAGGTAGATCAGCACGAAACCCGCCAGGGCCGCCGACGTGATGGACCACTCCACCCACGTGGGCGTGTAGGTGGCCCACCCCGCCGGCGCGCGCTGGATGGGCAGGAACGGGTGCTGCAGGGTGGGGACGATGATGACGTACCGCTTCCACCACGCTCCCACGTTCACCAGGACGGAGGCCGCCGTGGCCGTGGCGATGGGCCGGGCACGGCAGACCGGCAGCAGGGCCAGGAACAGCCAGCTCCCCGCCGTCCCGAGAAGCCAGGGGATCAGCGGGCGCAGGGCGCCGACGTCGGGCAGGGCGGCCACCGGCGAGCCCGGGGCGGCGACCACCACCAGCCCCACCGCGGCGGCGGTGGCCGCCAGGGCGGGCGCGGGCCGCAGCAGGGGCACGCGGCCCAGGCGCTCCACCAGGGCCAGCCGGGGGACGGTGAGCAGCGCCACGGGCAACAGCAGTCCGCCCACCTGGGTGAACCAGAACAGGGGGGCAAACCGCCCGCTGAACACCGCCGTCAGGTACCCGCGCTCGTGGGCCGCCATCTTGAACGCCGGCACCCAGTACTCGTTGAAGGTGAAGTAGCCGTAGATCAGCCCCAGGGCGATGACCAGGTAGCCCATCCGCCGGAAGTGCGCCTCGGTGATGTAGTCCTCCAGGTGGTAGGCCCACCGGAAGGCCGCCATGGCGGTGACCACCGCCGCCGCGCCGGAAAACAGCGCGCCGGAGACGAAGTAGGGGCCGAAGATGGTGCTGTTCCAGCCCGCCCGCAAGGTCATGGCCAGGATCCAGGACACCACCGTGTGCACGGAGACGGCGATGGGGATGATCAGGATGGCCAGGATCCCCATGACCGCCTCCAGGTGTCGGCGCTGCACCTCCGTCCCCCGCCACCCCAGGGCCAGCACCGTGTACAGCCGCCGGCGCCAGGGCGGCCCAGCGGCGAACCGGTCCCGCAGCAGGGCGATGTCGGGGATCATGGGCACGTACAGGAACAGGGTGCTGCCGGTCAGGTAGGTGGTGATGGACAGGATGTCCCACAGGATCGGGGACTGCAGTCGGCCGTGCGCCACCAGGTTGAGAAGCCGGTCCGGCCGGCCCATGTCCACCAGGGGCATCAACGCCCCCATGAGCAGCGAGGCGAAGGTGATCGCTTCCGCCATGCGGGTGATCGGCCGGCGCCACTCGGCCCCGGTGATGCGCAGGATGGCCGACATCAGCGCCCCCACGTGGCTGACCCCGATGAAGAAGATGAAGTTGGTGATGTACACGCCCCACATGACGTTGTCCCGCAGCCCGGTCACGCCCAGGCCGTAGCGGAGCTGGACGCCGTAGCCGATCACCCCCCACGCCACCAGGGCCCCCAGCACGCCCAGCAGCGCGTAGTAGCCGGGTCCTCCGGCGTGGAGCGAGCGCAGCAGCCGCCGCTCCCGGTCCGCAAGCAGGTCGTCCCGGGCCCTCACCGCTGGTCCTCCGCCGCCGCCGCGGGGACGGGCGCCGGGTACAGGCGCCGCCGCGGGGGCAGGTAGTAGACCCGGGGCTCGGTGCCCAGCTCCTCCAGGAAGCGGTACCCCCCCTGGCCCTGGACCAGCTCGGAGAACCTCACCGTCTCCCCCTGGGAGTTGGTCACGGCGTCCTCCTGCTGGTCGCCGAAGTAGATGGCCCCCATGGGGCACGCGGCCGCGCAGGCGGGCAGCCGGCCTTCGGCCACCAGCGCGGGGCAGAAGATGCACTTCTCGGTGGTACCCCGCCGGTGCACCCGGTTCCACTCCATGGAGTACGGCTCGTCGGGCATGCCGGGCACGTCGGGGTCCACCCAGTTGAAGCTGCGGGCCTGGTAGGGACAGGCCGCCATGCAGAACCGGCACCCGATGCAGCGGGAGGTGTCCTGCATCACGATGCCGTCCTCCCGCTTCCAGGTGGCCGACACCGGGCAGACCTTCACGCAGGGCGGGTTGTCGCACTGCATGCACGGCCGGGGAAACCAGTAGGGGGCGCCGGCCTCGTGGTCCTGCAGCTCGTACACCCGGATCCACTCCTGGCCGGCGGGGACGACGTGCATCGCCTGGCAGGCCCGGGTGCACTCGCGGCAGCCGTCGCAGCGGGCCAGGTCGATGACCATCACCCACCGCCGTCCCGGCGCACCGCCCGGCTCCGGCGCCGGCGGTTCCGCGGCGTAGGCCAGGGCCACGCCCCCGCCCGACGGCACGGCCTCCAGCCGCGCCAGGGCGTGTCCGCCTCCCGGCCGGGCCACCAGGGCCGGCACCGGCCGGCCGCGCCGCCACCGGGTCAGGGGGCCCGCCGTCAGCGCCGCCGCTCCCGCGGCCAGCGCCTTGAGGAACGACCGCCGCGTGAGGGCCACCTACCGCCCTCCCAGCACCACCAGCTGGCCGGTCTGCCCGGCGTGGTCCGGCGCGCACCCGGCGGCGGCGCACCCGTAGTGGTAGATCCCGGGCCGCCGCGCCACAAAGCGCACCGTCGCCGTCTGCCCGGGCGGGATGGTGGGGACCGTCAGGTTGAAAGCGCCCAGGGCAAAGCCGTGGGCGGTGTCCGGGTCGCCGTTGTGCACCCGCAGGATGACGGTGTCGCCCGCGTTCACCACCAGCACGGGCGGGACCCAGTGGCGCACCGAGGCGTCGGCGGCCTCCAGGACGTGCAGCCACAGGTCGAACTGCCGGACCTCGGGCACGACGGGAGGCGCCGCCGAGGCGGGAGGCGCGTAGGACCGCACCACCACGTACCCGGCCAGGGCGGTGAGCACCACCGCAAAGCTCCCGGCGAACAGCAGCGCCCCGCGACCGTTCATGGGTGTCCTCCCGGCGTCAACGGACCACAAACGTCCCCTTCATCCCCGCCTCGTAATGGCCTTCCAGGTGGCAGCCCATCTCGAACGTCCCCGTCCGCCGCGGCGTGAACGTCAGTTCGGCGGACCGGCCCGGCCCCACCTCGACCTCCATCAGGGCCTCCGCCCCGATCTCCACGCCGGCGGTCTCCACGGTTACCTCGAGGCCCTTGAAGTACGAGTTCTCCTTGGCCCACTCTTCGAGCTCGTCTCCGGCCAGCGCCGTCCGGGGCGGCGTGTAGACCATGAACTCGTGCTTTTGCTTGCCCCGGTTGACCAGGGTCAGCTGCACCGGCGTGCCGGCCGTCACCGTCACCCGGGCGGGCGTGAAGCTCATCTCGTTGAGCACCACCGTGACCTTCTGGGCCTTGGGCGCGCCCGCCGCCGGCCCGACGGCCAGCAGGACCGCCACCACGCCCACAACCAGCGCCGTCCGTCCCCGCATCCTCCTCACCTCCCCGAGGGGCTCGTAAATCTCCCGCGTCCTCTCACCGCCGTCCCTCCACCACCACCAGGTGCCCCACCATCCGGTCGTGGTCGGGGGCGCAGGTGCCCGTGGCCGGATCGTGGGGCAAATAGCACCGGTACTCGAAAATCCCCGGCCGTGCCGCCACAAACTCCACCACGTCCGCCGCCCCGCCGGGCAGCGCGGCGGTGCGCACGCCCAGGCCGGCGAACTCCAGGCCGTGACGGAAGTGGGACAGGTTGATCACCCGCAGCCGCACGGTGTCCCCCCGGCGCACCACCAGCATCTGGGGGTCGAACAGGTGGCTCTCGGCCGGCCCCCCGATGGCGCCCCGGCCGGTGATGAGCAGCTCCAGGTCCACGCGCTCTGGCGGCGGTGCCGCCGGGGCGGAGGCCAGCAGGGCCAGCCCGCCGATCCCCAGGGCGACCAGCGAGACCCCCACGGTGAGCCCCGCCACCGCCGACCGGACGCCGTCCATACCCATCACTCGGTTACGATGAGGTACCCACGCATCTGCTCGTGGTCCGGAGTGCACTCCCCGGCCGCCGGGTTGTGGGGGAGGACGCACCGGTACACGAACACGCCGGGCCGGTCGGCCACAAAGCGCAGGTCGTCGCTGGCGCCGGGAGCCAGCCGGCGGGTTCGCAGGTTGTAGCCGGTGACCTCCAGCTGGTGGGCGAAGGTGTCGGGGTTCGCCACGGCCAGGTCGATGGTGTCTCCCACCCGCGCCACCAGCATGGTGGGGTACCACCGGTGGGCGGCCATGCCCGGACCCGTGAAGGTCGCCACCACCATGGAGAGGGTGAGGGTGGCGGCGGCCCGCGGCGGCGGGCCGGCCTCCGGCCGGGCCCGCCGGGCGTACGCCAGCAGGCTGACCGCCAGGGCGACCACGGCCACCGCCAGGGCGAAGTACACGATTCCGTCGGCGCGCCGCTCCACGGCTCCCCTCCGGGCCACCGGCCCGACGCCAGGGTAGTCCGGGCAGACGGCGGGGCACAACGCCCGTGCGGGTAGTCCGGCCACCTACCCGGCCGGGTAGGGAGTCCCGGCGGAGGGGACGTGGCCTGGAGGGGGCCAGAGCGGGACGGTCAGGCGGTGACCAGGTACAGGGTGGGGTAGATGAAGACCCACACCACGTCCACGAAGTGCCAGTACTTGACCGCGCCCTCCACCGGCCAGAAGGCCCCGGGGCCGTACCGTCCGCGGCGGCCGTGCAGGTACACGCCGGCCAGCAGGACCACGCCGCTGAGGACGTGCAGGGCGTGCATGCCGGTCAGGGTGAAGAAGACGGTGCCCACCGGCCGGGTCGGGGGAAAGTGGGCGAACGCCTGCGCCCACTCCACCCCCACCCCCGCCAGGAACAGCAGGCCCAGGGCCACCGTGGCCAGGGTGTTGCGCAGGAACAGCGGCCGGTCCCCCCCGGCGATGGCGGTCTCGGCGCGGTAGGCGGTGAGGCTGCTGGCCAGCAGCACCACGGTGATGGCCAGCCCCAGAGGCTGGTTGAGCCCCTCGGGCCGCTGCAGGCCCAGCAGGTAGTAGCGGGCGGCGATCAGGGCGGAAAACAGGAACCCTTCCGACAGCAGGAACAGCCACAGGCCCAGCCGGCGGAGGTCCAGCCGGCGGTAGCGGGGGTGTGCGGCAACGTGGGCGGCCACCGTCAGTCCTCCCCCGGACGCCACAGGTCGGCGATGTGCATGAAGTACCAGACGATCAGCGCCGCGTCCGCCAGGTTGAGCAGGATCAGCCACGGCAGCGGGCGAGGCACCCGGAACGCCACCGGCACCTCCACCGCGGTCAGGATTAGCAGGGTGACCAGCGCCCGCGTGCCCACCCGCAGCCGCGCCCCGATGTCCGCCCGGCCCATGAGCGATTACCCCCCTCCCTCCCCGGCCCCGCCGGCGGCGGCCACCACGGCGTGCGCGGCTCCCGGCACCCCGTAGGCATAGGGGTCGCCCACCACCCGGGGCGGGTGGGGGAAGTTGCCCTCGGGCGGGGGCGAGGGCACCTGCCACTCCAGGGTGCGGGCGCCCCAGGGGTTGGCCGCGGCCTGCGGCCCGCGGATCCAGCTGGCCACCGCGTTCCACAGGAACACCACGACGCTGGCCCCCAGCACGACGGCCATCGCCGAGATCCACAGGTTCACCCCGGCCAGGGGGGCCGGGTAGTCGGCGATGCGCCGGTTCATCCCGTGCACCCCCGCCCAGAACATGGGCAGGAAGGTGGCGTTGTAGGCCAGGAACATCCACCAGAAGTGCACCCGGCCCAGCCGCTCGTCGTACATCCGCCCGGTGATCTTGGGGAACCAGTAGTACAGGCCGGCGAACAGGGCGAAGATCATCCCGCCCACGATGGTGTAGTGGAAGTGCCCGACCACGAAGTAGGTGTCCTGCAGGTGCAGGTCCGTGGGCACGTCGGCGTTGAAGATGCCGGTCACGCCCCCGATGAGGAAGTTGAACAGAAACCCCAGGGCGAACAGCATCGGCGTCCGCAGCCACAGCCGGCCCATCCACAGCGTCCCCAGGGCGGCCAGGAACACCAGCCCGGTGGGGATGGAGATGAGCTCGGTGGTGGCCATGAACGGCCCCAGCAGCGACTCCCGCATGCCGCTGGTGTACAGGTGGTGCGCCCACACCACGAAGCTGAGCCCCACGATCCCCAGAAATCCCCCCACCACCCAGGGGTAGGCGTACAGGGGTTTGCGGGAGAAGTGGGTCAGAACCTCCAGGGCCAGCCCGAAGGCGGGCAGGATCATGATGTACACCGCCGGGTGCGAGTAGAACCAGAAGATGTGCTGGTACAGCAGGGGCATGCCGCCCCGGGCCGCGGCGAAGAACGCCATGCCCGCCTCCCGGTCCAGCAGGACCATCAGCAGCCCCGCCGCCAGGTACTGGGTGGCGGTGACGCTGATCAGCGACGCCGCGAACACCGCCCACACGAAGATGGGCAGCCGCCGCCAGGTCATCCCGGGCGCCCGCAGGCCCACGATGGTGGCCAGGAAGTTGATCCCGCCCAGGATGGAGGACAGCCCGAAGGTGATCACCGCCAGGTTGAACAGGACCTGGCCGCTGGCGTTGACCTCGCTGAGGGGCGGGTAGGCGGTCCACCCGGTGTCGAACCCCCCGGCCAACGGCGTGGCCACCAGCAGGACGGCCACCGGCGGCACCAGCCAGTAGCTGAGGGCGTTCAGGCGCGGGAAGGCCATGTCCTCGGCCCCGATCATGAGCGGCACCAGGTAGTTGCCGAACCCCCCCAGGATGGTGGCCACCGCCACGGCGATCATGATGATGCCGTGCAGGCTCATCAGGTGGGTGTAGGCGCCGGCGCTCATCACCGTCGGCCCCGGGGCCGCCAACTCCACCCGCATGACCAGCGCCATCGCCCCGGCCAGAACGAACAGCACCACGAAGGTCACCAGGTACTGCACGCCGATGACCTTGTGGTCGGTGGTGAACCGGAAGTAGCGCCGCCACGTGTGATCGGGCTCGTGGCGGACGGGGAGCCCGAACCACCCCCGGGCCCAGGCGTCCCACAGGCCGACGCCCAGCAGCCAGCCGGTCAGCCCGGCGACGTACCCGAGGGTCACCAGGACCTCGGCCCGCGGCGGACGCCCCGCCGCCCACCCGGCCGCCGTCGCCGCCAGGGCGCCCAGCGCGAAGCCGGCCGCCCCCCACCCTATCCCGCGCACGATCGCTCGCACGGACCGCTCACCTCTCGCCACGCCGGATCGGCAAACGTCTCCCCCCGGCCGCGCCGCCTCCGGCTAGGGCGACCGGCCCCCGGCCACCCACGCCTCGAACGCCCCGGGATCCACCACCCGCACCGGCGCGGCCATCAGGTGGTGGCCCAGGCCGCACAGCTCGGCGCACTGGACCCGGAAATTCACATCA
Organism: Armatimonadota bacterium; assembly: GCA_037440005.1. GTDB lineage: Bacteria > Sysuimicrobiota > Sysuimicrobiia > Sysuimicrobiales > Kaftiobacteriaceae > Calidihabitans. Next base: position 44,484 of record JBBIUY010000004.1, on the reverse strand, counting down.
CCGGCCTGATCTCCGGTCCGGGTGGGCGTCACGTACACGGAGGTCGTCATTCCGGGCACCGCGTCCACCTTCACCCGGAACGCCGGGACCCAGAAGGAGTGCACCACGTCCACCCCGGTCACGTCGAACCGCACCCGCCGGCCCACCGGCAGGACCAGCTCGCGGCTGGTGACGCCCGACTCGGGATAGACGAACCGCCACACCCACCGGGACCCCTCCACCCGCACCACCAGGTCCGCGTGTCGGTCGGACCGCAGCTCGGCCAGACCCCGCAGTCCCGGATTGACGATCACGTACACGGCCAGGGCGCTGGTGACCGCCAGCCAGACCCACGGCACCGCCGACCGCCCCCACAGCGGGGGCCCGTCCTCCGGAGGTTCCCGGCGGGCGCGGAAGGCGGCGACGGCGTACAGCAGGACGGCCAGCACGAAGGTGAACACCGGCACGGCCAGCAGCATCAGGAACCGGAAGGCGTCGTCGATAATGCGGGCCTCCCGGGCGGCGGCCACCGGCAGCAGGTCCACCCGCGCGGCCCCCACCAGGCCCAGGGCGGTCAGGACCACCCACAGCAGGACCACCCATCCCGCGTGCCGCGTCATCGGCCCTTACCCCGCCTCCGCCAGATGTCGGGACGCCGGCGGCACCCGCAGCACGAACAGGCACCGCGGGTCCCCTCGCAGCAGCGACTCCCGCTGCTCCACCTCGGCCCCGGAGAGCCTGCCCAGCAGGCGCCGGGCGATCTCGCAGCACGCCGGGGACTCCCGCGCCGCCGGGAGCAGGGGGCAGCGGCGCAGGCTCACCTCGTAGCCGTCGGCGGCGGCGCGGACCTGCGCCTGCCCCTCGGCGTCGAACAGGACCGAGGCGGCGGCGCGGACGCGGGCGCCGGGATCGGAAATCTGTCGGACGGCCCCGTACTCGTCCTCCAGCGCCGCCACCACGCCGTCCACGATCTCGGCGACGCGCCGCGGATCCTGGGCCTCCACCACCCGCAGCAGGGTGCTGAGGACCCGGGACGGGTCCGCGGGCACCGGACCGGCCGGGGGGACCGCGCGGCGGTATGCGAACGCCGGCCGCCCCGGCTTCCCGCGGATCGCCGCCCTGTCCACCAGGCCGTCCCGCTCCAGAGACGCCAGGTGCTGACGCAGCGCCGACGGGGACAGGCGGACCAGGCGCGCCAGCTCGCGGACGGTGCGGCCGCCCGACGACGGCAGGTGGCGGAGGATGTCCTCCCGGGCGTCCGGGGGCCGGAGGACGGGCGCCCGCCGCCGGGGCGGTCGTGGAAGACGCGTCGAGGTCATGGCATTTCAACGGTTACAAAAATCCCTTTGACCGGATGCTACCGGTACGGCCGCGGCGGCAGCAATCGGGCGGAGACTGTATTTGCAGTTGTTGAGGCGGCCGATCGGAAAACTCGAGTTGGGCCTACGGCGGGCCGGGCGGCAACCACCCCCGGCGCGCGGCGTAGGCCACCACCTCGGCCCGGTTGCGCAGGTGGAGCTTGTCCAGGATGTTCTTGATGTGAAACTTGACGGTGTTCTCCGAGATGTGCAACGCCGCGGCGATCTCTCGGTTGCTGGCGCCCTGGCTGAGCAGCCGCAGGACCTCCAACTCCCGTTCGGTCAGGTCGTCGGCGTCCGGGCGGTCGGGCGCCCTCCGGCTCCGGCGGAACTCCTCCAGGATGCGGCCCGCCAGGCGGGGCGAGAGGGCGGGCTCGCCGCGCTCGATGCCGGCCAGCAGCTCAAAGAACTCCTCGGCCCGCAGGTTCTTGAGCAAATAGCCCCGGGCGCCGCTCTTGAGGGCCTCAAACAGGGTGCGGTCGTCGTCGGAGACGGTGAGCATCACCACCGTCGCCTGCGGCAGGCGCGCCGTGATGTGCCGCGTGGCGTCCAGTCCGTCCATGCGCGGCATGGTCACGTCCATCAGGATCACGTCCGGCCGCAGCCGGAGCGCGGCCTCCACCGCCTCCTGCCCGTCGCCGGCCTCCCCCACCACCTCCACGCCCCGGGCTTCCAGCAGGCTGCGGATCCCGTCCCGGAACAGGGCGTGGTCATCGGCCAGCAGCACGCGCATCGGGCTCCCTCCCGATCCGCAGACGGACCTCCACCTCGGTCCCGGCTCCGGGGGCGGACCGGATGGCCAGCGCGCCCCCCACGGCCTCCGCGCGCTCGCGCATGGACGACACCCCGAATCGGATCCCGCCGTGGGGACCGCCGGGGTCAAACCCCACCCCGTCGTCGGCGACGCTCACCACCAGCTCGTCTCCCCGGCACGCGCACCGCACCCACGCCCGACGGGCCCGGGCGTGTTTGCGGACGTTGGTGAGGGCCTCCTGGACGATACGGATGAGGTGCAGCTCCGCGGTGGACGTCAGGCGGCTGAGGGCCCCGTCGGCCTCGATGGCCACCTCCACGGGGATCCCGCTCATCTCGCTGAACCGCAGGGCGTACTCCCGGAGCGCCTGGGCCAGCGGTCGGCCGGGAGCGGGCGCCGTCCGCAGGCTGAGGATCGCCTCCCGCAGGTCGGCGTAGACCTCCCGCACCGCCTCCTCCAGCTGGGACAGCTGACGGCGGGCCTCCTCCAGCCGCCCGGCCTCCACCAGCGCCCGCACCGCCTGCGCCTTGGTGTTCACGTAGCCCAGGACCTGTCCCACGTGGTCGTGCATCTCCCGGGCGATGCGCTCCCGCTCTTCCAGCACGGCCACCGACAGCAGCCGCTCCTGCAGCCGGGCGTTCTCGTCCAGCGAGCGCAGCAGCCTCTGCCGCATGACCTCGAAACTGCGACCCAGATCCCCGATCTCGTCGGTGCGGCGGACGTCGATGGACTGGCTGAGGTCGCCGCCGGCGATACGCTCGGTGGCGACGGTCAGCGCCCGCAGGGGCGCGCTGACGGCCCCGGTGTCCAGCCAGGCAAACCCCAGGGCGACCGCCAGGACCAGGACCTCGAACACGATGATGCGGTCCCGCAGGCGGCGTAGGGGGCCGAAGGTCTCCCGGTCGTCCTGGCCGACGCCGACTCCCCACGGAGCGCCCGCCACCGGCGCAAAGGCCATCACGTGGGTCTCCCTGCTCCCGCGGGACGTGGAGACCTTCTCGGCCGGGGCCACCAGGGGCCGTCCGCCGGAAATCAGCCGGGCGAAGAACTCCGGGTGCTCGCTGCGGGTGAACAGATCTTCGTCCCGGGTGCTGGCCAGGACCGTGCCGTCCCGGTCCACCACCACGGCGTGGCCGGTCGCCCCCTGGGCCAGGCCGGCGACGAAGTTCCGCAGGACCGGGCCGGTCAGATCGACGACCCCCACCACGGCGCCCGTCACCGCCCCGCCGGGAGATGTCACCGGCACGACCAGGAGGACGCCGGCCGCATCGCGGGCACGCACCAGGGGGCTGATCCGGGGGTGCCCGGTGCGGAGCGCCTCCCGGACGACCCATGCCCCGGCCTCCAGGAGGCCGCCCGACCTGAGCACGCCGGCGAGGGGGCGGCCGCGGCCATCCACCACCGCTATGCCCCCCGTCAGAACTCCCGCGGGGGGGCCGGCGTCCAGGTCGGCCAGCCCCCGGCCCCCGGTGGACGCAGCCCTGGACGCGATCCACTTCAGGTGGGCCCACCCCTGGGCCAGCCGTTCGCTCAGGTGGGCGGCCACGGTCCGGGTCGTGGCGAGCCGTTCCTCCAGGACCCGGTCCGTGGCCGCCTGCACCATCAGCAGGCCCATGATCCCCAGGGGCGCCGTGGCGGCGACCAGGCCGATCGCCACCAGGAGCATGATCCGGCTGCGCAGCCCCATGGCCACCTCCCGCCGGGTTCGCCATCTTCACTCTAAGAGCGCGCTCCGACCCTTGCCATCAGGCCGAGGACCGATGGGAACGGGCGCCCGCCCGAGCCGGATCCCCTGTCGGCCCGGGCTCCCTCCCCGGCAGGCGGGAGGGTCCGGTCGATCGAAGTGTCGTCGGAAAGGATCGGTCGGGGGGTGAGGCGGCATGACCGAACAGGAAGGGCGGGCGACCGCCGAAATCTACGGGGACCCCCCGTGGGTCCAGATCCTGTTCAACACCACCCGCTATGCCTGGCTGTGGGCGGTGGTCCGGGTGTGGCTGGGCTGGCAGTGGGTGGACGCCGCCCGGCACAAGATCGGCGTGGAGGCCTGGACCGGCACCGGGACCGCCCTGAAGGCGTTCTGGGAGCGCGCCGTCCAGGTGCCCCCGCCCCCGGCCCGGCCCCCGGTGGCGTTCCCCTGGTACCGCGCCTTCCTCCAGTGGCTGCTGGACATCCAGGCCTACACCTGGTTCGCCAAACTGGTGGCCTACGGCGAGCTGCTGGTGGGCGTGGCGCTGATCCTGGGGGCGTTTGTGGGGATCGCCGCCTTCTTCGCCGGCTTTATGAACTGGAACTTCATGATGGCGGGCACCGCCAGCACCAACCCCCTGCTGTTCACCGCCGCCATCCTGCTGATCCTGGCCTGGAAGGTCGCCGGCCACTACGGCCTGGACCGCTGGCTGCTGCCCCTGCTGGGCACGCCCTGGCGGCCGGGGAAAGTGTTCGCAGGGCCGGCGGGGTGATCCCGGTGGCCATCCAGCGGCCGTCCGGTGGACGGAGCGGTGGCGGCGGGGTATGATGGGCGGAGGATGACAAGGCCGACTCCCCGCCGACCGGACCGCCGCAGCCGCGCCGCAGTGAGGTCGCCGGATCTCCGGCTGGCGATCCTCAGCGGGCTCGGCGTCGTCCTCAGCGCCTACCTGCTGTACGCGCGCGCCGCCCACGTCCCGGTGTACTGCCCGGCGGGGGGCGGGTGCGACGTGGTGCAGTCCAGCCGCTATGCGGCGGTCTTCGGGATCCCGGTCGCCCTGTTGGGCCTGGGGTACTACGGGAGCCTGCTGGCCCTGGGGTTGCGCCCGGCCCCGGAGGACCGCCGCTGGGCGGTGGCGGTGCCCGTGGCCGGCGCCGGCGTCGCCGCCTCGGCGGTCTTCACCGTGGTCCAGCGGGTGCTCCTGCAGGTCACCTGCAGCTTGTGCGTCGTCTCCGCGCTGCTGACCGTGGCCCTCCTGGGACTCCTGATCGTCCGACGGCCCCGCCGGCCCGCGGCGGGAACCTGGAGGTGGACGGCGGCCGCCGCCGCTGCGGCTGTGGTGTTCCTGATCTCGGGCTACCGGCTGTCCGCGCCGACCCCGCCGGACGCGTCGTTTGCGGCCGGCCTGGCCCGCCACCTGTCCGCCACCGGGGCGAAGTTCTACGGGGCATACTGGTGCCCCCACTGCGCGGACCAGAAGGCCCTGTTCGGGGACGCCGCGGCGCTGCTGCCGTACATCGAGTGCGATCCCCGATCCCCCATCGGACAGCCCGAGGTGTGCGCGGCGGCCGGGGTCCGCGCCTACCCGACGTGGGACATCGGCGGCCGCCGCTATGAAGGCGTGCTGTCCCTGCAGGAGCTCGCCGCTCTCAGCGGCTACCGCCAGGAGACGTCCCGGTAGGTCCCGCCCCGGCCCTCCTGTCCGTCGGGGCGCGAGCTCCGGGTATACAGTGTCCGCCCGATGGCCTCTGCGGTCCCGTGTGGCTAGGCTGGACGCCGGAGGCGAACCGCCATGACCGTATCCGGGAGGTCAACCGGCGCGTCCCCCAAACAGGCGCCGGAGGACTTTGCCGCCGTCTGCGGCCTGTACTGGGAAGGCAGCGCCTGGTACGAGGCCCTGGCCGCCACCTGCGCCACCCAGGGCGAGGTCCGCTTGGAGAAGATCTGCCCGATCTACTCCTGCGCGCGGGAGCACCGGGTGGAGCACTGCGGCCTGTGCCCGGAGTTCCCGTGCATCCTGCTGGTGCACTTCGCCGCCGAAAGCCGCGGAGAGGACATCCGCATCTTCTCCGCCGCCCGCCGGGCCGAGCTGGGCGACGACGTGTGGGCCCAGTGGGCCCGGCAGCAGAAGATGTGGCGGGACGCCTATTGCCCTCTGCGCACCCTGCAGGTGCAGAGGGCCTGACCGCCAGCCCTGAGACCGCGCCGCCGGCGCGACCCGAGGCACCAGGTCCCGTCAGCCGCACGCCGCCGTCCGCGCGCGGCGGAGCGTGCGCACCATCCAGGCGATCCCCACCCCGTTGGCCCCCAGGCTGACCAGGATCACCGGCACCTTGTAGCGGGTCAGGAACGCGGCCGCCCCCGCCAGCCCGATCAGTGGGGCCACGTCCGACAGGTGGTGCAGGCAGCAGGCCACCATGGCCGCGGTGGAGGTGGCCGTGCCGCCGGCGGCCACCGCGGCGGGGGCGCGCACCACCCGCCGGACGTGCTGGTACAGGCCCACCTGGATGCCGAAGCCGGCGACCACCAGCGCCACGAACGCCCCGTCGGTCCGCCACTGCTCCGCCAGGTGCGGCCAGGACCGCGATGCCAGCCCGATGACGAGGCTGTAGGCGGCGGCTAGCCCGGCGGCGGACAGCACCCCCGCCAGCAGCGGCCGGCGGACCTGCCGCGCATCCGGGATCCGGAACGGGGCCATCACGGCAGCCACCGGAAGACGCGCGCCGGCACCCCGGCGACACCCGCGATCACCAGGTCGGCCGGCAGGTCCACACGGGGGAAGATCAGCGCGCCCAGCCGGTGGTGGCTGCTCTCGGCGATGGCCTCCCACCGGACCGGGGCGTAGCCCCTCCCGCCCGCGCGCAGCTCGGAGAGTCTCTCCATGTCGTACCGACTCAGGTCCACGCTGTGGGTGTCCATGGCGATCACGAAGACCGTGTGGCGGTCCAGGGGGTATCGCTGCAGGACGGACCGGGCCCGGGAAGGGACAGACTGCGGGCTCAGGTGAGTCGCCTCGATCCACACCCCGCCCTGCCCCCCGTCGCGCAGGGTATGTCCCTCGCTCACCCGCCCCTCCACGAGGACGTCCGCGGGTGGCGGCGCGGTGGCCCCGGGGGTCGGCATCCCCGCCGCCAGGCCCGCCACCAGCGCCGTGACCACCAGCGTCCTCATCGGTCTCCCCCTCCCCGCACCACCCCGGCGAACTCCCGGGCTCAGGTCTGGCCGCCGCCTTCGCCGGACGGCAGCGCGAAACCGAAGGTGCTCCCCCTGCCCACCTGGCTGCGGGCCCACACCCGTCCGCCGTGGGCTTCCACCAGGTGCTTGACGATGGCCAGGCCCAGCCCGGCCCCGCCGCTGCTGCGGGACCGCGAGCGGTCCACCCGGTGGAACCGGTCGAAGACGTGCGGGAGGTCCGAGTCCGGGATTCCCACGCCGGTGTCGGCCACCTCCACCCGCACCTCGCCCCCCTCCCGGCGGGCCGTCACCGTGATCCGTCCTCCGGGCTCGGTGTAGCGGATGGCGTTGGCCAGCAGGTTGTGCAGCACCTGGGAGATGCGCTCGCGGTCCGCGAGCACCGTCAGCGCCCCGTCGGCGGAGGCGGTCAGGGCGACGCCCTTGTCCTCGGCCGCCGGGCGCGCCACCTCCACGACCTGCCGCACCAGCTCGGCCAGGTCCACCGGCCGCCGGTCCAGGGGCAGCCGCCCCTGCTGCGCCAGGGAGAGGTCCTGCAGGTCCCTGACCAGCCGGGCCAGCAGCCGGATCTGGGTGTGCAGGGCGGCCAGCTTGGCGGGGGTGGGCTCCACCACCCGGTCCAGCATGCCCTCCACGTTGGCCTGCAGCGCGGCCAGGGGAGTCCCCAGTTCGTGGGCGATGTCGGCGAGCAGGCGGCGGCGGTCCTCCTCGCTGCGGTGCAGCTCGGCCACCATGGCGTTGAACGTCCGGGCCACCTCTCCGACCTCGTCGTTGGAGTCCACCGGCACCCGGATCGCCAGGTCGCCCCGGCCCACCCGGCGCGCCGCCTCGGCCAGGCGCCGGAGGGGCTGGGTGAGCTGACGCGCGGTCAGGGTGCCCAGGACCACCGCCACCGCCAGCCCCAGCACCGCGGCCGTCCAGATGGCGCGGCGCACCCCCCGGAGGAATTCGCGCTCGGGGGCGCCCATCATCGCCCGCATCATCGCCTCCATGCCGGGCAGGGACCGCATCATCGGACTGTGGCGCAGGTACAGGGTGAACCGCTCGGCCGTCAGCCGGGCCGTCACCGCGCCCACCACCGCCACCGACAGCCAGGCCACCAGGACCAGGACCACGATGAGCCGCCCGCGCACGCTACCCATGGGAGTCCTCCGCCCGGCGCGCGTCGGGGGCGCCTTCGCCGGGCCGGGTCTCCTCGGCGAACCGGTAGCCCACGCCGCGCACGGTGAGGACGTAGCGGGGGCGGCGGGGGTCGGGCTCCAGCTTGCGCCGCAGGTTCTTGATGTGGGCGTCCACGGTGCGCTCGTAGCCCTCGAAGGCGTACCCCTGCACCTGGTCGATGAGCTGCATGCGGGTGAACACCCGCCCGGGATGGCGCGCCAGGACGTGGAGGAGTTTGAACTCGGTGGGCGTGAGGGTCACCGGGACCCCGCCCCGGCGCACCTCCATCCGGGTCGGATCGATCTCCAGGTCGTGCACCCGCACGACCTCCGCCGCCGGCTCGCCGCCCCGGGCGCGGCGCAGCACCGCCCGGACCCTGGCCACCACCTCCCGGGGCGAAAAGGGCTTGGTGATGTAGTCGTCGGCGCCCAGCTCCAGGCCCACCAGCTTGTCCACCTCGGCGCTGCGGGCGGTGAGCATGATGATGGGCGTGACCCCCTGTTGGCGGATGCGGCGGGTCACCTCCCATCCGTCCAGGCCGGGCAGCATCAGGTCCAGCAGGACCAGGTCGGGCCGCAGGCGGGCGAACTCGGCCAGGGCCCGCTGCCCGTCGCCGGCCACCGCCACCGTGTACCCGTCCTTTTCCAGGTACTGGCGCAGGGCGTCGGCGATCTCCGGCTCGTCCTCCACCACCAGCACCACCCGTCGGCCCACGGTGGGTCACACCCGCATCGGCCTCCGGGAGACCGGCCGGTCTCCCGGAGGCCGGGATCTACTGCAGCGTCTTGCGGAGTTCCTCGAACTGCTCCGGGGTGATCTCCCCGCTGGCCAGGCGGCGCCGCAGGATCTGTAGCGCCTCGTCCCCCCTGGCCTCCCGGCGCCCCAGGGCCAGGACCACCAGCACGATCCCCGCCAGCGCCAGCAGCATCGCCACGAGTCCCCACCCTCCTCCCCACGGGCCCCAGCCCCAGCGACCCATCATGCCCGGCCCCATCCACCCGCCGCATCCCCCCACCGCCATCCCCAGGGCGGGCAGCAGGATCAGGGCGCCCAGGACCACCAGCAGCACCACCGCCAGATCGCGTCCGCTCACCGTCGGATCCCTCCTCAGAACTCCTTCTCCCGGACGAACGCCCCGTGCCAGGCGTGGTACCAGACCTGGCCGGTGGAGGCGTTCACGCTCAGCATGCCGACCGGCCGCCCGGCGCGCTCCACGTCAAAGGTGACGTATCCGTAGAAAGCCACCCCGTGCTCGTCCGGCTCGGCGCCGGGAAACGCCGACTTCCGGAACTGGGCGGCGATCTCCCGCGCCCGCTCCGCCGTCAGCGGCTCACCGGCCTGCGGGGGCCCCCACCCGCCGGGCGCGCGGCCGCCTCCCCAGCCGGGTCCCATCATACCCCGGCCGCCCATCATGCCCCAGCCCGTCCCGCCCATGTGGCCGTACTTGAGGTTCCACATCATGTTGGGACCGGGCTCGGGGCGCACGAGACCGGAGCGCTCCACGATGAGCTCCATCGCCCCGCGGCCCGTGCTGCGCTCGACCACCAGCACGTAGAAGTGGTTGCTGAACTCCATGACCTCTTTCACCGCCAGATCGGGGTTCCCCCACGCCGCCAGCGCCTGCCGGGCGCGGTCCGCTGCGGCGTCGATGGTCAGGGGCCCCGCGGCCGGTGCCGTGGGGCCGAAACCCGCGCACCCGCCCCAGCCGCCCAACCGGGGCTGGCTGAAGGCCGGGAGGGCCACTGCCGCCGCCAGCGCGACCACGCCGGCAGCCACGTACAGGAGCCGCACAGACATCGTCATCCTCCTCCCTGCGTCAGAGGTATTCGGGCTTCCCGCCCTCACCGTCGACGCTAGCCTTCCCCGGAGAACCGGCCGTGAAGCACCCGTGAAGAATCCGTGAACGCCGTCGGCGCGCCCGCCCGGGGGCCGCCGGGAGGCCTACGGGGCGGACTGTGCCGGGGGACCGAGGACGGATGCCAGCAGGTGGTCAGCCAGAGTGGGGATGTCGGTGGGGGCGAACGCTCCCTCCGAGCGGTCATCGCTCACCCGGGCCACCACCGGCCCCGCCGGGGGGGCGGTCGGAGACCGCGCCGGTCCGGCGGACCTCGATCTTGGGGAGAGCCGACCGGTATTCCAGCGCCGACAGGGTCAGTAAAGACCTCCGGCTGACGGTCCGGGGGAAGACCGGCACGTGATGGTGGGGGAGGCTGCCGACGAACGCCCGGGCCCGCGCGACGGCGCCGGCCAGCAGGATGACGGCCTTGCGGCCCGCGTCGGGAGGACGGTGGGCCCGCGCGGCGTAGGTGCCCAGGTCCACCACCTCCACGCCGGCGGGATCTAGCCCGGCCCGGCGGACCGCGGCCTGCAGGTCCGCCCGGGAGGCGGGCCGGCGGCACAGCCCCAGCACCGCCCGGGACACACCGCTCCGGGCCAGGGGCTCCTGCAGCGCCCGCGGCGACTCACACACCCCCCTGACCACGCGGAGGGTGAGGGCCGGCGTGCCGGCCGCCCACCGCTGCACCTGCGAGACCGGCAGGCCCCAGCGAGCCTCCAGGTGCTCGCACAAAAAGACCCCGACGGCCGGACGGTCGGCGCCGGGCCCGCTCATGGCCGGAGGGCCTCCCCCGCCGGCACACCGGCGCCGCTGGCGCGCATCAGGGCGGCGAGGAACGCCAGGTCGTGCCGCACCAGGTCGGCCGCACACCCGACGATCCCGGCATACGCGCCCACCGGGTCCCACCGGGCGACGTCCGAGCCCAGCGCCGGCAGCCAGACAGCCAGTGGGAGCGGAGAAACCGCTGCTCTGCGACGAGCTCGTCCGCCGCCCCGCGGGGTGATCGCCACGCCGCCCCCTCCCGGGCGCACAGCACGGCCATGAACTCCATCTGGACGACGAGGTGGTCCGGCGGCAGACCCCCTGCGGCATCGACCGCCAGCCCGGCGGCGGCGTAGACGCGCTCCAGGGCGGCCATCAACAGGGGAACGTCGGCGGGAGAGCGCGACCGGTAGTACGACTCGCAGGGGGCCGTCCGCCCGCTCCGTCCACCCCGAACACCCGGACGTACGTCGCCTGGACGGTCCGGGGGTCCTGCCGGGCCACAGCCTCCAGCAGGCTCACCAGGCGCCGGGCGGGATCGAACTGCGCCAGGCCCGCGAGGGCATCGATCCGCCGCCGCAGGCGCGCGGCCGTGCGGGGGAAGGTGGTCAGACGCCCGCCGTCGGGGTAGTGGAGGACCTGCGCCAGCGCCTGGTACGCCTCGGCCCGCGCGCAGGCCACACCCCGCAGGCCCATGGGGTCCTCCCTACGGCCGCCACGGCTCGGTGGTGTCGCGGTCGGTTAGCAGTTCGTAGGCCACCGCCGCCAGGAACACCAGCATGAGCCCCGCGATGAACGCCGCCGGCAGGTACGGGATCGGGCGCGCCACCGCCGGGATCCCCGCCGCCGCGCCCGGCAGACGCAGCGGCAGGGCCAGGGCGAAACTCACCGTGGCCGTGGCCAGGCCCACCACCACCAGCGTCCGGGTGATGAGCGTCCTCACCGTCGTCGAGCTCCCTCCGACACGTCTTCCGGCAGGTCGATGAGGGGAAACACCTTGGCGAACAGGACGTACAGCAGCGTGCCCAGAGCCACCAGCCCTCCCACGCTACTGTACTCCACCCAGGTGGGGGCGTACACCCGGGCGGATAGGGCAGCATCGCCCCGTGGGTCTGGGAGGGAACCACGATCAGGATGCGTTTGCCCACCGCGGCGACGTTCACCAGGACCCCGGCCGCCACGGGCACCGCGATGCGGCTGCGCCCGGCGAGGAACTGGCGCAGCAACAGGTAAAAGGCCAGGAGCAGGTGAAAGTTCTCGTGAATCGTCCACCCGCCCACGTCGAACCGCTGCCCGCCCACGGCCCCGACCGCTCCCAGCAGCATCATCACGGTGATCATGGCCCGCACCGCCTGGAACCCCAGCTCCTGCTGGGCCATGTGGTAGGCCATGATGGCCACGGGACGGTACGGCAGGGTCACCCCGTCCAGGACGATGGTGCTGCCGATGCGGGCCTCTTCTCCCAGCTCCCGGGCCACCCGCCGGATGGCCTCCGCCGGGACGCCGCAGACCCCGGCAGCCCACTCGGGGCTGTAGCGGGCCACGTGCTCGGCGAACACCGCGAACACCGGCCGCGCCCGAACCTCCCCCCGACGATGTACTCGCCCTCCAGGGCCGGGTCGGCGTCGGGGGCGTCGGCGGGGCGGGGCCGGCCGCTGCGGCGGTCCCAGATCTGCTCCTGCCCGCCGAGGCGCACGAAGAATCCGTCGGGCCCCACCAGAAAGGGGGCGTTGGTGTGGCGGGCCAAGTACTCCCGGTCCACGGCGCCCTGGCGCAGGAGTTCGTGAGACAGGGCGAGGGCCAGCGCCAGGTCGGTGCCGGGGCGGATGGGCAGCCACTCGTCGGCGAACGGCCCCATCCCCCGCAGGCGCGGGTCGATGACCACGATCTTCATGCCCCGCTCCCGGGCGGCGGCCATCTGCTGGGGCCAGGTGATCCAGCACAACATGTTCCCGCCCGCGTTGGTGCCGTTCCACCCCCACGCCAGCAGGTAGCGGGTGTGGCGGAAGTCGGGGTGCAGAACGCAGGAGATCCCCACGGTGTACTCGCTGGCACGGTAGCCGGCGTCGGAGCAGAACGCGCCGTGGTGCAGCTTCGTGGCGCCCGAGGCCTTGACGAACGCCTCATCGTAGAAGGCCTTGGCCTTGCTGCGGCCCTTCTGCCAGACCACCAGCCGGGGGTCCTTCGCCCGCGCCTCCCGGATCCGCCGGGCCACCAGGTCCAGGGCCTCGTCCCAGGAGGCCTGGCGCCATGTCCCCGGCACGCCTTTCTCGTTGGTCCGGATCAGCGGCGCCTTCACCCGGTGAGGGTCGTACAGCGCGATGATCTGGGCCACGCCCTTGGGGCAGAGGGTGCCGCGGTTGAGCGGGTTCCCGGGGTGCCCCTCCAGTTCGACCACGCGGCCGTTGATCCGCCGGGCCAGGATCCCGCAGTCCTGCTTGCCGATCCAGCAGGTGGTGGGAACCCACTCGTCCGCCGGTTGTCCCGCCGGCGCTCCGGACGACCGGGCCAGCAAGGCGGTGAGCCGGCGCGGAACCAGGTGGGCGCCGGCCACCGCGCCCGCCGCGGCCGCGGAGGGGGTCAGGAAGGTGCGCCGACGGATGCGCACGGGAACACCCCGAACACGGTCCACGGCGTCGTCATTTCGCCCCCTACCCTATGGCCCGAACGGGCAGGCCCGGAATCGGTCTGGGGCCCGATTCCGGCTCGGTCCGCCGATGGATGCCCGGGCCGTGGGTCGGGAACGGGCGTCGGTTCCCGCCGCGACGGGAAATCGGGCAGGTGCCGGATACCCCGCCCCGCTGCCGATCCCTACCGTAGGCGGTGGAAGCGCACAGAGGAAACGTACGGCGGCGGGCGCGCGTGCACGCCATCCAGACCCGTGATCTCGTCAAGGCCTTTGGCCCCGTGCAGGCGCTGCGGGGGGTGACCGTCGACGTCCCCGACGGCGAGGCGGTGGTGATCTTCGGCCCCAACGGCGCCGGCAAGACCACCCTGGTGAAGATCCTGGCCGCCCTCATGCGCCCCACCGCCGGCCGGGTGCGCCTGTTTGGCCGGGATCCCTGGCAGGACCCGTCCCTGCGCCGGCGCCTCGGCGTCGTCTCCCACCACAGCTACCTGTACGCGGGGCTGACGGCGATGGAAAACCTGGTCTTCGCCGCGCGCGGCTTTGGGGTGGACACGCCGGACAGGCGGGCCGAGGTGCTGCTGGAGGCGGTGGGGTTGTGGGAGCGCCGCCACGATCTGGTCCGCACCTTCAGCCACGGCATGGTCAGGCGGCTGAGCATCGCCCGGGCGCTGGTGCACGACCCGCCCCTGCTGCTGCTGGACGAGCCCTTCGTGGGCCTGGACCGCTCGGCCGCCGCCTTGCTGACCGCCCTGCTGGGACGGATGCGGGGAAGCCGCACGCTGGTCCTGACCACCCACAGCATCGAGCAGGGCCTGGCCCTGGCCGACCGGGTGGTGATCCTGGTGGACGGCGCGGTGGCCTACCAGGGGCTCAACGGGTTCCCCGACCCGGGCGCCGCCGAGCGGCTGTACGCCGATCTGGTGGGGGCCCACCGATGAGCGCCCTGCGGGCCGTGGGGCTGCTGGTGGGCAAGGACCTGGTCCTGGAACTGCGGACCCGGGAGATGCTGTCGGCGATGGGGGTGTTTGCGCTGCTGGTCACCGTGGTCTTCACGTTCGCCTTTTCTCCCGCCCCCGGCCAGGCCGCCGCGGTGGCGCCGGGGATGCTGTGGGTGACCCTGATCTTCGCCAGCCTCCTGGGGCTGTCCCGGACCTTCGCGCTGGAACGGGAGGAGCGGTGCCTGGAGGCCCTGCGCCTGTTCCCGTTCGACCCGGCCCTGATCTACGTGGCCAAGGCCGCCAGCACCCTGCTGGTCCTGCTGGCGGTGGAGGCGCTGGTGGTCCCGGCCCTGGCCGTCTTGGGCGGCGTGTCCCCGGGGCGGGCCGCCGGGCCCCTGGCGGTGGTGCTGGTCCTGGGCAGCGCGGGGTTGGTCGCATCCGGCACGCTGTTCTCGGCCATGTCGGTGCACACGCGCATGCGGGAAGTGCTGCTGCCCGTTCTGCTGCTGCCCGTGGCGGCCCCGGTGCTCCTCAGCGCCGCCGGCGCCACCGCCCAACTCCTGGCCGGACGCCCGCTGGCGGCCATCCTGCCGGGACTCCGCATCCTGGCGGCCTTCGACGTGGTGATCGCCGTCGTGGGGTCTGTGGTGTTCGAATACGTGCTGGAGGAGTGAGATGCCGCCGGACAGCCACCGAGAGTTGGCCAGGCCCGCCCGGGCGGACTGGCGCGCGGCGGCGATCGCCGCGGGAAGCGCGCTGCTCCTGGCGGGCCTGTACATGGCCCTGCTGTACGCTCCCGAGGAACGCACCATGGGGGCGGCCCAGCGGATCTTCTACGTGCACGTTCCCGCGGCGTGGGTGGGCTTTCTGGCCTTTGCCGTCGTCTGCGCGGCCAGCGTGGGCTACCTGGGGACCCGCCGGCGCGCCTGGGACCTGACCGCCCACGCCAGCACCGAGGTGGGCGTGGTGTTCACCACCCTGGCCATCGCCAGCGGGTCGGTGTGGGGCCGGTACGCCTGGGGGACGTGGTGGAGCTGGGATCCGCGCCTGACCACCACCTTCCTGCTGTGGTTCATCTACGTGGCGTCGCTGATGGTGCGGGCCTATGGGGGGACGGGGACCCAGCCGTCCCGCTTCGCCGCCGTCCTGGGCATTGTGGGCTTCCTGGACATCCCCCTCATCTACCTCTCGGTGCTGTGGTGGCGGTCGCTGCACCCGCTGCCGGTGGTGGTGGGGGCGGAGGGCGTAGGATCGGGACTGCACCCGGCTATGCTCCACGCCCTGGTGGTGAACGTGGTCGCCTTCACGATCCTCTACGTGATCCTGGTCAGCCTGCGCCGGGAGCAGATGGTGGTGGCCGACCGGCTGACCGCGCGGGCGGGCCGGTCGGGGGTGCGCGCCGGAGCCGGGGAGGTGGCAGGATGACGCCCCTGGAGGCGATGTTTGCGGGATACGCCATCGTGTGGGGTGGTCTGTTCGCCTACGTGCTGTACCTGCACCGGCTGGGCCGGGCGCTGCAGGCGCGGCTGCCGGGAGAGGAGGACCGGCGATGAGGCGCGCCACCCGCAGGTTTGTGCTGGCTGTGGCGGTCTTCGTGGCGGCGGGGGGCTACCTCGCCTTCACCGGAGCCCGCAGCAGCATGGCCTACTACATGACCGTGGGCGAGCTGCTGGACCGCGCCGGGACCATCGGCGGCGCCGCCATCCGCCTGGGCGGCACCGTGGCCCCGGGCAGCGTGACCTGGGACCCGGCGGCCGGCCGGCTGGAGTTCCGGGTCACCGACGGCGCCCGGCAGGTGGCGGTCGCCTACCGCGGGGTGGTGCCCGACACCTTCAAGCCCGGCGCGGAGGTGGTGGTGGAGGGTCGCTTCGACGGCGCCCGCTTTGTGGCCGAGCGGCTGTTCGCCAAGTGCCCGTCCAAGTTTGAAGCGGCCGCGCCGGGAGGCTGAGGAGGATCCCCGTGGGTGAGCTGGGTTCCCTCGCCGTCGCCCTGGCCGCCCTGACCTCGGTCTACGGGCTGGCGGCCGCGCTGCTGGGCGCGCGGCTGCGGCGGCCGGAGTTGGTGGCCAGCGCCCGGGGAGCGGTGTACGCGGCCTTCCTGCTGACGTCGGCGGCGTCGGCGGCCCTGCTGCACGCCCTGTTGAGCCGCGACTTCGGCAACGCCTACGTGGCCAGCTACACCAGCCGGGACCTGAGCTTCTGGTACACGGTGTCGGCCTGGTGGGCGGGCCAGGCCGGCTCGCTGCTCTTCTGGGCGTGGATGCTGACGGGCTTCGCATCGGTGGTGGTGTGGAGGCACGCGGCCCGGCAGGAGCTGATGCCCTACGTGGTGGCTACCTGCATGGCCACCCTGGCCTTTTTCACCCTGCTGCTGGCGGCGGTGAGCAGCCCCTTTGAGCGGCTGCCGGCGCCGCCCCCCGACGGCGCGGGCCTGAACCCCCTGCTCCAGAACCCGGGCATGTTCTTCCACCCGCCGACTCAATATGTGGGCTACGTGGGCTTCACGGTTCCCTTCGCCTTCGCCGTCGCCGCCATGGCCACCGGCCGGCTGGACGACGAGTGGATCCGCGCCACCCGGCGGTGGACGCTGCTGGCCTGGTTCTTCCTGTCCTGGGGGATCATCTTCGGCATGCAGTGGGCCTACGTGGAACTGGGGTGGGGCGGCTACTGGGCCTGGGACCCGGTGGAGAACGCCGCCCTGATGCCCTGGCTGACGGCCACGGCGTTCCTGCACTCGGTGATGATCCAGGAAAAGCGCGACATGCTCAAGGTGTGGAACCTGGTCCTGATCATCCTCACCTTCGCCCTCTCCCTCTTCGGGACGTTTTTGACCCGCAGCGGGGTGCTGTCCTCGGTACACTCCTTCGCCTCCAGCTCCCTGGGACCGCTGTTCTCTGCGTTCATCGCCGTCACCCTCGTCGTCTCCGGCGGCCTGCTGGCGCTGCGCTGGCCGCAGCTCCGGGGCGCCGGAGAGCTGGACTCGCTGGTGTCCCGGGAGAGCAGCTTTCTGTTCAACAACCTGATCCTGGTGGGGGCGGCGTTTTCGGTGTTCCTGGGCACCATCTTCCCCCTGATCTCGGAAGCGGTCCGGGGCGTGAAGATCAGCGTGGGACCTCCCTTCTTCAACCAGGTCAACGTTCCCATCGGGCTGGCGCTGCTGCTGCTGATGGGGCTGTGCCCTCTCCTGGCCTGGCGCACGACCACGCTGGCCAGCCTCCGCAGGCATGTCCTGCTCCCCGCCGCCGCCGGCCTGGCCACCGGGGCCGGCCTGACCGCCGCCGGGGTGCGCCACCCCGTCGCCGTGCTGACCTTCGCCCTGTGCGGGTTCGTGTCCGCCGCCATCCTGCTGGACGTGCACCGGGGCGCCCGGGTGCGCCATCGCCACGGCGAGCCGTACCTGCTGGCGCTGGGGCGGCTGGTGGCCCGCAACCACCGGCGCTACGGCGGGTACGTGGTGCACCTGGGGATCGCGCTCCTGTTTGCCGGCATGGCCGGGGGGGCGTTCTCCACCGAGGTGCAGGCGGTTCTGCGGCCGGGGGAGTCGGTGGCCGTGGGGCGGTACACCCTGCGCTACGAGGGAGCCAGCGCCTATCCCACCGCCAGCGCCCAGGTGACCGCCGCCACCCTCACGGTGCTCAACGCAGGCCGGCCCGTCGCCGTCCTCGTCCCCCAGCGCAACATTCACCGCGGGCACGAGGACCAGCCCATGACCGAGGTGGCCATCCGGTCCACCTGGCGGGAGGACCTGTACGTGATCCTCGCCGGGGTGGGCGACGGCGGCCGGGCCAGCTTCCGGGTGATCGTCAACCCCCTGATGATGTGGATGTGGGCGGGCGCCGGGCTGCTCACCGTGGGCACGGTCATCGCCTTCTGGCCCGAACGCGCGGAGGCCGTGCGCTGGCGGGCCCGGTACGTCGTGGAGGACAGCGGATGAGGGCGGCGGTGCTGGCGGCACTGCTGGGGCTTCTGGTGCTGCCCGCGGGCGCCCGCGCGGGCGGCGGCCTGGCCGACCAGTTCATCTGTCAGTGCGGGTGCGGGCTCACCCTGGCCACCTGCACCCACCCCGTCTGCGGACCGCGGGACCGGATGCTGGCCGCCATCGGCCGCCTGCAAAACGAGGGCCGGACCGACGCCGAGATCCGGGCGGCCCTGGTGGACGCGTACGGGGAGGCGGTGCTGTCCGCTCCCCCGCGCCGGGGGTTCAACCTGGTGGCCTGGTGGGGGCCCTACGCAGCCCTGGTCGCCGGCGCCGCGGCGGTGACGGCCCTGGCCGCGCTGTGGTCGCGGCGGTCCGAGCGGCCCTCCGCCGATCTCCCGCCCGCCCTGACGCCCGGGCAACGGGCGTGGCTGGAGCGCGAACTGGAGCAGTGGGAGGACTGAGGGCATGATCCTGCTGGCCGAGCTGGCGCTGGTCGCCGCCGTGGCCGGGCTGATCCTGTGGCCGCTGCTGCGGCCCCCGGCCCCGGCGGCCCGCGAGCGCGCGGATCCCGCGCAGGAGGCGGCGCGGGCCAAGGCGGCCGCCTTCAGCGCCCTGCGCGAACTGGAGTTCGACTTCGCCACGGGCAAGCTCTCCCCGGACGACTACGCGCGGCTGCGGGCCCGCTATGAGGCCCGGGCGGTGGAAGCCCTGCACCCGCGGTCCCGCCCCGCGCCGGAGGCGGAGACCGCCCTCGAGCAGGAAATCCGCGCGGCGAGGGCCAGGCGGCGCTGCCCGGCCTGCGGCCAGCGGCGTCCGCCGGGAGCCCGGTTCTGCCCGTCCTGCGGCCGTCCGGCGATGGAGGAAGGCGCGCCGTGAGGATCTGGGCGATCGTCGCCGTTTTGGTGATCGGGGCAGCCTGGCCGGCCGCCGCGGCCGCCGAACAGGCTCCGGCGGTGGGAACCATCACCGGCACCGTGGTCAACCTCACGGGCGGTCGCCGGCCTGTGGCCGGCCAGCCGGTGACGCTGACCGCCTATGCCGGCACCGCCCAGGTGGACGGCCTCCAGACCACCACCGACGCCGCCGGCCTGTTCTCCTTCACGGTTCCCGCCGCGGCCGACCGGACCTACGTGGTCAACGTCAAGTACCGGGGCGGGGACTACGACAGCGAACCCCTCGCCTTCCGCGCCGGCGAAACCCGCAAACAGGTGACCCTGCGGGTCTACGAGCCCACCACCGACCCGGCGGTGCTGCGGGTGGACGTCCATCACATCATCGTCGAGCCCGCCGCCGGGGGCGTGCAGGTGGCGGAACTGCTCGTCGTCACCAACACCACCGACCGCACGTTCGTCGGGACCACCCCGCGTCCCGACGGCAGGAGGGAGACTCTGCGGTTGACCCTGCCGCCCGGAGCCACCCGGGTCCAGTTCCTGGAGGGCCTGATGGAGTGCTGCGCCTCGGTGGCCGGCGGCGTCCTGGTGGACACCATGGACGTCAAGCCCGGGATGCGGCAGATCGGCTACAGCTACCTGGTCCCGGCCTCGGGTCGCAGCGCCCGGATCCTGCGGACGCTGGACCTGCCCACCGACCGGGTCGAGGTCTTTGGCCACGCGGCGGCCCGCTTCGAGGTCACGCCCCTGGCCGCCCAGCCGCCGGTGCAGACCGACGAGGGAGCGTACCTGCGCTTCTCGGGCGAGGGGATGAAGCCGGGCGCGCAGGTGGCCATCGCGGCGACCGGCCTGCCCGTCTCCGCCGGCGCTCCTCACCGGTTGGTCCTGGCGGCCTTTGTCGGCATCCTGGTCGGCGCCCTGGTCTACCCGTTCCTGCGGCGCCGCTCCTCCGCCCTCCCCACCGGCGGGCGGGAGCCCCTCCTGACCCGAGACGACCTCATCCTGCTGGTGGCGGACCTGGACGACCGCTACGAGGCCGGAGAGGTGCCGCCGGAGGACTACCGCCGCCGGCGCGCCCTGCTGGTGGAGGAGCTGACCCGCCGGGGCGGGGCGGCGCCGGTCGCGGACCCCCGGACACCACACCGAGAGGAGGAGACGCCATGAGGCTCACGAGCGCGCTGGCGGTCGCAGCGGGACTTCTCCTGCTGACCGCGACGGCCGCGGCCCTGCCGTCGGACCTGACCACCTTCCGGAACCTGTACTCGCCCCGGGAGGACACGGCCCTGGGCAAGGCCGGATGCCTGATCTGCCACACCACCACGCCGCCCACCAAACAGGTCAACCCCTACGGGGCCGACCTGGCCCGGCAGGGGACGACCCGGGCGGAGGCGGCGTTCCGGGCCATCGAGAAACTCGACTCCGACAAAGACGGCTTCACCAACATCGCGGAGATCCGGGCCGGCACCCTGCCGGGCGATCCGACCTCCAAGCCGGCCCGGTGACGCCATGGCCCGCCCGGTGATCGTGACCGATGTCGCCGAACTGGTCGACGGCACCGGGGATCCGGCCTTCGCGGTGGACGCCGGCCACGTGATCGTGGCCTGGAATCGCGCGGCCGAGGACCTGCTGGGCTACGCCGCCCCGGAGGTCCTCGGCCGCCCCTGCGCCCAGGTGATCGCCGGGCGGGACGCACACGGCCACATCGTCTGCACCTCCCTCTGCCCGCTGCACAACGCCCTGCGCCACGGCGAGAGGATGCGCGAGATGCGGATCCAGGTACGCCGCCGGGACGGGGCCCCGTTGTGGGTGGCCATGACCTCCCTGGTCCTGCCCGGGGCCGAGGCGGTGGTGGTGCACCTCCTGCGGGACATCACCGCCGAGCGCACCCGGGAGGTCTTCCTCCGCCAGGTTCTGGAGGGAGCCTCCGCCCTGGTGGACACCCCGGTCCCGGCCCGTCCCGACCCGCCTCCCGCGGTGCTGTCTCCCCGGGAGACCGAGATCCTGCGCCTGCTGGCGTCCGGCTACGGCACGCGGGCCATCGCCCAGACTCTGGCCATCAGCCCGGCCACCGTCCGCAACCACATCCAGCAGATCATGATGACCCTCCGGGTCCACAGCCGCCTGGAGGCCGTGGTCACCGCCCTGCGGCGGGGACTGATCTGATCCCTGGTTCGTTCGAACGGCCGACGGTCGGACGTCCGCCCGATGGCGCGCCACCGCCACCGGCGTAGGCTGGGGGGCGGAGGGAGTGCCGGTGTCTCTGTGGGAAGAGTGGCTGGCCTGGTCCATCGTCAGAGACCGCGGGCGGGAGCTGGAGCGGCGCCGCCTCCAGAAGGAAGCCGAGTCCGCCCGGTCCGCTGAGGCCGGGACAGCGGACGCCCGCCCGGCCGCCCGGCAGCCCGCATCCCGCCGGCGCGCCGCCTAGACACCCGCCCGGGGACCCGGTGCGAGGCGGGCCGTCTCCCCGCACACCCTTCAGGAACCGCGGACGCTCAGGCACCGCCCGTCTGTGCGGGTCCTGCTGATCCCAAAGCGCTACCCCGGATGCCGGCCGCGTCCGATGGGACCGGAACCGCCCCTCCCCTACCGTGGGCGGGGGGATGGTGTCCGGTGTTCACGCTGTCCGCGCACCGGCAGGCGCTGGGGGAGGCCCGGGCGCTGGCCCGCCGGGACCTCAACCTCCACCGGCAGATCCTGCGCGCCCAGCAGGACGCCCTGCGCCGCCAGCGGGATGACGCCCGCCGGATGCTGCAGCAGGAACGGGCGTGCGTCGTCGAGGAGCGCGAGCGCATCCGGGTGGCGGCCAAGGAGTACCTGGTCGTCTGGGCCCGGGCCCGGGAGGACGGGAGGAGGCTCCTCCGGTTTATCCAGCGCCACCCCGGGCTGCTCCGGCTGGCGGCCCCCCACCTCCGGCGGGAGCCGGCGCGCCGTCGGGCCGCCTGAGGTGCCCTGAGCCGTCGCCGGCGCCGGGCCCGCCCATCGGGCGGCTGCCGGATTGCCCGCCGCCCGTCTCACCCCTCACCATGGTCGCGTGCGGGATCGCAGGTATCTCGTCACCGTCAAGGACAGGTCCGTTGTGGTGACCGTCTGCGACGACGGCGAGACCATCTACACCTACGACCGGTCGGGGCGGTTGTTCGCCGCGTGGGCCGGTCAGCGTCTGTACCGCCGGGCCCTGGACAACCGCGTGGTGGAAAAGCGCACCGCCGTCCTGGAGGGCCTGCGCACGCCCTCGCGCCGGGAGCTGGATCCCGACGAGCGGGACCGGTTTGTGGACCGGGCCGCGGAGGCGGCCCTGGCCGCCCAGAGGGCCCTGGCGCGCGGCGAGGCCGAGGTGCTGTGGTCGGCCGCGGGACGGCCTTCGGTGGGCGAGGCGCTGCGGTTGGTCGCGTCCGCGGCGGCGTTCGACGCCCCCGCCGCCCGCCAGGATGCCCGGCGCTTCCAGGCGGTCTACCGGCCGGTGGGGATCCTCCCGCCCGACCAGTACCTGGCCGTGGTGGTGCAGGTGACCGAAGGATGTCACTGGAACCGCTGCACCTTCTGCATCTTCTACCGGTCCGTGCCCTTCCACATCAAGTCCGCCGACGAGCTGCGGACGCACCTGCAGGGCATCGCGCAGTTCTTCGGGGAGGGACTGTCCCTGCGCCGCGGCGTGTTCCTGGGGGAGGCCAACGCCCTCGTCCTGCCCACCTCCGACCTGGTGGAGCGCCTGGACCTGGTCCGGGAGTGGGCCCCGGACGACGGGGAGCGTCCGATGGCCAGCTTCGTGGACATCTTCACCGGCAGGAAGAAGTCCGCCGCGGACTACGCGACGCTGCGCCGGCTGGGGCTGCGGCGGGTGTACGTGGGCGTGGAGACAGGAGATGACGACCTGCTGCGGTTGCTCAACAAGCCCCAGCAGGCCAAAGATGCCGAAGACCTCGTGGGCACCCTCAAGGCCGCCGGCCTGCAGGTGGGGGTCATCGTGATGGCCGGGGTGGGCGGGCGGCGTTTCGCCGACAGTCACGTGACCCGGACCCTCCGGCTGCTCCGGGCCCTGCCCCTGGACGAGGGCGACCTGGTCTACCTGTCGGCGTTTGTGGAGCGGCCCCACTCCGACTACGCCGCCGCCGCCCGGGCCCTCGGGCTGGAGCCCCTGACCCCCCGGGAGGTGCACGAGCAGATCCGGCGGTTGCGGGAGGGACTGCGGTGGTCCCGGCCGCGGGGCCCCAAGGTGGCCCGCTACGACGTGGACGAGTTCATCTACTGAGGTCCGGCGCCCGGACGCCGGCGACTCGACGGAGGTGAGGACGATGGCTCAGCCCATGCGGGGGAAGGTGGCCGTGGTGACCGGCGGCGCGTCAGGCATCGGCCGCGCCGCCGCCCGGGCGTTCGCCCGGGAAGGCGCGCGAGTGGTGGTGGCGGACGTCCTGGAGGACGCAGGCCGGGAGACCGTGCGCCTCATCCGCGAGGCGGGCGGCGAGGCGGTCTTCGTGCGGACCGACGTCTCCCGCCCGGCGGACGTCCAGGCCATGGTCGAGGAGACGGTCCGGCAGTTCGGCCGGCTGGACTACGCCTTCAACAACGCCGGCATCGAGGGGGTGATGGCGCCCACCGCCGACTGTCCGGAGGACAACTGGAACCGCGTGATGGCCGTCAACCTCACGGGCGTGTGGTTGTGCATGAAGCACGAGATCCCCCAGATGCTGCGCCAGGGGGGAGGAGCCATCGTCAACACCGCGTCGGTGGCGGGCCTGGTGGGTTTCGCCAACATGCCGGCCTACTGCGCCTCCAAGGGAGGGATCATCCAGCTCACCCGGACCGCCGCCCTGGAGTACGCCCGGGCCAACATCCGGGTCAACGCCGTCTGCCCCGGGGTGATCCGCACCCCCATGGTGGAGAGGGTGATCGCCGCCAACCCCCAGGTGGAGGCTCAGCTCACGGCCCTGGAGCCCGTCGGTCGGATGGGGACGCCCGAGGAGGTGGCCGAGGCCGTGGTGTGGCTGTGCTCCGACGCCGCGTCCTTCGTCACCGGCCACGCCATGGTGGTGGACGGAGGGTTTGTGGCCGCCTGAGGGCGCAGAGGACCGCAGGGGCCGCCCGCCCGTCCGGTCCCCGCCCGATCCCCCCCTCCCCCGACTGGCCTGGTGCGCGGAGATCGGAGGTGGGGTCGTTTGCATCATGTACGATGCGCGCACCCCGCGCGTAGGATGGCCGTGGAGCGCGGTCAGCCCCATGAGACAGGCTCCGGACGATCCCGGCCGGCCGGACAGGCGTTATCTCTCCCGGGGGGAGGTCGCCCGGCTCCTGGACGTCTCCCCCCACACCGTCTACCGGTGGACCCGGGAGGGGCGCCTGCCCTACGTCCTGACCCCGGGAGGGCGCAGGCGGTACCCCCGGGAGGAGGTGGAACGGCTGGCGGAGACGTGGCTGCGGGTGCACCCGACCCGGTACCCGCCGGTCGGGAGGGCGGGGTAGCGGGCCGAACCGGCTCGGGGGCGATGCGAGGGGGGCGACAGTCATGGACGGGCAGATGCGCACGGTGATTCGGGCGGCCCTGGCGGGACTGCTGGCGGCCGTCCTGGTGTTCGCCGGAACGACCGCGGCGGTTCGGGCCCAGGCGGACCAGCGGGCCCAGTGGCTGCGCAGCGGCCACGCCAATCGGGAGCTGGCCCGGGAGGAGGCGACGGTGGAAGCCCGGGGCGCGACGGCGGCGCACTGCGCCCGCTGCCACGCCGAACAGGGGTACCTGGCCTGGCTGCCCCAGCTGGAGAAGGGCAACCCTGGCCTGATCACCAAGCCCGACGGCAGCCCCGCCGACGTCTCCTACCTGTCCATGCTGGGCCTGAACCGGTTCTCGGTGCGGCCCGTCACCTGCGCCGCCTGCCACACCCCCGACCTGAAGGTCCGCGTCACCCAGACGACGCCGGTCCTGCCGGCCGGGTTCCGGGCCCTGGGGGTGGGCCTGGGCGCCCAGTGCATGACCTGCCACAACACCCGCAACGGGGCCATCGCCTGGAACGCCGACGACCCGCGACGGTGGACCGCCCCTCACACGGCGTCGCAGGCCGACGTGCTGATGGGCAAGAACGCGTTCTTCGTCCCGCCGGCGGAGGCTGTCATCTCGCCCCACGCCACCTTCATCGGCGACGCCTGCGTGACGTGCCACATGCGTTTCAGCACCGAGAGCCACACCTTCCGGGCGCGGGAGGACATCTGCATCCGCTGTCACGGGCCGGACGTCACCGTGGAGCGGGTCCAGGCCGGAATCAAGACGCTCCTGCACGAGGTGGAGAAAGCCATCGCCGCCCGGGTGATGGCCCGCAAAGACCAGATCGCCGTCATCCGCAACTGGGACCCCCAGACCGACCGCTACACCGACAACTTCAGGGTCAACCCGGCCCTGATCGTCTCCGTGGAGCCCGTGGAGATCCACGGTCAGCAGGGGTTGAAGTTCACCCTCCGCGACGGCGGGGCCTGGTACAGCCAGCTGGGCAGCGTCCTGGACGCCGCCGGCAAGCCGGTCTTCCCCACCGCTGACCCGATCGTGCGGGCGGGGTGGAACTACTTCCTGATCGAGGGCGACGACAGCTTCGGCGTCCACAACCCGCGCTTCGCCCGCACGGTCCTGCTGGCCACCCTGGACGCCCTGCGCTGACCCTCACCCTCGCGCCGGAGGCGGGCGGCCATGCGCCGCCCGCCTCCGGGTGCGCCGCCCGCCGGCCGGGGAATCGGCCGGCCGCCCGATGGCGGCCTGTCGGACGGTGCGGTACGCTGCAGGCGGAGGGCGGGCTGCGATGCCCGAGGTGTTCTTCCGGCCGTCCATCCACCGCCTGCCGGACCTCCCCCGGTGCCCCTGGTGCGGTTCCCGCTACACCTCCCGCGCCCGCCAGCCGCGCGTCTACTACTGCCACAGCTGCTTCCGCGCCTTCGAGGACATCCCCGAGGTTCCCTACGACCTGGTCGCGGACGAATGGTCTCCGGCACTGGCGGCGCTGCAGCGGGAGGGAGAGTTGATCCTGGTGCGGCTGGGCGCGGGGTTTTATGGGGTGTGCCTGATCTCCGAGGAGAGCCCTCTGCAGGCCCTGCTGCGCCTGCGCCGACGCCGCCGGACCGCCGTCCCGGCTGCCTGACCTTCCCGCGGCACCCTCCCGCTCCGGCGCCGACCCGAGTCCGCCCTCCGGCGGGGGCCGGGCGTCCCGTCGGCTCCCTGCCCGATGGACGCCCGCCGCGGAAACGCCGACCATGAAGGCGCCGGCACTGCGCCAGCGGGAGGTGCGCCATGGCGGCGACCGAGAGGGACGTCAGGCCCACCGACACCTGCGCCCGCTGCGGTCTGAGGCGGGCCACGCGGGAGTGGGAGGCCCGGGGAGTGCGGATCCGCCTGTGCGACGACTGCTACTGGGGCCGGGAGCCCGCCCCGGACCAGACGGAGTCGCCCTCCTGACCGTCGCCCGCGCACGGCCGGCCGGACCCGGCGCGCCGCTCGCCCGGCCCGTGTCCGCCTAGCCGGAACGGACTAGCGACAATCCGCGGCCTGCCCGCTTCGACCGGTGGGACCCCCCCTCTAGGATGGGACGTGGCGGCAGCCATGTCCGGATCTGCGGCACCGCACCTGTGGGAGACCTCCCCCCGGTATCCCGGGACTGCTCCCGCTGCGCCGGGAACCGCCTCCCCCTACCGTCAGGGTGGAGGTGGGTGCGATGGTGTCCATCCGCGACATGGTGCAGCGGCGGGCGCAGTGTCCCGTCTGCCCGCTGGCGTCCCTGAGCTTCACCGTGGGCCTGAGCGGTCTGCGGCTGTGCTGGCTGCCGGGCGTGAACTGCCTGCTGGGGGCGGCGGCCCTCCTCCTGGGAGTGGCCGGCGCCGTCGTCATCGCCCGCAGCCGCGGCGCCCTGGCGGGCGTGGAGGAGGCCCTCTCGGGCGCGGTGCTGGGGGTGGTGGTGCTGGGGCTATCGGTCTTCTTCACCTCGGCCCTCCTGGCCAGCTGGCGGTAGGGACCGCCCGACCATGGCCCTGACCCGGCGTCAGTTCCTGCACCTGGTGGCCGCCAGCGCCCTGGGGGTCGCCGTGCTCTCCCCGGCGCGGCCCGCGTCCGCCCGACGGCGGAGCGGGCCCGCCGTCGGCCTGCTGGTGGACGTGGCCCGGTGCATCGGGTGCCGGTCCTGCGAGATGGCGTGCAAGCGCTACCACGGATTCCCCGAGCGGGAGTCCGCCGACCTCAGCCCCACCGCCTGGACCGTGGTCCGGTCACGGTCCCTGGACCGGCCGCGCCCGCACCTGATCCTGGGCGAGGGCGGCGCGGGTCAGCGCACCTACAAGGTGCAGTGCATGCACTGTGTGGAGCCGGCCTGCGCCTCGGCCTGCCCGGTGGCGGCCCTGCGGAAGACGCCCGAGGGTCCCGTGGTCTACGAGGCCGGCCGATGCCTGGGATGCCGGTACTGCATGCTGGCGTGTCCGTTTCAGGTGCCCCGCTTCGAGTGGGACCGTCCTCTGCCCCGCATCCAGAAGTGCAACCTGTGCGCAGAGCGCCTGGCCCGCGGCGATCGGCCCGCCTGCGTGGAGGCGTGTCCGGTGCAGGCGCTGCAGATCGGGCCGCGGGACGCCATCCTGTCCGAGGCCGCCCGGCGGATTGCGGAGACGCCCGACCGCTACGTGCCCGCCATCTACGGCGCCGAGGAGGCCGGAGGGACGTCCTGGCTGTACGTCAGCGACGTGCCCTTTGAGGAGCTGGGGTTTCCCGTCGTGGTGCGCGAGCCGCTGCCCGCCTACACCTGGAAGGCGCTGGGCAAGGTGCCGGCTCTCGTGATCACCGTCGGCGCGACCCTGAGCGCCCTGGAGTTCTTCCTGCGCCGCCGGGCCGACCTGAACGGAGGTGTCCGCTGATGGCGCGCCTGCTGCCTGTGGGCCGGGCCGTCCTGTGGTCCCTGGCGGCGGCCGCGGCGGTGGTGAGCGTCGTCCGCTACGCCCGGGGCCTGGGCGCCGTGACCCACCTGTCGGACCGCTTCCCCTGGGGGTTGTGGGTGGGATTCGACATCCTGTGCGGGGTGGCCCTGGCCGCCGGCGGCTTCACCATGGCCGCCACGGTCCACGTGCTGCACAACGAGCGGTACCGCCCGCTGCTGCGTCCCGCCATCGTGACGGGCTTTCTGGGCTACCTCCTGGTCGTCGCCGCCCTCCTGGTGGACCTGGGCCGGCCGTACCGCATCTGGCACCCCCTGATCATGTGGAATCCTCACTCGGTCATGTTCGAGGTGGCGTGGTGCGTGATGCTGTACACCCTGGTCCTGGCCCTGGAGTTCGGCACCATGGTCCTCGAACGGCTGGGGTGGACGACCCTGCTGTCCATCGCCCGGGTCTCCCTGCCTCCGCTGGTGGTGGCCGGAGTCATCCTGTCCACCCTTCACCAGTCGTCCCTGGGCTCGCTGTTCCTGATCGTCCCGGGCAAGCTGCACCCCCTGTGGTACACGCCGCTGCTGCCGGTCCTATTCTTCCTCTCGGCGGTGGCGGTGGGACCGGCCATGGTGACCGTGGAGGCCGCCGCGAGCGCCCGGGCGTTCCGGCGGCCCCTGGAGGCCCCGCTGCTGGCGGACCTGGGGCGGGCGATGGCGGTGGTCCTCACCCTCTACCTGGGGGTGCGGGTGGTGGATCTGGTCCTCCGGGACGTCCTCCCGCTGGTCACCCCGACCACGGTGGAGGGGGCGCTGTTCATCGCCGAGGTGGGGGGCGGCGTGGTGGCGCCCCTGGTCCTGCTGGCGCTACCCACCGCCCACCGCCCCGGCACCGTGGTGGCCTCCTCGGCGCTGGCGGTGGCCGGCGTGGTCCTCAACCGCCTCAACGTGGCCATCACCGGCATGCGGGCCGGCACCGGCGCCGCCTACGTACCGTCCTGGATGGAGGTGGTGGTCACCCTAGGCATCGTCTCCGCCGGCGTGCTGGCCTACCTGTGGATCGCCGAGCACCTTCCGGTGTTTGCCGCCCCGGCCGAGGAGCGCGCGGGGGGATAGCCGCTGCGGCTGCACCTGAAGATCACCCTGTGGATCGTCACCCTGGTGGTGGTCGTCGGGGGGTTCGCCATCTACACCCTGGTGGTGTTCCAGCGCCGGGCCGCCCTGCGCCAGTTCGAGGTCATGGCCCAGACGGTGGCGGGGACCATCCTGCACAGCCTCATGACCACCATGATCAACAACAACCCCGACGAGACCAAACAGATCATCCGCCACATCGAGGAAGTCCCCGTGGTGCACCGGGTCACCATCGTCACCCCCGGCGGACGGATCTGGGCGTCCTCCC
Organism: Armatimonadota bacterium; assembly: GCA_037440005.1. Taxonomy (GTDB): domain Bacteria; phylum Sysuimicrobiota; class Sysuimicrobiia; order Sysuimicrobiales; family Kaftiobacteriaceae; genus Calidihabitans. The sequence goes on along the minus strand of JBBIUY010000004.1, from coordinate 15,107 downwards.
GCGCCGACGAGGTGGGGACCCCCCAACCGTCGGCCCTGCTGGGCCGGGTGGTCGCCACCGGCCGGCCCGCCACGATGGAGCGACCGGCCGCCGGCGAGCTGCTGGTCCTGGTCCCCATTCCCAACCGCCGCGAGTGCCACGCCTGCCACCTGGCGGAGCGCCCGGTCCTGGGGGCCATCGGCGTGACCCTCGCCACCGGACAGCTGACCGCGCACCTGCGGTTCACCGCCCGGATGCTGGCGGGCCTGGTCGGTTTCACCTTCCTGCTGGCCCTGGGCACCCTCAGCATCCTGCTGGGGCGCTTCGTGCTGGACCCCCTGTCGTCCATCGTGGCGGCCGTCCGGGAGGTCACCCGGGGCAACTACGCCGCCCGCGCCGCCGTCCAGTCGGGCGACGAGCTGGGGCTCCTGGCCTCCGCCTTCAACGACATGAGCGCCCGCATCGAGCAGGCGGCGTCCACGCTGCACGCGCAGGTGGCCGATCTGAGCCGGCGGCTGTCCACCCTGACGGTCTTCAGCCGGGCCCTGACCGCCGCCGAAGACCTCCAGTCGGCCCTGACCGAGGCCGCGGAGGCGATGCGGGACGCGGTGGGAGCCGACGCCTGCCGCATCTACCGGTGGGACGGGGAGGACGCCGTCCCCCTCGCCGACGCCGGGGCGACGGAGCTGGTGGACCTGGGGGGCGCTGCGCGGCCCCGCCGCGGGTCCCCGGCGGCCGGGGAGGAGGCGGAGGCCTGCCCGGGCGGGGGAGGCCGGGCAGGCACCACCCTGGCCGTTCCTCTGCGCACCCGCGACCGGGACCTGGGCGGGGTCGTGGTGGTCCGGAGGGACCGGCGTCCCTTTCAGCCTCTGGACCTGCTCCTGCTGCAGACGGTGGCCACCCAGCTGGCCGTCGCCATGGAGAACGTCCGCCTCTTCGCCGAGGTGCGGGCCCAGGATCAGGTGCGCCGGGACCTGGTGGCCCGGCTGCTGAGCGCTCACGAGGAGGAGCGCTCCCGCATCGCCCGGGAGCTCCACGACGAGGTCAGCCAGTCGCTGACCAGCCTGATGATGCGGGTCAACGTCGCCGAGGAGTCCCTGCCCTCCGACCATCCGGCCCGGGCGGCCCTGGCGGGGATCCGGGCTGTGGTGGAGCAGACCCTGGAGGAGGTGCGCAAGCTGGTCTTCGCCCTGCGCCCCACCCTGCTGGACGACCTGGGCCTGATCCCGGCGGTCCGCTACTACGCCAAGAGCCTCCTGGAGCCCGCCGGGGTGCAGGTCTCCGTCCACACCGCCGGCTTCGGCGTCCACCGCCTGCCCCGGGAAGTGGAAACGACCCTGTTCCGCATCGCCCAGGAGGCCATCACCAACATCGCCCGGCACAGCCGCGCCCGCCGGGCCGCCGTCTCCCTGGAATCCACCGGGAGGACGGTGCGCCTGGAGGTGCGCGACGACGGGATGGGGTTCGATGTGGCCGCCGCCCTGACCGACCCCGCCCGCCGGCGGCTGGGCCTGCTGGGCATGCAGGAGCGGGTGGCCCTGATGGGGGGAACGCTGTCCATCGAGTCGCGGCCGGGCCGGGGGACCGTCGTCCGCGCGGACATTCCCACCCCGGCCGTCCCGGAGGACGACGGTGCCGCTGCGCGTGCTCATCGTGGATGACCACACCCTGGTGCGGGCCGGCATCCGGTCCCTGCTGCAGGCGGCACCCGCGGTGGAGGTGGTGGGGGAGGCGGAGGACGGCCTGGCCGCCCTGGAGATGGTGCGCTCCCTCCGCCCCGACGTGGTCCTCATGGACGTGGCCATGCCGCGGATGGGCGGGGTGGAAGCCACCCGGCGCATCAAGGAGGAGTATCCCGACGTGCAGGTTCTGGCCCTCACCGTCCACGAGAACGAAGAGTATTTCTTCCAGATGCTGCGGGCGGGGGCGTGCGGGTACGTGCTGAAGAAGGCCCGGCCCCCCGAGCTGGTGGAGGCCATCGAGGCCGCCGCCCGGGGGGAGACCTACCTGTCTCCCTCCATGGCCACGGCGCTGGTCACCGACTACCTGCGCCGGGTGGAACGCGGGGAGGACGCGGGAACCTACGAAACCCTCACCCCCCGGGAACGGGAGATCCTCAAGCTGGTCGCCGAAGGCTACACCGCCGCGGAGATCGGGCGGATGCTCCACCTCTCGGTCAAGACGGTCCAGGCCTACCGCCAGCGCCTGATGGAGAAGCTGGACCTGCACCGCCCCGCCCAGCTGATCGCCTACGCCCTCCGCAAGGGGCTGGTGGATCCGGAGGGCTGACCACGCCCGCCTCCGAGGGCCGGCGTCAGCGGCCTCCGGCGGGAGGGGCGGCCGGCGGGTCCGCCGACGGCGCGTGCTGCTCCGCCAGGCGTTCGTACTCGGCCCGGTGCTCACGGCGCAGGCGCTCCAGGTCGATCCGGCCTGTCCACATGGCGGGGTCCATCGGGAAGACCTCGGGGCGGAAGTGGGCGTTGTAGAAGTGCCAGAGGATGACCGCCAGGACCGCCAGCAGGGCCTCTCCCCCGTGGGCGACGCGGGCGGCGGGAATCACCACCCCCGGCACCCACCGGGTGATTGTCTCGGGGAACCACATGATCAGGCCGGTCACCGCCATGATCACGGTCCCCCAGACCACGGCCCAGTACTCGAACTTCTGGCGGTAGTCGTACCGATCGAAGGCCGGCCGCTCCTCCCGCAGCCCCAGCAGGTAGGCGATGTCGGCGAGGACGTTCCGCACGTCCTGAAAGCTCACCGCCATGCCGGCCGGCCCTCGCTCGCGCCCCGCCCGCCGCGCCCGCCACACCGCGCCCAGGTGGTACACGCCTTCCAGGATGAGCACCACGGCAAACGTTCGGTGGATCAGCCGGGTGCGTTCGATCCCGCCCAGGGCCCGGACGATGGCCTGAGCCCACGGAGTCCAGAAGTACTTCTGGGGCAGCCCCGTGAAGGCCAGGACGTTGAAGGTGATGATCAGCACAAAGTGCTCGATCCGCTGGGCCAGGGTGAACCGCTCCACCTCCGGTGGCCTCGCGCTCACCGTCGGGCCCTCCGCAGCTGGTCGGCCGCCCACCGGCCCAGGTCCAGGACCGTCAGCGCCGCCAGGAACCCCACCACCGACGGGATGAGGATCCGGTAGAAGATCTGCACGTAGTACACCAGGGGAGCGGCGTCAGGGCCCGGGGCCCGGTGCTCGGTCCAGGCGGTGGCGAAGTACCGGCCCGCCTGGGGGTGGCAGGTCCGGCAGGTGGCCAGGATGTTGGCCGGATGGACCCGGGACGCCGGGTCGTCGGCGGCCCGGATATCGTGCACGCCGTGGCAGTCGTAGCAGGTGGCGGCCGGCGAGGGGCTGGCGGGCGTCGTCAGCCGGTACAGGGTGGTGGTCACGCCGTGGAACTCGCTGACGTAGGTCTCGTACACCGCCCGCAGACCGTATTTCTGCATGATCTCCGGGCGGGCGTGGCAGCTGCCGCACAGACGCGGCGTGTCGTTTCGGAACTGGGGGCTCCGCGCGGAGACCACCTCGTGGGCTCCGTGGCAGGAGACGCAGGTGGGCGCGTCGGCCAGCCCCATGATCTGGGCGCGGCCGTGGACGCTCGCCGCAAACTGCCGGGCGGGATCGGGGTGACAGGCGGCACACGCCCCCGACGCCTGCGCCGAAAAGTCCCGGCGGGTCCGGGCGGTCACCGGCGGGTGGGGATAGACCGATTGGGCCGGGTGGCAGGACGCGCACCCCAGGTTCCCGTGCACCGACCGGCCCACCGCCGCCGGATCGACGGTGAGGGGCAACGCCTCGCCTGCGGGCAGGGTCAGGACGAGCCCCTCGGCTCCGTGGCAGCTCAGGCAGGCGTCGGCGCCCTGCGCACGGGCGGGGGCGGCGACCGCCAGGAGGGCGGTCAGGACCAGCGGCACACAGCGCGCGTAGCTCACGGAGCGCTCCCGCCTCCACCATAGGACCGGAGGCGGGAGCCGCCTATCGGGCGGGTGATCGATCGCAGGTCCGCCGGCAGACTTACAGCACCGTGCGCGCGCCGCGTCAGCGGCAGACCGCGTTGATCAGTGAGACCACGAACGTGGCCACGAACGCCGTAGCGACCACCATCGCCAGCGTGATCATGATCTCCAGCGCAAGGTTGCGCTCGTCCACCGTCCTCACCCCCGGGGACCCGGAGCTCCCGCGCTACCGGGCCAGGAGCACCACGTAGGTGGCGTACAGGCCGGCGGCCACCAGGCTCGCCCCGGCGGCCAGGCCCGCCAGGTGCAGGACCGCTCCCACGCCCTCGGCCAGGGCCACCCGGCCGCCCCCGGTCAGCGCGCGCTGCCAGCGCGCCAGCCGCCGCAGGCAGGTCACGCACAGGAAGGCCCCGGCGGCCACCAACGACCAGAACACCAGGAACGCCAGGGCGATGCCCACCGGATGCACTGTCATCCCTCCCCTCGCCCGGATGCGGGCTGCACCGCCCGTCCGGCCGCTTCCTCGATCGCCCGCACCACCGCGTCCAGCCGCGCGGCGCCGCACCCGCGGCTGTCGTACACCCGCATGGCGTCTTCCAGCGGGTCGAGGATCAGCACCCGGATCGGCTCGCAGGTGCGGATGACCTCCGCCACCACCTGCGGGTGCTCCCTCTCCACCACGGGGTCGGCCACCACCACGTCAGGCCGCGTCCGGGCGATGGCCGGGAGGACCTGATCGGGATCGGATGCCGCCCCCGCGCACGCCATCCCCTGCCGGCGCAGCAACGCCTCGATGGCGCTGGCGAACAGGGGGTGGCTGTACCAGATGAACACCCGCGGCCGCACAATCCACCTCCACCTCGACCGTACGGCCGCAGCCACTTGCCGCCTATCGAGTCCCCGGGCGATTTGGGAGGGTCACTGTGGGGCGGAGGCCGCCCCGCTCCGCAGGTGGGAGCCGCGCCGGTCCGTCCGGGCCCCGGTCCCCGGCCGGGGCAGGGCACCGGCGGTGCCACCGCCGACGCGCGGAGATCGGGCCCCCGACGGAGGGGAGCTGGCGGAACTCACCCCCCGGGCCGGTCCGGGCGGGCTAGGACGGTCCGGCGGGCTCGCCGGGAGGCCGGACCAGCCCCATGCGGACGGCGTACAGGGCCGCCTGGACCCGGTTCTGCAGGTGTAGCTTTTCCAGGATGTTGCGCAGGTGGTTTTTGACCGTGTTCTCGGAGATCTTCAGGTCCAGGGCGATCTCCTTGTTGGACTTGCCGGCCGCCAGCAGCTCCAGGACCTGTCGCTCCCGTCCCGTCAAGGGCGGGGCCGGCTCGGGCGGGGTGGCCAGCTCCCGCAGGATCTTGCTGGCCATGGCGGGGGCGATGGGCACTTCCCCCCGCTGCACCTGCCGCAGGCAGGTGACCAGGTACTCGGGGTCGACGTTCTTCAGCAGGTAGCCCGACGCCCCCGCCTTGATGGCCTCAAACAAGTCCTCGTCGGTCTCGGAGACCGTCAGCATGAGGATCTTCACATAGGGCATCTCGGCCTTGATCTGACGGGTGGCGGCCAGGCCGTCGGTGCCGGGCATCTTGATGTCCATGAGGATCACATCGGGCATCAGTTCCCGCGCCCGCTCCACGGCCTCGTCCCCGTCGGCCGCCTCGCCCACCACCTCCAGATCTTCCCGACCGGCCAGCAGGGATGTCACACCCCGCCGGAACAGCGCGTGGTCGTCAGCCACCAGGACCCGGATGCGCTCCATCGGACTCCCCTCCCGGGATGAAGACCCTCACCGTCGTCCCTCGCCCCGGCGCCGTCTCCACGGTCAGGGTGCCGCCCACGCTCTCCGCCCGCTCCCGCATGGTCTGCAGGCCGAAGCGCGCCCCGGGGGCGCTCTGGACCTGCGCCAGGTCGAACCCCTGGCCGTCGTCGGTCACCATCACCACGGTCCCCTCCCCCTGGCGGGCAAACCGCACCCACACCCGGGACGCCCGGGCGTGCTTGCGCACGTTGGCCAGGGCCTCCTGGACGATGCGGATCACCTGGGTCTCGGCCGCCGGGGGCAGGCGCACGTCGCCGGGCGCCTCCAGCCGGATGTCCAGCCCGGTCTGCTCCCGCATCCGGTCCACGTACTCCCGCAGAGCGGGCAGCAGCCCCCGGGGCTGGGGACCCGTCCGCAGGCTGAGGATCGCCTGGCGGACCTCCTCGTAGGCGTCCTGCACCGCCGCCCGCATCTGGCCCAGCTCCTCGCCGGCCTCGACGGCGCGGCCGCGGGCGATCAGGTCCTCGGCCACCTTGGCCTTGAGGTTGACGAATCCCAGGACCTGCCCCAGGCTGTCGTGAAGTTCCCGGGCCAGCCGGTCGCGTTCCTCCAGGATGGCCAGGCGGCGGACCTGCTCGAACAGCTCCTCAGTCCGCTCCCGGACCTTGGCCTCCAGCTCCCGGCTCCAGGCGGCGGCGTCGGCGGCCGCCTTCCGGGCGATCTCCAGGGCCTCGGCCTGGGCCCGCAGCCGGCCTTCCTGAGCTTCGGCCAGTCGGCGCGCGTACTCCAGGTCGAACACCCGCAGCACGCGCACCCCGAAGAAGGCGATCACCCCCGCCAGGGCGGCCCGGAAGACCTGGGGCGGCACCCCCACCACCGACAGGAACCGGTCGTAGTTCAGCCACGAGGCGGGGGCAAACGCCGCCGGCGGCACGATCAGTCCGGCCACCGCCCCGTTGGCGACGAACGCCGCGGCCATCCACCGGCAGTCCCGGGCGATGCGGGCGTACCCTCCCTGCTCGAACCTCCGGGCCTGCAGGAACAGGCCGGCCGCCGCGAACAGGGAGCCGGGCAGGTAGATCAGGTACCGCGCCCAGATGTCCGCCACCGCCACCGACGGCGCCCACGCTTCCGTCCGGGACGGCAGGGCGACGCCGTCGTGGCAGCGCAGGCACGACGGCGACCAGGGGGACCGGCCCGGCGCGGCCAGCACGTTCACGTGGGGGCCCACCGCCCAGTAGCCCAGCCAGAAGGCGCACAGCAGCGGGGGAACCCAGCGCACCCACCCGTGGCGGGGGGACAGGTGGCCGATCAGGGAGGTGCCGAACGCGGCCAGCAGCAGGGTGCCGGCCGCAAACAGGCCCAGGCGGCCGACCCGCAGGGCGGTGACCGTCGGCGGCGGGAGCGCCAGCGGCAGCAGCAGCCACATGTCGATCCACTCCACGCCGGCGTGCAGCAGGCCGAAGGCCGCCAGGTAGCCCAGGCTGCGGGCCAGGCGCAGCTCGGTGGACCGCCGGGCCTCCAGGGCGATGGCCAGGCCCATGGCGAAAAAGGCCAGGCCGTAGGCGAAGAACACCAGGACCAGCCGGGGGGCCGCCACCCGATCACCCGTTTCATCCTACGGGCGCCCTCACGGGCGCGCCATCCGCCTGGCGCCCGATGGGAATCCAGCCCGTGCCTGATGACCCCACCCTACCGGGGACGTAGAATCAAGCCAGGCGGGCGGGCCGCCCGCACCCTGATTGCTGGAGGGGTCCCATGGGCCGCGACACGCTGACCATCACCGACAACCGCACCGGGAAGACCTACGAGATCCCCATCTTCTACGGCACCTATCCCCGGTACGGGGCGGCCATCCGGGCGGCCGACCTGCGTCAGATCAAGGTGTCCGACGACGACTTCGGGCTGCTCAGCTACGACCCGGCGTTCACCAACACCGCGTCGTGCCGCAGCGCCATCACCTTCATCGACGGCGAGCGGGGCATCCTGCGGTACCGCGGGTACCCCATCGAGCAGCTGGCCGAGCGCTCCACCTACCTGGAAACCGCGTACCTGCTGCTGCACGGGGAGCTGCCCACCCGGGCCGAGCTGGACGCGTGGGTGGACGAGATCACCCACCACACCATGATCCACGAGTCCATCAAGAAGTTTCTGGACGGCTTCCACTACGACGCCCACCCCATGGGGATGCTCATCGGCACGGTGGGCGCGTTGTCCACCTTCTACCCGGAGGCCAAGAACATCCACGACCCGGCGGTGCGGCGCAAGCAGATCGTCCGGCTGATCGCCAAGATGCCCACCATCGCCGCCTTCGCCTACCGGCACAGCCGCGGCCTGCCCTACGCGTACCCCGACAACGACCTGTCCTACACCGGCAACTTCCTCAACATGCTCTTCAAGACCACCGAGCTGAAGTACACCCCCCATCCGGTGCTGGAGCGGGCGCTGGACGTGCTGTTCATCCTCCACGCCGACCACGAGCAGAACTGCAGCGCCAACGCCATGCGGTCCATCGGCAGTTCCCACGCCGACCCGTATTCGGCGCTGGCCGGGGCCGCGGCGGCCCTGTACGGGCCCCTGCACGGCGGCGCCAACGAGCAGGTCCTGCGCATGCTCACCGAGATCGGCAGCCCCGCCAACATCCCGGCCTACATCCGGCGGGTGAAAGCCGGCGAGGTGCGGCTGATGGGGTTCGGCCACCGGGTCTACAAGAACTACGACCCCCGGGCGCGGATCATCAAGCAGATCGCCTACCAGGTGTTCGAGGTCACGGGGCGCAACCCGCTGCTGGACATCGCCCTGGAGCTGGAGCGCATCGCCCTGGAGGACGATTACTTCGTCTCCCGCAAGCTGTACCCCAACGTGGACTTCTACTCGGGGATCATCTACCAGGCCATGGGATTCCCGGTGGAGATGTTCCCGGTGCTGTTCGCCATTCCGCGCACGTCGGGGTGGCTGGCCCAGTGGGAGGAGATGCTCCAGGACCCCGAGCAGCGGATCAGCCGGCCGCGGCAGGTGTACGTGGGTGCGGACGCCCGCGACTACGTCCCGGTGACGGAACGGCGGGCCGGACGGGCCGCCTGAGGTGACCTCCCCGGACCGGCGCCGGGGCGACGGCCCAGCGGCCGGACTGGGCCGACGGAGGAGGGCGGTGTGCGGCGCGCGAGGCGGATGCTGACGCCCGCGGGACTGACCGTGATCGGCGTCGCGGCGGTGGCGGCGCTGCTGGCCAACGCCAGGCCCCCCGCCGCTCCCCCGGCCGGAGACCTGCAGGCTCCCCCCATCCTGGCCGGGTCGGCCCTGGTCGCGGCCATCCGCGGCCCCGCGGCGCTGGCGGAGCTGGCCCGGCTGCACGGCCGCCGCATCGAGGCCGTGGACGGGCTGGTGGCCCGTTACGGCGGTGGACTGACGGTCTGGATCAGCGCGTCCTCTTCGCCGCCGCGCACCACGATGCTGCTGTTCGAGATGACCCGGCGCCTCGCCGGGGCCGCAACCCCCTTCACCGCCCCGCGGGCGCTGGAGATCTCCGGTCGCACGGTCTTCGCCACCGACGGGCTGGGGCAGCGGCACTACTATTACCAGAGCGGTTCCCTTGCCATCTGGCTGGCCGCGCCGCCCTCGGTGGCCGACGCCACCCTGCGGAAACTCCTGCAGGTCTACCCGTAAGCGCCATGGACCGGTCGCCGCGGCCTGCGGACCACTCCGCCCCGGCTCTCCCGGGGTCCGCGGTCCCCCGTCGGCCGCGCCCCTGGCGGGTCGCGGTCATCGTCGCCGCGGTGGCCGCGGCCGCAGCAGCGGCCCTGGCCGGCTACACCGCCTACGACTACACTGTGAACAACCCGGCGTTCTGCCGGTCCTGCCACATCATGGAAGCCGCCTGGGACCGCTGGGCCACCAGCGAGCACCGTGGGGTGAACTGCCACGCCTGCCACCAGCAGAGCGTCCTCGAGTCGGCGCGGCAGGTGATCGTCTTCGCCGTCCGCCGGCCCCGCCGGGTGGGCCGGCACGCGGTGGTGCCGGCGGCCCGGTGCCGGGCCTGCCACGCCAGCGGCGATCCGGCCTGGGCGCAGGTGGCCCGGACCGCCGGTCACCAGGTGCACGCCACCGGCCGCGGGATCGAGTGTGTGACCTGCCACGCGACGGGGATTCACCGCATCCGGGCCGTCGCCGACGTCTGCGCCCGGTGCCACGAGGCCCAGGCGGTCGGCGCCCGGGCCATCACGATCGCCCAGATGGCCGACTTCCACTGCGTGGACTGCCACCAGTACCTGCGGCCGGACAGCCCCCTGCGGCCCACCCGGCAGACCTGCCTGCAGTGCCACCAGGCGCTGCCGCCCCGGCGCACCGCCGGGTTCCCGGACGGAGCGCCCCACACGGGGTTCGCCTGCAGCACCTGCCACAAGCCCCACGAGCAGGCCCGCCCGGTGGCCGCCTGCGTCTCCTGCCACCCCTCCCCCGCCCCCGCCCTGCACCCCGCCGCCGTGGTGGCGTCCGGTGCCCGCGACGTCGGGGCCTGCACCTCCTGCCATGTGCCCCACCGCTGGAGCCTGCGGTGACGGACCTGCGGGGGACCGACGGGGCCTCCAGGAACAGCCGGCCGGGGATTCAGGCCCGCAGCGAGGCTCGCCCCGAACGCGGCCTCACTCCCACAGACCGCTGGCCAGCGGAAAGTCGTGCCGGAGGTCGGTGTCGTCGATGCGGATCACGCCGTCGATGCGCTCCAGGCGCGCGCGCAGCGCCGTCCGGCGGCCGGGGGAGGCCACCCGGCCCCGGAGGACGACCACGCCCTCCCGGACCTCCACCCGGACGTCCTCGTCGGGCAACAGGAGCTCCTCCAGGGCGGCCCGGGCGTCCTCCTCCAGGTCCTGGTCGCTCCGCAAGAACACCCGCAGCACGTCGGCGCGGGTGACGATGCCTACCACCCGATGACCCCGGACGATGGGCACCCGGTTGATCTGATACCGCAACATGCGGGCGGCGATCTCCCGCACCGGCGTGTCCTCGGTGGCCGTGATCACGTGGTGGGTCATCACCTCGCCCACGGTGCGCCCTTCGGCCTTCCGATAGGCGCTCAGCCACCGCTCCACCCACAGGGACGGCCCGATCCAGTCCACCACCGGCGGCTGGGGCCGGGGCACCACCTCCTTGGGCAGCAGGTCGGCTTCGGTGACGATCCCGACCAGTTCCCCGCGCTCGTCCACCACCGGCAGCCCGCTGATGCGGTGCTCCAGCATGAGGGCCACGGCCTCCCGGACCGGGGTGGCGGGTCGCACGGTCACCACCGGCGTCGTCATGATGTCCCGGGCCGTCATTGTCCCCCCACCCGGCGCAGCCGGCCCACCTCCTGGGCGTCCACCACGGCGATGGCGGCGATGTTGACGATGTCCGCCACCTCGGCGCCGCGGCTGAGGACGTGCACCGGATGGGCCATCCCCATGAGGATGGGACCGATGGCGGTGGCGCCGCCCAGCTGCGCCAGCAGCTTGTAGGCCACGTTGGCCGCCTCCAGGCAGGGGAAGACCAGCACGTTGGCCTCCCCCACCAGGGTGGAGAAGGGGTAGTCGGCCGCCCGCAGCTCCGGGTCCAGGGCCACGTCGGCCATGATCTCGCCGTCCACCATCAGGTCCGGCCGCCGGGCCTTCACCAGGGCGGTGGCCTGAGCCACCTTCTCCGAGCGGGGGTGACGGGTGGATCCGAAGTTGGAGAAGGACAGCATGGCCACCCGGGGCGTGATGTCGAACTGGCAAGCCTTGTCCGCCGCCATGATGGCGATCTCGGCCAGCTCCTCGGCGGTCGGGTCGATGTTGACGGTGGGGTCGGCCAGCAGATACGGCTTGCCGTTGACGATCATCAGGTACAATCCCGCCACCCGGGTGGTCCCCGGGGCGGGGCCGATCACCTGCAGGGCCGGCCGGATCACGTCCGGGTAGTGGTAGGTCAGGCCGGCCACGAAGGCGTCGGCGTCGCCGGTCCGGACCATCATGGCGCCGAAGTAGTTGGGTTGGCGGATCAGCGTCCGCGCCTCCCGCAGGGTGATCCCCTTGCGCTGCCGGTCCTGGTACAGGACCCGGGCGTAGGCCTCCAGCTTGGGAGACAGGTCCGGGGTCACGATCTCCAGCGGCTCGCTGATGCGCAGGTCGTCCATGACCGCCCGGATGGCCGCCTCGCGGCCCAGCAGGATGGGCCGGGCCATCCCTTCCCGCACCAGGGTGGCCGCCGCCCGGACGACCTTGGGCTCCTCTCCCTCGGAGAAGACCACGCGTCGGGGCGAGGCCTGCGCCTTGTGGTAGACGATCCCCATCACCTCCCGGCCCCGCACCAGGCGGCGGGACAGCTCTTCCCGGTACGTCTTGAGGTCCACCGTCCGCCGGGCGACGCCGCTGGCCATGGCCGCTTCGGCCACCGCGGGGGCGACCCACAGGGGCACCCGCGGATCCACCGGCTTGGGGATGAGGTAGTCCGGGCCGAACGACAGCCGCTCCAGGTTGTACGCCCGCAGCACCACGTCGGGCACCTCTTCCCGGGCCAGGGCGGCCAGGGCCCGCGAGGCGGCCAGCTTCATCGGGTCGTTGATGGCCCGCGCCCGGACGTCCAGGGCGCCCCGGAAGATGAACGGAAATCCCAGGACGTTGTTCACCTGGTTGGGATAGTCCGACCGGCCGGTGGCCACAATCGCGTCGGGCCGCTCCGCCCGGACCTCCTCGTAGGGGATCTCCGGGTCCGGGTTGGCCAGGGCGAAGACCACCGGCCGGGCGGCCATGGACCGCACCATCTCCCGGGTCACGATGTTGGGAGCCGACAGCCCGATGAACACGTCGGCGCCCGCCATGGCCTCGGCCAGGGTCCGGGCGGCGGTGTCGGCGGCGAAGCGCGCCTTGTAGGGGTTCATCCCGTCGGTGCGGCCCCGGTACACGACCCCCCGGGTGTCCACCAGCACGATCTGCTCCCGCCGCATGCCCAGCAGGAGCAAGAACTCGGCGGTGGCGATGGCCGACGCCCCCGCCCCGCTGATCACCACCCGCACCTGGTCCACCGCCTTGCCCGCCAGCTCCAGGGCGTTCATCAGGGCCGCCCCGGTGATGATGGCGGTGCCGTGCTGGTCGTCGTGGAACACCGGGATGTCCAGCAGCGTCTTGAGCTTCTCCTCGATGACGAAGCACTCGGGCGCCTTGATGTCCTCCAGGTTGATGCCCCCGAAGGTGGGTTCCAGGGCCCTGACGATCTGGACGACCTCGTCGGGGTCGGTGGCGTCGACCTCGATGTCGAAGGCGTCCACGTCGGCGAACCGCTTGAACAGCAGCGCCTTGCCCTCCATGACCGGCTTGGCGGCCTGAGCCCCCACGTTCCCCAGGCCCAGGACCGCCGTGCCGTTGCTGACCACCGCCACCAGGTTGCCCTTGTTGGTGTACCGGAACGCTTCCAGAGGGTCGGCGTGGATCTCCCGCACCGGCTCCGCCACCCCCGGCGAGTAGGCCAGGGTCAGATCCCGCTGGGTGGCGGCGGGCTTGGTGATGGCGATGGCGATCTTGCCCGGGCGGCCCCGGCTGTGGTAGTCGAGGGCGTCCTCCCGCAGCGTGCTCACTGGTCTCCTCCTCCCGGCTGGACCCGTCCGGCCACCACGGTACCGGCCCGTGCGCCGGTTCCCCATCGGGCTGGCGACCGATTTGTCCTCCGGCGCCCAGTTTACCCCCCGCCGGCGCCCTCGGACGACGGCCCGATCCGCCGACCCTCTGCCGGCCCGATGGGCCCTCCGGACCGGACCGGTATACTGGCGGGCGGACGCAACACGGCCCCGAGGAGGCGGTCCATGCCCGTCGCCAAAGGCGAACGCGTCAGGTTGCCGCACGTCCCCGTGCCCCGCCGGCCCCCGGACGAGCGGGTGCGGGACTTCTGCGAGGTGACGCTGACCTACACGCCCGAGCAGGCGGCGGCCGAGGCCAGCCGGTGCCTGGAGTGCGGCAAGGCGCCCTGCATCGCCGCCTGCCCCCTGCACAACCCGATCCGGGAATGGCTGGTCCTGGCCGCCCAGGGACGCTTTGTGGAAGCGGCCCACCTCTCCCGCACGACCAACCCCATGCCCGAGATCTGCGGGCGGGTGTGCCCGCATGACCGGCTGTGCGAGGGCGCCTGCGTCCTGGGCGTCAAGCAGGAGCCGGTGGCCATCGGCGCGGTGGAGCGCTTCATCAACGAGTACGCCATCGCCCGCGAGGGCCTTCCGGCGCCGCCGCCGCCCCCGCTCACCGGGTACCGGGTGGCGGTGGTGGGCGCGGGGCCCGCCGGCCTGGCGTGCGCCGAGGCGCTGGCGCTGCGGGGACACGCGGTGGAGGTGTACGACGCCCACCCGCAGCCCGGGGGGCTGTTGCGGTACGGCATCCCGGGCTTCAAGCTCGACCCCGCGGTGGTGGACCGACGGGTGGACTACCTGCGCCGTTTGGGCATCCGGTTCGTCTGCGGGATCCACGTGGGACGGGACGTCTCGCTGGACGACCTGCGCCGCCGGTTCGACGCCGTCTTCCTGGCCCCCGGGGCCACCACGCCCAAGCGTCCGTCCCTGCCGGGCATCGACCTGGACGGGGTCGTGGACGCACTGCCGTTTCTCGTGCGCCACAATACCGACCCCGCCTGCCGGGACGACCTCTCGGGCCGGCGGGTGGTCGTGCTCGGCGGCGGCGACACGGCCATGGACTGCCTGCGCACCGCGGTGCGGCTGGGTGCCCGGCAGGTGACCTGCGTCTACCGACGGGACGAAGCCAACATGCCCGGCAGCCGGCGGGAGGTGCAGGCCGCCCGGGACGAGGGGGTGGAGTTCGTCTGGCTGGCGGCGCCGGTGCGGTTTGTGGACGACGGCGCCGGCCACCTGGCCGCCATCGAGTGCATCCGGATGACCCTGGGCGATCCCGACGCGGAGGGACGGCGCCGGCCGGTACCCGTGCCGGGCAGCGAGTTCACCATCGCCGCCGACCTGGCCGTGCTGGCGTTCGGCTTTGACGGCTCTCCCGTCCCCGCCGCCGGCGGGCCGCGCACCACCGCCGGCGGGACCTACGAGGTCAACCCCGACGGTTCCACCAACCTGCCCGGCGTGTTCGCGGGCGGCGACGCGGTCCGCGGACCCGACCTGGTGGTGACGGCGCTGGCCGACGGCCGGAAGGGGGCGCAGGCCATCGACCGGTACCTGCGCAGCGCGGTTCCGGCTTCGTCCCCCTAGGGGTGAACTGTTTCAGTTTGGTGTTTACAGCAAGGGAGGGTCATATGACGTATCCTTCCCGTTGGATAGTCCCCCGGCATGGGGAGACGGGGAGGACCGCCTATGACCCTCGAAGCCAGCGTACACGGATTCCGCCTTGCCCTGGTCGGTGAGCACCTGGCGGATCGGCCACCCCGCCGCCCGGTAGGCCGGAAGCACCCGGGTCGTCAGGAA
>JBBIUY010000003.1:1050-2111 GCA_037440005.1 Armatimonadota bacterium | reverse complement strand
CCGGTCCGCTGGTAGAAGTACGTCCCGGGGGAAGACACCCCGCCGCATGAGGCTCCTTGTCACCGGCGCAGCGGGATTCATCGGGTGGAAGGTCGCCGAAGCGCTCCTGGACGCCGGCCACGAGGTCGTGGGCGCCGACAACCTCGCTCCGGCTTACGACGTCCGCCTCAAAGAGTGGCGGGTGAGCCAGCTCGCCGGGCGCGCGGGCTTCACCTTCGTCCGCGTGGACGTGACCGACAGGACAGCCCTGGGACGGGTCTTTGAGGATGCCGGTTCCCCGCCCCTCGACGCCGTCATCAACCTGGCCGCCCGCGCCGGGGTGCGGCAGAGCCTGGACGACCCGACCGCGTACTTCCAGACCAACCTGCTGGGGGCGGTGAACCTGCTGGAGCTGTGCCGCCTGCGCGGCGTCCCCAAGTTCGTGCAGGCGTCCACGTCCAGCGTCTACGGGGACGCCCCCCGACCGTTCCGGGAGGACCAGCCCACCGACCGGCCGCTGTCCCCCTATGCCGCGTCCAAGAAAGCGGCCGAGCTGGCGGCCTTCGTGTACCACCAGGCGTTCGGCCTGGACGTGTCGGTGCTGCGGTACTTCACCGTCTACGGCCCGGCCGGCCGTCCGGACATGAGCCTGTTCCGGTTCGTCCAATGGATCAGCGAAGGCCAGCCTGTGGTGGTGTACGGGGACGGCCTCCAGGAACGGGACTTCACCTACGTGGACGACATCGCCCGGGGGACGCTGGCCGCGCTGGCGCCGGTGGGGTACGCGGTGATCAACCTGGGATCGGACCGTCCGGTGAAGGTGCTGGACGCGATCCGGATGATCGAGGAGATGGTCGGGCGGCGGGCGGAGCTGGACCACCGCCCTCCCCACCCGGCCGACGTGCGGGCGACCTGGGCGGACATCACCCGGGCCCGGACCCTCCTGGGCTGGCAGCCCCGGACGCCCTTTCCCGAGGGCGTGGCGCGGCTGGTGGAGTGGTACCGGGAGCACCGGACGTGGGCCCGGGACATCCGGACCTGACCTCAGGCGCCGTGGCCCGCGTGATCCGCGTCATCACCCG
>JBBIUY010000003.1:296-1023 GCA_037440005.1 Armatimonadota bacterium | reverse complement strand
CACAGCACGTGGTGCACCTGACCGCCCTGCTACCGGGGCTGGGATTTGCCTCGGACCTGGTGTGCGGGCGGGTGGACCGGGACGAAGGGGACATGACCGCGTTCGCCCTGCGCCGCGGGGTGAGACCGCAGGTGGTGCCCTCGCTGCGGAACGCGGCCACCCCGGTCGCCGACCTCAAGGCCTGCCTGACCCTGTTCCGCCTGTTCCGGCGGGCGCGCCCGGACATCGTCCACCTCCACCTGCTCAAGGCACGGGTGCTGGGAGGACTGGCCGCCCGGCTGGCGCGGGTCCCGGTGGTGGTGGAGACGTTCCACGGAACCCTCTTCCACGGGTATTACTCCCCCGGGGTCACGCGGGTTCTGCTGGCCGTGGAGCGGGCCCTGGCCCGTCGGATGGACGGGATCGTCGCCGTCAGCCCGGCGGTGAGGGAGGAGCTGGTCCGCCACCGGGTGGCTCCGCCCGGGAAGATCGCCGTCATCCCGCTGGGGCTGGAGCTGGCGCGGCTGGTCCGGCCGGACGTTCGGCCCGGGCGTTTCCGGACGGAGATGGGCGTGCCGCCGGACGCCCCGCTGATCGGGGCGGTGGGGCGCCTGGTGCCCATCAAGGGTCTGGAGTACCTGCTGGAGGCGGCGGCGTTGGTCGTCCGGCGGCGCCCTGCGGCCGTCTTCGTCCTGGTCGGAGACGGACCCCTGCGCCTGGCCCTGGAGAACCGAGCGCGGGCGCTGGG
>JBBIUY010000003.1:0-253 GCA_037440005.1 Armatimonadota bacterium | reverse complement strand
GTCTATGGGGACCTGGACGTGGTGGTCCTGCCCTCGCTGCACGAGGGAACGCCGGTGTCGGTGATCGAAGCCATGGCTGCGGGCCGCCCCGTGGTAGCCACCCGCGTCGGAGGCGTGCCCGACCTGCTTCAGGACGGGGAGACCGGTCTGCTGGTTCCTCCCCGCGACCCCGCCGCCTTGGCCGCCGCCATCCTCGACCTGCTGGAGGATCCGACGCTGCGCGCGCGCCTGGGGGAGGCGGCCCGCGGGGCCG
>JBBIUY010000002.1:254-2169 GCA_037440005.1 Armatimonadota bacterium | reverse complement strand
GAGGGCCTCGGTCACGAGGGCCGCCAACGTCACCCCGCGCCGGGCCGCCGCGGCCTTGGCTTCCCGCACCACGTCCTCGGGAAGACCGCGCAGGTACAGCGTCTTGCCCGCCACTAGACTCACCCCCGCCGGTGATGCTAACACGGACAACAGAAGTGAGCAAACCTACCAAAAGGGGTCTGATTATATGCAAGCGCTGCGCCCCCAAACAGCGAAGGTCTTTCGAGGCCTGGCCCATTCAGCAGGCCGCTGAGAGGAGGCGCAGCACCATGGAGTATATCGCATTGGACGCGCACAAGCACTACAGCCTGGCGCGGGTCGACCGGGCCGACGGCACCCTGGTGTGCGAGCGCCGGCTGCCCCACCGGCCGGGCGCCGTGCGGGAGTTTCTGGCGCGCTGGACCCCCGGCTCGCCGGTGGCGGTGGAGACGGTGGGCAACTGGTACTGGCTGGTGGACGAGATCGAAGCCGCCGGCTGCGTCCCCCGCCTGGTCCACGCCCACAAGGCCAAGCTGATGCTGGGACACGTCACGAAAACCGACCGCCTGGACGCCTGCGGCCTCAATCAGCTGCAACGGGTCGGAACCCTGCCCACGGTGTGGATCCCACCGGCGGCGGTGCGGGACCTGCGGGAGCTGCCCCGCACCCGGATGGTCCTGGTGGCCCAGCGCACCCGGCTGAAAAACCGCCTCCACGCCACCCTGGCCAAGTACGCCCTGACCCCCACCGGCGTCAGCGACCTGTTCGGCCGCCGCGGGCGGCAGGCCCTGCAGGCGTGCCTGGCCCAGCTGCCGCCCCAGACCCGCGTCGCGGTCGGGTGCCTGCTGGCCCAGCTGGCGGCGCTGGACCGGCAGATCGCGCAGCTGGAGCGACAGATGGGCGCCCTGTGCGAGGTCACCGACGACATCCGGCTGCTGATGACGCTGCCGGGGGTGGGCTTTCTGCTGGTGGTGGTGATCGCCCTGGAAGTCGGGGACGTCCGCCGCTTCGCCCACAGTGCCCAGCTGGCCGCCTACGCGGGTACCGTCCCCCGGGTCCAGCAGTCGGGCGGCCGCCGGCGCACGGGCCCGCTGCGGGACGACGTGAACCGCTACCTCCAGTGGGCGTTCGTGGAAGCCGCCAACGCGGTCTGCTGCCACCACCGCCGCCAACCCGCCCGCCACGTGAGCCGGCTGTACGTGCGGGTGGCCCGGCGCCGGGGTCACCACAAAGCCATCGGGGCGGTGGCCCGGCACCTGGCGGAGGCCACGTACTGGGTGCTGACCAAGCGGGAGCCCTACCGCGAGCCGGACCCGTCGACGGGAGCGTGAGCGCGATTGGGGTGTGAGCCGCTGCAGGCTCGTGGGTCTGAGTGCGACACGCTCCCGGGACATCTTCATGCTCCGCCGAGGGCGAAGAGATGACTCCGACGAGAACGGCTCAAGATCCCGGGTACCGGTCACCGGGGGGGTTGACAGGCGCCGCGCTTGCAGAGACGACCCCAAATCCGCCTAACGGGCTGTTCCCCCATTTCCCAACGGGAACCCAATCTCACGGGAGACCCGAGCGGGGAAAATCCCACAGCGGGAAGATGATAGTCAAGGCGCGCCGGGTGCCGGCCAGCCTAGTCCCCCACTTCTCCGTGGGGACGGCCGGCGAGGGCGGGCGCGGGCAGCGCCGCCGGGGTGCCCTCGCGGAGGATGCGGGCGGCGTCTTCGGGGACCACGGGGTTGATGTAGAACCCCGACCCCCACTCAAAGCCCGCCACCTGGGTCAGCCGCGGCATGATCTCGATGTGCCAGTGGTAGGCGTGCTCCAGGGGGCTGTGGTAGGGCAGCGTGTGGACGATGAAGTTGTAGGGCGGATTGGCCAGGCAGACGGCCAGCCGGTGCAGCGTCTCCCGCAGGGCCTGGGCCAGGGGGTCCACCTGCGCGGG
>JBBIUY010000002.1:0-229 GCA_037440005.1 Armatimonadota bacterium | reverse complement strand
CCATGTGCTCCCGGGGCAGGATCCAGGTTTCGAAGGGAAACCGCGACGCGTACGGCGCCAGGACCACGCAGGCGGCGTTCTCCCAGATGATCCGCTCCCCGCCGGCCCGCTCCTGGGCCAGCAGGGCGCAGTAGATGCAGGACCCCTGGCGCCCGTAGAACCTCTCCGCCGCCTCCAGCTCCTCGGCCACCCGCTTGGGCACCACCGGCAGGGCGATGAGCTGGGAGTG
>JBBIUY010000001.1:408-2303 GCA_037440005.1 Armatimonadota bacterium | reverse complement strand
GTAGGGTGACGGCGCGTCGCCCACCCCCAGCGGGCGGAGGCGAAAGTAATCCAGCCAGTTGCGCAACCGGCTCAGTTCGAACAGCTGCTCCTCGTTGTGGGGCTCGCTGGCCGAGTAGATCCACACCCCGCCGGGGGGATCGATGTCGATGAGTTCGGTGATATCGAAGAACGAAAAGCACAGGATGACCTCGCCCCGCCGCGCCCCCACCTCGGAAGCGGTCACCTGGTCGGGGAACCACTCCCGGACCAACTCCACCCACCGGTCGGGGCGCAGCAGGCGCCGCCGGTACACGACCAGCCCCGGCTCGGATGCCGGCGTGGGGATGGCCGGGTCGACCGCGTGCATCGCCCGCAGCAGGTAGGCGTCCTTGTCGGTGATGACCAGGCGGCGCCCGGTCCGGCGGGCGATCTCCAGGAACGCCAGCAACCGCTCCACGTTGCGCGGGCCAAAGTCGGCGACCACCAGCTCGCCCCGGGCGTTCTCCACCGCTCGCAGGGCGGCGTCGAACGCCTCCTGCTCGCTCGCCCCCGGACCGCGGTCGATGTTGGTGCCCTCGCACACCAGGGCCACCGGCTGCAGGGCTCGCGCCTGCGCCACGAAGGCGTCGGTGAGGTCGGCCCGGCGACCGTGGCGGCGTAGGTCGCCCGTGTAGACGACCCACCCGGCCGACGTCCGCACGGCGATCGCGGCGGCGCCGTAGATGGAGTGGTCCACGGGGAAAAAGCGCACCGGTAGACGGGCCACCTCGGCCGCGGTCTCCAGCCGATCCGGCGGAAAGTACCGCCCGCGGTCCCCGGTCGGCGACAGGTTCCAGAAGTCGTGAGGGTCCAGGGGCACCGCGTCGGCCACCCGATAGGGGCGGCGGACGAACGGAAAGTCTTTAGGGGGCGCCGACCCGACGGTGCCCTCCTCGTCGGCAATCTTGGGGATGGCGTAGGCCATCTCGCCTTCGAACTGGTGGGCCGCTGCGTCCTGGATCGCCTTGACCAGGTAGGCCGTCATGGCCGTGCAAACGACGGGAATGCGAGGGTCTAAGAACGAGACGTACCCGCAGTGATCCACGTGGGCGTGGGAGAGCAGTACGGCCGACGCCTCCAGCTCGCGGTGGTGGGGGAACCGCCGCGCCCGCTCCCAGGTCCGCCCCGCGGGATCTACCAGGTCGGACCGGTAGATTCCGCGCAGGGGCGGCAGCAGGCCCATGTGCATCAGGTCCACCAGCCCCGCCCGGGAGCGGGGCGGCAGGAACTCCTCAAAGAAACGGCCGCGGGCGTCGAAGGAGGTGCCAAAATCCAGCAGGACGGCGACCTCGCCGTCCTCCAGCAGGATCTTATTGCCCCCGATGGTGGTGGCACCGTCGTAGACGGTGACGGTGGTGGACATCTCCCAGGCCCGCGTCAGGGTGCGGCCGTCCGCAGGCCCAACCCGTCCCGCAGCGGCTCCCGCCTCAGGACCGCCATGTCCATCCTCTCCCGGCCCGTGCCCTCGGCCACAGCCGCCAGCGCTTGCTGGGCACGACGGTGCGGGATGTGCCCTTTCAACACCGCGCCCACAACACTACAAGGGGCGTCGTTGAGGACGATCACCTCGACCGGCACGGCGGCGGGCTCCTCCAGCCGGCTAGGTCCATGTTCACATGATAGCGGTCACGGGTGGATTATAGCGCGGGGGACACGGGGAGTGTCTGCTGGCTACGCGCTGAAGGTGGCCCCCGATCGCAGGCGCGCTGTTTTCCTGCGGGCTGATACAGCCCGGCAGGCCTCTCGTCCTGTGCAGGGAACCACACACGGAGAAGAGGGGCAGGGAGGTGACAGGGTGACCGCGAGGCGCATGATCGTGGCCATGGCGCTGGTGCTGGTCCAGGCGGCGCCTGCTGCGGCGTTCGTCGTCAGGAC
>JBBIUY010000001.1:0-363 GCA_037440005.1 Armatimonadota bacterium | reverse complement strand
CCGACGACGTGTACGCGGCCGGGACGACGATCACGGTCGCCGGCACGGTGGACGGTGACCTTGCGGCGGCAGCCCGGACGGTGGAACTGACAGGCCGCGTGACCGGCGGAATCCTAGCCGCAGCCCGAGACGTCCACGTCGGAGGTCGGGTCGACCGCGCCGTGCGCGCGGTGGCGCAGACCGTGTCCCTCTCGGGTGAGGTGGGAACCGATGCGGTGGTGGCGGCCGGAGAGGTGAGCGTGCCCGAGGGAGCGCGGATCGGCCGGGATCTGATGGTCGCCGGCGGGGACATCCGGGTGGCCGGAGATGTGGGCCGGTACCTGCGGGCGGTGGGCGGGACCGTGGTCGTCGCCGGACGCGTGG